>JAKQHS010000027.1 GCA_029557915.1 Bacteroidota bacterium | reverse complement strand
GGTGGGTGGCAAATTATTATACTCAAAGGAATAAGAACATGTACCGTTGGATCTCTCTGGCCTGCCTGATCTGCACGGCCAACCCAATCGGGGCGCAGTCTTTGCTCCGGTTTAATGAAAAATCCTTTTACAAACCCCCGGAGAACCCAATCCTCCGGGCGGATTCCAATTTTGTTTTTATGGATCCGGTCCATCAGCGCATGGTTCGATGGCAGCAGGCCGATGTTTTCAACCCCGCGGCCATCGTCCGGGACAGCAAGGTTTTTCTGCTGTACCGCTGTGAAGACAATCCAGTGGCCCACCTGGGCGGCCGGACCTCCAGGTTGGGGCTGGCTGAAAGCACAGATGGCATTCATTTTACCAAATATCCCCAACCCGTGCTTTATCCCGCGGACGATCCTTTCCGCGAATACGATGATCCGGGCGGTTGCGAGGATCCCCGGCTGGTACAGACCGAGGACGGTCTTTACGTAGTGGCCTATACCTCCTGGAATCAAAAGACCGCCAGGTTATCCATCGCTTTTTCCAGGGATTTGATCCATTGGGAGAAAAAGGGGCCGGCCTTTGCAAAAGCGTATAACGGCCAATTTCTCAATGCATGGAGTAAATCCGGATCCATGATTACCCGGATAAAAAAAGGAAAACAGGTATTGGCGAAGATCCAGGGCAAGTACTGGATGTATTGGGGGGAACACCTGATCAACCTGGCCTGGTCCGAAAATTTACGGGATTGGTATCCAACCCTGGATGAAGAGGGCAAACTGAAGGCCGTCCTTGAGCCCAGGAAGAATTTTTTTGACAGCCATCTTACCGAGTGCGGGCCTCCGGCCATCATGACTTCTAAGGGCATTACCCTCTTGTACAATGGCAAAAACCTGTCCGGAGCGGACGCGGATCCCTCCCTGCCGGGCAATACCTATTCCGTAGGACAGGTGGTCTTCGACCCGGCTCGTCCCGATGTGATCCTGTACCGGTCGGCGACCCCCTTTCTCCAGCCTTCGCTCCCGCATGAAAAAACGGGGCAATACCAGGCGGGCACCACCTTTGCCGAAGGTTTGGTCTGGTTTAAGAAAAAATGGTTCCTGTATTACGGTACGGCGGACTCGTACGTGGGCCTGGCCATTGCAAAAAAGAAAACGGTTCGGTAAGGGACCGGCTGGGGCTTACCCGTTTGATATCAGGACTCTTCGCCCTCACCGACCGGTTCGTCACCCGTCCCGATGCGGCTGTTGTTGAATCCTTCGTCGTTGTTAAATTCCACGGTGATCGGTTTTTCGTTGCGTAGCATGTCCAGGATCTGGTCAAATTGCCATTGGTAATAATAGAAGGCATAATGCTTTTCTTCAAACCGCTGGGCCTGGTGGAGTTCGGCCTGGGGATCGGTTTCAAACCAGACACTGCATTTTTCACCGGCTGCCCCCTTAATGATCAGATTGGTTTTTGACCCTTTTTTCCGGGAAGACCAGTGATAAAATACATAGGAATGGGCGATAAAGGATTCACGCATGTGGAGAAAGATTGATTGACCTAAAGTTAAGGAAAAGTCCCGAAGAAAATCAGGGTTCCTGGAGGGAGGGTTCATTGTGGACGGGACCTCCCGGCTTCAGGAAAATAGTGAAAACCTTCCTTCAACTCAGCCGATTAAGTTCTATTTTTGCAGGTCATGTCAGGAAAAAAGAGCCGGGATACGGCCGAGGAAGAGTACATAGAGGTGACCGGGGCGCGGGTCCACAACCTGAAAAACATCGACCTCCGGATCCCCAGAAATCAGTTGGTAGTTATTACGGGTCTCAGCGGGAGCGGCAAATCCTCCCTCGCCTTCGACACGATTTACGCGGAAGGCCAAAGAAGGTATATGGAGACCTTTTCTTCCTATGCCCGGCAATTTATTGGCAATATGGAAAGGCCGGACGTGGAACTGATCACCGGCCTGAGCCCGGTCATATCCATTGAACAAAAGACCAGCGGTTGGAATCCCCGGTCGACCGTAGGCACGATCACCGAGGTTTACGATTTGTTCCGCCTCCTTTTTGCGCGGATCGGAGAAGCCTACAGCTATGTCAGCGGGAAAAGGATGGTCAAATACAGCGAGGCCCAGGTCATCGACCATGTCCTGAATTCCTACCAGGATAAAAAAATAGTCCTCCTTGCACCGGTCATCCGGGGCAGAAAGGGGCATTATAGGGAGATCTTCGAACAGGCACGAAAACAGGGCTACAGCAAGGTGAGGGTGGATGGACAGGTGACGGACCTGAGACCGGGCATGCAGGTCGACCGGTACAAGGTCCATGATATTGAGATCGTGATCGACCGCATCCAGGTGCAGCATGCCCGCCGGGACCGGATTGCATCCTCG
>JAKQHS010000026.1 GCA_029557915.1 Bacteroidota bacterium | reverse complement strand
CGGCAGGCGCTGCCTGAAGCCATGCGGGCGATAAAGGAGGCTTTCAGGAAAAACTGCTTGTCACTGAACCGTTTGTAGAGATCTTGTTCAAGACTGACCAGGCAAAGGGCGATGGAACTCATGCTCGAGGCAGAAGAAGCCAGGCCGGCCGAATGGGGAAATGAGTTTTTGGAATGAAACTCCAGCTCCAGCTTTTCAATGAACGGGAAATATTCCCTGACCCCTTCTATAAAATGTACGACCCGGTCTTCAAAGGAAGGGCTCCGTTCGTTGTTGAAAAAGTACCGGATGGGATCTTCCCCACTGCCCGCAGGTTTATAAAACAAATGCGTTTCGGTGAATGAATCCTCCAGGGTCATGCTCAGGCTGGGGTTTGCGGGTATCTGGCGTCCGAATTTTCCCCAGTATTTTACGATGGCTATGTTGGAAGGGCTTCTCCAGGCCAGGTGGCCCGCTTTGACCGGCCCCAGGGGCTGGGAGGATGGAATTAAAAATTCATTCATAAAGCGCTAAAGATAAGGCACCTGCCTGAAGTGGAATGCCGGAATTGCGGGAGGTCCGGGACGGAGTAGTTTCCAATATCCGGAAACTGCTTTTCCAAGTGCTTATCTTGGGCCGAAAATCAGGATCCGTGGCAAGGGTACATATCATTATGGGGGTTTCCGGTTCCGGGAAGACCACGATCGGCAAAAGCTTGTCGGAGAAATTGGGCCTTCCTTTTTATGACGGAGATGACTTTCATCCCCCGGCCAACAAAACTAAAATGAAAGCGGGCATCCCCCTCAGCGATGAGGACCGGCAGGAATGGCTGGGTGCCATGAACCGCCTGATCCTGGAACAATCCAGGCAGGATGGAGCCGTGATTGCCTGCTCGGCCCTGAAAGAAAAGTACAGGCTCGCCCTTTCAAAACAATTGGAATCGCCCCTTTCCTGGATTGTTTTGCGCGGGGATTTCGAATTGATCCACGATCGCATGATGGCCCGGAAGGATCATTTTATGCCTGCCGGATTATTGCAGTCCCAGTTTGAAGCCATGGAATATCCGGCTTACGGAATGCACCTGTCTATTGAAGCCGGGCCGGAAAAATTGGTAGATGCCATCCTCGATTATCTTGAAAAACCGGAGTTCGGACTGGTTGGCCTGGGTGTCATGGGAAAAAGCCTGGCCCGAAACCTGGCCTCGAAAGGGGTCCGGATGGCATTGTTCAACCAATACGTACCTGGCAAGGAAGAAAAAGTGGCGGAAAAAGCCATTGCGGCTTTTCCCGAATTGGCCTCCTCCAGGGGTTTTGAGGACCTTCATGCTTTTGCGGATTCCCTTTCCAGGCCCCGGAATATATTTCTCATGGTACCTGCCGGTCCCCCGGTGGATGCCGTAATCCAGCAACTGCTTCCATCCCTTTCCCCGGGGGATATCCTGATGGACGGGGGTAATTCCCATTTTGAAGATACGGACCGCAGGATATCCATGCTTTCATCATACGATATCCATTATCTGGGCATCGGGGTTTCCGGGGGAGAAAAGGGGGCGCTCACGGGTCCTTCCATCATGCCGGGCGGTTCCAGGGAGGCCTGGGAAAAACTAAGCCCGTATCTCTCGGCTGCCGCAGCGAGGGATAAGCACGGGCAAGCCTGCTGTACCTATATCGGACCGGGGGGATCCGGCCATTTTGTCAAGATGATCCATAACGGCATCGAATATGCAGAGATGCAATTGCTGGCTGAAGCTTATTGGATCCTGAGAGAAGGCATGCAGTATAGCCCGGAGCGAATCGCGGACCTCTTTGATCGCTGGAACCAGGGAGATGCTGCGGGTTATTTGCTCGAAATCACCATTAAAATCCTACGATTTAAGCAGGATGGCCGGCTGGTCCTGGATGAGATTGCTGACATAGGAGGGAGCAAAGGCACCGGTAGCTGGAGCCTGAATGCGGCGGCGCAATTGGGCGTTCCTGCAAATCTCATTGGAGAAGCCCTGTTTGCGCGTTATTTATCTTCTTTCAAAGAAGCCCGGACGGAGGCTGCAAAACAGGGGGGCACGGTTTCCGCTCCGGTGCAGGTATCCGAAGACCAACTGCATGAGGCCTACCAGTTGGCCCGATGGATCAATCACCACCAAGGCCTTGAGGTCTTAAAAGCGGCTTCAAATCAGTATGGATGGGACCTTAAGCTCCCGGAGCTCACCCGCATCTGGACCAATGGATGCATCATCCGTTCATCCCTGATGGAAACCCTTTCGAGGGCGCTTATGGGCGCGGGCCAGGCCCTGCCCGCTCATCTTTTCCTGGTCAGGGACCACCGGACGGCTTTGAAAGAAGTCGTTGTGATGGCTTTAAAGGCAAAACTGGCTATACCTTGTCTTTCGGCTTCACTGAATTACCTGCTCGGCCTCAGTTCTGCCGACTCCCCCGCAAACCTGATCCAGGCCCAGCGTGATTTTTTTGGCGCTCATACTTACCGGAAAAAGGAGGATCCATTCGGGAAAGCTTATCATACGGAGTGGGAGTGAAGAAGAGGTAGTTTATCCTTTTCTCCCGTCTCCTTTTCTCCCGTCTCCTTTCCTCCTCCCTATCATTGGGGATTTATTCTACAGCAATTTCATATTGTTTCGAATAGACCTCTATCGACAAAGGATACTCCCCCAGAATCTGGTTATACCGGGCATTTTCTTCCGTCATACGGTGCTTGGTCACCTCGACCCGGAAGCGATAAGTCCCTGCACGGTCCAGCAATTGGGTAAAAGGGTAGACCCTTTCTTCTTTTGGTTTCAGGTTGTTGTCCGAGATCTTTTTTGCCACTGGGTGCCATTGCCATTCTTCGCCGATCCGGTGAACCTCTTCCTTTAATATATTCCCGGAGGCATCCATCCATTGGTAACGGATAAGAAAAAATCTTTCGGGATCTCCGGTGGGTACGTTATGGCCGGCAAAGCTGTTTTTTATTTTCAGTTGGTAATTCAGGAGATCGCCGGGAGAATACCCCGGATGTACGGGGCTTTCCGTGAATTCCATGCTTTCCAACCTGCCCGCTTCGCGGTCCTTGAATTTTGGTATGCCTGATGCGGGAAAGTGATGGAAATGGCCGGCCCGTTTGGACATGCCCGGGAACAAGGGCCGTTCGGTGGAGGGCATGTGGCAGGAAATGCAGTTTTTACCTTCCCGCTTTGCCCAGTTGGCATTCCATTCATCCCCGGTCTCAAAAGTGCATACCAGTTGAGGACTGGCTTCATCGACCACATTGTGACATCCCAGGCATAATTTTTCCGAAAGGAATCCGGGGTCTTTGAGCGTTTTGTGGGGCGCCCGATCCGAACCTAGAGCCCCAATCACCTGTCCATCGCGGACATGGCAGGTGGCACAGGTGATGCTTTCCAATTGAAGGCTTTTATCAAAATGGGGATTGACTTCTTTCCACGGCGTTTTATAATCTCCGTTGATGAATCCCCTCACAATAAACTCCTGCTGATTTTGCAAAGGCGTATGACAATTGAGGCAGGTGATGATGTTGTCTTTTTTCAGTTCGGCCTGAAACTGCGGGTCCTGGAAGGCCACCGCATGGGTGGATTGTTGCCACTCCTTATAGATCTCCGCATGGCAGGTGCCGCAACTGGCTGCGCTGATGGAGGTGAGCCCTTCCGGTATTTCCTGATGGGGTATGGGCGATTCCCAGTGTTTGGTGAGGAGGACGGTATCCTGTTTTTGCAATTTCTGTTTGTGGTCTGACCGGCCGCAATGCGTCAGCAGCAGATCCAGGCAGGCAATGGATATGAGCAGTAATAAAAAGGTAAGGGTTTTACCGTGCATGAGGTAAAGTTAAGGCCTGGGTCCGAGTTGTATCTTCAATCGGGAGCACCCTTGGAAAGCCGTGATGAATCCTCCAGCCGTCAATGAATCCTCTTGCGCCTCTCCATCATCTCCCTCCAGGTGGTGATATGGATGCCTTCTTTTTGCAGATAATCTTTCAATACCGGGTCCAGCATGGCTTCCAGGTCGGCCTGCCGGAGAGGGCCCGAGTCGCTGATGTGCGGAAAAATATCGGAGGCGGTAGCGCAGTGCATGATCACGAAAGTGATGCCTGGTTTCAGTCCGGCAAAGGACTCCATGTATTTTTGGGATTTGAAGCGGCGCAGTTCCTCCCTGGTTTTCATTGAGGCCGCAGGCTTCCAGTCATAACTGAAATTGTGCAGGTCGTCGATCACCGGAAGGCCGGCATTCCAGAGTTTTTCTCCGGTGGCTTTCAGAAAGGCCATGGTTTGTTCATCGAATGGATTGGTTTGTCTCATCAGGGTATTGTGACCGGCGGGAAGCATGATGGGTATTTTTTGTTCCAAACCCAGCCGGATGTATTTATCTAAAAATGCCGGATGGGCAAAGAGGGTGCCCATATGGGAATCGAGATGCGTGGGTTCCCACCCCATCTTGCGGCATCGGTCGAGTTGGGCCCGGATTTCGGTGTCCACTTCCTCCGGGCTTGCATGACTGACTACGGCCCTTACACTGGAGTGCATGGCCCCTTCGGAGTCGACCAGGCCGGGTACAGCCCTGGCGCCGGACAAAGGCTCCCACCGATAATCTTTCCATTCCGAAGTCAGGGTCAGGTGCAGGCCTGCATCGGTTTCAGGATGTTCTTTTAAATAATGGAAGATCCCGGGTACCCATGGACAAGGCATCATGATGCTCCAACTGCTGGCCACTCCCTGTTCCAGGGCCTGGATAGCGCCTTCATTGGATTCAAAGGACATGCCTACGTCGTCCACATGCAGGATGATTACCCGGTCATCAGCTTTCCAGCCCAGCCTGGAGCCATAGGTTTCCTGGGCGGAGGCCTTAGGAATTAAAGGAATTAAAAGAATTAAAAAAATTAAAGGGATTAATAGAATTAAGGGGGAGGGTCTGGGCATGGCGAATTTTTTGATTGCACAAAGTATGGAATAAGGAGGAAGGGAGGAAGGGAACCTCGTTCAACTTCGAACCAATAAAAAAGGGGTCGCCTGAATCAGGCAGCCCCTTTTACCTGTTGATTAAAAAAGCCGGGAGGAGGAATGGCTTCTTCCTTCCGGATTTTCAAATATCCCTTCTCAAGATGGGTCCTGAAAAAACGGTAATTCATCTCCACGGGAATGTCCAGGAAGGGAAATTTGACTTTCACCAGATCCGGACTTGTTTCGAGGACCTGGATAAGATAGACTTTCTGGTCCATGGTGATCGGTTTGACTATACTTTCATTGCATGCCCAGGGCGTAATAATATTCTCCGGGCAGGTCTTCATAAACCCCTTCCAACAGGACCCCTCCCTCTTTTTGCTCCAAAACTTTTACCAATTCATCCACCGTAGCGACCGGTTGTCCGTCCACTTTGGTGATGATAAATCCTTCGCGCATGTTTGAGTTTTTGCGCAGGGCCCCGGCGTACAATTCTTTTACTTTCACCCCGCCCCGGATGTCCAGCTTTGCTGCCGTTTTGGCATCGAGGGTTTCCAATTCCGCGCCCAACCTGCTCAATACCTCTTTATGTTCTCTGGATACCAGGTCGGTATTGCCTTTGCGGTTGTTGAGGGTCACCGAATATTCTTTTATTTTGCCATAGCGGTTGACTTTAAGGGTCAGCTTATCCCCGGGGCGATGGCGGGCAATGACTTCCTGCAATTGGGGTGAGCTCTCAATTTCCGTGGAGCCTATGGCTACAATGACGTCTCCGGGTTTGATTCCCGCCTCACCGGCGGCACTGTTGGCCATCAGGCTGTCCACATAAGCCCCCTTGGTTACTTCAAGGTTTTTCTCTTTTCCCAGGTTGCCGTCCACGGTACGGATCATGACGCCAAGGACTCCTCTTTGAACCACTCCGTATTTGATCAGGTCTTCGACCACTTTGCTGACCATATTGGCCGGCACGGCAAATCCATAACCGCTGTATGCCCCGGTGGGGCTGGCGATGGCCGTGTTGATGCCTACCAGTCCGCCCTGGAGGTTGACCAGGGCTCCCCCGCTGTTACCCGGGTTGATCGCCGCATCGGTCTGGATAAAACTTTCCACCGCGAACTGTTCTTTCAGGATATTGATATTTCTTCCTTTTGCGCTGACAATTCCTGCGGTCACGGTGGAGGTCAGGTTAAAGGGATTGCCTACCGCCAGGACCCATTCTCCGACTTTGACCGCATCGGAGTTGACAAAGGCAAGAGTGGGCAGGTTTTTCTCCTTTATTTGAATCAGGGCAAGATCGGTCGTGGGGTCGGTCCCCACCACGGTTGCCTTGTAAGTCCGGTTATCGTGCAGGGTGACTTCGAGGTCATCCGCATCGGCAACCACGTGATTGTTGGTCACGATGTATCCGTCCTCACTGATGATCACCCCGCTGCCCTGGCCTACCCGCACCTGGGGCTGATTATGATTCCTCGGTCCGGGTTGCTGGTAAAAGAAACGCGGATTGAAAAAGTCCCGGAAAGGATCATTCTTAAAAAATTCCTCATAAGGATTCGGCGCGCCCTCGTAAGGATTGCGGGGGCTTGGGGGTATGGCAGTCTGGGTTGACTTAATATGGACTACCGCATCCATCACCTGGGCAGCCACCTTGGTAAAATCCAGAACCAGGGGTTCGCCCTTTTCATCCAGGGTAAATACCGCGGGAGATGCTGAGGATCCGGTGATGTGTTCAATTTTAATGGTTTTACCAAGACCGGGATGGAGCCAGGTAAACAGCAGCAGGGTGGCTGTGGTGACGGACAGGGCAATCATCCCGGAAAGGACAAAGGTTCTGTTTATGGATTTGATTCGATGAAATGGATTGGATATCATAGCTTTTTAATTTGAGTCTTTGAATGACACAAGGAATAGATTAAATGAAACTCTTATTATTAAAAAGAAATCTGTAAAGAACAGGAAAAAGGGCTGGCCTTCCGGCCAGCCGCAAATTTTTTCAGGCGATGGCAATCTGGCGCGGAGGCAGCGTTTTGGCTTCTTCACGCTTGGGAATCAGAACCCTCAGAATACCGTTCTCGTACTTCGCCTTGATTTTGGATTCGTCCACCACGGACTTGGGCAGGTGGAATGAACGGACAAAAGACTGATAACTGAACTCCCGGCGGGTATACCGGTCGCCCTCACTGAGTTCGTTGCGTTCCTCTTTCTGGGACGAAATGGTCAGGGTCTCGTTGTTCAGTTCGATCTGAAAATCCTTTTTCTCCATGCCCGGAGCAGCCATCTCCACAGTAAAGGCGTCATTGTTTTCAATGACGTTTACGGTGGGCAGGGTCGATTGGGTGGAGGAATAGTTCTGGAATCCCCAGTCAAAAACGTCTTTGGTAAAAAAATCATCAAAGAGCCTGGGAAATCCCGGAAGGATTGGATTGCTTTTGATCAGCGTCATAATTACCAGATTTTAAAGGTTAAAAAATAAATTAAAACAATTAATAAATGGCTTTTATAAAACCGATTGTGCCTTAGCACATGAATATTCCCGCAATTGAAATGCCAATCCTTTTTCTCTGAAAATTTGTCAGTTTTATTAAAAAATTTTTAACAAAGAATTGAAAAATTGACAAGGCTTTGCCCGGACGATGGTTAAGTTGACAAGTTAGGACCGTTCACTGGATAGGGTTAAGAGGGGCTGCGCTGAGGCGCAATTCATGGATTCTGCCACCCTTCCCTCCTTCCTGTTCATTGGTCATCAGCAGGGTGGAGTCGGAGGTAAATAGAATGGCCTCAGCCTGGAGATTAAAGGTCAGGTCCCTTCGATGCCAACGTCCTCCAAGAAAATGGGTACCCTCAATATCCTCTGCGATCCAGAGAAAGGTCTTGTTTTGCCTTTGACCTGTTTCATAGCCCAGCAGGACCAGGGTATTTTTTGCCCTGTGCAGCAGGTCGGCCGCGGTGACCAGGCCCCGGGTATTAAAATGTCCTACATGCAGGGCCGCATAAGTCCCTGTATCCCCGGGCAAGCGGTAAATATCCGTTCCCAGGTCTCCGCGGTTTTTAGTAAACAGGTAAAGAGAGTCGCCTATGGCGATCATGGCTTCGCAGTCAAAATCGTGTGCCCTGCTCCATGTAAATCGGGTTTGTTCAGGGTAGTGAAATGAAATCAGGCCGGCGGACACGGTATCGCGGAAAACGATCTCGGCCCTGCTGACTTTAAGAATGGCAAGGTCTTTTCGCCTTCCTGAATTGTTGCCAAAATCACCGATATACAAAAAGCTGCTGTCCCAGGCCAATTCTTCCCAGTCGGTATTTCGCCTGCCGCTGATCCGGATGGTGCGAATGATTTGGCCGTCTCCCGGATTGATCTCGTAAAGTTCTGGAGAGTTTCCGCTGTCATTGTGAACATATACGGTCCCTTCTCCTGCTGGCGCCAGCCCGGACGTTACGGTGAGCTTAGCCGGAAGCGTGGCCAGGGTCCGGAAAGAATCAGTCCGGGAGACCGGAATGGCCTGGCGGCATTGATTGAAGCAAGCCAATAAAAAAATACACAGGGTAGTCAGCCGGTATGGGTACATGGCTTTGGTAAAACAGGCCATCGGGGATTTCATAAATCAAGATATTAAATCCATGCATTCCAAGGCGGAGTCCGTGGGAAGTGCCGGTGAAAAGTTGTTTATTTATATGCATCTTTGTTTTTGTCCTTTAAAGGCCAGACCTGCAAAAGCCACCGGCGGCATGACCTATGATTCCTATCAGCAAGCCGGGTGATCTTTTGCACCGAATACCTTCAAACAGAATGCTTTATTTGAAAATCATAATTGATAAGTAACCCTGTTGATCATGAAAATTCTTGTTCCCACTGATTTTTCAAAACCGGCTTCCGTGGCCATCCGTTATGCCGCAGAGTTTGCCCAGCATACGGGGGCTGAGCTGGTTCTGTTTCATGCCTTGTCTATTGAAGGACCCCCGCATGCTATGGCAGCCATGAAAACCCATCAAATCCTCGAAGCCATGGAGGACGGGGCAAAAAATGACCTGATTGTGAAAATGCATGAACTGAGGAAAATGGAAGGGCCTTCGGTGAACGTAAGCTATAAGCTGGTTACGGGACATCCGGTCCAGGACATGATCGGGCATTACCTTCAGCATCATCCCGTGGACCTCATTGTGATGGGAACCAAAGGCGCCAGTGGAATGAAAAAGGTGCTGATGGGAAGCAACTCGGCGGCCGTCATCGGGAAAATTGATGTTCCCGTCATCACCGTTCCCGAACATGCCCGATTTAAACCGGTTCAGCACCTTGTTTATGCTTCCGATCTGAACGATATCGGAGGCGAAATGGAAACCCTGATCCGGTTTTGCCGGGGATTTGACGCTTCGATCCATATCCTGCATATTCATTCGACGGCTGCACCCGTGGGCCTGGACAGGGAGGCGCTGAAAAATGAACTCAGGACAAAGTATGATTACACCAAGTTGACCCTGGATTTCCGGGAGAGCGAGAATGTAGAAGAGGCCATCGAAGACTTTATCGCAGATACGCATGCGGACATGCTGGCCATGTTTACCCATCAGCCGACTTTTTTGGAAAGGCTTTTTGGAAAAAGCGTTACCCGGGAATTAGCTTTTCACAGCATGATCCCTCTGCTTTCTTTTAAAAAATAAGGCAAGTCCGCCGGGCTCTCTGATTTTGGGTTTTGATCTACCTAAATTTGCCCGCTGCATATTCGGGGCAACGGTTTTGGGCAAATAAATTTGCCCGCTATCTATCTATCTATCTATCTATCTTGCGATAACGGTGTTGGGGCAAATAAATTTGTCCGCTATTTACCTTGGGAATAAGGGTGTGGGGCAAATGAATTTGCCCGCTATTTATCTTGGGAATAACGGTGTTGGGGCAAATAAATTTGCCCGCTACTGGAGCGAAAAAGCCAGATACCGGTCTCCCGACTTTGTTCCCATTTTACCCCCTCCGGCCGCAATCACCACATATTGTTTGCCGTGGACCTGATAAGTAGCCGGCGTCGCGTATCCCCCTGCAGGTAATTGGTATTCCCAGAGCACCTTGCCGGTCGCCTTGTCGAAAGCACGGAATTTTTCATCCTTGGTCGCCGCAATGAAAATAAGGCCCCCCTGAGTGTTGAGAGGACCTCCATAATTTTCGGTCCCCGTCACCGGTATCCCTTTTTTCGTGAGGGAATCGACTTCTCCGAGCGGAACCGTCCACTCATATTCACCCGTATTAAGATTGATTGCATTGAGGGTGCCCCAGGGTGGCTTTACCGCGGGGTGTCCGTCCAGGCCGGTAAACCGGTTGTAACCGGTCATGCTGTAGGGCACTTCGGGACGGTAAGAGGTGGCTGCCCTTCGCATGGGAATGGCTTCGTTGCGGATAAAGGCAATGATCGCATCCTTGTCGAGGGAATCCAAATGCCGGAAGGCGGGCATGAGGCGGCGGCCTTCGCGCAGCAAAGCCCTTAATTCCGGAACCGAATATTTTTTGATGGTTTGATCGATCGGTGGATAGACCTTGCCTCCGTCCCCTTTCAGGTCGGCGCCATGGCAAATGGCACAATTTCTTAAAAACAAGCCCCGGGCATAGTTTTTGGCATTGTCCATCGTTTTGTCCGGGGTCAGGTCAACCATGGTGAGGATCCAGGGCATTTCATTACTGTTGATATAAAATATCCCGGTTTCCGGATCGTAGGACTGTCCGCCCCATTCCGCCCCTCCGTCATAACCTGGGAACACGATACCGGGTTTCACCCCGGGAGGCAGGTAGGGTCCGCCGGTCCTCAATAAGGCAAATTGTTTTTTGAGATAATCGTGATTTGCCGAATCCAGGTCGTTGATCAGGTCTTCTGTAAATTCCTGGCGGGCGTAGGGTTTGGGTTTGACAGGAAAGGGTTGGGTGGGCCAAGCTTCTTCACCCGGCAATTCCGAGGCGGGCACAGGCCTTTCTTCAACAGGAAAAAGGGGCTCTCCGGTATCCCGGTCCAGCACAAATAAATATCCCTGTTTGGTAGCCTGGGCAACGGCATCGATGGTCTTTCCGTCCCTTTTGACCTGGACCAATACCGGCGGGGAAGGAAGGTCACGGTCCAGGATATCGTGATGGGTGGTCTGATAATGCCATTTGAGTTTTCCGGTAGCGGCCTCCAGGGCCAGGATACAGTTTGCGTACAGGTTTTTCCCTTTGCGGTTTCCGCCATAAAAATCAAAAGCTGCCGAGCCGGTAGGGATATAAACGATGCCCCGGGCCGTATCCAGGGACATCCCCGCCCAGTTATTCGCCCCGCCCACTTTCGTCCAGGCGTCAGGCGGCCAGGTTTCATAACCCGGTTCCCCCGGATGGGGTATGGTATGAAAGACCCAGACCAGTTTACCGGAGAGGGCATCATAGGCCCGGATATAACCGGGAGCGGCATCGGGCCCTTCAGAAACCCTGGAACCCATGATGATCAGGTTTTTATAAACAATGCCTGGAGTATTGGCCATCAACAGGAGGCTGTCGGCATCTTCTCCCAGACCATCGTGCATATCGATACTGCCCAATTCCCCAAAATCGAGTACGGAGGCGCCGGTCATGGCATCGTAACAAAACAGGCGGTGGCCAAAGGAAAAAAAGATCCTTTTTTGAAATCCATCCGTCCAGTACATCACCCCACGGTTTACCCCGAGACCCGGCAGATTGCGGCCCGAGGCCCTGCTTCTCCAGATTTCCTTACCTGTTCCAGCATGTAGAGCAAACAGGTCCAGCCCGGGCGTGGTCCCGTATAAAATGGAATCGACGATGATCGGGCTGCATTGGATCTGGCTCCGGTTCAGGGAATCGGCATCCCTCCCGAAATAGGTCCAGGCCAACTGGAGGGAGGCCACATTGTTGGTATTGATCTGATCCAGGGATGAATAATTGCGGCTGCCCCTATCCCCGCCTTTAATTTCCCAGGTATCAAAGGCAATTTGGGCCTTTTCTTTTTTGCAGGCCGAGCATACAGAAAGGATCAGCAGGCAGCAGAGCAGAAATTTCAGTTTAGGGGAAAGCATTGATGAAATTAAGAATTAAAGAATTAAAGAATTAAGATTTGAGCATTGAATTGGTGGTAAGGTATGATTATAAGGGATTAAATGTGCCCTGCAGCAAATGTTTTCCTAAAGTCAATAAGGAGTCCGTCACAGGCCCTTCCTTTATCAGAACCCGGCCTCCAACATGATCATAAACCAGCGTGGAGGACTCGTCGATCAGGCCAAAGCCATTGTCAAAAGTATAAAAAGCCCGTCCCGCAAGATCCCTGGAAAGCAAATTCCGGGAATACCGGAAAGCCTCTGTATTCAATTCAAGGTTTTGCAAAAGCGTGGCGGCAAGGTCGGTATGGGAACCCGTCTTATCCACCACTTTTCCTTTCCATTCCTCCCTAAGGGGGTCGCCGAATATCAACATCGGGATTTTAAACCGGCCCGGGTCGTAATTATTTTTATAATCCCTGGGCATGGCGTTTCCATGATCGGCGGTCAGCACAAAGAGCGTGGACTTAAACCAGGGCTGGTCTTTGGATAAAGTGAGGAAGCGGGCGAGGCTCCAATCGGTATAATAGACCGTGTTCCGGAACAGGTCCGGGATGGCTTTACTCTTCAGGAAGGGTTCGACCGGGATATCGTAGGGCTCATGGCTGCTCAGGGTGAGGATGCAACTGAAAAAAGGTTGTTTTGCCTCGGTCAGATCTTTGCTCATCCGTTCAAAAACATAATGATCGGACACCCCCCATTTTAACCCACGGTAAGAAGATGGGAATTCCTTGATGTCGATGATTTTGTCAAAACCGGTATTGAGCAGGTAGGATTTGATATTTGCAAATTCGGATTCCCCTCCGTAATAAAAGCTGGAATGATATCCCGAGTTTGCCAGCGTTTTGGAGAAAGAAGGAAGGGCCCCGGTCTTATCCGGGTTCTGGGTGACTGAAGAGCTGGCCTGAGTCGGCCAGGCATTGAGGATGGAAGGCAGGCCTTTGTAGGTCCGGTCCCCGTTTGAATAAAAACGGGTAAAGATCAGGCCGGTTTGGACCAGGCTATCCAGGGTGGGGGTGAGGCCGGATTCCCCTCCAAAAGCCCGGATCACGTCTGCAGTAAATCCTTCGAGAATGATAAAAACGATATTCGGTTTGATCCCGGAATCGGTCAAGGGGACCACTGATGGGGTATCGCCATAAAAGGTATTCAAGCTGTTTTGGACTTCTTCCCCGGAGCCATAGTGATAGGGGTTGTCGCCTTCCCGGTTGTTGACCCATTTGTTCAGCAGGTTCCAGGACGCATTTACCGCGGTATGGTTGTATATGGCCTGTTCCGAGAAATAGACCGCGCTTTGATTGATGGGTTCCAGTTGAAGTCCACCGCGTATGCCCAGAACGGACCATCCGCTAATGACCAGAAAACCCGCAAAAGCGGAAAGGATCATGCGCCATCCTGCCGCCAAGGTGGTCCGGAGCTTTTGGCAAAGCCACCACCACCACCGTCCAAAAACGAAGATCAGGACGATAAACAGGAAAGCGAGCAGGGGCAGGTTGTCATCGCTGCCAATACTGGCCATGACCTCCCGGGGATGGAGGGCAAACTGAAGGGCGGTCATATTGATTTTCATTTGCCAATGAGCGTAGATGGCGACATCCGCAAGGGTGATCAACAGGACAGCGGCCAGGGCAATCATCCCAAATGTCCGGTACGCTTTGAAAAACAGGGAGGCGCGGCTGGTATAATAGATAAACCACATCAGGAATAAAAAGGAGAGAATATAAGAGGCAAAGGAAAGGTCTAGCCTCAGGCCATAAATAAAACAATCCCTGAGACTTGACCATTTGTCCCCGGGATAATCCTTCCAGTAAAAGGCCACAAACAAAACCCGGGCAATCCAGGCCAGGGATAACCAATACCACAGATTAAAAAAATAAAAGCGGATTGCCTGAAGCATGAGGGGCAAAAATAAGGAGGAAGGGAGGAAGGCGAAAGGTAAAGGAGGAAAGGCGAAGGGAGAAGGAGGAATGGGTTAAGTTGGCAGATGTCTTCTGATCTTCCGGATCCGCGCATTGATGGAAGGAATGTTTTCATCAGCCAGCTTGTTCAGCAATTGCAGAAATGGGAGCAACCTGGAGGTTACCTGAAGGAAAAGATGGTATAAGCCCTCCAGGGCATTGACCCGAACGATCTTCGAGTTCGATTTATCGATTGCCCAACGCTCCAGGATAGCCCAGGCAAACTCCGCTTCGTTCTTTGAGAATACGGGCCGGGACAAGAGGAGGGCGAGGTGCCATTTAAATTCTTTGTCCACGGCGGAATGGCTGAGATCAAACAATTCAGCTACATGGACCTGAAGGTATTCCGGATGCCCCAGGCTTATCTTTTCGACCGCATCGGCAGCCCGCATCCGGATGACCCGGTCGTGATGGGACATAAATGAGAACAATGCATCGAAATCCGACTGATTCCTGATCAGTGGAATGATTTCACGGACCTTGCCAATGGTGCGAAGGTCATTGCCGGACAATAAGGCTTCGATCCGTTCCAAAATCAAGGACATCCTTTAACGATTAAGAACTGCTAAACTTACAAACTTGCAAACTTAGTAAAGCCTTCTTCCGCACGCCCCTTGATCCCTTAAAGGGGGAGCTGCCGCGGATTACCATCAGTTAACTTTCCAACTTGCTAACTTGGTAACTTGCAAACTGACTACTGACCCACTGACCACTATATCTGATTCAGCATCTTCTGGGTCGCCTTGATCGCCGAAACCGTCTGATCGCTGTCCAATCCGTGGGTCTTGAATTCCTTTCCGTTTTTTTTCCAGGTGATGATGGTTTCACAAAGGGCGTCGGATTTACCGCCCGGGGGAATGTGTACGTAATAATCCGCCAGCAGGGGCAGGTCGATGTTTTTGATTTTATAGACTTTCTTGATGGCGTTCATGAAAGCGTCGTATTGGCCATCCCCCTGGGCGGACTCTTCAAATTCCTCGCCTTGGTAATTCAGGCGCAGGGTCACAGAAGGCCTTAGTCCCTTGGAATGGGTCAGTACATAATTTTCAATGCGGACTTTCTCCTCCAGGTTGCTGCTATCCAGTACATCCGAGATGATATAGGGCAGATCGGCCTGGGTGACCACTTCTTTGCGGTCGCCGAGTTCAATGATGCGCTGGGTGACTTTCTTTAGGTCTTCCTCGGAAAGGGAAATGCCCAATTCGCGAAGGTTGTTTTCAATATTGGCCTTGCCGCTCATTTTGCCCAGGGCGTATAGGCGCTGCCTGCCAAAACGTTCCGGCAACAGGGCATTGAAATAAAGGTTGCTTTTCTTATCGCCGTCTGCATGGATGCCTGCCGTCTGGGTGAAGACATTTTCCCCAACGATGGGTTTATTGGCCGGGATCCGGAAGCCGGAAAAGGTTTCCACCAGCTTGCTCGTGGTATACAGGGATTTTTCGTCCACGGAGGTTTCCACGTCTTTCACATAATCTTTCAGGACCGCGATCACGCTGGCCAGGGGGGCGTTGCCTGCCCGCTCGCCCATGCCGTTGACGGTGAGATGCAGTCCATGCACGCCTGCCCGAACGGCTTCAAGGGCATTGGCGGTACCCAGGTCATAATCGTTGTGGCCGTGAAAATCAAAATGCACTCCGGGATAAAGCTGCACGGTACGGTGTATGTATTCATGGGTCTCATAAGGGACCAGTACCCCGAGGGTATCAGGCAAAAGAATCCTTTTTACCGGTTGAGTGACCAGAAAATCAAGGAAACGGAATACATATTCCGGGGAATGCCGCATGCCGTTGCTCCAGTCTTCCAGGTAAACGTTACATGCCAGGCCCATTTCCATGGCCTTTTTCAGCACTTCCCCGATCTCACTGAAGTGCTGCTCCGGTGTTTTTTTAAGCTGGTGGGTGAGGTGGTTCAGGGATCCCTTGGTAAGCAGGTTCATCACTTTCGCCCCGGCTTTGAGCATCCAGTCGATAGAGGCATTTCCGTCCACAAAAGTGAGGACCTCCACCCGGTCGATATAACCCTGGCTGGCGGCCCATGAGGTGATCTTTTTTACCGCTTCAAATTCTCCTTCGGATACCCGTGCGGAGGCGATTTCAATGCGATCCACCTGTACCTCCGTGAGCAGGATCTGGGCGATGGTGAGTTTTTCATAAGCGGAGAAGGAAATCCCGCTGGTTTGTTCACCATCCCTCAGGGTGGTGTCCATGATTTCAATATGCCTTCTGGCGGGATTCATCCGGTTCAGAGCGAGTGCTTTTGGGCGAAATCCCTGATCTCCGTTTCCATGGAATGAAGGAAATCGATATCATCGTATCCGTTCATCAGGTTGTGTTTTTTATATCCGGTGATGGCAAAGGATTCCTTTTCGCCGGACGCAAGGATGGTGACGGTTTGGTCAGGCAGGCTGACTTCAAATTCGGCTTTGGGGTCCGCCTCGATGGCTCTGAATATTTTATCCAGAAACGCTTCTGAAACCGTGACGGGCAACAAGCCGATATTCATGGAATTGTTCTTAAAAATATCCGCAAAAAAGCTGGAGATCACGCAACGGAAACCATAATCGTAAATGGCCCAGGCGGCATGTTCCCGGCTGCTTCCGCTGCCGAAATTTTTTCCTCCCACCAGGATCTTGCCGGAATAGGTTGGATTGTTCAGCACAAAATCGGCTTTGGGGCTGTTGTCGGGGTGATATCTCCAGTCCCTGAACAGGTTGTCTCCGAAACCTTTTCGTTCGGTGGCTTTGAGAAAACGGGCCGGAATGATCTGGTCGGTATCGACGTTCTCGATGGGCATGGGAACCGCGGTGCTGCGAAGGACGGTGAATTTATCGTAAGCCATTTTTTGTTATTGTGACGGGTCTGGGTTCAATTATTGTTGAGCAAGGTTCTCGGATCGGTGACGACCCCGGTGATGGCGGCTGCGGCTGCAACCAGGGGACTGGCCAGCATGGTCCTCGCGCCGGGGCCCTGGCGGCCTTCGAAATTCCGGTTGCTCGTGCTGACCGCATATTTGCCGGCCGGAATTTTATCGTCATTCATAGCCAGGCAGGCTGAACACCCGGGTTGACGAAGGGTAAAACCGGCTTCCGTAAGGATATCCAGGATCCCTTCCGCTTTAATTTGTTGTTCTACGATATGGGAACCGGGCACGATCCAGGCGGTGACATGATCCGCTTTTTTCCTGCCCTTCACAATCGAAGCGAAAGCCCTGAAATCTTCGATTCTACCGTTCGTACAGCTGCCGATAAACACATAATCCACTTTTTTGCCGATCATGGACTGGCCTTCTTCAAAACCCATATAATGCAGGGCTTTGTCATAGGTGGTTTTATTGCTGTCCACCGTCCCGGCCAGGGGTACGTGGTGGCTGATCCCCACACCCATACCCGGGTTAGTGCCATAAGTGATCATGGGTTCAATATCGGAGGCGTTGAAATGGTATTCTTTGTCAAAAACAGCACCGGGATCGGTTTTAAGCGTTTTCCAATAAACCAGGGCCTCATCCCAGTCCTTTCCTTTGGGCGCCTTGTCCCTTCCTTTCATATAACTGAAGGTGGTTTCGTCCGGAGCAATGATGCCTCCCCGGGCCCCCATTTCGATGCTCATATTGCAGACGGTCATGCGGCCTTCCATACTCATATCCTCAAAGACTTCCCCAGCGTATTCCACAAAATAACCGGTGGCTCCGCTGGCTGTGGTCTGGGAGATGATGTACAGGATGACATCCTTAGGCACCACACCCCTGCTGAGCTTGCCGCTGACCGTAATCCTCATTTTTTTGGGTTTGGGTTGCATGATGCACTGGGAAGCCAGGACCATTTCGACTTCCGAAGTCCCAATACCAAAGGCAATGGCGCCGAAAGCCCCATGCGTGGAGGTATGGGAATCTCCGCAGACAATCGTCATGCCGGGCTGGGTGATCCCGTTTTCGGGCCCGATGACATGGACGATCCCGTTTTTAGGATTTCCCAGGCCCCAGTACGAGATGCCGTATTTGGCGGTATTCCTTTCCAGGGTTTCAAGCTGATTGGCGGAGAGGGGGTCCTTTACCGGAAGGTGCTGGTTGATGGTGGGGGTATTGTGGTCGGCCGTGGCGAAAGTGCGCTCGGGATACATGACCTTCATGCCCCGGTTTTCCAGGCCCAGGAAAGCAACCGGGCTGGTCACTTCGTGTATAAAATGACGGTCTATGAACAAAACGTCCGGACCGTCTTCAATACGCCTGACGATATGGGCATCCCATACTTTATCGAATAATGTTGACATATAAGCTTGAGATTTCAGGTACAAAAATGGTCAAAATCGGCTTATCGGGATAGTCAAAAGGAGGGGGAACTACGGAAGCCAAGATCCCGCGTTCGCGGAGGAGGAAGGGCGAAGGGGGAAGGGAGCGAAAAGAGGGCGAAGGGTAAAAGGCGAAGGGTGAAGGGAGCGAAAAAGGTGAATGGCGAAAGGTAAAGGGTGAAGGGAGCGGGAAGAGGGCGAACGGAAAAAGGCGAAGGGCGAAGGGAGCGAAAAGAGGGAGAAGGGTTAAAGGGTGAAGGGTGAAGGGAGCAAAAATTCTGAGATATTAAAATAACGTTTCAGATCAATTGTCCATCAAGCCCCCCGGGGCCAGCAAGAGGAGTCTTGCAGGAAAATCTTAAAGCGTGGCGGATGCCTTACAAACATTGACCACCGGCATGGATTGTTCGTCCGGATTATTCGGGTCAAAATTGTGCCCGGCGACGCAAACTACGAAAGTATGCTTGAGAGAAGTGGTATTGTAGCGGATCTCCAGTTGTTTGCCATCCACCCGGTAGTTTGGGTCCAGGTAAGAGGGGAAAACCAAATTACTTCCGCCGATATTGGTGTCCACAGCCAGGTAATAAAAGAATTCTGAGCCGTTTTCATTGAGACTTTGTTTTCTCACTACGGCTTTGGTAGTGGCTTTGCAGTCCAGGCTGCTGGAGGAGGCTTCCTCGGTTAGTTCGGCTTTATTGCAGGAGCTCAGAGGGATTAATAGTACGACACAAAGAACCAAGAGGAATTTCATAACGAGAGAGTTTGAACCAAATATAACAATACGGACCCTGAAAATCAAGGATATTTCTTTTAAGTACATGGATTAAAGCCGGATTTCCTGCAGAGAATACTCTTATTTTATCCCAGAGTGATAAATTTCATAAATTGTTTTAAATAACTTCTATTTTCATATAATTACATTTCCATGACCCGGCCGGTGAACGGATGCCCTGTATTGGCCGCCCTGTCATTACATTTGTTTAAAATAAATAAGATCTTATGAATCCGGATACTCCGCAAACCATGGCCGCGACAAATGCCCACAAGGATATTCCCGGCAACCCCTCCACGGTGATGAGCAGCCGGATCATGCTCAACGACCGCTCCAATGGCAAACCGCTCAAGGTACTCAGTGAAACCGACTGGCAGTTCTGGGTTCATAATGGCTACGTGGTGGTCAAAAATGCGGTGCCCAGGGAACAAGCCCTGAGGACGGCGGCTTTTGTCTGGGAATTTGAGGATAAAAAACCGGATGATCCTGCCACCTGGTACGGTGCCCCCAGGGCGGAAATGAAGATGAAAGAACTGGTGGGCAGCGGGATGGTTGAAGTGTACAACCATCAGAGATTGTGGGACAACCGCCAGACGCAAAGGGTTTATGAGGCCTTTACGGATATCTGGGGTACGGATCAATTATGGGTGACCATCGACCGCGCCAATCTGAATTTTCCCCTTCGTCCGGGGGATACTTTTAAGGGGTTTATCCACTGGGATTACGATCCCGAAACCAAACCGCAAAACGTCCAGGGAGTGCTGGCCCTTGCGGATCAGACGGATGAAAACATGGGCGGATTCCAGTGCATCCCGGAACTGTTCCGCACCTACGATACCTGGAAACTCAGTCAGCCCGCCGACCGGGACCGCTTCAAACCGGATATCACCGGCTTTGAAGACCAGTTGGTAAAAGTCAGACTCGAGGCCGGCGACCTGCTAATTTTTCATAGTATGCAACCCCACGGCATCCGGCCCAATCACAGCAAAGACAAGGTGCGCATCGCCCAATACATTTCGATGATGCCCGCCGAAGAAAACAACGAAGCCCTCCGCCAGTGGCGCATCAAATCCTGGAAGGAAAGGATCGCCCCCGAGGGTTATGCCTTTCCCGGAGATCCCAGGGGCTGGGAACAAAATAAATATCCGGTTGCCGAATTGAATGAGTTGGGGAGGAAATTGTTGGGATTGGACAGATGGAGTAAAGGCAAAGGTTAAGGTTAAGGTTGAGGTTGAGGTTAAGAAAGCGAGGATTGTTTTCATTTCAGCTTTTGAATTGGTTGGAATGGAATGATTCCAAAAGGTTTAATTCCTGTCGTCATTTTGGATTAGCGATAAGCCCAAACCGCTACCCTGGACCGGCCCTTGCGATATCCTACCGTCTCATACCAGAAA
>JAKQHS010000010.1 GCA_029557915.1 Bacteroidota bacterium | reverse complement strand
GGGGACCAGGGCGCCATGACCCTCGATGCTTTCGCGGAAAAACTGGACGCACAAATGACCTGATCGGGATATGGCAGCTTGGAAGTCATCGATTGTAAAGCCGTTTGGACAGCTTATACACCAGGCTGTGAAATCGATGGCCCTCCATGCGGTGACCGGCCAGCAAAACGTATTCAAAACACTGATCCGGCGGGCGCGCTTCACCCATTTTGGGAAGGACCATGAATTTCAAAACATTCGTTCCTATGCCGATTACCGGCAACGGGTGCCGATCCGGGATTACGAAGGATTTAAGGACTACATTCAAAAAATAAAGGAGGGTGGAAGGGACATCCTTTGGCCGGGAGTGCCTTTGTATTTTGCCAAAACATCAGGAACGACCTCGGGAGTAAAATACATTCCCCTGTCCAGGCAAAGCATGCCTTTTCACTTCAGCAGCGCCCGCAACGCGGTGATGAATTACGCCGCCCAGATCAATGATTTTTCTTACCTCGACGGCAAACTGATTTTTTTATCCGGCAGCCCCGAAACGTCGATGGCCGGCAATATCCCCGCCGGTCGCCTTTCTGGCCTGGTGAACCGCCATATCCCCGCTTTATTCAAAAGGAGCCAGTTGCCCAGTTATGCCACCAACTGCATCGAGGACTGGGACACCAAGGTGGACGCCATCATCGGGGAATGCCTGGGTCATGACCTCCGCCTCATCAGCGGAATCCCACCCTGGGTACAGATGTTTGCTGAACGGATTTTGCAGAAAACCGGTAAATCCCACATCAGAGAGGTCTTTCCAAACCTGAAACTGCTCGTGAGCGGGGGAGTCAATTTTAAACCCTATGAATCCCATTTCGCCCGCTTGTTTGGACCGGACATGCCCAGGGTGGACACCTATCCGGCTTCGGAAGGATTTATAGGATTTCAATATGAACCCGGTGATCCCGCCCTCCTGCTGAATACGCACGCTGGAGTCTTTTACGAATTTATTACCATCGAAGAGCTGACAAAAGGAGGCTCCCACCGGATCCCACTCGAAGAAGTGAAAGCAGGCATCACTTATGCCATCCTGCTCTCCACCAATGCGGGACTGTGGACTTACAATATCGGGGATACCATTGAGTTTGTTTCCGTCAGGCCCTACCGGTTTGTCGTCAATGGCCGCGTAAGCCAGTATATTTCCGCTTTCGGCGAACATGTGATTGAAAAAGAAGTGGAGACCGCTTTATTGGCAACCTGCGAAAAGCACCAATGCACCGTGGAAGAGTTTACGGTCGCTCCCCAGGTAAATCCGGACGATAGCGGAAAACCCTATCACGAATGGTTTATCGATTTTAGCCAAACCCCCGAGGATATGCAGGCCTTCGCCAGGGACCTGGATGCCGCCATGTGCCTGCAGAATATTTATTACCTGGACCTCATCAAAGGCAATATCCTTGGTTTGCTCCGCTTGAGGCAGGTGCGCCCTCACGGCTTCCGGGAATATATGCGAGACCTGGGCAAACTGGGAGGACAAAATAAAATACCCCATCTCCGCAATGACCGCCTGGTGGCGGATGAAATGGAGCGATATATAGTGAAAGGTTGACTCAGAGTCAACCTTTCAACTCGTACCTTTCACTCGTAACTTTCACTTAACCAAGCCCCTCAAAATATCGTTTGGAGTCACCAGCCCCACCAATTCCCCTTCACTGACCACGGGCAGGCAATGGATAGCGTGTTCGAGGAAAATATCGATGGCCACTTCGATCCGGTCCGTAGGCTCCAGTTTACCCAGCCTTGAGACCATGAGGTCCTTGGCTTTAAGATGGCCGGTGCCGTCGAGCTTGTCCCTTATCTGGCTCAAAACCGGGGAATGCGGATCAAAAAGGAAAGCAATGTCCGACAAGCTGATCAGGCCTTTCAGGGTCTTGAACTGGACCACCGGCAAATGGCGAAATCCCCGGCTTTTAAAAATTTCCATGATCTTCTCAAGGTCATCTTCTTCCGAAACGGTCACCAGGTTGGTCTTCATCACGGTATACACCGGGGCGTGCAAATCCATACAGCTTAATTTTCTGTAAACTTAAAAAGGATTGTTCAAATTGCCCCGGGAAAACGGGAAGGCCGGACCATGAAAATGCCTTAATTCCCACACAACCATTCATCCATGGAAGGAATGAAACTGAACACCTACCTAATCCTCAGAATATCAATTACCTGCAGGGTAAATTTTTCAGCCGGATAACACAAAAAACCTTAAATTTGCCCCCCATGTTTAAAAATTGGACTTTGTTTTTGTTGGTTGCCCTGCTTGGCATGGCCGCCTGCAAGAGCGAGTTTGAGAAAGTCAGAACCAGCAACGACACCGATGCCATGTACAAAAAGGCGGTGGAGTATTTTGAAGAAAAGGAGTATTCCAAGGCCCAGACCCTTTTTGAACTGGTAGTCAGCAGCTTCCGCGGACGCAAGGAGTTTGAGCAACTCAACTACCTCTTTGCATATACCTATTTTCATCAGCGGGATTATGTCGCCGCAGCCTCCGCCTTCAAGAACTTTGCCAACACTTTTCTATACAGTCCTTACAAGGAGGAGATGGACTATATGTACGCCTATGCCACCTATATGCAGTCCCCCAATTTCCGGCTCGACCAGGGGCCTACGGTGAAAGCGATGGATGCTTTGCAGATCTTTGTCAACACCTATCCCAACAGCGAAAGGACCAAGGAAGCCACTCGCCTGATGGACGAACTGAGAAAAAAACTGGAAGCGAAGGCCTTCAGCCAGGGTCAGCAATATTTTGACATGGGCCAGTACCAGGCAGCCATTACCACTTTTGAAAACGTGCTGAAAGATTTCCCGGACACCCGCGAAGCGGAAAATATCCGTTACACCATCAGCAAATCCGGTTTTTTATATGCTGAAAAAAGCATCTTTGAAAAAAAGGAAGAACGGTACCAGGAGGCCATCAAATATGCGGAGACCTTCATTTCCAAATACCCCAGGAGCAAATACCGGGGGGAAGTCCAGGATTTTATACAAATTTCGAAAAGCAGATTAAATCAAATAAAAAATGTCGGACATTAAAAACAAAGTGCAGGGCATCGATCCCAATGT
>JAKQHS010000009.1 GCA_029557915.1 Bacteroidota bacterium | reverse complement strand
GGGGACCAGGGCGCCATGACCCTCGATGCTTTCGCGGAAAAACTGGACGCACAAATGACCTGATCGGGATATGGCAGCTTGGAAGTCATCGATTGTAAAGCCGTTTGGACAGCTTATACACCAGGCTGTGAAATCGATGGCGCAAAATGCGGAAGCCGGCCAAAAGAACGTATTCAAAACGTTGATCCGGCGGGCGCGCTTTACCCTTTTTGGGAAGGACCACCAATTTGAAAGCATACGTTCCTACGCCGATTACCGGGAGAGGGTGCCCATCCGGGATTACGAAGGATTCAAGGACTATATTCAAAAAATAAAGGAAGGCGGAAGGGACATCCTGTGGCCAGGAGTGCCTTTGTATTTTGCCAAAACCTCGGGAACGACCTCTGGAGTAAAATACATCCCCCTGTCCAGGCAAAGCATGCCTTTTCACTTCAGCAGCGCCCGCAACGCGGTGATGAATTTCGCCGCCCAGATCAATGATTTTTCTTACCTCGACGGCAAACTGATTTTTTTATCCGGCAGCCCGGAAACGTCGATGGCGGGCAACATTCCCGCCGGTCGCCTTTCGGGCCTGGTAAACCGCCATATCCCCGCTTTATTCAAAAGGAGCCAGTTGCCCAGTTATGCCACCAACTGCATCGAAGACTGGGACACCAAGGTGGACGCCATCATCCGGGAATGCCTGGGTCAGGACCTCCGGCTCATCAGCGGTATCCCACCTTGGGTACAGATGTTCGCCGAAAGGATTTTACAGCAAACCGGTAAATCCCATATCCGGGAAGTGTTCCCAAACCTTAAACTGCTCGTGAGCGGGGGAGTCAATTTTAAACCCTATGAATCCCATTTCGCCCGCCTGTTTGGACCGGACCTGCCGAGGGTGGACACCTATCCGGCCTCTGAAGGATTTATTGGATTTCAATTTGAACCCGGTGATCCCGCCCTCCTGCTGAATACGCATGCCGGGGTCTTTTACGAATTTATTACCATCGAAGAGTTGATGAAAGGAGGTTCCCTCCGGATCCCGCTCGAAGAAGTAAAACCGGGCATCACCTATGCCATCCTGCTCTCCACCAATGCGGGACTGTGGACTTACAATATCGGGGATACCATTGAGTTTGTTTCCGTCAGGCCCTACCGGTTTGTCGTCAATGGCCGCGTTAGCCAGTATATTTCCGCTTTCGGCGAACACGTGATTGAAAAAGAAGTGGAGACCGCCTTATTGACCACCTGCGAGAAGCACCATTGCACCGTGGAAGAGTTTACGGTCGCTCCCCAGGTGAATCCGGACGATAGCGGAAAACCCTATCACGAATGGTTTATCGATTTTAGCCAAACCCCGGAGGATATCCAGGCCTTCGCCAAAGACCTGGATGCCGCCATGTGCCTGCAGAATATTTATTACCTGGACCTCATCAAGGGCAATATCCTTCGTTTGCTCCGCTTAAGGCAGGTGCGCCCTCACGGTTTCCGGGAGTATATGCGGGACCAGGGCAAACTGGGTGGACAGAATAAAATACCCCATCTGCGCAATGACCGCCTGGTGGCGGATGGCATGGAGGATTACACAGTGAAGGGTTGACTCTGAGAGTGAAGGGTTGACTCTGAGTGTGAAGGGTTGACTCTGAGTCAAACCTTCACTAGTCACTCTTTCATTTAACCAACCCCCTCAAAATATCGTTTGGAGTTACCAGCCCCACCAATTCCCCTTCACTGACAACGGGCAGGCAATGGATAGCGTGCTCGAGGAAAATGTCGATGGCCACTTCGATCCGGTCCGCAGGCTCCAGTTTGCCCAGCCTTGAAACCATGAGGTCCTTGGCTTTAAGATGGCCGGTGCCGTCGAGTTTGTCCCGGACCTGGCTCAAAACCGGGGCTTGCGGATCAAAAAGGAAAGCAATGTCCGACAGGCTGATCAGGCCTTTAAGGGTCTTGAACTGGACCACCGGCAAATGGCGAAATCCCCGGCTTTTAAAAATTTCCATGATCTTCTCCAGGTCATCCTCTTCCGAAACGGTCACCAGGTTGGTCTTCATCACGGTATACACCGGGGCGTGCAAATCCATACTGCTTAATTTTCTGTAAACTTAAAAAGGATTGTTCAAATTGCTCCGGGAAAACGGGAAGGCGGGACCATGGAAATGCAATAATCCCGGCACGACCATCCATCCAAGGAAAGAATCAAGCCGGGCACCATCCTAATCCTCAGAATATCAATTACCTGCAGGGTAAATATTTCAGCCGGATAACACAAAAAACCTTAAATTTGCCCCCCATGTTCAAAAATCGGACTTTGTTTTTGTTCGTTACGGCCCTGCTTAGCCTGGCTGCCTGCAAGAGCGAGTTTGAGAAAGTCAGGACCAGTAACGACACCGACGCCATGTACAAAAAGGCGGTGGAGTATTTTGAAGAAAAGGAGTATTCCAAGGCCCAGACCCTTTTTGAACTGGTGGTCAGCAGCTTCCGCGGCCGCAAGGAATTTGAGCAACTCAACTACCTCTTTGCCTATACCTATTTTCATCAGCGGGACTATGTTGCAGCGGCCTCCGCTTTTAAAAACTTTGCCAACACTTTTCTTTATAGTCCCTACAAGGAGGAGATGGATTATATGTACGCCTATGCCACCTATATGCAGTCCCCCAATTTCCGGCTTGACCAGGGGCCTACAGTGAAAGCCATGGATGCGTTGCAGATCTTTGTCAACACCTATCCCAACAGCGAAAGGACCAAGGAAGCCACCCGCCTGATGGACGAACTGAGAAAAAAACTGGAAGCGAAAGCCTTCAGCCAGGGTCAGCAATATTTTGACATGGGTCAGTACCAGGCAGCCATCACCACTTATGAAAATGTGCTGAAGGATTTCCCCGACACCCGCGAAGCGGAAAACATCCGTTACACCATCAGCAAATCCGGTTTTTTATACGCCGAAAAAAGCATCTTTGAAAAAAAGGAAGAACGGTACCAGGAGGCCATCAAATACGCGGAGACCTTCATTTCCAAATACCCCAGGAGCAAATACCGGGGGGAAGTCCAGGATTTTATACAAATTTCGAAAAGCAGATTAAATCAAATAAAAAATGTCGGACATTAAAAACAAAGTGCAGGGCATCGATCCCAATGT
>JAKQHS010000001.1 GCA_029557915.1 Bacteroidota bacterium | reverse complement strand
TGGAAAAAGAAAAAAAACTGAGAAAAATCAAATCCATTAACTTTAAAATCAACCCAAAATCAAAGTTAAAACTTAACCGGACTGATAACATATTATAAAAAAATTGCTGACTCATTTTTATATTGCCATCAACCGCTAACTAGCTAACTAGCTAACTAGCTAACTGAATAAAACTGAATAACTTACCAACTACTCCACTCTCGTCTTCAATCTCTCCAGAATATATTTACCCAGATTGATCCCCTGCGTAGCCCCTTCCGTAATCGCCGGCATATAATGAATGCCCCCGTAAAACCGGCTGATGCAGGCTTCTTCGGCTGCTTTCCTGAAACTGGGAAAAGAACGGGCAAACAATCCATATTCAATCTCCACGCTGTCCGTAAAAGCGATGTTTTCCCCCAGGAGATTACTTAAAATCTCAGCCGAAACGCTCGAAACGACGCTGTGTCCGGAGGTATGTTCCGGGAAAGGCGGAGTTTGCAGCAAGGGGGTCCACTCCGGATCGATGTTTTCATTTATATAAGTTTCCGGGCGCACCAGGTTGCTCCGGAATTTTTCATCCCAGCAGATGATAAACCCGTCGTATAGGCCAATGGACAGGAGCGCATACACTTCGGCGGTTTCGGAGAAAGACTTGTTGAGCTGGCGACACATTTGCCCGGCCACCCCGATCCAGTGCCCTCCGGGAGAAATCTTTTTGGTGGCAAACATGACATGTCCGTGCTGGTGCATGACAAAAGGATTGCAATCCCAGAAAGAAGCGATGGAATTAAAAGTGGTATCCTGCCGGTTGACCACATCCATGACTTCCTTTGCAATTTTATAAAATTCGCTGTCCTGGTCCCGGGAAAAGGGCACCGGAGGCTTCGGCTTGAACTGGGAGCAACTGTCCAGGCACAAAGGCCTCTGTTTATTCCAGTGTGGTTCTACCGCGTCCATATAAGCCGGAGGGGTCGGCTTCCAGCGGACCGCCTCATTGCTGACTGAAAATTTTGGAAAGGTCCGGGACTGCTTGTAATTGTCGGTGGAGGTCCATTTCAGGACAGCGGCGCTGATGCTGTCGCCGAAAGCAAGCGACCGGGCCAATACCGCTTCGGGGACGCCTATTTTCCTGTACTCTGACAGAATTTCCTGTTCATAGGCATCCATTTTGTCCTCCGAAAAAAGCAGGGTCCGCCCCACATTGATCATGGCTTTGATGCTGGAAATGGGAAAGGCATATTCTTTTCCCGCCTCCGGCTTGGGCATAGCCTCCATCGCATTCAACTGGCCGGCCAGGCTCAAATAGGAGGCGTCCCCGGGTACCATGGCCTCGTAACCCGCAATGGCCACCCTGCTGTATATCCGGCTGGCTACGGGCGGGGAAAAAATATCATAGACCATGATGTCTGTCACTTCTTTCATGGTCCGGTGGTAAAAAGAGGGATCGCTGACTTCTACAAGATAGTTGGGGTTGTCTTTTTTACACGAAACCAGCATGGTGGCTGCGACGATCAGCACCAGGCAGCCATAAACGGTCCTCCGGATCATATACTCAAATGAATTTTGACAAAGTTACTTTTTTTTAAGGGGTAGCCCTTTTGGCCGTCTAAGAATTGGCTTAAGGCTATGTCCATTACTTTAAAGTGCACGATAGCCTTTATTATTAGTTTACCGGCCGCTAACAACCACCACAAATTCCCCCTTCACCACCCCTTCGTTTTCAAAATATTTTTTTTGATCCCCAAGGTTGGCCGTCCGGACCTCTTCAAATTTTTTGGTCAGTTCCCTGCAGACCGCGCTGGGTCTTTCCGGTCCGCAATGCGTGATCAGTTCCTCCAGGCACCGGAGGATCCGGTGCGGAGATTCATAGAGGATAAAAGTGCAGTCCAGGCCGGACAGGTATTTCAGGCGGGTCTGCCTGCCTTTTTTATGCGGCAGGAATCCTTCAAAATGAAAGGGTTCGGTCGGAATACCGGAACCAACCAGGGCGTTGATCAGGGCACAGGGTCCGGGCAAAACGGTAAGAGGAAGGTCTTCCTGCCTGCAGGCCCTGACCAGCAGGAAGCCCGGATCGGAAATGCCCGGCATGCCCGCTTCGCTCACCAGGGCAATGTTTTTACCGGATTTGAGATCGGCCAATACAGCCGGAAGCCGGCCATGCTCATTAAAATCATGGAAAGACCGGGTTTCTTTGGAGATCTGATAATGCTGAAGCAGGAATTGGGTCGTGCGGGTGTCTTCAGAAAGGATATAATCCACGGACCGGAGTACCCGCAGGGCACGATAGGTGATGTCTTCCAGGTCGCCGATGGGTGTCGGCACCAGGTACAGCATCAGTTTTGAGCTTGCAGTGAATATTCGAAATATTCCATGATGGGGTTGGTCAGCAATTTTTCACAGGCGGACCGTACCAGTTTTTCGGCGCTGTCCTGGTCCGGCGCTTCCACCTCCATCTGTATATTTTTGCCAACCCTCACATTGGTACAGGCCTCCAGGCCAATTCGTTTGAGGTTGTTGCCGACGGCTTTACCCTGGGGATCGAGCAAAACCTTGTGCGGCATGACCCTGATCTGTGCGCTAAACTTCATGTGTTTCTGAATAAATATACCGACAAAAGTACATAAAGCAGGGGAAGTAGGACCAGGGCCGGACCACCGAAAACCAGGGCAGTGGGGATGGCCAGCAGGACAAAAGCGATGGGCAAGCCGTTGGCCTTCCAATCCTTCGTGATGGATTTGAGGCTGAACATCCGGAGAGGCGCCAGCATAAGCAGAAACAAAAGGATGGAAAAACCAAGGAGCACGTATTCATTGCTCAACAGGTCAAACATAAAACCCGCCCCCTTGACATGGACCAGCATGAGACCCAGCACGACCACCGATGCCCCGGGGGTAGCCAGCCCGATGAATTCCGTGGTCTGCCTTTCGTCAATATTAAAAATGGCGAGCCGCAAAGCGGCCCCCAGGGTAAAAATAAACCCCCCGAATGCCAGCCATAGACCGTTCATGCCCGTACTGATCATGTGATTGGACTCCCAGGCATACCGGATGAGCTGGAAGAGGATGGAGCCGGGCACGACTCCGAAAGAAACCACGTCAGCCAGGGAATCCAGTTGCTCTCCCAGGCCGCTGTCCACTTTCAGCCACCTGGCCACCATTCCGTCGAGGACGTCCGCCAGGGCGGCCAGCAGGATCAGCCAGAATACGATCCGGAATTGCTGGGTAAAGACAAAATACAGTGAAATGCATCCCATCAGGAGGTTGAAGAGGGTAAACAGGTTTGGGATGAATTTTCTAACCATTGTTCTATATATTGCGTCTGTTATGAGGGTAAAGGTCACAATTTTAATATTTCCGAAACAAAACCGGTGAAATCAATTGCGGTCCTATTGACGTTTAACTTGTGGAATTAACTGAGAATGAGGTTGAAGTATATCTATTTATGTGTTGGGATTTTGTCTGCCTTCCTCCTCCGGGCCCAGCCGGACAATGATTTTTGCCTGGATGCTTTCCGGATTTCCGATGTGACCAAATTCTGTTCGAATGTGACCGCCTATACCAATGC
>JAKQHS010000187.1 GCA_029557915.1 Bacteroidota bacterium | reverse complement strand
AGGCAGTCTGGTACACAGGGCGCATGATGGGAAAAACAGTGGCCAAAACAATATGCGGCCATTCTGAGGAATACGATCCGGGCATCTGGTTCAATTCTGCAAAGTTCTTCGATTTGGAGTACCAGGTTTACGGTCAGGTCAGTCCGGTGGACCCTCCTTTGATCGCTTCTCTCTATTGGCAGCACCATAATGAGGAAAAGTCAATACGGATCTGTTATGACAAAGCCAGCCAGGCGGTGACGGGCTTCAATCTCATGGGCATCCGATTTCGCCAGGAAGTTTGCGATCGATGGATAAGCCAAAAAGCAAAATTAAAGGAGGTGCTTTCGTCTATACGTCTTGCCTTTTTTGACCCGGAATTTTACCGGGATCATGCTCCGCAAGTGATTCGTGCTGCCAGAGAGCAAACGGGCCATGATATTCAGCTGACGAGCCCCTGGGCCCTGAATGCCGTACTTCAATTCATGAAAAAATGAAAGCAAATTTAAATGAATCCATTTTCAATCCCGATACGAGGGTTCCACTTAAATGGATCTCCTTGGGATTGGGCCTGTTGGGTTTGGGATGGATGAGCGCGGTTAGTTTGGGAGCCTTAGATCCTTCTGCTTTCTCGCTGATCCTCAGCTTATTATTGATGACCCTGAGCGTGGTGGGCTACGCTGGATATTTATACGCCTACGTGCCGGCCGGCATCAAAAACAATAACAATGCTCTTTCCTCCATCAGTGCCAGAGGCTGGTCCGCATGGCTTTTAGCCCTTATTCTGACCGGCTTTTATGTGATCTTATATTGGTTTCCGGCTCTGCTCGGACTGGGCGATACCGAAAACAAGGGCCTTGTAGCCTTATTTGATCCCCTGAGTATGGCACTTAAAGGGCAAAAGGCAAGCCAGTGGTTTGTATATGGCAGCCTCTATACCCTGGCCATTTTAATCTTTGGAATTAAATTTATCTGGAAATACCGTCATTCCCGGTATCAGCAGTTTCGTACCCTTTCCGTGATCTTTTTTCAGTTGGCCTTTGCCTTCCTATTGCCCGAGCTAATGTTGGGTCTCAACCTGCCTTACAACGACTTTAAAAACATGTGGCCGCTGAATTATTATTTTTTCGATGGCTGGCACATCGAGGAGTTGATGAAAGCCGGCAACATAGGCTGGTTGATGTTGGTTTGGGGGATCCTGATGATTGTGCTGGTATCCCCTGTCCTGACCTACCTCTATGGCAAGCGCTGGTATTGCAGTTGGGTATGTGGGTGTGGGGGTCTGGCTGAAACAGCCGGAGATCCTTTTCGACATCTCTCTGACAAATCTGTGGAAGCCTGGAAGTTGGAGCGCTGGCTGATCTATTCTATTTTGGTCCTATGTATTTTGATGACGATTGGTGTTTTGTACAGTTATTTTTCAGGTGAGCCCAGATTATTTGGAATGGACACAAACTGGTTGCGCAGCAGCTATGGCTTTGTGATTGGAGCGGCTTTCTCAGGTGTGATCGGCGTGGGCTTTTATCCTTTGTTGGGTAGCAGGGTCTGGTGTCGGTTCGGATGTCCCATGGCGGCGATCTTGGGGATCCAGCAGAAATACCTGAGCCGATTCCGGATCACCACGAACGGGGGTCAGTGTATCTCTTGTGGCAACTGCTCCACCTACTGCGAAATGGGCATTGACGTCCGTGCGTATGCACAGAGGGGACAGGATATCGTGCGGGCCTCCTGCGTGGGATGCGGAATATGCAGTGCGGTTTGTCCCAGAGGGGTTTTGAGGTTGGAAAACGGCAGCCTGGACTTGTTTGACCGGGCGCAAAAAGCAAGAAACGAAAATTGAGGTAAAAGAGGATTTTAGGCCGGGAGTCTTTTTAGGATTCCGAATCAT
>JAKQHS010000178.1 GCA_029557915.1 Bacteroidota bacterium | reverse complement strand
ATTGGTTGAAATCTACACTTCTGGCATTACCCTCTCATCCGATAAACCGGGTGGATGAATTGCTGCCCTTAGCCAAATAACTAACCCTTCTTTATTCATACCGCTAATCCGAGTATATGTACTTGGCCGGGTGGATACGTTTCAGAGGAGTTTTAATACTGGAAAAAAACTCTCCTCCGTGCTCTCCTGATCTCCGTGTGCCTTCTTGGGTAGGTTTTTGATGCCTTCGGCATCAAAAATGTGTTTATGGTTCGCACGGAGTTCGCGGAGGGCACGGAGATATTAAGTTGGAGTATTTGAGTTTCAGAGGAGTTTTAATTCTGGAAAAAAACTCTCCTCCGTGCTCTCCTGATCTCCGTGTGCCTTCTTGGGTAGGTTTTTGATGCCTTCGGCATCAAAAATGTGTTTATGGTTCGCACGAAGTTCGCGGAGGGCACGGAGATATTAAGTTAGAGTATTTGAAGTTTCAGAGGGTATCGGGCTTTTAAGTTAGAGTAGCAAACTCTTTTGGGTCAGCCACGGCAGATTGCTATCCCGATGCAATGCATCGGCAGCTGATTACTGAATACTGACTGGTGACTCCTAAAACTCCGCATTCCCCGGATACCGAGGAAAGGCGATCACATCACGGATATTGTTCATGCCTGTGACAAACTGGACCAGGCGCTCAAAGCCGAGGCCGAAACCCGAATGCACGCAGGAACCGAAGCGCCGGGTGTCGAGGTACCACCAGAGTTCTTTTTCGGGGATATGCATTTCCCTCATGCGGCGGAGCAGGTGGTCCATACGCTCTTCGCGTTGGCTGCCGCCTACGATTTCTCCGATCCCGGGGGCCAGGATATCCATGGCGGCGACGGTTTGGCGGTCCGGGGGGCAGTTTTCATCGAGCCTCATGTAAAAGGCCTTGATTTTGGCGGGATAGTTGGTGAGGATCACCGGCTTCTGGAAGTGTTTTTCCACCAGGTATCGTTCGTGCTCGCTCTGGAGGTCGATGCCCCACTGGTCGATGGGGTATTGGAATTTTTTCTTTTTGTTGTGGTTGCTTTCCCGGAGGATGTCGATGGCCTGGGTATAGGTGATGCGTTCGAAATGATTCTTAACCACAAAATCCAGCTTTTCCAGGAGGCCCATGCCGCTGCGTTTTTCCTGGGGCAGGGCTTTTTCTTCCTCTTCCAGTCGCTGAGCCAGGAAGGCAAGGTCTTCGCTGCAGTATTCAGTGGCGTAACGGATGATATATTTGATAAATTCTTCGGCGAGGTTGGCATTGTCTTCGAGGTCGTAGAAGGCCATCTCGGGTTCGATCATCCAGAATTCGGCTAGGTGGCGGGGCGTATTGCTGTTTTCCGCCCGGAAGGTGGGACCGAAGGTATAAATTTCGCTGAAGGCCATGGCGGCGAGTTCCCCTTCCAGCTGGCCACTCACCGTGAGGTTGGTGCTCCGGCCGAAAAAGTCGGATTTGAAATTGATGCTGCCGTCCTCGTTGCGCGGGGCGCTGCCGTCGATCGGAAGGGTGGTCACCCGGAACATTTCCCCGGCTCCTTCGGCATCACTGCCCGTGATCACGGGGGTATGCATATATACAAATCCCTTGGAATTAAAAAACTGGTGGATCGCGAAGGCCAGGGCGTGGCGCACTCGGAATACGGCCCCGAAAGTATTGGTTCGGAAGCGCAGGTGCGCATTCTCCCTGAGGAATTCGAGACTATGCCTCTTGGGCTGGATGGGAAAGGTCTCGGCATCGCTGTCGCCCAGGATTTCGATGGCGCTGGCCTTGAGTTCCACCTTCTGGCCCTTTCCCATGGAGGGCAGGAGTTCCCCGCTGGCCCGGATGCAGGCGCCTATGGTGATCCTTTTGAGGTTGCTTTCATCCAGCATGCCCAGTTCCACCACCACCTGGAGGTTATTATTGGTGCTCCCGTCATTGAGGGCGATAAACTGGTTGTTGCGGAAACTGCGCACCCAGCCCATGACGGTAGTCTGAAAATGGGTGGCTTCGGAGCTGAGCAGGGCCTTGATTTTTGTACGCTGGTTATACATGGATCGAATAAAGAGGGAGTTCACCCTCCATTTTCCGGCAAAGATATACAATTGAAAATAACTGCTATATAACTGTCTGACAAACCTTTACAAATATCAAGAAAAATGATTTCAAACCTCAGGCCATCGGACAACGTGAGGCATAATGCAGACGCACTGTTTTCTCTACCTCATGTTTACGAAATCCGATTTTCCAAACAAAAATTTCCCCGCAATTCAAACCTGAACCATTACCTTATATTCATTTTAATCGAAGCCCGGTAATCCGTGTAATGAAGGTATTTTTCGACGTTCATCCATAATACTTTCAAGGAATCGGGTTCTGAATAATTCCGGATCACCACTGGCCGAACGTTATGGTTTTCAGAATTGTGGGTAATCTCCTCCACCTTCCAATCCACACCCTTATTGGCAGTGCTCCATTTTTCAATTTCGAACTTTTTATTTTTTAACCTGGATAAATAGAGGTTGGAAGGATCCTCGTGATCTAAAACGATACCTCCTGAATAATAAGGTTCCCGCTCCTTTTCACCCTCCGGGGTCTGCGGAAACCATGGACCTGAATCGACCAGCCTATGATTCATCCACTGATTATTATCCCAGATACTATAGTAATAAACGTGGCTGGTGTCATTGGGGAAGGTGGAAAATACGATTACCGGCTTACCTTCTTCATTTTCAGCAACATCCCATATCCAGGCTTTCTCATTCGTTTTGGTTGCATCATAAACCAGGTCCGCCGATTTAGGTTGAATGGGCAGGGCTGACCAATCGGCTATCTTTTCACCACCGGCTTTGTAGAACGCGTTGCCGGAATATTTTACATAGTAGATGGAGTTTGCCGGTTCCACATTCGGATGCCCGTCCGTAAAGGCGAAATGAATGACCGCTTTGTTGTCCGAAGCGACTTTTAAATAAGGTCTCCGGTCTTTATAAATCCGGTCAGGAAGAATGAATATTTTCCCCGGGCTCCATACTTTACCTCCATCATCCGAGGTTGAAAGATTGGGTTTAAAATCCGCGCCCCGCCAAAAAAGATAAAGCCTGTCCTTTTCGTCGGCCAATCGGCAGAGGTTTGTATAAGTATAGGTATTGGACCCTCCCGGGTATGTTATCGAGTCGTTTAAATCCAATCTCAAGGGCGGCTCCCATTCCGAAAGGTCTTCGGCATGTTTTGCTTTCAGCAGGTAAATCGGATCCGGGCTCGCATGCCTGGAATAAAACACCATCAGTTTTCCCTGTCTGTCCATCAACAAACTGGGGTGGTCGTGATCATCCTTCTCGAAGTTTTTATGTAATACTGTTGTTTCGATACGTTTCAAGTCGTGGTCATAGAAACCCACCGTAATATTCCCGGAGTCATCAACCCATCCGGCAAAAGTTCTTCGATGCTTCCCCTCAAAATATATGGCCCTCGGATCTGAAAACCAACACCATGCCCCATTACCGGTAAAAGACAAATAGGCTTCCCCTTTGGGTACCGATTCATGGTTTAATGGATCGGTGCAAGTGCAAAGTATAAAACCAAAACCAGCGGATAAAATAAACAAACCATTTAAAATAAAATGCAAGTCCCGTTTTAACATTTTCGAATATATAACTTTTATTCTCCGGAGCTAATGCGTTAATGAAGCATGCCCGTACCGTTTAAACTGCCGGGAATAAAGTTAAAATATTCCTGCCTGAATTCAACGCAGAAACCCACCGTGGAGCCGGGTCCACAGGGGATTATTTGATACCAGTTCATTGTATCTTTGGCAGCCAGGGCGGAAGCTTTTTGCTCCATCAAGTTTATAACACTCCATGAACAAATTAATATTTTGTTTCTTTTTGTCCATTCTTACTTCCTGCAAGGGACAAGAAATAATAAATTCTTCGCAAGTCCCCATTCCATCCATATCCAGCCCAAGGGTAATTAAAAACTTTGCGGCCGCTGCCATGGCTCCCGATTTTGACACGACCCTGGTCAGTCAGTATATCCGGAGCATTTTCCAGGATTCCAGGGGCCATTTATGGTTTGGCACCATAGGCGAGGGCGTGGTGCGGTATGATGGAAAAACCCTGACCTATTTTTCCAGTCCCGATGGTTTCCATCAGAACACGGTTTATGCCATCAATGAAGATAAAAACGGGAATCTCTGGTTTGGGACGGACCAGGGGGTATATAAATACGGTGCCGCCGGGGCCCCAGGAAAATCCCTGCCTACCGGAGTGGCAGCGCAGGCAGGCTTCAGAAATTACAACCAGAAAGACGGACTGAGCCAACTCGACATCACACGGAAAGGCATCCTCGTTGACCAATCAGGCAGGATATGGATTGGCACCCATGGGGGTGTTTTCAAGTATAACCCCTCTGCGGACACTGTGGGCGGCCAAAGCTTTTCATTATTCAACCCACTCCCTCCAATAAACGTCACCGGTATCCTGGAAGACCAAAGGGGCAATATTTGGATTGCTTCTTCGAACAGAGGGGTCTTTCGTTATGACGGGGTAAACCTCAGCAATATTGCAGAAAAAGAAGGTCTGGGAGATAACTATGCAGGGGGTCTGGCAGAAGATAAAGCCGGAAATATGTGGTTTACCATGAAAAACGGAATTTGCAAATTTGATGGCCATACATTGACGGAATACACACCCCGGGACGGATTATGCGGGACCGAATTCTGGGGCCTCATTATCGAAGCATCAGGTATTATTTGGGTCACTGCCCGGGGTTGTACCACGAGATTTGACCCTTCTCTTCCACTACCCCATCCAAAAGCCTTTACCGTGTTTACTTCCGCGGAAGGATTGACCTGTTGTGTTCAAAGCATGTACCAGGACCGGGCGGGAAATATGTGGTGGGGTGCAGGGCAAGGCCTTTTTCGGTTTGACGGTTCCCGGTTTTACCAGGTTAAGAAAAATGGACCCTGGTAGTATTTTTAATTTACTTTTTTAAACACTAAAAAAAGGCCATGAAAAAATATGCGGTTTTAAAATTAATCGGGTTGGCTATGCTGACCATGATCACCTTAGTGCTTATTTCATTCCTCGAAGTGGCCGTTTATTCCTATCTCATTAATCCCGGACAAGACGCTGCAGTGTATGATGCCCATGCCCTGTCCTCCGCCCCCTATATTTCAGGCATTTTTGGATTTATCATCTTCTTTCTGGTCGTCCGGTATTGGAAGAAAAAGAAATATCCGAATTTGACCACTCTGGTTTTTCTGTTTCCCCTCATTTATGTTTTGCTGGACCTGATTATTGTCACCGCAGCCGGTGTCCGATGGGCCGAATTCCTTATCATTTTTTTAATTGCCAATGGAGCAAAATTTCTCGGAAGTTTTTTAGGGTATAAACTAAAGCCATGAAGGCGGACATACCCGGACGAAGGATGGAAGGCACCGCCAACGGAGCCGCCCTTACAGACCTCTTACATTAAGAAATCATTCAAAGCCCTGGTTCATGACTAAAAGTAAAATATTGCAAATGCACAACGTCGGCGTCGTGGTGGAGTCCCTTGACAAGGCCATTTCCTTTTTTACGGAAATCGGCCTGAAACTGGAGGGACGAGCCCTGGTTGAAGGGGAATGGGCCGGAAGGGTAACCGGGCTGGGTTCCCAAACCGTTGAAATTGCGATGATGGTGACCCCCGATGGCCACAGCCGGCTCGAACTTTCACGCTTTCTCGACCCACCCACCGTATCCGACCATCGGACGGCTCCTGTGAACGCACTTGGGTATCTTCGTATCATGTTTACGGTGGACCGCCTCGATGAGTTGGTGAGCAGGCTCACCAGGCACGGTGCTCAACTCGTAGGCGAAGTGGTCCGGTTCGAAGACGCCTACCGGCTTTGTTACCTCCGGGGCCATGAAGGACTGCTGATCGGGCTGGCCGAACAGCTCGGCCATAAGACCGCCACCGATATTTTAGAAAACGCCGGGTAATCCAATGTCAAAAGAAAAGATCCTGGCGGCTTATGAACAAATGGCCGAAGCCTACAACGCCCTGGTTATGCATAAACCTCATAACGCCTATTACGACCGGCCCAATACCCTACGCTTGCTGCCAAACGTAAAGGGGAAAACGATCCTTGATGCGGCCTGCGGTCCGGGCGTATATGCCGAAATCTTAATGGACCTGGGAGCCCTGGTCACCGGTTTTGACCTCAGCCCGAAAATGGTGGACCTGGCTATTCAAAGGAACCCCGGTCGGGGCACCTTTTTTGTTCATGACCTGTCCAAGCCGCTGGAACGGATCGGAGATCATTCCTGCGATATCGTCCTATGTGCCCTGGCCTTGCATTATATCGAAGACTGGTCCATGACCATTAAAGAATTTCACCGGGTATTAAAATCCGGTGGGGTGCTGGTGATTTCCATTCAACATCCCTTTTATGAATTTAATTTTTTTAAGTCAAAAAAATACTTTGAAATTGAACCCGTAAAATGCACCTGGAGAGGTTTTGGCTCCCCGGTGGAAGTACATAGTTATAGAAGGCCATTGAGTGCATGTTTATCCCCCCTGACCGGGAATGGTTTTTACATTGACGAGTTGGTTGAACCCAAACCCAGCAAGGAATTTGAGCCATTGGATCCAAAACATTTCAGGGAGTTGAACGAATTTCCGGCATTTATGTGCATCCGGGCGGTTAAAAGGAAAGGCCCGACATAATCCAAATGGATCGGTTTCGACCGATAATTTCACCGAATTAATAAATTTGCAGGTATAACGGATTATGGGGAATGCTATTTTTTTATGGATTACCCTGACCCTTTTGACCGGATGGGGACTGGTAAAACAAGGTGGCCATCAAAGCCATCCGGCACCACCTAAAGTCATCATTCCGGTGCTTTGTCTTGCCGATGATAAAATGACCTCCGGATGGAAATCGGCATTGGCTTCTAGAATGTCCAAACCGGCGCTGGACTCGGTTGCCGCTTTGGCGCTGCCCTTAAGCCAGGAACAAAAGGAATGGATCCATTTGATTGAATCTAAAAAAGCCGGTTGGGGCCTGATTTTGGATTCCCTGGCCATCCCCTTCAGAAATTGTATAGCCCCCGATACCACGATTCTGTTTATGGGAAATTCCGGAAACGACGACGGATTTACTTTTGGGTTGAATACAGTATGCCTTGACCTCAGGGCCCTGTATAACAATTACGGCCCTGCTGCTATACCGGAAAACTCCGGCCGGATAGACCGCATATTTGCCCATGAATTTACCCATTTGCTGCACAAACAATGGGCGGAATTAAACCATTTTGAGCTCAGAACTTTTAAGGACAGCATCCTTTGGGAATGCCTGTATGAAGGCATTGGCATGTACCGTTCTCTCTCCTCTAAATGGCTGCCCGCAGATGGGGTCTTGCCGGGAATAACAATAAAAACCTTGGCAAGCCTGTACCCTGTTTTTACGGACCGGCTCCTGGCGGCTGCATCCTCTCCGTCCCCCGACGAAGCCTCCAAAAACAGCATCGTAAGCAATCTGTCCAGGGGCCCCGTCGATAAGAAATGGGGGGCTTTTACGGTAGCCATCTGGCTGGCCCTTGAATCCAAGGGAGACGAAAGGAAGCTGGCTTTCTGGATTGATCACCACCTGGCTTCTCCCATATCGCTTGCTAAAAAATACCTGCCGGCAACAGATAAGAAAAGACTGGAACAATGGTATTGATAGAAATGAAGTACTGAATACTTTCACCTAACAAATTGCTTCAAACCCCACCTCACCCATGCTCACTGCCATCCACCCCAAGCTCCCCATGCGCGACAAAGCCGCCACCCGGGAATTTTATATCCACCGGCTTGGTTTTAACGAATTCGGATCCATGGACCACCCGGCTTACCTGATGGTGGAAAAAGACCAGGTCCAGATCCACTTTTTTGGATTCCCCGGACTGGATCCAAAGGAGAATTACGGGCAGGTCTATATCCGGACAGATAATATTGATGAACTGTACCGGTCCCTCTTGGATCGCCACATTTCCATCCACCCGAACGGACCCCTCGAGAACAAACCCTGGGGGCAGAGGGAATTCTCCGTGCTCGATCCGGACCACAATCTCCTTACCTTTGGGCAAAAGATCTGACCTGGACCTGTATTGAAATTTAATAAAGGTCTGATGCAGCATGTGAATTCCAGAATAAGGCGCATATACTTGGAAGGGTCCTAATCAAGGAAAAGGATCACGATTCTTAAATAAATGACATGTTTACTGAAAGCGCAGAGTTCTACGATTTGCTTTATCGTTTCAAGGATTATCAGAAGGAAGCCGGAGATCTGATCCAAAGGATAAAACGCATCCGGCCCGGGGCCAAAACGGTCCTGGATATCGGTTGCGGCACCGCCGAACACCACAAATATTTGCAAGACGAGTTTCAAATCGACGGACTGGACCTCCACGAAGGATTTATCGAAATCGCGAAGAGGAAAAATCCCTCGGGGCATTATTATATTGAAAACATGATAAATTTTAAACTGGGGAAAAAATATGAGGTAATCCTTTGCCTCTTCAGTTCCATCGCTTATGTAAAAACGTATAAAAAACTGAAGTCTGCGCTGACTTGCTTTTACCAGCACCTGGAAGAAGATGGCCTTGTTTTCGTGGAGCCCTGGCTGACTCCTGATCATTGGCAGGATGGAAAAATCCATATGCTGACCTACGAAGGAGAACATTTAAAAATTTGCCGCATGAACCGGAGCGCTTCCAAAGGTCGTTTGTCCCTCTTGAATTTCCATTATTTAGTCGGGACTCCGGAAAAAGGAGTAAGACATATCAAAGAAAAACACGAATTGGCCCTGTTTACCCAGGATGAAATGAATAAGGCATTCCACGAATCGGGTTTTGAAGTAAGTTATGATGAAGAGGGGATAACGGGAAGAGGCTTATATTTCGGGAGAAAAAAAGCCGCCAAATGAGGAGAATCATTGCCGCCATCAATATGACCCTGGACGGGAATTTCGATCACACCTCCGTCAATCCTGATGAAGAAGTCCACCATCATTATGAGGAACTGTTAAACAGCGGGGACGCCGTCCTCTATGGCAGGATCACCTATCAGCTGATGGAATTCTGGCCGGGCTTGATAAAAAATCCCTCCGGCAATAAAGCCTTGGATGAATTCGCACTCAGCATCGACCGCATTACCAAAATTGTTTTCTCCAACACCCTCCAACCGGAAGATATCTGGTGGAGAAATTCAAGGTTGGCAAAACAAGGCCTTAGGGAAGAAATCATGGAGCTCAAGTCCACCCTTCCCTCATCAAACGGGAATGGGAACAAAGACATCCTGATTGGCAGCCCAAGCCTGATCGCGGCAGCCCTGAACTTAAATTTAATCGATGAATTCCAGCTCTGCGTCCACCCGGTGATTGCTGGAAAAGGCATGTCCTTGTTTAAAAGTATAGATGGCCGGATAAATCTTAAACTTTTGAAAACAAAATCCTTTGGCAGCGGTGCGGTCATTTTTTATTACGGGCCGGAAAATGAATGATCGCTGAAGAATGTAAAACCGGTCGCTCTAAACCTTCGTAAATAATTTTACCAGGCTTCCGGTCCGGGAGGTGAACATCGCATAATAGATTCCGGAGGGCCATCCGCTGAGATCCACACGGTCGGCGCCTTCCGCCAATATATTTTGTCGGACCATGACCTTGCCGGATCCATTTACAATCTTCAAGTATCCTGGTCCCGGTTTAAGGCCTTTAAATTTTATACTAAGAAAATCCGTAGCAGGATTGGGATAGAATACCAGCTCCACACCGGAGGATTTTGTTTCCCGGATGGGAGTGGTCATCTTCACGGCCGGAGGCTTATTAAAAAAATTCCAGAGGATTTTAGGGGCGTCTACCGGGTGGTTTTGGCCGTTGGGGTATTCATGGGTCTGATCCTTATTGAGCATAAATACGTAAGGGGCGCAGGCTTCGCCGGTCCTGCAGGTGTTCCAGGTATAAATATGGCTTACCGGGGTTACCGTTTTAGTGAATTCCTCCGTAAGTCCCTGGCAAACCAGGGCCCTTCGAATGCTGCCCTGCAAATAGATCAAAATGGAATCCCCGCCAAAGGGCAGTTCCACCGGAAAGAGGTCACTGAAATACCGGTCATCCCTGGTCCCCACCATATACCACATCGGGATCCTCCGTGACCTGGGAGTGGTGGAGTCCAGGGCGTGCAAGGCTCCACTCGAACCGCCGGAAGCGGAAAAAACATCGGTGGCTTCCATGGAAATCTTATGAGCCATGGAGCTTCCGTTGGAAAATCCGGTCATAAAGATTTTATTTTGGTCCACCTTCAGGGTATCCGAGATCAGCTGGATTATTTTCTTAAAAAAAAGGATATCGCTGATCAACGCATTCATATCCTTTTCGCACACCTGCGACAATAAATCCCCGCATACAAATTTTGAAAGATGGGTCTCTTTATTATCCTCTCTCTGATCAAGGTAACACCAAACCAGTGCCGAGGGAAATACGGTGATAAAATTTTCGGCCTGTCCCAATTCCTTCCAGCCTACTGGGTTATAAAAATTGGACGCCTCCCCGGAGGTGCCGTGACACATAAAAACGATGGGATAGCCCCCAGGCGGCGGAGGGGTGGTAGGTACTGAAACAATGGCTTCGCGCAACCTCGACTCGCTCTGGATCCGGATATCGAACCTTTTTTGAGCAAAGGCCTGGATTTGAGAAAAGAGGGACAAGAATATCAGAAGGTACTTCATTTAAAATCAGGATGTGTACCCAAAGCTATTTCGCGGAGACTGGACTATTCTTACCCCTTTGGGTGATCTGGTGATATAGAGGAATAAAATACCAGAGATACGAGAAACGAGATACGAGATACGAGATGCGAGATGCGAGATGCGAGATGCGAGAAACGAGATACGAGATACGAGCACACTAACTTGCTAACTGACTACTGATGTCTGATTCCTGACTACTGACTATTGACTACTGACTATTGACTCTATAAACCGGATACCTCATAAACGCCGGCTCAATCCAGGGTGAATGTTCATAAACATAATAAAGCTGAGCCCGGGCGCTCCGGGCAAAGGTGCTGTCGGATTGCCTTCGCTCAGCCAGTTTTTCTTTGAGATCAGGATGCCTTTGCAGGTATTCCGCGGCAATGTCTTCAAAAGCGTAAGCGCTGTATCCCTCTTTCTGTCCAAGGACGGCATCGAAAAAATTCCAGGTAAAATAAGAATCCGGCGCGGCGGGCTCGAGGACCTCCACCAGGAAACGGTTGGCAACCTGGTCCAGGGGAACCAGATAATCCCCTTTCCGGAAGGACATTTTTCCCACTGAGATGCTGGTCCTGACTTTAGTATTGATGTGATGGCCTTCAAAAGGCCGGGAAGAGGATTCGTATTCTTCAATCCGGTAAACCTCCACCTCCATGAGGGTATCCCGGTCGAGGGGCATCATATTGACCTTATTTAACCGGAGCAAATCGATTACTTTCCACCAGCCCTGCGGAATCACATAGGCTGAAGCTTTTTGGACCTTCTGGCCGGGTAAATAATGATTGTAGAAGGGGATGGTCTTTTCATAGGGTCTGGTGCGGTCATAATAGAGCCTGTCCAGGCCCGAGACCTCGCTTTTCCTGTACCCGGATTCATATCCCTTATAAAGCCGTTCCGATGAACGGGTCCGGTCGGGATTCCAGGTAATGGTGAATTCCCGCTGGGATTTTACCTGATTTTTTGTGGCTTCCCTGAGTTCTTTTATTTGTTTACTGTGGCCGGAGGTAAAATCCATAAAACTGAGCATGAGTTCGTAGGTGGCCTGGACGCGCTGGTCATAGGCTTTGAGCATATGGGTTTCAGCAACAAAGGAAAAACTATGCCAGAGCGCCGCATAACCGCTGCTGTAGCGGGGCCCGTCCATAAATTCCGGCCATCCCTGGTCCACGCGGTCCCCGAATGCATTGACATAGGGGATCAGATCATAGCCTTTCTTTTTCATGGAGGCATAAATGCCCGGTTCAAAATCCTTATTCATGAATTCACCCATGATTCCGCCCAGTTTATTGTGCTGGCTGCAGATCAGGGTCATGATGTGCTGGTAATCCGCCCCGTTACTCACATGGTTGTCCAGGAATACGTCCGGATCGGCCAGGTGGAAAATTTCTGCGAAAGCACGGGCCTCTTTGGAATCGCATTTGATAAAATCGCGGTTGAGGTCCAGGTTTTGGGAATTGCCGCGAAAACCAAAAGCCTCCGGCCCGTTCTGGTCCACCCGGTAATCGGGACTCCGGTCCAGGCAACCTCCGATATTGTACACCGGGATGATCGCAAGAACGAGTTGGTCCGGCATGCGGATCTTTCCAAAAGCAATATCCCTGGCCAGCAGCATGCTCGCGTCGATCCCGTCGGGCTCCCCCGGGTGTATGCCGTTGTTGACCAGGATCACCCTTTTGTTTTCCTTCCGCATGCGCTCAAAATCCGTATCCCCCGCTTGCGAGACCACCGCCAGGTGCAGGGGTTGGCCGGCATCTGTCATGCCCATGGTACGCAGGTGCACCTTGTCCGAGTGCTGGTCCAGGGTTTTCCACCAGCGGATGATTTCCCAGTAATCCGGCGTTTCCCGGGCTTGGCTCGTTTCAAACAGGGTGGGCAGGGTTTGACCGTACCCGCCGAAGAGGTTCAGGCATAACAAACAGGCAAAAATATATTTCATATGAAGGCTTCTGATCGTAAAAATAGAAGATAGTTTATAAGTGAATCTTTTGGCAAAGCAGTAAGTTGATCAACCGTTTGGTTGGGGCCATATGCTGACTGCGATCGTTTCAATTAAAATATCTCAGAACGGAGGCCAACTTCCCAACTTACTAACTTGCCAACTTGCCAACTTGCTAACTTGCTAACTTGCTAACTTGCTAACTTACCTACTACTTCCCATTTTCACCTTACCTTTAATCAAAATTATTCAACATGCCATTTTCCAAAATATTAATTGCAGTCGACAGCAGCGACTATGCCGTAAATGCCGCCAAAAAAGGGTTTGAGCTCGCCCAGGAGACCAATGCGGCCGTGGCCCTGGTCTTTGTGGTGGATGCCGCGAAAGCCATAGGCAACGTGGACGCGGGGATCCTTCCTATGGAGGCGGAAGAGATGCTCCGGAAAGAAGCCCAGCAAACCATTGACCAGCTGGCGGAACAGTCCCATGATCCGTCCAGGCTGTCCAAACTCACCCCCGAAGGAAATCCCCAGGATGAAATCCTGCAAACCGCGGAAGACTGGGGAGCGGACCTCATTGTCATGGGCACCCATGGCCGGACCGGGCTGGTCCATTTCCTGGTCGGCAGCATCGCCGAATCCGTCGTGCGCCATTCCAAAGTCCCGGTGATGGTCGTTCCCACCAAGGAATAGAAATGGCAATGGGTACAGGTCTGCGGAATAGGAAGCGGTAAGCCCATCATTAATTTTTATATCTATTTTTCCTTATGAAGGACCTTGGCTCCCTGATCACAGCCATCGAACTCCACGATGTGGAGGGCATCCGGTCTTCCTTTGCCCGGGGGATCAGCCCCAATGACCTCTACCAGGGCATACCCCTTTTCCGGGAACTCACCAGTGAGTACACCCGAAGCCCGAGGTTCAGCTTATGCGTAAAGGCCTTTGTCGATTTCGGCCTGAAAGGAGAAGACCCGGCACTGGTGGCGGTCCTCCTGGACGATGCCCCGGCATTGGAAAAATTATTGGCTGCCGACGGGGCCCTGATCCACAAAACCTATTCCATGCGGTGCGCTTATACCCCGATGCATGAAGTCAGCCTCCTCCACCTTTGCGCAGAATTCAATCATGTGGCCTGTGCAGACCTCCTCTTCCGGTACGGTGCGGACATCAATTCGGCCGCCGGTTTTGATGAATTCGGTTTTGGCGGACAAACCCCGGTCTTCCATACCGTCAATCAGAATTCGAATCAGTCGGCGGATATGCTGACTTTCCTGCTGGACCGCGCCGCCAAGCTCCAGGTCACCGTGCCCGGACTGATCTGGGGTAAAGGCTATGAGTGGGAGACCCTCATTCCCGCGGTGAATCCCATATCTTATGCCATGATGGGCCTGCTGCCCCAAATGCACCGGAGTGAAACCGTGATCGCGGAGACGGTCAGCAAATTGCTCCGGCACGCTTACGGGATTAAGTATGAACCGGCCAATGTGCCCAATGCCTACCTTGCCCGGCCATGAACCATCGCTTCCTGCATCCCGGACCATCCGGGGACCTGATCCTCTTACCCATTGAACAGGAAATGGATGATAACCAATCCTTTTTTTCATTCCCGGAAGGAAAGGAAACCCTGGAAATGTCCGTGGAATATTACCACCGGGTGGGCTACCAGCCTCCCTGGATCGGGTATTTTGTTCAACATGGGGAAAGGATCGTAGGATCCGCCGGATACAAAGGCCCACCCCGGGAAGGCAGGATCGAGATCGCCTATGGCGTCTTTGAGCCCTTCAGGCAAAAAGGCCTGGGAGGCGCTATTTGCCGTGCTTTAACCCGGCTTGCCCTGATGACGGACCCCAGCCTGACCGTGACGGCCAGGACCCTCCCGGAAATTAATTTTTCCAGCCGCATCCTTGAAAAAAACGGATTCCGGAATTCCGGTATCGTGATCGACCCGGATGACGGGCCGGTTTGGGAATGGGTTTATGAACGGCCCGTCTGAGCTGCCGCTTTCACGGCACACGGACGAATCTTTTTGTTCTGACCGAACCTTGGATCCGGGTCCGGACCTGCTCTTTGATCCAAAACGGAAAAGAAGAACCGGTACTCAGTCGGTATCATCCAGATAAAAAATGTCCTCCACCCTCTTGCCAAATTCCCTGGCAATTTTAATGGCCAGTGCGGTGGAAGGAATATATTTATTGGCTTCGATCGCATTGATGGTCTGCCTGCTGACGGAGACCCGGTTGGCCAGTTCTTCCTGGGTATAACCTTTTATGGCACGCTCGACCCGGATATTATTTTTCATTCGCCGGTACCGCGTTTTTGTAAAGGAGGAAATTGAAACGGATGATAAATATGATCAGCACCGTAAACATATTGTATACCATCACGGAAAAAAAGACCGCGCCGTAGATAAATAAGAATGCCAGCAACAGGAGGATATAACTGACCCACACGGCCCACAACAAGGAGGTCAGCCTGAGATTGGCTATAAATTCATCTTCCTTCTTTTCCCTCGAAAAACCAACCAGGAGGCCCCCGATGATAAACAGCGATCCGACCACGGTATTGGTGAGGTCGGTTTTGATAAAAGAAAAAAAATGGTCCTCGCCTAATAAAGGATCATTGGCAATGGCAAACACGGTTCCTTTCAGTAATTGGGCATCGAAATCCATAATGCTGATGAGGATGCCTGCCAGGGCGGCCGGGATCAAAATGAACCAGCCTGGTTTTTTGAATCGATGGGGCAATAATAAAGAGGTCATAAATAATGTTTATAAAGACAAAAGTAAATGCTGGTTTACAATTTGTCAAGTTTATTTTACATTTTATCTATAATACTTTACACAACTGAGTGTATTAACCCCGGATTTAGCAGCTTCCTTTGGAAAATTCGTTTCTTTAGCCTGATATGCGGGACAGGAAATTCCTTCTTCTTTTTTTTCTTCTTTTGCCGGGAATCCATGTGCCCGGCCAGGCATTCCTGATCCTCGAAAGCAGTGGAAGGGTCAAACCGAGGAAATATCCGGTGGGCAGCCAGATTCGCGTTCATTTCAAGGGTGAAGCCGGATCGGCCTGGGATACTTATACCATAAAAGGCTTTGACCTGCCCGCTCAATGCATCATCGTTTCGGACACCTATTGTCTTCCTATCCGGGACCTGGACGGTTTTGATGTCAGCCCAGGGAGCCGGGGCGCCCTGGCCCGGACCATGCGGAAATTTTTTATTCAATGGAGTTTTTTCAGCCTGGCTCAATATGTATTCAAGCCGCCCCTCTACCCTTTTCATTTTGCCGTAGCCGGGGGCACGGCTCTGGTCTGGCTTTACTCAAGCCTTTTTTTGAAAGGAGAAAAAAAATTGAATGCCCGTCACCGGCTTCGCCTCATTGACCTCAGTTTGCCCCAACCCAGGGCTTGAAAAAAAATTTGGAGTAATCAGCAGGACGATTCAGAAATGCTTAAAAAAAGGGTGGACGGCAACTTCTTTTCCTACCACCTATTGGACTTGATTTTCAGTAAGAAATTGCCGTCTTGGACTCATCCAGCTGCTACTCTGGATTTTCCGTCCTTTCACCATCAATCTTTTAGTATAAAGGGATAAACTTGATTGACAATACAAAGATGATAGGCCGGGACATGCGGTTTCACGTCAACTTATTCAAGTTTGAGGACAATCTAAGATTGCGTCCGCGCTTCCCTTGCGGACAAATACTCCGACAGTTTTGCCACGGCCGACCGGTACCCATCCAGGCCCTGGCCCACAATGCTGTCTATACAATAAGGTTTTATGTAGGAATGGTGGCGGAAGGCCTCCCGCTTGTATATGTCCGAGATATGTACTTCCACGCAGGGTAGTTGGATGGCGGCCAGGCAGTCGCCGATGGCAATGGAAGTATGGGTGAAAGCGGCCGGGTTAAAAACCAAGCCATCCGACTGGCCAAAACCAATGGACTGCAGATGATCGAGGATGGCGCCTTCATGATTGGACTGGAAATACCGCAGGTCCAGCCGGGGAAAGGCGGCTTTTAATTCTTCAAAATATTGTTCAAAACTGCGGTGGCCATAAATTTCTGGTTCCCTCCTTCCCAGAAGGTTCAGATTGGGGCCGTTGATGATCCAGATCAGCATAAGCAGTAGTCAGTAGTCAGGTATCAGTAGTCAGTAGTCAGGAATCAGTAGTCAGTAGTCAGGTATCAGGTCAGGAATCAGTGATCCACGGCCAATGGTCCGTTGAAATAGCCCGTCTGATTTAAAACTGTTAACAACTGACTATTAACTAATTGACTATTGACTATTGACTATTGACTATTGACTATTGACTCCTACATCGCCATTTCCGACAAAAATTTCAGTCTTACCAATTTTATTTCCTCGATCGTGATGTCTTCTTCTTTCAGGGATTTGTAGGCCAATTCGGCATCATCGCTTTCAGCGGACATAAAATAATCGTAGATCTCCTCCTGGATGGTTTCATCCACATTGTCTTCCAGGTAATAATCCAGGTTGAGCTTGGTGCCGGAGGTGACGATGATGTCCATCTCGTCCATGAGCTCATCCATTTTCATCTGGCAGGTGCGGGCGATGTCTTCCAGGGGCATTTTCCGGTCGATGGACTGGATGATGGCCACCTTGGTTTTGGATTTGTCTGCGATTTGTTTGATCTGGATTTCCTGCGGCCGGTCGATCTCATTTTCTTCCACATATTTCGCGATCAGCTCTACGAATTTTTTACCGTACCGCTGCGCCTTGTTGAGGTTGACCCCATTGACCTTGGCCAGGTCCTCCAGGGTGACCGGATATTCGGTGGCCATGTCCTGGAGGGAACCATCCTGGAAAATCACATAAGGCGGGACTTTGAGCGTCCTGGAAAGGGACTTGCGCAGATCGTCCAGCATTTTATACAGGGTTTGGTCCAGGGCGACCACCCGGGCTTCCGCTTCCTCTTCGTCCAGCTCGGCCTGGGCTTCAAAATTGGTATTCAGGGGAATTTTGATCGAAGTGGGTTTGCCTATGAATTTCCGGCCCGCCTCGGTCAGTTTGAGCGTGCCGTATTGTTCGATGTCTTTCAGGATGAGTCCGTTCAGGATTCCATGCCTGCAGATGGAATGCCAGTACAGGGGTTCATGATCATGTCCTTTCCCAAAGAGGTCATATTCATCAAATCCGTAATCCTTGATTTCCTTGGTCGCCTTGCCGGTAATAAAATCGACGATCAGGTTTACCAGGTAATTTTCCTTGGTTTGCTGAATGGATTGAAGCACCAGTTTCATGTCCTGTTTGACCTCCACCTTCTCTTTCGGATGACGGCAATTGTCACACATCTGGTGGCAATCTTCCGAGGCAAACTGTTCGCCAAAATAATTCAGCAGGAAAACCCTTCTGCAGGCCGCGGTTTCGGCAAAAGCGACCACCTCATCCAGGAGGTGGGCCCCCATTTCCCGTTCCGCCGCGTCCTTATCCCGCAGAAATTTTTCCAGGGTAAGGATGTCTTTTGCGGAATAAAAAGCGACGCACCTTCCTTCGAGGCCGTCCCGGCCGGCCCGGCCGGTTTCCTGGTAATAATTTTCAATGCTTTTGGGGATGTCGTAGTGGATCACAAAACGTACATCGGGTTTATCGATGCCCATACCAAAAGCGATCGTCGCGCAGATCACATCGATCTCCTGCATGAGGAAATCGTCCTGGATCTTGGCCCGCAATTTGGTGTCCAGGCCGGCATGATAAGGAGCGGCTTTAATGCCGTTGACTTCGAGCACCTGGGCGAGTTCTTCCGTAGATTTCCGGGACTGCACATAGACAATGGCGGAACCTCCCGGCTGGGTCCTCAGGATCTGGATGATTTCCTTGATGGTCTGTGATTTGCTGACTTTGGGCCGGATTTCATAGTACAGGTTGGTGCGGTTGAAGGAAGATTTAAAAACCCGGTGATTCTTCATATCCAGGGTTTTTACGATGTCGGACTGCACCTTTGGGGTGGCGGTCGCGGTCAGGGCCATCACTGGCACGGAGTGGCCCAGGGCATCGATCATCTCCCGGATCCTCCGGTACTCGGGCCGGAAATCATGGCCCCATTCGGAAATACAGTGGGCTTCGTCCACGGCGATCAGGGAAACCTGAACCCCCCGCAGGAACTCCAGGTTTTCATCCTTGGTCAGGGTCTCAGGAGCTACATAAAGGAGTTTGGTGTGTTTATTGGTGATGGACTCCTTGACCTGCCTGATCTGGGTCCGTGTTAATGATGAGTTAAGGAAATGGGCAACCTCATCACCCTGGCTATAACCGCGGATCGAATCGACCTGGTTTTTCATCAGTGCGATCAGGGGAGAGACCACAATAGCCGTGCCTTCCATCATCAGGGCGGGCAGCTGGTAACAGAGGGATTTTCCTCCTCCGGTGGGCATGATCACAAAAGTATCCTTGCCATCCAGCACGCTCTGTATGATTTCTTCCTGCTGGTCTTTAAACTGGTCAAATCCGAAATATTGCTGGAGGGCTTCCGTCAGCCCATACGAGGCTTTATCCTTGCTTTTAGAGGGTTTTGTAGCGGCGGTGGTTCTGGTGGTTTTGTTTTTTTTCTTCTGCGCTAATGTTTCACTCATCGTCCCTGTAATTTACTGAAGATATTTCATCTTTCCCATTAAAAAAAGCGAGCCCTTTTTTAAATTTTATTCCGTTTGGTCATCTAATAATGGCGGCTTGCGATGTTTTATTACTTTTAGGTCTTTTTAAAAAGGAGCCGAAATTACATTTTTTTCGCGATTTGGAAAAGGAGATTTTGGATATAGCCAGGCGATGCATCGGAATCGAAATAGAGGCCCTTTCCGCATTAGCAAATCATTTGAAAAGTTCTTTCGCGGACTGCGTGGAAGCGATCTACCGGTCCAGGGCCCGGGTCGTTTGCTGCGGGATTGGCAAAAGCGCCCTGGTCGCCCAAAAAGTGGTGGCCACCCTGAATTCCACCGGGACTTCCGCCCTGTTCCTGCACGCCGCCGATGCTGTTCACGGAGATATCGGCATGCTCTCCAGGGGGGACTTCCTCTGTTGTTTTTCAAAAAGCGGGGAGACCGAAGAGTTAAGGCTCGTCATTCCTATTGCAAAAAACATTGGATGCCCGGTGGTGGCCATCACGGCCAAGCCGGATTCCTACCTGGCCATGCAAGCCGATTACAAAATCATAACACCGGTGGACAAGGAGGCCGATCCCAACAACCTGGCCCCTACCGCCAGCACGGCCGCCCAGATGGCCGCCGGTGACGCCCTGGCCGTGAGCCTGCTTCACCTGCGCGGATTCACGGCAGAGGACTTTGCCAAATTCCATCCTGCCGGCTCCCTGGGTAAACAACTGTACCTGCATGTATACGACATCTATCCCCTGCACGGAAAGCCGGTAAACGCTCCTTCGGACACGCTGGGTCAGGTCATCCTGACCATATCCAAAAACAGGTTGGGAGCCACGGTAGTCACTGATGAATCCGGCCGGCCGGCAGGGATCATTACGGACGGAGACCTCCGTCGCATGCTGGAAAAAAGTCCGGATTACCGGACGGTCCTTGCGGCCGAAATCATGAATCCGAATCCGAAATGCATCGAGGACCAGGCCCTGGCCATGTCCGCCCTCGAAACCATGCGCAGCCACAACATCAGCCAACTGGTGGTGCTGCGGGATGAAATATACGTAGGCATGATCCACCTGCACGACCTGGTACGCGAAGGCCTGATCTAAGCTCCTCGAAAGCAAAGAAACTATCTTGTTCCTTTTTTGTTTTTAATATTCATATGATATTCCCCATCGGTGACGATCAGGTGCAAGGCGGCAGAAAGCCCTATTTTGCCTATCTCTTTATCGGGCTCAACCTGGCCGTGTTCATTTACCAGGCCCTGATGCCTCCGCCGGTTCTGGAACAATTTGTGCTGAAGTTCGGATCCATCCCCTCCGAGATTCTGCAGGGCAAACACCTGTATACCTTGCTGACCTCTATGTTCCTTCACGGCGGCTGGGTACACCTGATCGGGAACATGCTTTTTTTATGGGTCTTTGCAGACAATATTGAAGCGGTCATCGGCAACTTTAATTTTATCCTCTTTTACCTGGCCGGCGGCCTGGCCGCCACCATGGCCCATGTCCTGGCCGGTCCCGGAAGCACGGTTCCCGCGGTGGGGGCCAGCGGGGCGATTTCCGCAGTTCTGGGAGCTTACCTGGTCCTTTTTCCGGCATCGCGTATCCGGGTACTGGTGGTTTATTTTTTCCGGTCCTTTTATATGCCGGCTATTTATTTCCTGGGATTCTGGATCATCCAGCAGTTGATCAGCGGATTCTTTTCCCTGGGGACCATCACCGACCGGGCCCAGGTAAGCGGCGTGGCCTGGTGGGCGCATATCGGAGGATTTGCCTTTGGTTTGGTGGCGGGCTGGGTGGCCCGGCAAATGCTTGAGAAACCCCAGCAGCTGGGCAGGGGCTTTTCAGGCGATGATCTGGTCTAAAACTTGTACATCAGGATTTTTCTTTTTCCTGAAACGCTTTGAGCTCGTCCCATTTTTCTTGTCGGGCCAGGGCGCTTTCGTAGGCCCAGGATTCCACATTCACCTGCGGATAACCCGCTTCCCGGAGCACATTGGACAGGTAGTGGAGGTCCACGCTTTCCAGGTCGGCCCAGGTGTATATCCCGATCTCGTGCAATAATTTTTCAATTTTAGGGTCGATGCCATCCACAATTTTCAGGTCGTTTCGCCGGATGGAATATCCAAAGATGTTTCGGGTGGCATGAATGATCTCCGTCGTGGTGATATTTTCCACTGAGGCAGGCGATCCGGTGTGGTCCTGGCCAGGGGCATGTACCTGAGCCGGGGCAGGGGGCTGTGTTAATTTGTCTTTTTCCCGGCTCACTTTCTCATAGGCCTTACGGCATTCATTGACCTCATTTTCCAGGTTTACGATCCGTTTGCTCGCGGAAGAAAGTTCTTTTTCCGCCTTCTTGGCTTTATTTTTATATCTGCCATATTGCAGGATACCCCAGAAATAACCAAGCAAGGCCGGCAAGAGCCAGGAGGCCAGGACTGCCCACCAGGGCAGGTCACACAATGAGATTTGCAGGGAATCCATATTCATTTGATTATTGTTTTGGGACGAGGAAGAGCTCAACCCTGCGGTTGAGGCTGCGGTTAGCTTCGGTGTTGTTTGGCGCGATCGGGCTGGACTCCCCTTTGGAAGAAGTTTTGATCCTGCCCGCGGGCAGGCCCTTGTTGACCAGCAGGTATTTGATGAGTTCTGCTCTTTGCAGGCCCAGCTTGAGGTTGGACTCCTCGGTGGCATCATCATCGGTATGCCCGACCAGCAGGATGTCATCCCGGGTGTTTTTCAGCCGGCTGACCAACTGCTGGGCATAGGCCTCAAGGACCCGGTTGTCCAGTTGTCCATTGGTACCGTATGCAAAATAAATCAGTGTCTTTTCATCCAGTTCTTTGACCTGGTCATTGTAATAAATCCGGTGCATCAGGAGGGATTCAAATAATTTCCCTTCCATGGAATCACGCAGGGGAATACTCCTGCTTCTTACTTTCAGGCGGCTCTGGTCCACATGATTTGAAAAAAGGTCCCTGGTCTGAACGGCACGCAGCAGCCCCAGGTCACCGGAAGCCATGATCCGGTTTTCATCTTCGAAATAATAGCCGATGATTTCGATCATCTGGCCTTCGTCCAAACCGTTGATCAGGGAATCCCGGATGTGGTCAAAACAGGGCCTTAAAGCCGGTTCGGCTTTTGCCCAGCGGAAAAGAATACATCCCATTTCAGGGCTTTCTGCGTCAGTGGTCTCCGGGTTTTCCTCCACCATGCCGCTCAAGGCACCGCTATCCTGCGACAGGTCCAATGCCTGGTTACCTGCAGGGTGATCTGAGAGGATTTGGGAAGTATCGGATGGGCGGAAGCCCTGGGTACAACAGGTTTCCCGCTCATTCCAGATGAGGAAATAGACCAGGCCCAGGGTCAACCACAAAAAGAACAACAATATCCGCATGCTTTGCTTCGGCAGATTGATGAGGGGCCCAATCCGGATTTGAATTACCGGACAAGATATAAAAGCCCCTATATATTATTCAGAGACTAAAGTTATTTTTATAAAAAAATTTGATCATCAACCTGCTATGAAAATACCGTTTTATAAATATCATGGAGCAGGCAATGATTTTATCCTGATCGACAACAGGAACCATGATTTTGACCGTGTTAAATCAACGGATACCGTCCATCGGCTCTGCCACCGGCATTTTGGAATCGGGGCAGATGGTTTAATGTTTCTGGAAAAAGACAGCGAAGCGGACTTTGATATGATATATTATAACGCCGACGGGAATCCGGGAAGTCTTTGCGGGAATGGGGGCCGCTGCATCGCAGCCCTGGCTTACCGCCTGGGCCTTGCCGGGGAACTTACCCGTTTTAAGGCCTCCGACGGCCTGCACGAAGCCCGCATCGTTCGCCCGGATTATGTGGAATTGAAAATGAATCCGGTCGCCTGGATTGAATTGCACGACCACCATGCCGTGCTGAATACCGGTTCTCCGCACTATATATCCCTGGTCTCCGGACTCGCGGATTTCCCGGTCGTCGAAAAGGGCAGGGAGATCCGCTATTCGGACCGGTTTCCAGGAGGCATCAATGTCAATTTTGTGGAAAAGGAGAATGACCGGTTTCTGATCCGCACCTACGAACGCGGGGTGGAAGATGAAACCTGGGCCTGCGGAACAGGGGCTACCGCAGCGGCACTGGCTTTGGCCGAACTGGATAAAACCAACGGTGAAAAAGAAATCACCCTTCAAGCGAGGGGAGGCCCCCTTACTGTCCGTTTTGAGCGCCTGGGTCCCGGACGTTATGACCAGATCTGGCTTTGTGGCGAAGCCGTACAGGTCTATGAAGGACAGATCAATATTTCATGATGCGTTTTAACCCTCCCGGCCTATTCCAATCATCCTAGCCTAACCTGTCTTATGCAATCCTTGAAAAAAAATTACCTCTTGCCTTTTATCCTGGTGACCAGCCTTTTCTTTTTATGGGCTTTTCTCCACAACCTGAATCCCATCCTCATTCCCCACCTCAAGAAAGCCTGCCAGTTGACCGATACCCAGTCTGCCCTGATTGACTCAGCGGTGTACCTGGGTTATTTTCTGATGGCCTTGCCTGCCGGGTGGTTTATGCATAAATACGGTTATAAAAACGGGATCCTGCTTGGACTGGGTTTGTATACGGTTGGGGCGCTCCTGTTTTATCCGGCCGCCGGGGCAAGGAGTTATACGATGTTTCTGACCGCTTTGTTCATCATTGCGAGCGGGGCCACTTTTCTTGAAACCGTGGCCAACCCTTATATCACCAAATTGGGTGATCCCGCCACCTCTGAACAACGGCTCAATTTTGCCCAATCCTTCAACGGAGTGGGCGCTTTTCTCGCACCCATCATCGGCGGGCAATTTATCCTCTCCGGTATTGAAAAAACGGGAGAGGAACTGGCTGCCCTCCCCGTAGATCAACTGAATCAGTACCTGTCTTTTGAAGCATCCAGCGTGAAGATCCCATACCTGGTCATGGCTGCCGTCGTTTTTACGGTTGGCTTGTTTTTTCTGTTCTCCCATATTCCGGACATCAAGGAGGAAGACAGCTCGGATACGGGCCATTCCTTTTCACTGAAAGTATTCCGGCACCGGCATGTGCTGTGGGCCGTGATCGCCCAACTCTTCTATGTCGGAGCCCAGGTTTGTGTTGGCAGTTTTTTCATTCGCCTGACCCGTTTCCTGATCGACATGCCTGAAAAAACAGCCGCTTATATCTGGGGAAGCGTAGCCATGGTGGGATTTATGGTCGGCCGTTTTGTTGGCACCTGGCTCATGAAATATGTAGCCCCTGCCAGGCTGCTCTCCCTTTACAGCCTGATCAACATCGGCTTGTTGGCCCTGGCCCTCGTCACTTCAGGGAAAGTGGCGGTGTATGCCATAGCCGCCGTCCCGTTTTTTATGTCCATCATGTTTCCCACCATTTTTGCACTTGGGATCAAAGGGCTGGGCGAAGAAACGAAAATCGCATCCTCCTTCCTGGTAATGGCTATTTTCGGGGGCGCCGTGTTCCCCTTGTTCATGGGTATGATTTCAGACAGCACCGGCAGCATCCAGAAAGCGTATATCGTACCCCTCCTTTGTTTTGTAGTGGTCTGGTTTTTCGGGCGCTTTAAGTACAGCCCTTCCAGTTCCTGACCGCCCATGCCCTGGCGGTCAGGAACGGAATATGAGCTACCCTGGGCGAGAGTTCCTTTTGTGAGAATCCTAATCCCTTTCGCCCTGGGCATCCTTTGCTCAAACCGCACGACAGGATCCTTGCTGCTTGGCCTGGCAGTCCTGGTCCCATCCCTTTTGGCAATGATCGGGGCTCACCGCCGGGCCAAACGGCAGGTGATGCCCGCCCCATGGTTTGGTTTGGCTTCCCTGGGGGCCTGGTGGGCCCTGGGTTTTGCCTGGGCGGCCCTGAGGGATGATAGGACCTTGCCAAATCACTTTTTTGATCCGGAAAAACAGTACCAGGAACTGGTTGTTGAAATTCACCAGGTCGACGAAAAAGAGCGTTATTGGAATGGGTACAGCAGGACCTTCCTTGAGATCGGCGATTCAATCAACCGGAACGTTCATGGCAACCTGCTGATCCGGATACCAAAGCCCGGTTCTTATAACCCTTCTTCAGGGGATGTCATCCAGGCCCGCTTCCGCATCCAGGAGCCTTTTAAACCTTCATTTCCCTTTGAGTTTGACTGGAACCTTTTCCTCCACCGGCGAAATATTCACCATTTCACCTATCTGGATACCGCTGATTTCAGGGTCGTGCATCACCCAGGTCCCGGTTTACTGGAATCCTTAAGGGCCCGGCTGGACGGGTATATCCGCGAAGCGGTTCCCTCGGACAGGGATTATCCGGTGGCTTCGGCCATGTTGCTGGGGTCATATAAAAAAATGGACCAGGACCTGTTCAATGCCTATTCGGCCACCGGGGCGGTGCATATCCTGGCCGTTTCCGGGCTTCATGTCGGAATCATGGCCCATATTTTCCAGTATTTGTTCGGTTTTATCCGGATCGGCAAGAAAAAACCGGTGCAGCTCCAGGCTCTTTTATTGATCGGGATCATCTGGGCTTATGCCCTGCTTACCGGGGCAGCGCCGGCTATACTCCGGGCCGCCCTGATGTTTTCATTTCTCACCGTGTCCAGGCTCCTGCTCCGGGATTCTTCACCGGTCAATATCCTTGCGGCAGCCGCCTTTGTGCTTTTATGCATCAACCCTTTCGATATTTACAACATCGGCTTTCAGTTGTCTTTTCTGGCCATGGCCGGTTTATTTCTGTTGTATGAACCCTTCCGTACCCTGATCACCGTTGAAAACAGGATAGTCCAGGTCTTGGTGAAGGTGATCGCCGCTTCCTGTGCCGCCCAACTGGCTATATACCCGGTGGTCGGATTCCATTTCCACCAGTTTGCCTTTTATTTCTGGCTCACGGGGCTGATCAGCACCCCGTTCTCTTACCTGATCCTGGGAGGCGGATTGTTTACCCTGGCCCTATGGCCCCTGGCCGGGCATCTGGTACCCTGGATCAGTATCCCATTCCGGTATGGGGTACTTTGGATGAACGAAACGGTCTCCTGGATCTACACCCTGCCGCTGGGTAAGATCCAGGGCTGGTGGCCAAGCCTGGCAGATACCCTTTTTCTGATCCTGCTCAGTGGAGGGATGGCTTACGTTCATTTTCAAAAAACCCGGTTTTCCTTCAACTGCATGTTGTTGTGCGGCATCCTTTTCCTGTCTGTCCTCATCCTCGAAGAAAAGAGGAACCAAACCAAAACGGAATTGGTCGCGGGGACCCATAAAAACCGGCCCTGGCTGTGGATAAAACACCGGGAAAATGCTTTTCTCTACCTTATTCAGGACAGTATGAAAATTCCACGCTCCTACCTGGAAAAATACAAACTCCGGGAAGAGAACATCATTTACTTCCATCCTGGAAAACAATCCTTGCTCTCAGGCCCCCTGCGCCTGGAAGGAAATCAAATTATCTTCGGAGAAAAGCATTTCGAGATCGCCCTGGAAGATCAAAAGACCAAGTCAGAATACTCCAAATTCCAGCCCTTGCTAAAAAACAGGCCTGCCGCAACCCCTTCAATAACCACCCAAAAAAAACCTGGCCTTCCCGATTTAATTTCATTTGCCGCGGACCTAAAAGATGGTCCTTCCCCTCGACCGGTTGAATCTCCTTATCTGCGCATCCGAATAAAATGAAATTCAAACCTTTCCCGGCTTTTTTCAGGTACACCCTTCATCAGCGCAAATCCCAGTTTGCCCTCTTATTTATGGTATTTATTCTTGGCCTGGTCTATTTGTATATCCATTTTTTTCCACCGCAATCCGGCTATGTCATTCTTCCTTTGGAGAAAGGGGAAGATGTAAATCCCGGCCCCTCCTCCCTGGAATCCCCTGTGGAATCCAAGACCTCAGTGCCAACTGCGCTCCGCATCGATCCCAACCGGGTTACCCTGGACCTGCTCCTGGAAGCCGGCGTTCCCAAAAGGGTAGCCGGCACCTGGATGAAATACCTGGCAAAAGGAGGAAAGATCAAGTCTTCGCAGGAACTCGGTAAAATTTACGGCATGGATCAGTCCCTGCTGGATAAATTAACCCCTCACCTGGTATTTGAAAATGCCGGCAAAGCGAAAGGCACAGCCCTTAACCTTAACCTTAGCCTCAACCTCAACCTTAGCCTCAACCCCAACACCGCGAGTGTCCGGGATCTGACCGCGGCAGGCTTGCCGCTCAAAGTGGCATATACCCTGGACAACTACCGGAAAAAAGGTGGACGGTTTTTAAAACCGGCAGATCTAAGCCGCGTATACGGCCTGCAAGACTCACTGCTTCAACGCATCCTGCCTTTCCTGGTATTTGAACAGGAAGAACCGGATGCGAATCCTCATTCTGAAAACCCGATAGCGGACGAGATCCCCCCCTCCCCGGAAACCGTCGACCTGAACCGATCGGACACTTCTGCCTGGGAACGCCTGCCCGGAATAGGGCCCGTGCTGGCCAGGAGGATAATAAACTTCAGGGAGGCATTAGGCGGTTTCCATGAGCGCGGGCAACTGAAAGAAGTCTATGGCTTACCCGATTCCACTTACCATGCGATCGAGCCCTATCTGATCCCTTCGCCGATCACCCGACTCATCCGGGTTCACCTGGACCTGCCCCTTAAAAAAGCTCATCCCTACCTTAGCGTAAAAGAGAGCCGCATATTGGCAAACTATATCCGCCAGCACGGCCCGTTTAAGGATCCGGCTGCAGTAATCCGGATTCAGGCTTTTGATTCGACCTTTTGGAAAAAGTTATTGCCCTATCTGGACTTCAGCACCCCGTAAGAAATCCATCCGTCTTCGAAAGGGGGATTAAACCGGGATAAAAAATCACCCACCCGTTGATTTCTATTATTTTTGTCTGCAATCCTAATTGTCGCTTCGTTGAAACAGCTCTGGACCCTCAATACTTATTTTCTAAAATATAAATGGCGTTTCCTGGCGGGCATTGTTTTTGTCCTGTTGATGAATTATTTCCGGATTGTCCAGCCCCAGATGATCCGGGACGCCCTGGACCTGGTGGTCGAAGAATTAAAAAATCCCGATACGGAATCCCGTCAAAGGTTGGCTCCCCAACTGGTTCGTTTTGGCCTGATCGTATTCGGTTGCGCAGTATTGATGGGGATATTCATGTATTTCATGCGACAGACCATCATCGTAATCTCCAGGCTGATTGAATATGACCTCCGCAAAAATATTTTTACCCACTATTCGACCCTGGACCAGTCCTTCTACCGCCGCCAGACCACGGGGGACCTGATGTCCAGGATTACGGAAGATGTTTCAAAGGTCAGGATGTACCTGGGTCCCGCCGTATTGTATGCGATTGATCTCGCGGCCCTGATCGTCCTGGTGGTTTTTAGTATGGTCAAGGTGGACCTTACTTTATCCCTGCTCACCCTCCTGCCCCTCCCCTTCCTTTCCATATCCATTTATTATGTAAGCACCCTGATCAACCGTAAAAGCACCCTGATCCAACGTCAGCTGGCCAAACTTACCAGCATTGCGCAGGAGGTCTTTTCGGGTATCCGGATCGTCAAATCCTATACGCAGGAAAAAGCCATGTCCGGGTTTTTCAGGGAGGAAACCGAAGAGTACAAGACCCACACCCTCGACCTTTCCCGGGTCAATGCCTTGTTTTTCCCGCTGATCATGCTGCTTACCGGCCTGAGTACCGTAATCATCGTATGGGCAGGGGTTTACCGGGTTCAATCCGGTGCGGTGACGGCCGGGAATATCGCCGAGTTTGTGATCTACATCAACATGCTGACCTGGCCGGTGACCGCCATCGGCTGGCTGGCTTCCATCGTGCAGCAGGCTGAGGCCTCGATGAAGAGGATCAATGAATTCCTTACCCTTAAACCAGCCGTGGAATCCACCGGCACTTACAAGCCGGAGAAGTTGCAGGGCAGGATAGAATTTAAGGAGGTAAGTTTTATTTATCCCAATACCGGGACCCTTGCCCTGGACCGGGTATCCTTTGTCATCGAACCCGGCTCGCGCCTGGCCGTCATCGGTAGGACGGCCGCAGGCAAAACCACCATTGCAGAACTTTTATTAAGGCTGTTTGACGTCACCTCCGGGGAAATCCTCGTGGATGGGGTCAACATCAAAGACTATGACCTGAATGCCCTGAGAAAAAAAATCGGGTATGTGCCGCAGGATCATTTCCTGTTTTCAGAAACCATCCACAACAATATCCGCCTGGGCGCACCTTCACTCGGCGAAGAGGTGGTCTGGCAAACGGCAAGGCATGCGGCCATAGAAGAGGAGATCAGGCAACTGCCGGATAAAATGCAGACCATCCTTGGAGAAAGGGGGGTCAGCCTGTCTGGCGGGCAAAAACAAAGGGTAGCCATAGCCAGGGCATTGGCCATGAATCCCGATATCCTGTTGCTTGACGATTGCCTCAGCGCAGTGGATACCCGGACCGAAAAAAAAATCATCCAGGCCTTTGAACAGGTATTGAATCACAAAACCGCCATCCTGATCACCCACCGCCTCAACCACCTGATGGGCTTCAACCAGATCCTTGTCCTCCATAAAGGGCGCCTGGAAGAATCCGGCACCCACGACGAACTGCTGCGGAAAAAAGGACTTTATTATAAACTCCTCGAGCGGCAAAAATGGGAAGAGTCCAACGCACCCGGTGAAGTCGAGGTTTTTTGATTGGTTTCAAAATTGTATATTTGGTACCAATCAAAAACTTAACCTTACCGTGGAAAACGATGGTACCCAACGTAATTTAAGCGTGTACTCCCACAAGGTGAAAGCCGGGCGTAAACGCACTTATTTTTTCGATGTAATGAAGACAAGGGGCAATGATTATTACCTCACACTTACGGAAAGCACCCGGCGGTCTGACGGCAATGGTTATATCCGCCACCAGATTTTCCTGTACAAAGAAGATTTCAACCGCTTTGTAGAAGGCCTCCAGGATGTGGTCAATCATGTAAAAACCAACCTCCTTCCGGATTTTGACTACGACCAGTTTGCCCACCGCGATGAAAATCACGACAACCACGACGACTCGATCCACGACGAGGACAAGTCGAAAAGTGACCAGATGGAATGGTAATCCGGACCCGCGATCCGGAATCCCTCTGAACCTTTTTTCCCGGCAAGGCCGATTACGACAACCACTTCCGCACGTTCTAAGTTTTTATTTATACTATTCTTTGCTAAAATAGTATTATGCTCCTTTCTCTTTTTCCGGGCAAATGCCAGGGGTATGGAAATGCCGGATTCTTAACACTCAATTAACGGAATGAAAGAAACGATGATTTGCAAAACTGGCACGGCAATTGTACTTTTGTGAACAAGAAACAATGAAATCTGTTATCGGTATATGTTGTGCATGTTGTTGTTGCTGTAGGCATCCTCATCTGACATAGAAGTTAACGGATATAATAAAATATCAAAAAGCCTTCTGGTCAGAAAAACCCGAAGGCTTTTTGATTTTAGACCAGATTTGAAAATGACCATTTATTACAAAACAAATACCACAAATGAGGCAGCCGGACCGGCTTGTACCTGTGCGTATTGTTGTTGTAAAGGGTTGTTTTCGAAAGGTCATCTAATGATGCAATAAATAATTTCAGAATCATTCAGAAAGCCTTTCGAGATAAAACCCGGAAGGCTTTCTGATTTATAAAACGGATATGAACGAGACCATTACCTGGAGCAATACGGACCTGGTGAAATCGGTGGAATCCCTGGGAAGATGGGTGGGCGGCACCCCGCTTTTCCCCCTTCATCATTTTTCCACCGAAAAGGTGAAAATTTTCGCCAAACTGGAATGGCAGCAGTTTGGGGGCAGCGTAAAAAGCCGCCCCGCGTATAATATGCTCAGGCAAGCCATTCATACCGGGGAGCTTCAGCCCCATCATACCATCCTGGATGCAACCAGCGGCAATACCGGGATTGCACTGGCCACCCTCGCCGCCAGCCTGGGCCTGAAAATCAAACTCGTCATGCCGGAAAACGCCTCCAGGATGCGACAGCAAATTCTGAAAAAACTGGGCGCGGAACTAGTCCTCAGTTCTCCCTACGGAGGGACCGACGAATCCAGGCAGCTTGCCCTTGCAATCTATGCCAAAATGGATCAACCCTATTTTTATTGTGATCAATACAACAATGAAAACAACTGGAAGGCCCATTACCACAGCACAGCCCCTGAAATCTGGCGCCAGTCTTCCGGCTATATCACCCATTTTGTGGCTGGCCTCGGGACCACCGGCTCCTTTACCGGGACCAGCAAAAGGCTAAAGACCTATAACCCGGCCATCCGGTGTATCGCCCTTCAACCCGATGGGCCGCTTCACGGCCTGGAAGGCTGGAAACACCTGGAAACCGCGGAAGTCCCCGGAATCTACGATCCCGGCACGCCAGACCAGATCCTGCAGGTTTCATCCTATGATGCCTTTAAACTGATCGATGAGGTGGCCAAAAAAGAAGGCCTGCTCATCAGCCCTTCCGCCGCAGCCAATCTGACCGGGGCCCTGCAGGTCGCAAAGACCATGGAAGAAGGAACCATTGTCACCCTGTTTGCCGACGACGCATCCAAATACCAGGAAGTCTATAAATGATCATGGACATTGAGATCAAACCATCGGTACTGAAGGCCATCCACGATATCGCGGAAAAGACCTACCCCTATGAATGCTGCGGATTTATATTTGGCGAAGCCGGTCAACCGTTGCGTGCAGAGGAGGTCCGTGAGGTAGTCAACAACAGCAATGAAAACCACAAAGTGCATTACACCATCCCTCCCCTGGAATTTATGCGCGCTGAACGTTATGCCCTGGAAAACAACAAACTGCTGGTGGGGGTCTTCCATTCCCATCCGGACCATCCCCCAAGGCCTTCCGCACGCGACCTCGAGGACGCCCTTCCGGAGTTGTCTTATTTCATCACCAGCGTCCACCAGGGACAGGCCCTCGATACCCGGTCCTGGAGGCTTTCCGAACAACGGGTATTCCAGGAAGAAACTCTAAAAATCAACTACCATTCAAATAATTAAACTCATATGGCAAAAATCATCATCCCTACCCCCTTGCGAAAATTCACTTCAAACCAGGCCGCGGTAGCCGTCCAGGAAGGCACCGTCCTGGAATCCATCCGCGACCTCACCCAACAATTTCCCGACCTGGACAAACACCTCTTTAATGAAGATCAGAAACTGAGGGGCTTTGTCCGGATTTTTATCGGGGAAAACGATATTGAGGACCTGGAAGGACAGGAGACCCGGGTCAACCCGGGCGATACCATCAGCATCATTCCGGCCATCGCCGGCGGCCTCTGATTGCGAACCTTTTAAAAATCAATAATAAATGACCGTGAACGGAGAAATAAAATTTTCACCGGAAGAACTGGCCCGGTACAGCCGGCATCTCATCCTTCCGGAATTTAATATCGAAGGCCAGAAAAAACTGAAACAGGCCAAAGTCCTGGTCGTGGGCACCGGTGGCCTCGGGGCTCCCCTCCTCCTGTACCTTGCTGCTGCGGGCGTTGGGACCATTGGCCTGGTTGATTTTGATGTAGTCGATGACAGCAACCTGCAGAGACAGGTGCTCTTTACGAGGGATGATCTCGGGATCCCCAAAGTGATCGCCGCGAAAAAAAGACTGGAAGCCCTAAACCCCTTTATCAAAATCATTCCCCACCAGACCGCGCTGACCAGCGACAATGCCCTGGACATCATACGGGATTACGATGTCGTGGCGGACGGAACCGACAATTTTCCAACCCGTTATCTCGTCAATGATGCCTGCGTACTCCTGGGAAAGGTCAATGTCTATGCCTCCATCTACCGGTTCGAAGGGCAGGCCACCGTTTTTAATTATAAAAATAAAGCCGGGGAGCTGGGCCCCAATTACAGGGACCTCTTTCCGACCCCGCCACCCCCGGGACTCGTACCCAGTTGTGCGGAGGGCGGAGTATTGGGCGTCCTGCCCGGAATCCTGGGAAGCATCCAGGCCAGTGAGGTGATCAAAGTCCTGTCCGGGGTTGGGGAACCTCTTAGCGGAAGGTTGTTTTTGTTTGATGCCGCAACGTTTGAAACCCGTACCCTCAAAATAAAAAGGCGCAAGGACAATCCCCTCAATGGCGAAAATCCCAGCCAGACCGGTCTCATTGACTATCAGCAGTTCTGCGGCTTTGAAAAACCTACCGACCAGGCCGAAAAACTGCCCGTCAAGTCCATCAATGTCAAACAACTCCAGGAGTTGATCGACCGGAATGCCAATATCCAGATCGTGGATGTCCGTGAAGCGTATGAATATGAAATCGCAAATATCCACGGCGAACTCATGCCCAAAAGCGAAGTCACCAGCCACGTGCAGAAAATTTCGAAAGACAAGCAGGTGATCGTGCATTGCCGCAGCGGCAAAAGAAGCGCCGATGTCATTGAAATGCTGCAGGAAAAATACGGATTTGACAACCTGTATAATCTGGAAGGGGGCATCCTGGCCTGGGCCAAAGAAATTGACCAGTCCATGCCCACCTACTAATATTCCAACAATGACCATGACAACCCCTTAATTATTCATTTTATTAATTCTTTAATTCCTTAATTATTTAATTTCAAAAAACTATGGCACTTAGACTTGGGGACCTCGTCCCGAATTTTAAAGCTCAAACCTCCCAGGGAGAAATTGACTTTTTTGACTGGCTCGGCAACAGCTGGGCGGTCCTGTTTTCCCATCCCGCAGACTTCACCCCCGTCTGCACTACCGAACTGGGATACATGTCCAAATTGAAGCCCGAATTTGACAATCGCAATGTAAAAATCCTTGCCCTGAGCGTCGACCCGCTGGCTTCCCATACCACCTGGATCCACGACATTGAAGAGACCCAGGTGACCAAGGTCAATTATCCCCTCATCGCCGATGAAAACCGCCACGTGGCTGAGCTGTATGATATGATCCATCCCGGGGCCGCTGAAAAGACCACGGTGCGCAGCGTATTTATCATCGGACCGGATAAGAAACTGAAATTATCCATCACCTATCCGCCATCCACCGGCAGAAACTTTGATGAAATCCTCCGGGTCATCGACTCCCTGCAACTAACCGCTAACAGCGGGGTGGCCACCCCCGTCAACTGGAAAAACGGGGAGGATGTGATCATCCTTCCATCCATATCCGATGCCGATGCGGAAAAGAGATTTCCCAAAGGGTTCCGGAAAATCAAACCCTATCTCCGCTATACCCCTCAACCCAACCTTTAAACACCCCCGCGGTGGACCGACTTCGGGAGAGACCACATGATTACGGTCTCTCCTGTTGTTTACCAGGCCTTGACTTGCCGGCAGGAAATGCCGGCAGGAGTGAACAGAAAGATTGTCGTCGGAACCCCGGCGGCAATTTTTTTTCACCACAGTAAATCGCTTAAAAACCGTAATTTTCGTCCCAAAATTTTTAAGATAAATTGTTTGGAACCGACAAATATTAAAGACCCAGAGTACTTTCATAAAGTAGTCGACTGTCAATACGCCTGTCCTGCCCATACCCCGGTACCTGAATATATCCGACTTATAGCCGCTGAACGATACAGCGACGCCTATATGGTCAACTGGGAATCCAATGTCTTCCCGGGGATCCTCGGAAGGACCTGTGACCGGCCCTGTGAGCCTGCCTGCCGCCGCGGCCGGGTGGAAAAAGAGCCCGTGGCCATATGCCGTCTCAAACGCGTCGCTGCGGATTTTAAAGGTGAAGTGGTCTCCAGGATGCCCTCGGCACCGGAAACCGGCAATGGTAAACGAATTGCTCTTGTGGGCGCAGGCCCCGCTTCCCTGACGGTAGCCCGTGACCTGGCCCCCCTCGGATATGAAATCGACCTCTATGATGAACAGCCCCTGGGCGGAGGCATGATGCGGTCTCAAATCCCGGCCTTCCGCCTCCCGGAGGAGGTGTTGAATGAAGAGGTGGGATATGTCCTGGGCATTGGAGGCATATCCACGCATTTCAAAACCTATGTACACAGTCTCAAAGACCTGCTGGAGTCCGGTTACGATGCGGTATTTGTCGGTACCGGGGCCCCGCGGGGCAAAGACCTGTCCGGGCTCCCCGGACGAAAGGAAATTCAGGCCAATATTCACATTGGCATTGAATGGCTGGCCAATGTGGCGTTTAACCATGTGGATAAGATCGGCAAAAAAGTCCTGGTCCTGGGCGGGGGCAACACGGCCATGGATTGTTGCAGGACTTCACGCCGCCTGGGCGGCACCGACGTAAAAGTGGTGGTGCGGAGTCCGTTTGATGAGATGAAAGCCTCACCCTGGGAAATTGAAGACGCCCAACACGAAGACATTCCTTTTTTCAATCTCCATAACCCAAAAGCCTTTGTCCATGAAAACGGCAAGCTCAGGGGAATGCTGTTTGAGAAGGTGGCTGCCCAATATGATGACCAAGGGAAACGCTCCCTGGTACCCACCGGCGAACCGGATATATTTTTTGAGGCCGATGACGTCATCATTGCCATAGGCCAGGAAAATGCTTTTCCCTGGATCGAAAAGGATCTTGGGCTTGAATTCGATAAATGGGGAATGCCCCTGGTGGACAAAATCACTTTTGGCTCCACCCTTCCCCGGGTATTTTTCGGCGGCGACGCGGCCTTCGGTCCTAAGAATGTGATCACGGCGGTGGCCCAGGGCCACCAGGCGGCCGTGTCCATCGATCTTTTCTGCAATGGAGAGGACCTTTACAACCGGCCGGATCCCCTGACCAACCTGGTTACCCAGAAAATGGGTATTCATGAATGGAGCTATGACAGCACCGTAGTCACCGACCTCAGGTACAAAGTGCCTCACGCCAGTAAATCGGAAACCCTTACCAACAGGAAGAAGGAAGTCGAACTGGGGTTTGATGACCTGCTTGCTTTCAAGGAAGCCCAGCGATGCCTCAATTGCGACGTCCAGACGGTCTTTACTGCTGAACGCTGCATTGAATGCGACGCCTGTGCCGACATCTGCCCTACCTCCTGCATCACCTTTACCCACAACGGCGAGGAAGAGGATCTCCGGGGCCGCCTCAACGCACCCGCGCAGCTATTGAGCCAGGATCTTTACGTTTCCTCCCCCCTGGCCACCAAAAGGGTAATGGTCAAAGATGAAAACGTTTGCCTCCATTGCGGTTTATGCGCCGAACGATGCCCGACTGCTGCCTGGGATATGCAGCGATTCTTGTACAACACCGCTAAAGCAGGGACTCCATGTCACGTATAGAAAAAATAAACGACTGCGTCATCCGGTTTGCCAATGTCAACGGCACCGGATCGGCCAGTGCAAACAACCTATTTGCAAAAGCTATTTTCCGGATGGGGGTGCCTGTTTCACCTAAAAACATCTTCCCCTCCAACATCCAGGGCCTGCCCACCTGGTATGAGATCCGGGTCAATGAAAAAGGCCATCTCGGACGGAGAAACGGAATAGATATCATGGTCAGCATCAATCCGCAGAGCCTGGCCAAGGACATTGCCAGCGTTTCGGCCGGAGGGTATTTCATCTATGACAATACCAAACCCATGCCGAAGGGTTTGCTCCGGGACGAAGTGAACAATATCGGGATCCCGATGACCGAAATCTGCGCCCAGAATTACGCCGACCCGAGACAGCGCCTCCTGTTTAAAAACATGGTCTATGTGGGAGCCGTGGCTACCCTGCTGGATATGGAAATGGCGGTCCTTGAACAAATGGTGTCGGACCAGTTTAAGGGTAAGGAAAAACTGATCACCCCCAATGTAAAGGCCCTGCACCTGGGCCGGCAATACCTGATTGATCATTTTGAACTTCCGTCCAAATTCAGGATTGAACGACGCGACCTAAACAAAGACCTGATCATGATCGATGGCAACAGTGCCTGTGCCCTGGGCGCCCTCTATGGAGGAGCTACCGTCGCGGCCTGGTATCCCATCACCCCGTCGACCTCCCTGATGTCGGCCTTTGACGAATATGCTTCCTCCTACCGCCTGGACCCTAAAACCGGCAAGAAAAAATTTGCCTTCGTACAGGCTGAAGATGAATTGGCGGCCATAGGGATAGCCATCGGGGCAAATTGGAACGGAGCCCGCGGATTTACGGCCACCAGCGGGCCGGGTATTTCCTTGATGAGTGAATTCCTGGGACTGGCCTATTTTGCAGAGATCCCCCTCGTACTGATCGACGTCCAGCGGGGTGGCCCATCGACCGGCATGCCCACCCGAACCCAGCAATCCGATATCCTCGCCTGTGCCTATGCCTCACATGGGGACACCAAGCACCCCCTGCTCTTCCCGAGCACCCCCAGGGAATGTTTTGAAATGACCGCAGAGGCCTTTGACTTGGCCGAACAGTTGCAGACTCCGATCATCCTCATGAGCGATCTCGACCTCGGCATGAACGAACACAGCAGTCAGCCCCTGGTTTGGGACGACCGCAGAAATTATAAAAGAGGCAAGGTGCTGAATGCCGCCCAACTCGATGAGATCAAAGAATTCGGCCGGTACCTGGATGTGGATGGAGACGGAATTCCCTACCGGACCATCCCGGGAACCCATCCCACCAAGGGCAGTTTTTTTACCCGCGGTACTTCCAGGGACGAAATGGCCCGGTACACCGAAGAATCAGAGCCTTATGTGCGGAATATGGACCGGCTTCTGAAGAAATGGGACACTATTAAAAATTACCTGCCGGCTCCTGAATGGCAGAATCAGGAACAGGAAAATAAAATGGGCATGCTTTATTTCGGGACCTCGGAGAGTTCATCCCTGGAAGCGGCCGACCTGCTCGAAGAGAAGGGAATCCATCTCGATCTGGGCCGGATCCGGGCCTTCCCTTTCCATCCTTCCATTGCCGATTTTATCCAGGACCACCAGAAAATATTTGTAGTCGAGCAAAACCGCGATGCCCAAATGAGAACCCTCCTTATCAATGAACTGGATGTAGACCCTGCCCGGCTGATCCCGGTACTTAATTACGATGGTCTCCCCATCACCGGAATGCTGATCCATGACAAAATCATGGAACACATCGGGTATGCTTCAACCACCTTAACCGATCAACATGACTTACGTAAAACCAGCTTTTCGGCATCCTGAGGCTGCCAAAAACAAACTCGGATATACCCGGAAAGAATACGAAGGGGCCTTGTCCACCCTTTGTGCCGGCTGTGGACATGATTCCATCAGCGCGGCCATCGTGCAAGGCATATTTGAATTGTCCATTCCGCCGCACCGGGTTGCAAAACTCTCCGGTATAGGATGCAGTTCCAAAACACCGACTTATTTCCTGGGCAACAGCCATGGCTTTAATTCCGTGCATGGCCGGATGCCTTCCGTGGCCACCGGCGCTTACCTGGCCAACAAAGACCTCATCTACCTGGGTGTTTCGGGGGATGGGGACTCCGCTTCCATCGGCATGGGCCAGTTTGTGCATGCCATCCGGCGCAATCTCAATATGGTGTACATCGTCATGAACAACGGTTGTTACGGGCTCACCAAGGGCCAGGATTCGGCTACGGCCGATCCCGGAAGCATCAACAAATCAGGGCATACCAATTTGTTTGAAACCATCGACATGGCCGGAATGGCCCTCGAATTGGGTGCCAGTTTTGTCGCCCGGAGCTTCTCCGGGGATAAGGAGCAATTGATCCCCCTGATCAAAGCCGCCGTCTCTTTTCCGGGTTTTGCCTTTATCGATGTCATTTCCCCCTGTGTCACCTTCAACAACAACAAAGGCTCGACCAAATCCTATGATTATGTCCGGGACCATCTCGAGACCGTTGCCGAGCTTGATTTTGTCCCCCTTGCCGAAGAAATCACCTCGGACATTGCCAGCGGGGAGTCCGGGCGCATCACCATGCATGACGGCACCTATCTCCAGATCAATAAACTGGCCCTGGACTGGGACCCCACGGACCGGATTTCTTCCCTTACCAAAATCCACCGTTCGCGGATGAACCAGGAAGTGGTAACCGGCTTGTTGTATTACGAGGCGGAACGCAAAAATCTGCACGATATCCTGAATACCGTGGACACGCCACTCAATGCCCTGGAATATTACGAACTCTGTCCCGGAAATTCCGTGCTCCAAACGATAAATGCAGAACTCAGATAAGGGGGTCCGGACTGTCTGAACCTGTTTAATTTCCTACTTTTGAGACAGACTCATGTACGGCCTGCTCAAAAATTCAATTTTATTCCTGTTTTTCCTGCTCGTCCTTTCGGCCTGCCGTTTTGGGAATGAGGAGACCCGGTTTGCCAACTTAATCCTGATTGATTCCACAGACGACCATGGGGATATCTTATTTAAGGCCGCGCACGTAATTCCCACCCCCCGTCAACTGGAATGGCAAAAGCTGGAGATGACCGCTTTCCTTCATTTCGGGGTGAATACGTTTACGGACAACGAGTGGGGGGACGGCCAGGAAGACCCGAAGATTTTCCTTCCCACCAACCTGGATGCAAATCAATGGGTCTCCGTTTTGAAAGAAGCGGGGTTCCGTCTCGTGATCCTCACCGCAAAACACCATGACGGTTTTTGCCTCTGGCCAAGCGCATTCACCAGCCATTCTGTAAAAAACAGCCTTTGGAAAAACGGACAGGGTGATGTGGTCAAGGAACTGGCCGATGCCTGCGTCAGACAGAATATGAAGTTGGGTTTATACCTCTCTCCCTGGGACAGGCATGAGCCGACTTACGGATCTGAAGCCTACAACGATTATTACAAAAGACAACTGCGTGAATTGCTGACCAACTATGGCCCCGTGGATGAAGTCTGGTTTGACGGCGCCGTCGGGGAAGGGCCAAACGGTAAAAAACAGGTGTACGACTGGCAGGGATATTTTAGGCTGGTCAGGGAACTTCAACCTCAGGCCGTCATTGCCATTATGGGCCCCGACGTCCGGTGGGTGGGCACCGAATCCGGCTACGGCCGGGAGACGGAGTGGAGCGTGATTCCCATTCAGGATTCCATCCCGGTCACCGCGGACGATCTCCACGACAATATGGTAAAGCCCGTCCTCGATGAAACCCGTGAAGAAATAGCCAACCTGGAACAATTGGGTGTTGCCGGTGCGATGAAATGGTATCCTTCCGAAGTGGATGTTTCCATCCGGCCGGGATGGTTCTATCATGCTTCGGAGGACCGACTCGTGAAATCACCCGAAAAACTGCTGGACATCTATTTTAATTCGGTAGGGAAAAACAGCGTCCTTTTATTGAACATCCCCCCGGACAGACAGGGTCTCATTCCTGAAAAAGATGCCACCATCCTGAAAGTGTTCAGCAACAGCCTCAGGCAGATCTTTTCCAATGACCTGGCCCGGGCCGCCCGCGCGGATGATAATGATTTCACCATCAGTCACCTGCCCAAAAATACCAACGACGGCCACCGGGATACGTACTGGAGCCCGGATGAAGGCAATGCCGCGCCTTTTATTTCCTTTGAATGGCAAAAACCGGTCTGGTTCAATATCCTGAAGATCTGTGAACAGATTGAGTTAGGCCAGCGGGTGGCCGGGTTTCAACTTGAAATCCTGGAGGATGGCCAGTGGATAAAAAAAGCCAGCGGGACCACGGTAGGCTATACCCGCCTCCTGCGTTTTCCCTGGGTGAGGACCCAAAAAGCGAGAATCATTTTCACGGATTTCCGCAACACTGTCAATATTTCTGAAATCGGTTTTTATCAAAACATGCCGGAAGTCACCCTGACCCCGCCGGGCAAACCCTTCGAAGACAGCCTGGTGGTCACCATGTCCACCAATGATCCCGAAGCCAATATCTATTATTCCCAAAACTACAGCCTGCCCTCAGTGGCTTCAAACCTTTATACCGGTCCGGTAAAACTGAACCACAGCTCCCCTATCCTGGCCATAGCCATCAACCCCGACGGCCTGTCCGGTTTTATTCGTGATGAAGTTTATTCAAAAGCAAAATACAAAGCCCGGCTGTTGACCACCCCTTCGCCCCAGTATATGAGTGAAGGCGCCCTGGTGCTTTGCGACGGCCTCAAAGGGGACCTCGATTTTAAATCAAAAAAATGGCTGGGTTATGAAAACCAGGACCTCGAGACCATATTTGACCTCGGGCAGTCAAGACCGGTCAACTCCATTCTTATTCATTCCCTCTCCCTGGTAAAAAAAGGAATTTTTCCACCACTCCAGGTAAGCATTTACGGCTCCGGGGACGGTGAAAATTTCCAATTGATCAAAACCAAAGTGGAAAACTTTGAAGCGCACCCGGAAGACGGCCTGGTGACCTGGGCCGTTCCGCGGATTGACCGCAGGCTGCGTTTTGTAAAAATCGTGGTCAGTAATCGGCTGCCCGCCGACGACGATCCGGTCAACGGGTTCCTGTTCGTCAGCGAAATTGAAATCATCTGAATCTGGGAGCCCAAGGCTTCTTGCTCAGGTACAAAATCAATAATCCCCCGGTGATCAAGAACAGGGCGATGAATTCCCGGCTTGATAAAATTTCCCCTGCCAGTACATTTCCCAGGATGACGGCTACCACCGGATTTACATAGGCGTAAGTGCCCACCGCATGGGGTGAAACCCTGTTCAATAACCACATATAACAGAAATAACCGATCATGGATCCGAAAAAGATCAGGTACCAAAGGGCGATCCAGGAAGTATCGCTCACCTGAGACAGGCTGAAACCCCTGAATTCCCCTTTGATCCAGGCGGCCAGTAAAAAGAGGAAACCTGCGCACAGGACCTGCACGCTGACCTTGGCAAGCACCGATCCTTTCACTTCATGGTATTTCGAATAAAGCGTCCCGGTGGTCCAGCCCAGGGTGCCCACGATCAGGATGAGGTAACTCCAGATCATTCCCGAATCCATGCGTACCGACTCCAGCCTGCCGGTAAAAAGCAGGATGACCCCGGCAAAACCAAGGATCAGGCCCAGCCAGGTAAGCATGTTCCTGAACCGGGCGGCACCGGACCTTTTATCCAGCAGCAACAACCAAAACGGGACGGTCCCGGCGATAATGGATACCAGACCGGAGGGCAGTTGCTTTTCAGCAAGAATGACTGCCCCGTTGCCGATAAAAAACATCAGAAATCCGGATATCAGTCCAAAACGGAACAAGGGCAGGTCCAGCCTCTCCTTCTTTACAAAATGGATATAGGAATACATCAGTACTCCCATGATGATAAATCGGGCGGCCCCAAGGATCATGGGAGGCCAGGTCAGGATGGCAAAATAAATACCCAGATAAGTGGATCCCCAGATGATGTACACGGCAGCAAAAGCAAACACCACCCGGACATCCAAACGTTCATCCTGACTATCCATGGTTCAATCAATGGTGAAATTAAGCCTATTCGATTGAAACGGTGGGATCAGGCAGGGTATTTATGGAGCGGATCGGCATTATGTTGTTATTTTTGAGCCCTGATTTTATGTATATCCTCGGTATTGATTTGGGCAGTTCTTTTATCAAAGCCTCGCTGATCGAACTATCGTCCCAGCGGGCCCTGGCAACGGCATCCGTGCCGGACCAAGAGATGCCCATGCGGTCACTCCACCCCGGATGGGCCGAACAGGAACCGGAGGTATGGTGGGATCATATAAAAGCCCTGGTCCGGAAAATCCTGGTCCAGACGGGCATACCCGGGCGGGATATATCCGCCATCGGCATCAGTTATCAGATGCACGGCCTGGTATTAATCGATCATAAAGGGCAGGTCCTAAGGCCATCCATAATCTGGTGCGACAGTCGCAGCGTACCGATCGGCGATGCCGCTTTTAAGGATCTTGGAACCTCCTATTGCCTCGGCCACCTTTTGAATTCACCGGGTAATTTCACAGCCTCCAAACTCAGGTGGGTCATTGAAAATGAACCCTCCCTCGCTGAACAGGTGCATGCCTTCCTGCTTCCCGGCGATTTTATCAATTTTAAACTTACGGGGGAAATCAACACCACGGTCCCGGCCCTCAGTGAAGGAATGTTTTGGGACTTTGCCCAGGACAGCCTGGCCCTGCCTTTATTCCGGCACTACCGGATCCCAGAAAGTTGGTGCCCTTCCCTGGTACCGACCTTTGCGATCCAGGGCCGGCTGAGCTCACAGGCCGCCTCCGAAACAGGGCTTCACCCGGGCACCCCGGTTTGTTACCGGGCAGGAGATCAGCCCAATAATGCCTTTTCCCTCAACGTACTCCGGCCGGGAGAAATAGCGGCCACCGCAGGTACTTCCGGAGTCGTATATGGGGTCCAACAGAAACTGGCCACGGATGAACAATCCCGGATCAATGCATTCGCTCATGTCAACCATACAGCCACGGATCCCAGAATTGGTATTCTGCTCTGTGTCAACGGGACCGGCATCGCCAACTCCTGGTTGAAAAAAAACCTGGGGGGCACCATGACCTACGATAAACTTAACCAGCAAGCCGCCCAGGTCCCGGCCGGTTCGGACCACTTGTTGTTTTATCCTTTTGGCAATGGGGCGGAGCGGATGTTAGGCAACCGGATGGTTCAGAGCCATTTGATGAATCTCGATTTTAACCGCCATGGAATTGGGCACCTGGCCAGGGCCATCCAGGAAGGCATTGTATATGCACTCCGTTATGGGGTGGATATCATGACGGCCAACGGCATGACCCCAAGGGCGATCAAGGCCGGTAAGGCGAATTTATTCCTCAGCCCCGTCTTTCGTCAAATGTTCAGCAGCTTGCTCCAGGTGCCTCTGGAGTTTTACGATACGGATGGAGCAACCGGTGCTGCACGCGGAGCCGGCATTGGCCTGGGGGTGTATACTCCGTCCACCGCTTTCGAAACCCTGCATCGAATAGAAGAACTCAGTCCGGACCCTGCCTTGGGTTCCGTCCTAAACGAACTTTACCATACATGGAAAAATCAATTGGAAAAAACCTTATTGTCCACCCTATGATCCGGTACCTTACGGTTTTCCTGACCTTTTTGGCCTTCCTGCCTGCTTGTAAAAAAGAAGCTTTTATTCCTACCCTGGTACCCTTTACCGAAGGGGAAAACGAAACCATCACCAAATGGAAGAATGATAAACTGAGCCTGTTTGTCCACTTTGGTCTGTACTCGATGTATGGAGGAGTCTACCAGGGCCAGCCGGTGACCAAGGGCTACAGTGAACAAATCATGGCCCATGCACCCATCCCGGCGGAGGAATACCGCGCATCCGCCGCTCAATTCAATCCGGATTCCTGGAATGCGGATTCCATCGCCAATCTGGCCTATCGCGGCGGACTGAAGTCTGTAATCATCACCGCAAAACACCATGATGGATTTTGCATGTTTGACAGCCGGCACTCGGAATTCAGCATTACCAAAGCGAGCCCATTCAAAAGAGACCTCGTAAGTGAAATGTCGGAGGCCTGTAAGAAGATCGGCCTGGGATTCGGTGTTTATTACTCGTTGATCGACTGGAACGCACCAGAGGGCGCCACGCCGGTATCCGGCCACAATGCGGATTCCATTTCCGAAGCCCTGCATAGGCTTAACGTCAACCAGGTGACCGAACTTTGCCAGCATTACGGCCCGCTCCGCGAAATCTGGTTTGATATGGGGACCCTCACCCCCGCGCAGAGCAAGGAAATCCGCAAAGTAGTCAAGGATCTTCAACCGGAATGCCTGATCAGCGGGCGCCTGGGCAACGGCCAGGGGGATTTTATCGTCCTGGGTGACAACCAGATCCCGGAAGTTAAGTTTGACCAACCATGGCAAACTCCGGTGTCCATTAATAAAGCAACCTGGGGCTACCGCTCCTGGCAGGAACGACCGGACCTCAACAAAAGGCTCCAGGAAATGCTGTCCGACCTTACCCAGGTCGTAAGCAAAGGGGGTAACTTCCTTATCAATATCGGGCCAAAGGGAGATGGCTCCGTCGATCCTTTTGAAAAAGAACTCATTCTCGGGATGGGTCAATGGCTGAACCTGCATAGCGAAGCGATTTACAATACGAGGCCCTTCCCGATCAGTGATAAGCCCTGGGGAGTTTTCACCTATTCGCCCGGAAACGTATTTATACATATTACCCGGATTCCCGATGAAGGGAGCCTGATTCTCTACGGGCTTAACAATCCTATTTCTGGGATCTGGTCCCTGGTCAATCCTGCAGAAATTGCAAGCTATTCGGTGACAGGCAAAGTGACTACCATTGACCTGGGCATGATCCCGCTCCGTTTTGAACCTTCAACCATTTTAAGGCTTCAGTATATGGGAGACCAGTTGGATATCACCCCTGCAAAGCTGGTTTATTCCGACGCGTCTGGAAAATATGAACTGAATGCCCGCAACGCGAACATCTCCTGGGGGATGGACGGTACCAATTATTATTCCGCGGCGCCTTCAGTTACACGGTATAGCTGGGATATCTCCAATCCTAAAGACATAGACTATTCCATGATGCTTTTCTACACCCAGGAAGAAAAAAACAAGCGGATCAGACTGAAGGTAAACGGGCATGAGGAAATCCTGGACTTGAGCAAATACAAGACCTTTCGTCAGGCCCCTGAATCAACGAATGCGGTACCGAGCATTGCCAACCTGAAAGGACCATATCCCGGACTGGATATGAACAGTCATCCCGCACTGATCTCTTATATGTCCCCCACTGAAGGATGGGGCAGTGACCTGACTCCCTGGAATCCCATACCGGGATCGGAAGAAGGAAAATTCCTTCAGGTGACCATGCCGCCGATGTCTGCCTGCTACTACCTGTTCAACATCCTCGCTTCCCAGCCGGAAAAAAAGATTTGCGCCATGGGTACCGATGACGCCTTTATGATCTGGCTCAACGGTAAACAGCTCTATTCCACCGGATACGCGCACCCGCCCGACCATGTCCGATTTATCGAACTCCCTCTGGATAACGGCAGCAATACCCTCGTTGTCAAACATTTTAATATCGGGGGAAGCTTCAATACGTTTTACAGTTTTAAAGTAGATCAGATCCGCTTTGAAAAGGAGGCCGGGGCTAACCGTCTTGAAGCCCGGCAGAACAACCATATTGAAATCGAATTGGCCGACCCCGACCACCCGGGAGAAAATCTCGGCACCCCAAACATCAACCTCGTTATTCAAGAAAAGAAAAACTAAAAATAACATGACTAGAAAAATCACCATCGGGAACCGGGAATATTTCAAGGGGATTGGAAAAATCCAGTTCGAAGGGCGCCAGTCAAAGAATCCACTGGCCTTCAAATGGTACGAACCGGAGCGTGTGGTAAACGGGAAAAAGATGAAAGACCATCTGAAATTTGCCGTTGCTTATTGGCACAGCTTCTGCAATGGCAACGCGGATCCTTTCGGATCGGTCACGCGTCCCATGCCCTGGCTCGAAGGCCGTGATCCCATGGAGCGGGCAAAAAATAAAATGGATGCCGCCTTTGAATTTATCAGCAAAGTCGGGGCGCCCTATTATTGTTTTCATGATTTTGACCTGGTCGAGGAAGCGGACACCCTGGCGGAGTCGGAAAAAAGGTTGCAGGCGATCACCGGTTACGCCAAAACCAAACAGGAAGAATCCGGTATCCGCCTGCTTTGGGGCACCGCCAACCTGTTTTCCCATCCCAGGTATATGAATGGGGCGGCTACCAATCCGGATTTCCGCGTTCTCACTTATGCAGCCACTCAGGTTAAGAACGCTCTGGATGCGACCATAACGCTTGGAGGAGAAAATTATGTTTTCTGGGGGGGTCGGGAAGGTTACCTCTCCCTGTTGAATACAGACATGCAAAGAGAAAAGGAACACCTGGCTAGGTTCCTGCAAATGGCCAGGGACTATGCCCGGAAACAGGGATTTAAAGGCCATTTTTTTATTGAACCCAAACCCATGGAGCCCACCAAACACCAGTATGATTACGATTGCGAAACCGTCATCGGCTTTCTAAGGGCCCATGGGCTGGAAAAGGATTTTAAAATCAACGTCGAAGTCAACCATGCCACCCTCTCGGGGCATACCTTCCAGCATGAACTGCAGGTGGCGGCCGATGCCGGCATGTTGGGAAGCATCGATGCCAACCGGGGCGATCAACAAAACGGTTGGGATACCGACCAGTTCACCCTCAACCTTTACGAAACGGTGGAAGCCATGCTGGTCATCCTCAGGGCCGGCGGCCTCCAGGGAGGGGGTATAAATTTTGACGCCAAAATCCGCCGAAACAGCACCGACCTGGAAGACCTGTTTATCGCTCATATCCACGGAATGGACCTTTTTGCCAGGTCGCTGATCATAGCCGATCAGATGCTCCGGGAGTCGCCCTACAGCCAGTGGCTGACTGCCCGTTACACATCCTTCGACCAGGGACAGGGCAAATTGTTTGAAGAAGGCAAAATGACCCTCGAAAACCTGAGGGACCTGGCTTTTCAAAACGGCGAACCCGCCCAACTCAGCGGCAAGCAGGAACTCTATGAACAATTGATTAACTTATATATTTAAAGGCTTATGCAAATCACGGCAAAACTGGTACAAGTGCTTCCGGCACAGACCGGACAAGGCAAAAACGGGGAATGGAGAAAACAGGAGATCATCGTCGAAACGGAAGGCCAATACCCGAGAAAGATCTGTGTTTCGGTTTGGGGCGATAAATTGGGAGGACTTAAACTGATCCCGGGGACCGATCTCAGTATCGATTTTGATATCGAAAGCCGGGAATACAATGGCCGGTGGTACACCGATGTGAAAGCCTGGCGGGTGACCGAATCCGATTCCCCCGGCAGCCCGGCATCGCCGTCTGCCAAAGCCAGTGGACCACAGGCTCCGTCTTCCTTTCCTCCGGCTACCTCCGCCCCACCCGAATTTGAAGACGACCTGCCCTTCTGATGCATCGTCGAGCCCATTTTTGATCTGGACGATTGCTTGGTATTTTATCAAAAAAAGATATCTTTGCAGCGCTTTATACAAAAGGGTTGACTCCGTAGCTCAGTCGGTAGAGCAATACACTTTTAATGTATGGGCCCTGGGTTCGAGTCCCAGCGGAGTCACTTTTTCCTTCCTTAGCCGCCTACTTCAAATTTTTTGCCTTCCAGGGCCAATTCCGAATTTGGGAAAACGGCTCTTGCTTCGGCCAGGAGCTCATCCAAAAGCTTATACCTGGATGAAAAATGACCGACGATCAGTTTTTTGACTTTGGCTGAGGCAGCCATCGCACCGGCCTGTGAGGCGGTGCTGTGATAATTCAGACCTGCTTTTTCCAGGTGTTCTTCCATATAAGTGCTCTCGTGGTAAAGGAGGTCCGCTTCGCGGATGATGGAAACCAGGCCGTGCAGGGGCAGGGTATCCGAACAATAGGCATACTTCCTGGGCGATGGAAGATCTTCTGTAAATTCGCTGAACAGATAAGTCGGGCCGGACTCTTCCACGACATCGATACCCGCCTTGAGCTTTTTAAGCGTTTCGTAGGAAATAGCCCTGCCTGCGATCTTTTCCGGTCTTAATTTACGCATACCGGGTTTCTCACAAAACATAAATCCAAAGGTGGTGATCCGGTGGGCCAGCGGAAATGAAAATACTTCCATCACCCGGTCTTCAAAAATTTTTTTCTTCCCGCCTGCAACCAGGGTATGCCATTGGATTTTGTATTGCAACTCGCCTTGTCCCAGGCGGAGGATTTCATCCATCAGGGGTTCAAGGCCTTCAGGGCAGAACACATCCAGGGGCCCGGTCCTGCCCAGGAGGTTCAGGGAAGTAAGCAATCCGGGCAGTCCAAAGTAATGGTCCCCGTGAAGATGCGAAATAAAAACAGCCCGGATGCGGTGCATCTTGCATCCAAATTCGGCGAGACGGCTTTGAGTGCCTTCCCCGCAATCGATCAGGAAAAGGTTTTCGTGGAGATTGACCAGCTGAGCCGAAGGGTGCCGCCCATAGGCCGGGAGGGCGGAACTGCTCCCCAGGATGAGTACTTCAAAGCGGGCCATGGGGTGTGAGAGGCTTACCGGTCACTCGTCGCTGCCGTCTTCCAGCTCTTTCTGAAGATCTTCCATCATGGCAAATTCAATGGATTCCTGGACCGTGGGCACGAGGTTGAGAATGGTTTCAAGCCGGGAAATTTCAATGAGTTTCTGCACGGGGGCGTGTTGGACGCCGGTGACGATGAAAGAACCAAAATCCTTCCACAACCTATTGGCAGTCAATATAGAAGACAAACCTGACGAATCCACATATTTGACCTGGGACAGGTCCAGGATCAGGTTTCGCACCCCTTCGTTCCTCAGAAATATAAATTCCGATTTAAGGTCCGGGGCGATCAACGAGTTCAAATTCTCCTCATTTAACTTTAAAATGGCATATCTGTCTTCCTTATCGATTGCGTATTTCATGTCATTTCGTCATTTTGAGACGCAAAATTAGATTTTTTTGTCCATAAAAGGCATTTGGGTCGAAATTTGAGGATTTAAAATCGGTTAAAAGAAATGCAAAACCGGAAGTAGTTAGTGTTTACTTAATTTTTTATAAAACATGAAACTAATGCCGGATAATTTGTTAATTTCTCAAGAACAGGTACATGATTAAAATGATTTGTGGATCTGTTTTAAAAACCGTAAACTTGTTTGACCATTAATTTTTACCAATGAGCAATAAAAGATCACCGCAATTTCAGGATGTGATTCGCAAAAGCCGGGAAGAAGCCAACCGGCTGCGCCATGATTTTGTCGGTACTGAGCATTTCCTCCTTGGTTTACTCAAGGACAAGGACAATCTGGTTGTTAAAGTCCTGGAAAGCCTCGAAGTCGACTGTACCGAGTTGAAATATAAGCTTGAAAAAGTGCTGCAGAAAGAGCTGGCCAATAATCCTCCTTCTGCTGCCGTGCGGGAGGATTTACCCCTGAGCAAACATGCGGAACGCATTTACCGCCTGAGCCACCTCGAAGCAAAAGAAATGAAACAGGACACTGTGGCTCCGGAGCACCTCATGCTTTCCATTTTAAAACATAAAGACAGCGAAGCCACCCGGATCCTGGGTGAACTGGACGTGGACTATGAAACCTTCCGTTCGGAGTTGCAGTATGTGATCCAGGAGCAGGACCTGGCCAACAGCGACTATTTTGCCCAGGCCCAAAGTGAATCCGAATCCAATTTTGAGGAAGAGGGCTCTTCCAAATTTCCACGGAAAGGCGGCAACAAATCCCGCACTCCCGTACTGGATAATTTCGGCCGGGACATCACCCGTCTTGCCGAAGAAGACAAACTGGACCCCATCGTAGGCCGGGAGAATGAGATCGAGAGGGTTTCCCAGATCCTGAGCCGCCGCAAGAAAAATAACCCGATCCTCATTGGAGAACCCGGGGTCGGCAAGACCGCCATCGTGGAGGGCCTTGCCCTCCGGATTATACAGAAAAAAGTGAGCCGGACCCTTTACAACAAAAGGATTGTCATGCTCGACCTGGCGGCCCTGGTGGCCGGCACCAAATACCGCGGCCAGTTTGAAGAGCGCATGAAAGCCATCATGAACGAACTGGAGAAATCCAGGGATGTCATTCTTTTCATCGACGAAATTCATACCATTGTGGGAGCCGGGGGAGCTACCGGATCGCTGGATGCCTCCAATATTTTTAAGCCGGCCCTGGCCAGGGGTGAGTTGCAGTGCATTGGAGCCTCCACCCTGGATGAATACCGCCAGTACATTGAAAAAGACGGGGCGCTCGACCGGAGATTTCAGAAAGTGATGGTGGATCCGCCATCTGCCGACGAAGCCATAGCCATCCTCAACAACATCAAATCCAAGTACGAAGATTATCACAACGTCAATTATTCCGATGAGGCCATCAAAGCCTGTGTAAAACTGAGCGACCGGTACATCACCGACCGTTTTTTACCGGATAAAGCCATTGACGTCCTGGATGAGGTGGGCGCCAGGGTGCACCTGAAAAACATTCATGTTCCAAAACACATCGAAGAGATCGAGCAAAAAATAGAGGCGATCAAGGAACTCAAAAACAGCGCGGTAAAAAATCAGCAATACGAAAAAGCCGCCGAATACCGGGATACGGAATCTAAATTGCAGGCCAAACTGGAATCTGCCAAAGAACAATGGGAAGAGGAAGCCAAGGTCAAAAAATACCCGGTGGATACGGACGATATTGCCGAAATCATCGCTATGATGACGGGTATTCCGGTCAAACGGGTCGCCCAAAGCGAAAGCAAACGGCTGGTCAATATGACCGATGACATGAAAAAAGTGATCATCGGGCAGGATGAAGCCATAGAGAAAATCACCAAAGCCATCCAGCGTAACCGGGTTGGGCTCAAAGACCCTAAAAAACCGATCGGCACTTTCATTTTCCTCGGCCCCACCGGAGTCGGAAAAACCGAACTTGCCAAAGCCCTTGCCCGCTATCTTTTCGACAATGAAGATTCGCTGATCCGGATTGATATGAGCGAGTACATGGAGAAGTTTTCCGTGAGCCGGCTGATCGGGGCGCCTCCGGGTTATGTCGGGTACGAAGAAGGGGGCCAACTCACCGAAAAAGTCAGGCGAAAACCTTATTCGGTGATCCTGTTGGATGAAATAGAAAAGGCACACCCGGATATTTATAACATCCTGCTCCAGGTGCTGGACGATGGTTTACTCACCGATGGCCTCGGCCGTAAAATCGATTTCAAAAATACCCTGATCATCATGACTTCCAATATCGGGGTCCGCCAGTTGAAAGATTTCGGGCAGGGCGTTGGATTTGCTACCAAGGCCCGCGTGGAAGCGGCTGAGGACAATACGAAGTCGGTGATCCAAAACGCCTTGAAAAAGACCTTTTCGCCTGAATTCCTCAACCGGATTGACGACGTCATCATTTTCAATAGCCTTTCTGAAGACCAGATCTTCCAGATCATAGACCTCTCCCTCAACGGACTGGCCAAAAGGCTGGGCAACCTCAACTACGAGTTGAAACTGACCCCTGAAGCTAAAAAGTTTGTGGCTGAAAAGGGCTTCGATCCTCAGTTCGGGGCAAGGCCTTTAAACCGTGCGATACAGAAATACATAGAAGATCCGCTGGCCGAATTCATCCTGAATGAAGGACCGGAAGAAGGGTCTATCCTGGAAGCAACCCTGAATGAGGAAAAGACCGGATTAAAAATCATGCTTCACAAGGAAGCGACTTCCTAGGCCAGCCTCCTGAATGAAAAATATTATTTAGTTTTGTCCGCTGATCCCTTGTATTACGGTGCAGATTTTTCATGCAATCAATATTCCGTCAGCGGTTTGCAGGAGCCTGCCTTTATTCCAGCTTGATATTTTTTAACCAAACATAAATAAACTTGCAGCAGCAAAAGCCCACTTTTAAGCCACGAATGCCCTACCGGGGGGCACCGATTAAAAAAGATTATGGATTCCGGATCAATGGGGAAATCAGGGTCCCCGAGGTCCGGCTCGTCGGGGAAAATCTTCACGAACTGGTCATAGACAACGAACCACCCATTGAGCCGGGCGTATATCCGACCAGGCAGGCCCTGCGCTGGGCTGAGCTGCTTAATCTTGACCTGGTGGAAATCTCACCGAATGCCGACCCGCCCGTCTGCAGGATCATTGATGTCAATAAATACCTCTTTCAGAAGGAAAAAAAAGAAAAGGAACTGAAAGCCAAGGCCATCAAGGCCGAGGTCAAGGAAATCCGGTTTGGCCCCAATACCGACGACCACGATTTTGAATTTAAGGTTAGGCATGCCCGCAATTTCCTTCAGGAAGGGTCCAAAGTAAGGGCCTATGTATTTTTTAAAGGCCGGAGCGTGGTTTTTAAGGATCGCGGAGAACTTTTATTGCTCAAATTCATAAAGGAACTGGAAGACATCGCCGCTACGGAGGCCCTCCCCAAACTGGAAGGGAAAAAAATGTTCATCCTGCTTGCCCCCCGCAAAGGAACGGTCAAAAAATAGCCGGATTTCCGGGGCAAACATTTTTGACAGGATCCACAGGAAAAGATTATCTTTGCCCCACTTTTTAATTAAGCGATATGCCAAAGATGAAAACAAATTCCAGTGCGAAGAAGCGTTTTCGCGTCACTGGAACAGGTAAAGTCAAAAGATTCCAGGCGAATACGTCCCACCGGCTTCGCCAGAAATCCAAAAAAGCCAAACTGGCCAACCGCGATATGGCCCTGGTCAGCCAGGCCGATGAAAAAAGAGTATTGCGAATGCTCGCCTTGCGTTAACCGACTTCCATTTTTTAACCCGGCCCATCAGGAGCAAAGTACCTTAAAAAAGTCCCTGGAAAGCCGCTAACCCATCTTCAAATGCCACGTTCAGTCAACCACGTTGCCTCCAGAGCAAGAAGGAAAAAATTACTCAAAGCCACCAAAGGATTTTGGGGAGCTCGTAGAAACATTCTCACCGCAGCCAAGCATACCCTGGAAAGGGCCTGGAAATACGCTTACCGGGACCGCAAAACCAAGAAAAGGGCTTTCAGGGCCCTTTGGATCGCGCGAATCAACGCCGCTGCCCGTCTGGAAGGCCTTTCTTATTCCAAATTGATCCATGGCCTCTCTTCCAAAAATATCCTGCTCAACCGGAAGGTTCTCGCTGACCTGGCCATGAACCATCCTGAGGCATTCAAAGCCGTCGCCGCTAAAGCGAAATAAGGCCAGGGATCAGCTTTCAGCTTTCAATTTTCAGCTATCTGCTATCAGCTTAGCTGGAATATCACTTTTATGATCTGCACGACCATCCCCACGTCGAGTCGACCGAACCACTTATTGAGAAACGAGAGTCGTTTGCGAGCAGTGAGCTTGAATGCTGAATGCTGACTATTGACTATTGACTACTGACTACTGACCGCTGACTATTGACTATTGACTATTGACTACTGACTACTGACTACTGATTACTGATTACTGACTACTTCCTTATCGCCACCACAGGGTCCATTTTTGCAGCATTCAATGCCGGTATAAACCCGGCCAGGATACCGATAAATATGGAGAGGCTGACTCCAATCAGGATATTCTTGAGGGAAAGGAACATGACATATCCGAAGACGGAGGAAAGCACTTTAAGGATCAGAAAGACCAGGCTCAGGCCCAATATGCCTCCGACGACGCACAAGATGACGGCTTCGATTAAAAATTCAAGGAGGATAAAGTACTGTCTCGCGCCGAGCGCCTTCTTGATGCCAATGATGTTGGTCCGTTCCTTGACACTGACAAACATGATGTTTGCCACGCTGAACATGCCCACGAGGATGGCAAAAAATCCGATGACAATGCCCACCAGGTTGAGTACTCCGAAAAAATTATCCAGGATATTGGTGAGGATGGACATTTCATTGATCGAAAAGTTGGGTTCTTCATAAGGTTTTTGCCGCCTCTCGGCTTTTAGTACGGAAATGACTTCGGCTTTGAGGTCTTCCAGATCTGACCCTTCAGCGGCTTTTACCATGAGGTTGGTGCCCCACAGGCGGTTGTTTTTGACATTCACCAGCTTTTTAGCGGTATTATACCCGACGATGACCGCCCGGTCAAAATCAGCCGGGTTGATCAGGTCCTTGCCGGATTTTTTAATGACACCGACCACTTCCATTTTCCGGTCTTTCAGCTTAATGGACTTGCCGACCGGGTCGAGGGTATTAAAGAGGTTTTCCGCGATTTCAGCGCCGATAATCACCTTGTCCGACCCGTTTTCATACTCAAAGGGGGTGAGGAACCTGCCACCCTGATATTCTATCTTATACAGGTCGTTGTAATCGTAACTCACGGCCAGCACAAAGGCCCCGCCGACGCTGTTGTTTTGGTATTTCAGGTTGCTGCCCCCGATAAAGACCTGCAGGGCGACCATGGATGCGTTCCTGACCTTGGTTTTCACCGCCTCGAGTTCCTGGTAGGTGGCGTTTGGCCTGCGCAGGTATTTAAAATAATTCTGGCCGGGGTCTTCGTTCCAGGGCATTTTAGTGATGTAGAGGACGTCGTTTCCCAGTTTTTCGAAGCTGCTTTTTATATTGTCTTCCAGCGAATCCACCGCCGAAAGGACGGATATGATGCAAAAGATGCCAATGGTAATGCCCAGGAGAGACAAAAAAGTCCTGAGCTTATTGGCTACCAGCTGCGAAAAGGATTGCACCACTCCTTCATAAAAAAGTCGAAAAAACATGGCCTTGGAAAATATTTTTTGCTCCCTCTAAATTAAACCGCTTTTCGGGAATCCGGGCCGTCTTTCGATGAACCGCCGCGTTTTGACCGCGAACCGCCCTTTTTACCCCCGCATGCGCGTCTAAGCCGACCGTGCGGTCAGGTTGTATTTGCAATTTGTTTGAAAAATAAGCCGGTTTCTCCGCTGGAATTTTTGTAAATTTGCACCTCTTTTTCCGTAAAAAAAGAACTTATGCGCACCAAACTTTCCCAGTTCAACTTCGTTTTACCCAAAGATGCCATTGCCCAATATCCTTCCAAAGAAAGGGATGGCAGCAAATTGATGGTCGTACACCGGGATACCGGTAAAATCGAACACAAGAATTTTAAAGATATCCTCAACATCTTTGAAGACGGGGATACCTTCATTTTCAACAATACCAAGGTCTTCCCGGCCAGAATGTACGGCAAGAAAGAAAAAACCGGCGCCAAGATCGAGGTCTTCCTGCTGAGGGAACTGAATAAGGAAGCCAGGCTCTGGGACGTTTTGGTCGACCCGGCCCGTAAGATCCGCGTGGGAAACAAACTCTACTTTAACGACAAAAAGGGAAACGAAATCCTGGTGGCTGAAGTGGTGGACAATACCACCAGCCGTGGACGGACCATCCGGTTTTTCCATGATGGAAGCGACGACGACTTCCAGGCCCAGCTGAAAATCCTGGGGCATACCCCCTTGCCCAAATACATCAAAAGGCCTGCGGAAAGCCTGGATGAAGAAAGATATCAGACCGTTTTTGCCAAAGAAATCGGCGCCGTGGCCGCCCCCACCGCCGGGCTCCATTTCACCAAAGAACTGATGAAGCGCCTGGAAATCAAAGGCGCCCATTTCGCTGAAGTCACCCTGCATGTCGGCCTCGGCACTTTCCGGAGCATCGACGTGGAAGATTTATCCAAGCACAAAATGGAAGCGGAATATTTCAGGGTGCCCCCGGCAGCAGTGGAAGCGGTAAATAAGGCGATGGCCAACAACAAAAAAATCTGCGCGGTTGGGACTACGGTCATGCGGGCCATCGAGACCGCCGTCTCCGCCCATGGCCTGATGAAACCCCAGGAAGGATGGACCAATAAATTCATCTACCCTCCCTATGATTTCAGCATCGCCAACGCCATGCTTACCAATTTTCACCTCCCCAAATCCAGCCTGCTCATCATGGCTGCAGCCTTCGGAGGGACGGAACTGATCATGGAAGCTTACCAGCAGGCCCTGAAGAAAAAATACCGCTTTTTCAGTTATGGCGACGCCATGCTTATCCTCTGATCCCCCGGATCCATTTCACCACCGGTAGGGGGTTTCCGCCAAATCAGGTTTAGCCGGCTCAGTAAAAGGATTTATCCCCCCATTTTTCCCACCAGTTGAACGGATCCATCCTTTCCGGGACCGGTAAACAAAGGGTCTCGATTTTCCTGTCCTGGTTTTCCAGGGCAAATTGGTCATAGATGTACGAATCGTCAAAACCGGCCCCGGCGGCATCCAGGCGGGTGGCCGAATAAATGATTTTTTTGGGCCTGGACCAATAAATGGCCCCCAGGCACATCGGGCAGGGCTCGCAGGAGGAGTAGATGATGCAGTCATGCAACTGGTAATTTCCCAGGACCTGGCAGGCCCGCCGGATCGCCACCACCTCGGCGTGCGCCGTTGGATCCATGGTAAGCAATACCTGGTTGTTCCCGGCAGCAATGATCAACCCGTCCTTCACTATGACCGCCCCGAAAGGTCCGCCCTCTTTCCGCCGGACTCCTGCCAGGGCTTCCTGAATGGCCTGCGTTAGAAAATTAAAGTCCTGGTTTTCAGCTCCGATGCCCATCCTGGCAAATTAGAGAATTTAATTGCATTATAAAATATTTCTTTGATACATTTGTGCGTTTTTTCAGGAACTCTTGGGTTCCCTTCTGAGTTAATTTGAAAAACTATTAGCATATGTATTGGACGCTTGAACTTGCTCACCACCTGGAAGACGCTCCCTGGCCGGCAACCCGTGATGAATTGATCGATTACGCCATTCGTTCGGGTGCTCCCCTGGAAGTCATAGAAAATTTACAGCAAATGGAAGATGAAGGCGAAATCTACGACAACATCGAAGATATCTGGCCCGACTACCCGCGCAAGGATGATTTTCTGTTCAATGAGGATGAATATTGATCCTTATTTCCAGTACCACCGAAAAAATACAAGAGGCTATATCGGCGACCCGGTATAGCCTCTTCAAATTAAAATAGGATGGCGGTCCCGAAAAAAATAAATATTGCCATAGACGGTTATTCCGCTTGTGGTAAAAGCACCCTCGCCCAGGCCCTGGCCCGTCACCTCAAATACAAGTACATCGACAGCGGGGCCATGTACCGGGCCGTCACCCTCTATGCCATCCGGCATAAGATCACCGGGGATTTACCGGCAAGCCTCCTGCCCCACCTGGACCATATTCAAATTGATTGTGTCTGGTCGGAATCGGGAAACAAGATTTACCTGAACGGGGAGGATGTCACCGCAGCGATCCGGATGCCTGAGATCCAGGACTTAGTGAGTCCGGTCAGCACGATCCCCCAGGTTCGCCGGTTCCTTTCCCGGCAGCAAAAACAAATGGCTATCCACAAAGGCGTGGTCATGGATGGCCGCGATATCGGCACGGTGGTTTTGCCGGATGCCGAACTTAAAATATTCATGACCGCGGACCTGGAAATCCGGACGGAACGAAGGTTTAAAGAACTTCTCCTGAAAGGGCTGAATCTGGACAAGGAAGTGATTAAACAAAACCTGCTCGAAAGGGACCATATCGATTCCACCCGGTCCGATTCGCCTTTGAAAAAAGCGCCGGAGGCCCGGGTCCTGGACAATTCTTTTCTCAATGAAAAACAACAATTTGAACTCGCGCTGTCCTGGGTGGAAGAGACTCTGGCCGGAAAGCCTAATTTTGAAAACTAATCAACATCCTCCGATTATGAAATATACCTGCCTCCGCGTGTTCTCCATCCTGATGCTGGTTCTGTGTTTGAGTCCATCCAGGCTGGAAGCCCAGATTTACCGACGCCAGCCTCAGAAAGAACAATCCCCGGAAATGAAATCCTTTGCCGACCATCTTTGGTACGGGGGAGGTTTTACCATCAATTTTTCAAGTGGCCTGGCCGGTTTGGACGGCAACACCTTTGGCATCGGCCTCTCTCCCATGCTCGGATACAAATTCAATTCCTTTTTATCCGCAGGCCCCCGTTTTGAGTTTTTATATACCACCGGCCGGTTCAGAAATTTTGGGGGCCCGGTCTACAAATACAATGGACTTGACTATGGCGCCGGGCTTTTCGGCCGCGCAAAATTCCTGAATGTGCTTTTTGCGCATACCGAATTCAGTTATATCAACAGGGTCTTTCCGGTGGGATTTAATGGCAACCGGCTGGAAACGGAAAGAGTTGGGGACAACCAGTTTCTGGTCGGATTGGGTTATACAGGCGGGGGACTCCTCAAATCCGAGATCTACCTCCTTTATGACCTGACTTCAGACAGTCAAAGCACCACCCTGCCCCTGGTTTACCGTTTTGGGATCACCTACAATTTTTAACCGCCCTTTCCTTCCAATCGGATCCGGCAGGATAACATAAAATGACGGCCGGCCTGGGGATAAAGCCCCTTCAGATAATAGCGGTGGTCCCCTTCCCCACCCGCATAAGGATCATCCGGTACCGGGTTGTATGAAGGCGACCTGAACCTGTAAATCCATCCGTTGGACTCGTAGCGGCTGTTAAAAAGATTGTTGACCTGTAAATGGAAGTCCATTGACGGAATTTTGTCACCGATCAGGCGGTACCGCAAAGCCAGTTGGGCATGGCGGTAAGCCGGCAGCAAGGCGCTTGGGTCCCCGGTACCATCCAGGAATTGACGACCTACCGCCTGTACCGAGCCATCCAGGAATAAAAAATGACGGGTCTGCCCGGCCTGTTTATCATAAAAAAGGTATTCCGAAGACAGATTTCCAATAAAGGAGGGAGAAAAAGCGATGGGCTGGCTTCCATAATTCACCTTTTCCTGTGTACCGGAATCCCAGTCGTCGAAATAAGCCTGATAATTCAGGGTACGGTTCCGGGAGAGGGTCAGACTGGCCTGTACATTCAATTTTCCCGGATTCCAGGTCACTGAGGTTTCAGACCCCAGGCGGTAGGACTTTTCCACGTTGCTGCGGATATACGCGCCTACGTCATTCAGCCTTCCGGTCGGGATCAGTTGGTCTTTGTACATCATGTAATAAATATTTTGTTCGATCTGCAGGTTTCTTCTGCCCCAGCGGAAACCGGCTTCATGATCCCAAAGCCTCTCTGCCCTCGGAAGCGTCCGGTCCGCATCCACATAATCATCCCGGTTGGGTTCACGCCGGGCTATACCGGAGAAACCGAAAAGCTGGGCATGGGGGCCAACGGCAAGGGTAAATCCAAGTTTGGGATTTAAAAAATGATGATGTACTGTTTTAATTCCCTGTTCAGGGTCATAGGCGGGCTGATAGCTATACCCAATCCTCCGGTACTGAAGGTCTGCCATCAGGGACCAGGGATGGAGGTCCCAGGTCATTTTTCCGAAAGTCATCGCCGACCATTTGGTTGCCTCGTTGTCGTAATAGACCGGCTGGTCAGGCAAGGGTTTGTTTCCGGCCTGGATGACCTGGCCAAAATGGCGCCCCGAATACAGGTTCCATGCCAAACCCCCATTGATTTCATAATCCCCCATCCGGAACCTGGCCGTGTGAATGGAGCCCAGGAAATGATTCTCGAGATTTCGCCTGCGGACAATATCGAGTTCATCCCCGCTGTCCAGCAGGTAATCCGAGGGAGACTGGCCTGACTTGTATTCTTCATAAAATCCCCTGCCCGGTGTGAAATGAAAGGTGTTCTGAAAAGCCCATCGTTTACCCTGATCTTCCTGATGAATGAGCTGAAAATGGGTCTGCCGGTAACGGTCGATCTGGTCCTCGTAGGGCAGGCCGGGCTTCTCGGTTCCCGCGGGATTGTAGGTCCTTTTTTCTTTGTCGCCAACATATTGCACCGGCAATCCATACCAGGCCTGGTAAGTCCTTTCGAAGCCATCAAAGATGAAAAACCGTACAGACCGTCCTGTCCCGATATAGGAGGCGTTGAAAGCACCTGACCACAGGGAAGAAGCCGCGCGGTCCACATATCCATCGGACCTGATCCGGGAGACTCGACCGGAAAAATTCCAGGCCTTGCCCAAGGTACCGGAATTGAGTTGCAGACTGTTTTTTAAAGTTGCAAAAGACCCCACGGAGGACTCCAGTTGGGCATAGGGCACGGGGGACGTTTTGTAGGTGCTGAGGAGCAGGGATGATCCAAAAGCAACCTGGCCGGCCCCGGAAGTGCCTATCCCCCGCTGCACCTGAAGAGCGGAAGCCGAAGCGATCAGGTCGGGCAGGTCCACCCAGAAAACGGCCTGTGATTCCGCATCGTTGAGCGGCACTCCGTTGACCATGACATTGACTTGCGTGGGGTCGAGGCCCCGGATCCGGACATTGGTATATCCGATCCCGTTGCCTGCGTCGCTGGTAGTCACCGTGGAAGGAAACTGTTGGATGATATAAGGAATGTCCTGCACCAGGAACCTGCTGGCAATCTGGCTCTCGTTAAGGGTGGACTGTACCACATGGGTATTGGGTTTAACCCAGGTGGTTGCGATTTCAGCGGTGGCCAGGTTTATGGTTCTGGGTTGGAGCCTGATTAGGAGCGTCCCGCCGGCAAGGGCAGCAGTTTGAATGATTTCAGTATGGTCCAAAAAGGAGAGGTGTGAAATATGGATGGTATCTGGAAAAGCAACAAGTTTCCAGTTCATCTTGCCCTCCCGGTCAGAGATGGCGAACCGGGAGCGGTCGTGGGAATAAGCCAATACTCCGTTGACCGGGTCGTCGGGACCGAGGACCTGCAGGATTATTTCCTGTCCTTGCAGGGGCCTTGTGAACAACAGAACCAGGGTCAATGAAAATATTTTTAAGCTCATGGATCAACGTTTAAAACAGTTTGTGATCGGAGCTTTTAAGTTTCCTTTCCAGTATTACCCGGACAGGTTCAACGGGTATAATCTCAGCCATGATTTAATCCAATCAGTAGGCACCCCGATATCGTGAGATGGAACAAAGTTAATGTGCTTTCAGAAAAGGATCAACAGTGGCCAGGGCCTTTTTCAGGCGTGCTTCCCCCAATCCTTCAACGATGGCATAGTTAAACCGGAATTTATTCACATGATCCAGATAAAGGTCAAACAATTTGTCCCGGTCATGGGGATTTTCCCTCAAAGGATCCGGTTCCCAGTCCAAGTCGGGTTTGCAAAGCAGGGTAAGGTCATAGCGGTGGTGTCTGGCCAGGGCCACCAACTCAGGGGGCCGCTTTCTGAATTTTTCATGGGCCCAGATCAATAATACCAGGGGGTCGGTGTCGCAGAAGACGACCCGGTCCGCATCTTTTAAAGCCAGGTTTTCCCATTCAATCTGGATGTGGGCCAGGCTGACCAGGGTGCCTGCATCCCGGATCCCCTGACCCTGGTTCAGAAATACACGGGCATATTCTTCGACCCAAGGGTCTTGGTATTGCAGGGCCAGGAAAGCGCTCAATGTGGATTTTCCAGCTGATTCCGGTCCGGTGATGTTGATCTTAAAAATGCGGTTAATTTGCCTGAAATTTAAACTTTGTAATGATACAATCCTTTAAATTACCATCCTAGTTAGAGCCGGTATGCAAGATATAGAACCTTTTTTCAGATGGCGAGACCAATATGTGGCTTCCGAAGACCCGCATTCGCCGTTTTACAGGCGGCAATACAACGAATTTGAATATACCCATGCCATCTACAATTATTACATCCATCCCCAATGGGATGAATTTGATTCCAGTACCTTGTACCTCAAGATCCTTTTCGTCGATTATGCTGAGCAATTCGCCATCATCGAACTCATTGGGGAGTGGAATGATGCGATACAAAACGACATCATGTACCTGAAAAGGAACGTGATCGAAAAACTCCTCCGGTCCGAAATCAAATACTTCATTCTCATCATGGACAATGTATACAACTTTCACAGTTCGGACGATTGTTATTACGAGGAATGGCAGGAAGAACTGTCGGAAGAAGGAGGATGGATCGTCATGCTCGGCACGCTCGAACACGTCGAGGAAGAAATGGTGCAGGCTGGCCTCCAGCATTATATCCACCTGGGCAAGAATTTTAATGCCATCGAGTGGAGGCGGCTTGATCCGGTCGGTGTATTTGCCATCGTGGAAAAGACCTTGCATAGCCAGTCCAGGCGACTGAGGTACTGAGCCCGGATGAAGCGGTTGTCTTTATGGAGCCTCTTCCGCCGACCGGGGTCTGCTGAAAAAAATCAGGTACTCAGGGATAAATAATATTCTGATTGTCATGGTTTTGAGTCCTATTTTTCATCCCTCAAGGGGTTCCCGGACCGGGGCCCCGGTCCATGCCGGCGAATGAGTATCTTTGCACCTTTAAATGGAAAAAACACACCGGTCCGGATTTGTGCATTTACTGGGTAACCCTAATGTTGGGAAATCCAGCCTGGTTAAAGCGTTCTGCGGTCAGAAACTGGCGATCATCAGTGACCGGCCACAAACCACAAGGCACCGGATTTTCATCATTTACAATGACCCCGGCCATCAGGTTGTTTTTTCGGATGCCCCTGGCCTAATCAAAATGCCGCAATACATGTTGCAGGAGAGGATGAACCTGCAGGCCCATGCCGGGCTTCACGATGCCGATATTTTGCTTTTCTGCACCACCGCAGCAGAACCCGTTGATCCGGAGATCGCCGCTACCCTTTCCAGGGCAAAAATGCCCGTTTGGCTGGTTGTCAACAAAGCCGATCTTTTTGGCAAAGCCAGGCTGGCTGAGTACGTGGCCAAATGGGCTGCGGTCCATCCGTTCCAAAAATCATTTATCGTTTCTGCGCTCACCCTGGAAAATATCCCCGAACTGATGTCCTCCCTGTTGGAAGCCTTGCCGGAAGGACCGCCCTATTATCCCAAAGAAGACCTGAGTGACCGTCATGAACGGTTCTTTGTTGCGGAAATCGTCCGGGAAAATATTTTCCGGCTGTTTCATGACGAAATCCCTTACTCCTGTGAAGTTCAGGTGCAAGACTATAAAGAAACCACCGGCAAGGAAGGGTCGCCCTTCGCCCGGATTTTTGTCTATATCATTGTGGAGCGGGAGAGCCAAAAAGCTATTCTCCTGGGCCAGAAAGGCCAGGCCATCAAAGATCTGGGCATCCGGGCCCGCCAGGAAATCGAATCCTTCCTGGGTCATGGGGTTTATCTCGATCTCCAGGTAAAGGTTGAAAAAAACTGGAGGAATAATCCCCAAGCGCTGAAAAAATACGGTTATTGAAAAAATTATGAGCAACATTGTAGCGATTGTGGGAAGGCCAAATGTGGGTAAATCCACTCTGTTCAACCGACTTTTCGGGGAACGTCAGGCCATCATCGATGATACCAGCGGAGTGACCCGGGACCGGATCTACGGAGAATGTGAGTGGAACGGGAAGAATTTCACCATCATCGATACCGGCGGATTCGTTCAGCATTCCGACGATGTTTTTGAAGCTGCAGTCCGGCAGCAAGTCCGTTTTGCGGTGGATGAAGCAAACGCCATCATTTTTATGGTTGATGTCACCACGGGCATTACCGACCTGGATGAGCAGGTGGCCAATCTGTTGCGCAGGAGCAACAAGCCGGTTTACCTTGCGGTCAATAAAGTCGACAACCACCAGCGGATGTTGATGGCCAATGAGTTTTATGGCCTTGGGTTCGACAACACTTATTTCCTTTCCTCGATCAGCGGATCGGGGGTGGGTGAACTGCTGGATGACGTGGTTGAACTTTTCGCACCGGAGGACAAAGAAAAGGAGCAATCCCAGTTGCCGCAGATCGCCATCATCGGACAACCCAATGTGGGCAAGTCCACGCTGCTGAACGCACTTCTTGGGGAAGAACGAAATATTGTCACCGATATCCCCGGGACCACCCGGGATTCGATCCATACTCTGTACAATAAATTCGGTCACCAGTTGCTATTGGTGGATACGGCCGGTATCCGCCGGAAGACGAAGGTGCATGAAGACCTGGAATTTTATTCCGTCATCCGGGCGATCAAATCACTGGAGGAATGTGATGTCTGTCTCCTTATGATCGATGCCCGTCATGGAATCGAAGCGCAGGATTCCAACTTGTTCAGACTTGCCATCAAAAAACATAAAGGCATCCTGATCCTGGTCAATAAATGGGATTTGGTGGAAAAAGATACCAATACCCTCCACCAGTACGAAAAAGCATTAAAACACAAGCTCGCCCCTTTCAACGATCTGCCCATCCTGTTCATATCTGCGCAAAACAAACAAAGAATTTTTCAGGTCGTAGAAAGCGCGATGGACGTTTATGAGAGAAGGAAACAGAAAATAAAGACGTCGGACCTGAACGAATTCCTGGCGGAAATCAACGCCAAAAATCCCCCCCCTGCTTACAAGGGAAGGCTGGTGAAAATTAAATACGTCACGCAGGTACCCAAGCCCTATCCGGCCTTTGCCTTTTTTTGCAACAACCCGGATTATATACAAAACAACTACAGGCAATACCTGGAAAATCAGTTGCGGGAGCGTTACCCGCTTTCGGGAATCCCCATTTCCATTTTTTTTAAAGAAAAATAAAGATGGCTTTAGTGGTCGAACCCTGCCCCCTCGACGGACTGTTGCTGATCAGGCCCTCCATTTTTGCCGACCATCGTGGTTATTTTTATGAGTCTTATTCCGATAAGGATTACCGGGCTGCTGGAATCGAGGCCGATTTTGTACAGGACAACCAGTCCTTTTCAAAAAAAGGGGTGTTGCGCGGACTTCATTTTCAAAATCCGCCGCACGCGCAGGCCAAACTGGTCCGGGTGACCTCCGGAGCGGTATATGATGTTGCCGTGGATCTGAGACCGGGTTCTTTAACCTTTGGCCGGTATTTCGGTGTGGAACTGAATGATGCCAACCAACTCCAGTTTTTCATTCCCCGTGGATTTGCACATGGTTTCCTGGTTTTAAGCGCTTCGGCTATCTTCCAATATAAATGCGATGAATATTACCACCCATCATCGGAATCGGGACTGCGCTATAATGACCCCGCAGTGGGGATCGAATGGCCTGATCCCGGGGTTCCAATAGAAATATCCACCAAGGACCTCCGGTTGCCTTTATTGAAGGACCTGAAAACCTGATTCCCCGTGTATAACATTCTCATCACCGGGGCTGGGGGACAACTGGGTCATGCCTTGAACCAATTGTTGGGCAGTCAGGACGCCTTTAACCCCGTGGCCCTGTCCCATACCAGACTGGATATCACCGATGCGGACAGCCTCATGGATTGCCTGGATACCCACCGGATTCATCTTGTATTGAACACGGCAGCCTATACTTCGGTTGACCTGGCCGAAACCTCCCCTGACCGGGCCTGGCTGGTAAATGCAGAAGGACCAAGGCAGGTCGCCATTGCCTGCAGGAAAAAACAAATTCCCCTGATTCATTTTTCCACCGACTATGTCTATCACAATGCGCTTCGCCGGCCGCTCCTGGAAACCGATCCCTGCAATCCCCGTAACGTGTATGGGGCATCAAAACTTGCCGGCGAACAGAAAACACTCTACCATCATCCGCATACCCTAGTTATCCGGACTTCATGGTTATATGGCCGGGAGGGCCATAATTTTTTTAATACCATAAAACGGCTTTCCTCCGAGAAACCTGTCCTGGAAGTGGTCAATGACCAGATCGGCGCCCCCACTTATGTCCCTGACATGGCAGCGGCCACCTTGACCATTCTGAGCAAGGTCTTGTCGGAGGCAGGAAACCCCTCCTGGTATGGCATTTTCAATTTCGCCAATGAGGGTGAAGCCAGTTGGTTTGATTTCGCCTCAGGTATCGTTTCCGGAAGCAGCAATACCTGTTCAGTCCAGCCTGTTTCCACCTCAGTCTTTCCACGGCCTGCGGCCAGGCCCTCTTACAGTGTATTTAATCTGAACAAGATCAAATCAACCTTTCAACTATCCATCCGGGATTGGAAAACCGCCCTCATGGATTGTATGGGTAATTCCTGACAGGGAGCGGCCGGGCCCCGGATCCCCAAAGATCGCTGCGCAATGCATGAACTTTTCCTGCAAGCCCCAGATGAAAAGCAAGAAAAAAAACGGGTATTTTTGTTAACGGTGACCAATTTGAGGCCCGCGGCGTTTATATTTTATATGAAGATTTTCCGGAGCATTTCGCTTTTCCTCTTTCTGACCTGTTATGCAGGGATAGCCAGCGCCACCCACAACCGCGCAGGGGATATCACTTATGTCCAGATAGGCCCCCTTACGATTCGCCTTACCGTGACCACCTATACCAAAGCCAGCAGTACCGGTGCGGACCGGGACAGCGTTACCGTGGTCTGGGGTGATGGCCACTCGCAGGCCGTTTACCGGATCAACGGCCCTTTGGGGAAAGGGGAGATCCTGCAAAACGATACCAAAAGGAATTTTTACGTCGCCGAACATACTTACCCGGGCACAGGTACTTATACGGTGACCATGACCGACCCAAACCGGGTGGGAAATATCCTCAATCTTAATTATCCCAATTCCGTAGGCATCCAGTTCCACATCGCCACCACCCTCACCCTGCTCAATTCAACGATTCAGGGATACAATAATTCAGCGGTTCTTTTACAACCCCCGATTGATTTTGGCTGCATCGACCGGAAATTCGTCCACAACCTGAACGCCTATGACCCGGATGGGGATTCCCTGGCATACGAACTGATTGTCCCTTTCCAGGCTACCGGTTCGGAAGTCCCGAATTACCGTTTCCCGGACCAGATCGTACCCGGAGCGGACAATAAAATATCCCTGGACCGGACTACGGGCAATTTTGAATGGATTGCGCCACAGCGGGAAGGAGAATACAACATCGCCATCCTGATCAAGGAATACCGGAATGGGATCCTGCTCAATACCATCATCCGGGATATGCAGATCACCATTGAGAATTGCAGCAATGAACCTCCTTCCCTGACCGTGCCCAATGACCTGTGCATTATTGCCGGTTCGAAGGTCGAGTTCCAGGTTCAGGCTTCCGACAATAACCTGAGTCAGAAAATTGCCATTTTTGCCCTTGGCGGCCCTTTTAATGTATCTGTAAATAAAGCCGTTTTCGACGCCCCTTCCGGTTTCCAGAACCAAATTGCCAGGGGAACTTTCAGTTGGCAGACCTCTTGCGAACACATTTCTGATATTCCTTTCACTGTGGTGTTCAGAGCCATTGATAATTTTAAGGACTCTTCAGGTCTCGCTGACCTTAAAACGGTAAGAATCAAAGTCATCGGGCCCCCACCGGAGAATGTGAGTTCATCCACAGCCAACAACAACCTTATCCGGATCAACTGGACTTACCCGAATGCTTGTGCCGTGACGGTAAACGACTATTTTAAAGGGTTTTCGGTATGGAGGAAGATCAACAGCAGCCAATTCCTCATCGATTCCTGTACACCCGGCCTTGCCGGAAGAGGGTATACCCGGATCGCTTCCAATGTACTGAGCCGTGACCAGGACACGTATTATTTTGAAGACGACATGGTGGAATCGGGCAAAACGCATTGTTACAGAATCCTGGCTGAATTTGCACTGACCTCGCCCGGAGGCAATTCATACAACCGGGTCGCAAGCCTTCCTTCTGAAGAGATCTGTGTCCAGCTCAAGAGGGACCTTCCCTTTATTACCAAAGCTACGGTCAACACTACAGACCCGACTCTTGGAGAGATAGAGATCCATTGGGCCATGCCGCTCGCGGACGACCTGGATACCCTCAAAAACAAAGGGCCTTATAAACTCGTCCTACTGAGGGCGGATGGGATTTTCAATACCAATACGGTTTTCACTCCAATCCCCGGGGCGGAGTTTACCTCCGAATTTCTTAAAACCTTTACGGATACTGTCTTTTTGGACCGGAACCTCTCCACTTCAGAAAAACCCTATTCCTATCTGATCCAGTTTTTTACCGGTAATTCCCCTACCCCTTACGGATCTTCTTTCCCGGCATCCACGGTATATGCCAAAACCATCGCTTCGGACCGCCAGGTGCTGCTCTCCTGGGAAGCCCAGGTTCCGTGGAACAACTACAATTTTGAAGTCCACCGAAGGTCCGGCTCAGGCGCATTTGAATTGGTTGGAAGTTCAACCACCCCCTTTTTCCGGGACAAGACGGTGAGTAACAATTCGACTTATTGTTATCGGATCCGGTCCATTGGAACTTATGGAATCAATGGCCTGCCCAGCCCAATGTTCAATTTTTCGCAGGAAACCTGTGCCACACCATTGGATACGGTCCCCCCCTGCAGCCCGGATCTTTCGATCAACCGTAATTGCGTCACGAAGGAACCGGATGGCAGTATTGCCAATGAACTGGTCTGGGGTTTTAGCAATACCGATACCTGTTTTATCGACGACCTTAAGGCTTTCAACATTTATTTTAAGAACAATAAATCCGCAGGGGCTTTCAGGTTGATCGCTACCCTTACCGATGCATCCGCTACGACTTTCAAGCACATTCCCGATTCCGGTTTTACCGGATGCTACGTCATCACCACCGTGGATTTCAACGACAATGAGAGCAGGTTGACCGGTGAAGTCTGTCCGGCTAACTGCAACCTTGAATACGAACTGGCCAATACTTTCACCCCGAATGGCGATGGGTCCAACGATCTTTTTGTTCCAAGGATAAATGCAGGGGTGCTGAAGATTGAATTTCAGATTTACAACCGATGGGGCGAAATCCTGTTTGAAACCGAGGATCCCCAGATCCTGTGGAACGGGCAGGATAAAAAAGGAAGGAACCTGAGTGAAGGAACCTACTATTATATCTGCAGGGTATTCGGCTTTCAGGAGAACACCACCCAGGTCATTGAAGACCGGAAAGGATTTATCCAAATCGTCAGGTGATATGTTTACGGGTATCATAGAGGCCTCAGGCAAGATCATCGGTCTGAGGCCCGATAAATCCAATATTCAGGTCTTTGTGGAATCCCCGATTTCCAATGAATTAAAAATTGACCAGAGTGTTGCCCATGATGGTGTATGTCTTACGGTGGATGAGCTGGGTCCCGGATGGCACCGCTGTACCCTGATCCGGGAGACCCTGGATAAAACCCATTTTTCGGATGCCCGGCAGGGTGAACAGATTAATCTGGAACGTTCCATCCGTTTTGACTCCCGGATGGACGGTCATTTTGTCCAGGGTCATACGGATACCACCCTGACCTGCCTGGCCCGTTCAGACCGGCGCGGGAGCTGGGTTTTTGAGTTTACCCTTCCCAGCCCATTCAAATCATTGGTGATTCCCAAGGGTTCCATTGCATTAAACGGTGTAAGCCTGACGATTTCCGGTCTTTTAAACGATAGTTTTGAGGTCTCCATCATCCCTTATACTTATGAACATACCAACTTCCAGTTTATCCATGCCGGTCGAAGGGTGAATGCCGAGTTTGACCTTTTGGGTAAATATATACAAAGAAGCCTGGAATTGAGGAGCAGTCAGGGTTTGCGGTAAAAGCGCAGCTTGTAATCTGCTTCCACCTGGCCTTTTTTAATGGCTTCCAGCCGTCTTTGCAACATTCGTTTTTTTAGGGGTTTTAGCAGGTCTATGAAGAGAATGCCCTGAATGTGATCATATTCATGCTGGATCACCCGGGCATTCAACCCGTCAAAGAGCTCTTCCCTGACCGTTCCCGTTTCATCGAAATAGGAGAGGTTTACCCGTTCCGGCCGGTCAACCTCTGCGCGCAGGTCAGGGATACTCAGGCAACCTTCCTCAAAAGACCAGGCTTCCCCGTGTTCATCCAGTTTGACCGGATTAATGAATACCTTCTTAATGCCGGTAAAGGGTTTACCCTCCTCCTCATAAGGAGTGGTATCCACTACAAACAGCTTGAGGCTCAGCCCGACCTGGGGAGCGGCCAATCCCACCCCCTTGGCTGCATACATGGTATCCCACATATTGGAGATCAATTCCTCCAGACCGGTAAACCGGTCAAAATCAAGTTCTTCTCCGGTTTGCTTCAACACCGGCTGGCCGTAGGCATATATGGGCAAAATCATTTTAGTAGTGTTTTAAATATTCCTGTAAAATCAACACTGCGCTCATCTGGTCAATGGACGTCTTGTTCCGCTTCGATTTAGGGGTTCCCTTGTCTATGAGCATGCGGACCGCTTTTCTGCTGGTTCCTTCTTCATCCTGAAAATCAATCTTCAGGGAAGGGTATTTTATTTTAAGTTTCTTTGCCTTTTCGTGCACCTCCATGCTTACCGCTGTGGCCGTGCCATCCCTGTGCAAAGGCTCTCCAAACACGATCAGGTCCACCTCCTCCCTTTTCAGGTAATCCTCCAGGAATTGGTCGAAGGTTTCCGTGGGGATGGTTTCCAGCCGGTTGACACAGATGCGAAGAGGGTCTGTCACCGCCAGACCGGTCCTTTTAAATCCGAAATCTATTCCAAGCGCCCTGGCCATTGATCGTGCAAAAATAACCCGGATTTAGGCTCAAAAATTCCATTTCACCACGGGCAAACCATAAAAAAAAAGACCCCCTTTGCCCTTTGGCAAAGAGGGGTCCCATCCCAAAAACAGTATGATTTAAAAATGGTTTACTCTATGACCACCATTTTTTTCGTTGCGGTGAAGTTCCCGGCCTGCAATTGATAATACAGGACCCCGGATGATTTCAGTTCGTTGCGGCTCATGCGGATTTCATTGTATCCCTTCTGGTATTTCAAGTTGATCTCCTTCACGAGCCTGCCATTCAGGTCAAAAATTTTCATCAGCCCCTGCCCGCTTTCAGGCATTTGATATCCGATCCGGGTGGAATGCAGGAATGGGTTCGGGGTATTTTGGAGAAGGGCAAATTCACCCTTTCCATCTTTGGAACCCACCTGCAGCCGGACGTTCAGGATATCGTGCTGGCTGTCGTAAGCTTCTGCTACCGTTACGCTCGAATTGATGTACAGCTGATCATGGAGCCTGCCCTTCCGGAGCGTATTGAAAGCCAGGGTAAACAAGGGTTGATCCATCGATTCCAAAGCGCGCGTGGTCGTCCAACTGGTGGTAATCCGGCCTTCAACTGCCCGCTGCAATCCGAAATTGACCTGGCTCATGCCCTTTGCGCCGGGAATGACCTGGCTTAACTTCAGGACTTTTGGATCGAAACTCAAAGTAAACTGGTAGCCCTGAATCAGTTGTAAATCGGCAGCATACACCGGCACCAGGATTTGCTCTCTTTCATTAAAAGAGAGGTCATCGGCCCGGAGAAGGAATTCTTTTCCGGGAGCACGGGATTCGCTTCCCAACAACTGGTTGGCGACTACAGTGCCATTGATATCGCCCACTTTCACTCCGACGAAATCGGCAAAAGAATTATGGCCCAGGCTCGAAATATCCTGGTATTCAGGAAACCCGCTTTCAAACGGATTGGCCGGGTTCTTGAATGTGTGTGACTTGGGAATAAACCTCCAGGATTCATTACCCTGGAATTTGTCGTAGATGCCCAGGATCAGTTTGCGCAATTCCACCAGGTCCACAGAGCTGATCTCGTTCGATTTATTGATGTCAGCTGCGATCAGTTTATAGGGAGAGTTCAGCGGCTGCAGGCCCAGGATGTGTTTTTGAATCAACAACAAGTCCAGGGTGGAGACTCCGTTCATCGGATTGATGTCCTTTTTGGGCATCACTTTATAGGATCCTCCCATCTTCATGCTGCTGAAGGCATACAAGCCATCCGCCTTGGTCACCGCAGGCAGGCTGTTGGCGCCCTGCAATTGAACACTCACTTTTTCAACATCGAGCTGATCCTCGGTTTTGATCCGGCCTGTGATCGTGCCGGTGATGGCCTGGGTACCCGGGGCGCAGGCATTGGCATTGTTCTGGATCAGGATATAGGTTGAGGCGAAATCCTGGTTTCCGTAACTGTCCGTAACCCATATGTTCACAAACCTTTGGCCTATGCTGTCACAGGTATAGGTCCTGGATTTGTCAGAGGTATCGCTGGAGAAGGAGAAAGCGACCACCTGCTGCCCGCAGCCGGCTGTGCTTCCGGCATCAAAATCACTGGCCCAGATCCTTACCATTCCGGATTCCGTATTACCATCATTATTGTTGTCGATCGGCATCAGGTCCACTGCAAGCCCGTTGAGCAGGTACGGAGTGGGAAGTTTGCACAATTCCACATCGATCACAAAGTCTTTTCTGGTTTCATTGCCACAGATGTCCTCGACCAGGAAAGAAATTTTATGCTGTCCTACCTCGAAATCCGAGTCCACCGTGACCGTGGAACCGCTGTGATAAGAGGTCTGTTCTGTGGATCCGTCATTCCCACGGTCAATATAGACCACCCACCTCATTTCAGGACCGGGGGTACAATCATCCGTAGTGTTTACTTTAAGTTTGATATGGCCCAGGCAGGTTTCGACGCTGCCGGCGCAGGTGACGACGCTGTCCTCCACGGCGATGGTCGGGGCTACGGTGTTTTTGACTTTTATGATCTGGGTATACAGGATATAACCGTCGTTATTGTCTTTAAGGTACCTGAACTGACAGAAACGGTCCTGGTATTTATCCGGGACGGCCCGGTATTCGGTGGCCGTATCCACGATATAATCCTTTGTGCGGTAATGCTGGTCCGGATCGTAGGCACACCAGTCGATCACCTTCCAGGTGCGGATGATTTTGTAGCAGGCATCGGCTACGATGTCAAACCGCTGGTCCGAGAAGGTAATGCCGATGTGTTCGCAATCATCGTCGAAAATTTTCGGATAATTTTCACCGGTGGGATTATTAAACTGGGCCGGGTTGTCGAGGCAGACGGTTTCTATATCCTTTGGAAACAGTACTTCAAAATCCGAGCGGTGCAATACTTTTAGTTTTTGTGCGCAGGTGGTGGACAGCAGGCCGCATTCATCCGTACCGGTCCAGGAACGGGTCAGGACACCGGCTCCGCAATTGTTTATAGAGCCGGTGGTGGTGGTATCCACCTTGACCGTTCCACAATTGTCTTCAAAAACCGGATTATCAAAGTATTCGTAAGGATTGATTTTCCCTCCGTTGTCGTATTGATCCAGTTCAAGGTAATCGGGACTGTAGATTCCATTTGCGCCGTAGCAGTTCAGCAAATCTTTACCACCGCCGTAATTCCAGGCCAGTTCCACATAAGGAACCCCGTCGCAGTAGACCTTTTTTTCAGCATCCACTTCGCAGGTCGGAGCCACCTTATCGGCTACGTTTACAAATATCATGCAGTCGCTGTAATTTCGATATCCCAGCGGGAAATTCGGCTGGACTTTCATTCCAATGCCTTTCAGGACATAGTCGATCAGGGCGTCCACATTATCCTGGGCCTGATTGTAGGCCCCATCATGTCCATTGTAGGCTTCCTTGCAGTAAAACGACTGCCTTGAATCGGAATGCACATGCGGATCGTACTTGGGTATGAGGCAGGCTTCGTATACCCTCAGCACGAGTTGGTTAACCCCGCAATAACCGAGATCGATATATTCTTCAAAGACATGGCAATTGATCCACCGGTCAATCACCTGTTCAAAGAAGTCCCGGTTGCTGTGGTAAACCGATTCTTTGTATTTGGAGATGATTTTACCGCGGAGGAGTTCGGTATAAGCAGTGATGGAATCCATATGGGCCACTGCGAAGTAGAGGGTACCGCAACAGTTATCCCGGCTGCCGTTGTCCAGGTCGGATGCATAGATCCTCGCCCAGCAACTTACCGGATCCAGGGTAGTGGCGGTGTGTTCGTCACAGACCGGGGTCGGGGGGACATGATCCGTGACGTTTATGATCAGGGTATCCAGGGCCGTATTGCCGCAATGATCGGTGACGAAAAAGTGTACTTCATGCCTGCCGGAGGGGAGGTAGATACGTTTGCTGCCCCCGTTGATATATCCGGTGTAAACCGCTCCCAATCCTCCGTGTCCGTCTGAAAGGACCACCGCGGAGTAAAAAACTTCTTTGATGCCGGAGCAATCTGTGGCTCCGGGACTTGTAAGGTCCACGGGAGCCTGGCAATTGTGAGGTCCTACATAAGCGGACATTTCACCCCGGTCGACCAGGACCGGTTTTGTGGTGTCCACAATTTTAATCCATTGGATCAATACCGTATCCTCGCCGGCACACCAATCCACGATGGTCCATTCCCGCCGGATTTTTCTGCTTTTACTTCCGCAAATCGGATAGACCACGTCGGTATATTTACTCAGGATCTTACAAACGTTGTTATTGGGCCATACGGGGATGCCCGAGATGGTAGGGGTACCCACCCTTTGAGGGATCGGGTTGCCATTGGCATCTTTGGCCATGGTGTCCGCGATGGCGCAGTCCAGCACCGTGTCACGGACCCCCATTAAATTGTCCAGGGAATCCCTGGATACCCAGAGGCTGTCCTGGCAGCTGCTGGTCAGTCCCCACTTGTCGGTGGCAATGACCGTCCTTATGCACAGGCCTACAAATTGTGTATTGGAACAGGGATATTCGGTGCATACCATGGAAATGGAAACCTGTGATTTAATCCCGCAATTGTCAATAGCAAGGCCAAAAGGGAACCGGTCCGCCCCGAGGGAATATTCATCCACTTCGAGGCAGTGAATGGTGTCCCTGACACAATTCAGGTTTGGACCTGCTTTGTCCTCCACATTGATCTTCGCCCAACAACTGTTGCCGCTGATAGTATCCGTCACTTTACCGATCAGGGAATAGCCCACCCAACTGCAATCAACCGAGTTGCCAATGAGGGCGCCGTTCGGTGCATAAACCGTCACCTTGAATCCTCCCCCTGGGCAGGAAGCCTCACCGGAAAGCAAATGCTCCGGAAGGATTACGGAAACCCCTCCCTGCACGGTATCCAAGGAGAGGTTAATATTATGGCAGGTCAGGGCGCAACCCTGGGCAATGGCCGACTGTTGACTGGCCGACCAACCAAAAAGAAAAATGAGCATTAGGGCCTGGAATAATCCCGGTCTAGCCTTTAGGCTTGTTCTGTTTCGTGTAGTTTTCTCCATGAGATCTTAGTTTTAGTTAAATTAAATAATCGGGGTTGGGTTGCTTTCGCAGCCCAAACTGTGGGAGCGCTATACCGGCAATCAATGGGGAATCTCGCTAGCATAGGCGCACACAATCAATTATCCAATCTCAGAAAGGTTAGTCCGGGTGTGGTCCACCTGGAAAGAAGGTTGATAGCACTATTAGATATTATGATCAAATTATATCTAATTTTTATTCATTCTCTGACTTACATGTATTATCATATTACATAATATAATAATATGTCACAAATATATCTTGCCATCCATGCGGGTTAATACCCTATTTGTGGTATTTTTAATATTATATAGTTATATAATATATATTATAATTATAAATCAATATTTTATAATTATACATTAATCTAGATATGTTAAATACTGAATAAAAAACTTTTACAATTAAAAGGATTATTGCATATTAAAAAGGCCCTACCCGGAATTATCCGGATAAGGCCTGTATAAAACAATGAAATCTGTGCAAATTAATCCAGAAGGATCATCTTCCGGGTCTCTGTGTATCCCTTGAAATCCAGCCTGTAATAAAGGACGCCGGACGTTCCCAATCCTGCTTTGTCCACGACCATTTCATGGCTGCCCCGGTCGAAAGGCAGACTCCAGCTCCGGATCACGCGGCCGGTAATGTCCATAAAGGTCCACTTGGTTTCCCCGGCTTCCGGCAGCGAGAAGCGGATCCGGGTACTTCCCGTAAAAGGGTTGGGAATATTTTGATTGAGTACAATGCCCCGGTCCAGGATTTTACCGGTCTGCATGGGTTCAAATCGCAATTGAAGAGCGGAGACGGATCCTCCCTGGTGATAGGCTTCAGGAGCCAGGGATTTGTGTACCAGGGTGACCTTTTCGGATAAAGCCAGGTCACGCCTTGCCCGGAGAACCAGGCTTACGAGGTGAGTAGCTTGCGCCGGGAAAGCGGGTCCGGATTTAATCCAACTGAAATTAAAATACCCTTTTCCCAGCTGATTGGTGGCCACGAAGTGGGGTTTGATCAACGCTCCCGGCTCCTCCTTGATACCCAGGATATCCAGGTCCTCAAAGAAAATACTGGCCTGGAGGGCGACCAGATCATCAAGATTCAGGGATAAGGGCAATTCGACCTGTTCCCCTTCGTTCAGGTTCCAGGCGGGGATATTCAGCCATCTGGTTGATTGTTCCCGGCTTTCAAGGGCTGCAAACTGTGGAACGGTGCTCCCGTTTACATCTCCGATTTTTACAGCCATGAAATTCAGCTGGCTGGTTTCTTTCTCCGCGGCTTCCACGAATGGATTTTCCATCTCCTTCATAACGGAATGATCGTCCATTTTTTCCATCAGAGACTGGTCAAAGAAGCGCCAGGAAGTATTTTGCGGGAACACCTCATAGATCCCGACAATCACTTTGCGCAATTCAATCAAATCCAGGGTGGTGACGACCTCATCCTTATTGATATCCGCCGCGATCTGCTGGGTCGGATTGAGTATTTTTTCGCCGAGAATATGTCTTTGGATGGCGATCAGGTCTGCCGTGCTGATTCCGGACCGGGTATCGTCGTTTTTATACGGAAACATCTTATATATGCCGGGATTGATCTTATCAAACATATAGGTCCCCTGTTCATCGGAAAGATGTTGATATTGCTCATCCCCGATGGCTGAGAGAATGACCTTGGGAACGGCCAGTCCGTTTTCCATGGAAATTTTCCCGGTGATGGAAGAAAGGTTTTTGATGGCATTCTTTCCGCATAGGTTCAGGGTATCAAAGAAGGCAAGAAAACGGTTGCCCACACAGGTATCCTGATTGCCGCTGGCATCCGTGACCCAGAGATTAAAATTCCGTTCAAAGGGCATGACGATCACTGAATCGAGAATGGTATCCCCGGAGGCCCTGATGATTTTGATCACATCACAGTTAACCTCGAGGATCGTATCCGCCAGGTTTTTAGTCCAGGAAAATCGCAACATAGCCGGAGGAGTACAATTGTCGGTGCTTCCTCCATTGAAGGTCCTGGCATTGACCCTCACCAGTCCCTGGTCATTGAAATAATTATTGGACTTGACACAAACGGCATCGGGCCTGACCGTATCCTTTACCTGTATCAACACGGTATCCAGGGCCCGGTTGCCACAGGCGTCCTGGGCAATGACCAGCACCCGGGTATCACCGAGTCCATATCTTCTGACCAAGGAAGCCCCTCCGGTGTCCGTAGTGCCGATGACCACGGATTTTATGATCACGGCGGGATCACAATCCTGCGCGGTGGCATTTCCCAGGAAACCGAGCAAGGTATCGCAAAGGGCCGGGAAAGCAAGAAATACGCAGGTGTCCTTGGGCACCTGGAGGATGGGCCTGGAGGTGTCCACGACGGAAATCAGCTGGGTATCGCGGCAGACGACGGGAGGGATGGCACAGGTATCGCTTACGGTCCATATCCTACGTGTAATGTTGGTGCAGGTCCCTCCTCCACCGGCGAGGCTGGTGTCTTTATAGGTAACTACAACACGGGCGCAGGAACCGGCATTAAATGTAAATATGGGCTTCAAATTCAGACTGTCCGGATGTATGCTCTTCCCGCAGCTGGCCAGCAAGGTGTCTTTAGGCCATTGGATCTGGTTGCAGAAAAGGGTATCCGATGCACGGAAAGTGACGGTAAAGGTGCAGGAATCCTTCCTGCCCAGGGTATCCGTAACCACTCTTTTGAAGTGGATATGAGTGATGTCGCATTTGTTGCTCACCGTGTCTGAAGTCAATACATTGGTGGCCACCTGTGTGCAGGAAGCCTCGATCACGGCAGGTCTGGGAACGAAAACCGTACCGCAGTTTACAATGGTGTCGTTCTGGCAAACAATTCCGAAACCGGAAGTATCTATCACGGTAATGAGTATGCTTAAGGAATCCCTGTTGCCGCAGGCATCGACCCCCCAGAACGTGATCCTGGTCTGTCCAAGCGGGAAAACAATAGAATCCAGGTTGCCCCCCTGTGCATTGAAGGTATTCGTCACGACGATACCGGTATCGCAATCCGTGGCGATGACTTCAGGCAGGTCAACGATGGCCGTACAGTTGAGTCCGGCGACCACCGTGGTGTCCCTGGCCCCGCTCAGTACCGGAGCGATGGTGTCGATGATATCAATGTTTTGCACACAGATCACCTGGAGGCCGGGTTGCAATACATCGGTCACCGTCCAGGTCCGGGTAATCCGCAAACAGGGTATTCCCAGGTCTGTAAACGTATCCAGTTGGAGATTGACATTCACCTGGCTGCAGGGCCGGGCGGTGTCCGTCAGACTGATCCCGGGTATACCCGCGATGTCAGGGAAAGTGCAACCTGCAATGGTGACGGTTCCGGGTGGGCAAATCACGTCTTCGGGTCCGAACGGATTTCCTTCCAGACCCACTTCAAATACGGTTTGACAGGAATCTTGCATTCCGCCCGCCGTGGTCACTATATACCGGATGATCACCGTACCAATGCCGAAGGCGTCGCGGTTGTCAAAAATAATTTTGGTGTCCAGGTCGTAATCCCCGCAGGCAATGACTTCCGGTATGATTTCGGGAAGCGGTTCCCCGCAATCTACTTCGACCGTATCCAGGCATTCAATGTCAACATTCAGTTTACTCGTAACATAGATGTCCGACCTGCAATAGGAAACATTGCCTGCGGCATCGGTAGCTTGAATTTCCACACGGACTACATCTTCCCCACCTGCACAACAAATGGTCACGGAATCTTTAAAAACCAGGTCGTCCTTGGGATCCCCGCATAGATCAACAAATTTTCTGATTTTAAGGGATACCTTCTTCAATCCCTGGCAATCGTCCCAATATTCATCAACCAGTTGCTCCGGACCCACCCGTATGGAATCAGTGATCAGGCAGACTTCAATGGCCTTGCAACTCAGCAATGGCCCCTGGCCGTCGACGACGGTGACCGGGACCGTGCACGTGGACATGTTGCCACAGGCATCCGTCACCTTGTATTCGAAAGTATGATTGCCTGCCGACAGGATGACCAGGTCACCTACCTTGTACGTTTTCCCATTATCGACTACGACTTGAATTTTAATACCCAACGGGGAACAACCGTCGGTGGCGGCGATACCGGGAATGCGCTGATGGGAATAACATTCCTTTACATTCGTTTTAAACACCATAGGGGCCGGACAGGTAAGGACCGGCCGGGTAGTATCCAGGTAATAAATCTGCTGCTCATGATCGATGGCATAGGAGTTGCAGCAATCGGTGATCGTCCAATGCCTGGTAATCACTGTGGAATTGCCGCATAGTACGGCAGCTTTGTCTTTGTAATCCACGGTATACCCGCAAAAATGGGACACGGGCTTTCCCTTATAGGTGGGTACAGCCTCCCCAAGCGCTGCTGCATCGGGCAGCTCCGGGCAATACACCTTGACGTCCAAAGGGAGTTCGATTTGTTTCAGCGGAATTTTCTGGACCGGGATCATCTGGTCAATTACGGTTGTGTTGCCCGCCAGGTCTTTGATTTTCCACTTCCTGAATACGAGGATCACCTGTTCCTCACAATTCAGATAGGTGGAATCCTTATAGGTTACATATAATTGCTCATTCGGAATGCAGTTATCAGAAAGGATCAGGAAATCGGACCAGGGCGCCCCCTGAAGGGATGTACATTCCGTCTCGCCAAGCATTTTCAATTGAGCCACTGGAGGCTGCTTGTCCTTATGACAATTGCCCCCCAGGGCCTCAGAGGCCTCAAATGGATTTATCTGGTAATAATGGTATCTCGCCGGAGCAAACAGGGTATTTGAAAAAGCGCTATCCACTGCCAGCTGAACCAACAAGGCAAATACCCATGCAGACCGCCTAAACAAGAAGGATGTAGTTTTCATTGTTTTGAATTTTTGGTCAAAATAAATTTCAATTACATATATATAATGAAATTTATTAATGCGAATATATTATAATTTAATATAATTTAAACTTTTTACTAAAGTTTTTTTAATTAATCTTCAATACTTTATGTCTTTCAATTTGGCCATTTGACAGAATGAGTTCGAGCCAATAAAGCCCGGAAGGCAGGATCTGCATGTTTATTGACCATTCATTATGGCCTGGTGATTTGCCCTCTAAGGATATCCTTCCGGTCTGGTTCACCAATCTCCAGGATTGGATGGGCCCCTGTCCGGGGAAGCGGATATTCAATTGTTGGCTGACCGGGTTGGGAAAGGCGGAAATCCTGACCGGATCCGTTTTTTTATCGGATTTCACCAAACGAACCGGCAGGGCTTTTTCCTGATGATCATACCACTCTGAAGGCAAAGTACCGGAGAAGACGTTTTTGGAATGGGCCCCTCTTATAATGAACAATACTGTACCTGCTTTCAACACCCTCGCCTGGTTTTCATTCCAACTGATCTTCAACTCATTCCTTATGACCGACCAATGTCCTTCAAGCGGTTTGTTGATTCCTGAAACCAGATGGGTCCCGGCCCAACCGTCTTCAGAAACCAGGCTCAGTTGCATTCCCAGCATCCGCATATCTTTGGCTGCTTTAATTAAAAGCCCTTCCTCACTGTCTTCAAGAATAAGTTCGGTGACGGCAGCCGAGCGGCCTTCCAACTGGTATGTATGGTTGACCACTGCATCCATGTTCACATCTCCTGTTTTGAAACCAATAAATTCCTCGACCGAAGGTTTACTGAATAACATGTACTCTTCCGGCAGCCAGGAACCAGGTTGTATCCTTGCGCTCGGAGCGGATTGGATCACAAAATGCCAAGGTAAATCCGGATTGGAGAGGCCTATTATAGTTTTTCGGAGGGTGAGCAGGTCAAGTACGTTGACCTGTCCGTTCCGGTCAACATCGGCTGCGTATTCCAGCAAGGGATGCTCAAGCTTTCGTTCGCCCAGGATATGTTTCTGGATTTTAATCAGGTCCAGGGTGCTGATTCCATTCAATGCAGCAGGATCCTCTTTCTCCAGCCTGATTTTTAGCGCAGGATCGGGCCGGCCCGATGAAAATTGGCCATCCACTCCGGTCATTTGTTCAAATACGGGCTGGGCCTGCATATTTTTCCCTTCGATATGGACTTTTTCTATTGGAATGGCTGCTATATTGGTCACCCTCCCGGTAATCCCGCCCCGCAGGGGAGCAGGGGCGGTGGTGTCCTGCAGGATGACCTGGACCAAAACCTCGACGGGAAAAACACTGTAACAGGAATCGCCCACACGCCAGGAACGGTGGGTGATCCGGCAAAGGCTGGTACCGCCCAACGGCTGAACCGAATCGATGTAGGTTATGAAAATCCGGTGGCAGTCATTCAACGGAGTATCCACGACCGGTGGTACGTATCCGATGCTGTCCGGGAGCAGAAGCGCCAGATTGCATCCCATCACCCTTACGGTATCCGTACCCAGATCGATATCATCCGGGGTCAGGGTATCCCCTGCACTGACTGCAATGCGTTGAATGCAGGTATCCCTGTTACCGGCCAGATCAGTAGCTATAATCTGCCTGACGGTCTGTCCGACACCGCATAGGTTGACATCGTTGATCAGGGTATCAATAGTGATCGCGATACTGTCCATGCAATTGTCCGTCAAGCCTGCCAGGGGATCTTTCCAGTCCGGGACGATTTCTCCGCAAAGTATCGTGGTATCCTGTTCGCAGGTCAGGACAGGCGGACTTTTGTCCACCACCACCGCGGTGACCACGCAAGAATCCACGTTGCCATAAATGTCGGTGGCGATAAATACAATATCGAACGGGTTATTTACATCACTGCAGCAGATGGCGACGCTGTCGCCAAAAACCGTATCGTCGGAACCATCCATGCAAAAATCCGTCTTACGGCGGATCTGGACCCCAACCAGGCTGCAATTATCCACCGCTTCGATTTCCGAAAAGGACGCCCCGATCATGACCCGGTCAGCCGGCAGGCCGATTTGAATGGTGTCGGTGCACCAAAAGACCGGAGCATGGGTGTCTTCCACGACGATGGAGGTCATGCATGAATAGGTATTGCCGCAGGGATCGGACACCTGGTATTCCAGGCTATGCGTCCCGATTTCAAGGAGGACCATCGAACCCGGAACCGCAATAAACTGACTGTCCACCCATACAATGGTGGTGAGGGAAGAATGGCAACTGTCGGTAGCGGAAAGGATCTCCGGAATGATATACTTGGCTTCACAGGATTCAGCAAGGGTGGATACACTGTCGACCGGGGCGCATTGGATGACAGGGTCGGTGGTATCGGAGATCAGGATCCATTGGGTCACCGTGGTATCCTCCAAGGCGCAACAATCGAGCACCGACCAGGTCCTCCAGATCTTTTTGGTCTGACCGCATTTATTGAAGACCACATCGTCATACCTGAAACTCCAGCCGCAAAACTTATCCAGCGGCTGGCCCCCGATGGTGGGCTGGCCGGTATTGGAAGGACTGGCATCGGTGTCGGGACAATAAAGGGTAGTATCCTGCGGAAAATCAATATCGGATTTCTGAGGCCGCAACAATGCAATATTGTGCGTGCAGCTCCCGGACCACCCGTAGGGATCCACGACGGTCCAGGTCCTTCGGACCACGGAAAAAGTATCGCTGCTGCATTCCAGCATCTCGACCTTATCGATATGGGTGATTTTAAGTTTCTGCAGCGGCGTGCAATTATCCCCCACCTCGTACAGTCCGGGAATGCTATCCAGGTAGGAAAGGTCGCCGACACAAAGAAAGGAAGTATCCCTGCATTGAATGGAGGGCGCCATTTTATCCTCGACCAAAATGAAAGTCCAGCATTTGTTGCCGGTGGCGATTTCAGTGACTTCCACTTTTACTTTCTGTCCCTTGTGCAGGCAACTGAGGGTATCTGTGCTCGTGCCGTATATTCTTACCATGAAATCCGCGTCATTGATCGGACCGGGCTTCAGGATCATGGAAGGAAGGATTTTGGCCTTACCTCCGGCCCCCAGGGAAAGGTTCAACTGCGTGTAACAAGTCATACCCGCCATGGAGGCTTCCAAGAGATAGACCGGTTGCCAGGGGCTTTGGGTGTAATAGTTGGAATGGTCCGTATTGCCCTGATGAAGGACCATGCTTCTTACCAGCAAAGGAGACAGGAAGAGGAGCAGGGACAGCACCCTGCGGATCTGGATTAAACTAACTTTCGTTTTTGGGATGGGAAGGTTAGCCTTAATTATTTTCATAATAATAATTTTTAGGGAATCAAGAATTGATGATCAATCGGCCAGGATCATTTTTCGGGTAAGGGTCCCGTAAACCGATTCAACCGTGTAATAATACATTCCACCGGTCCCGAGGTCCTTTCGGCTGAGGGTAATGGAATTGTGTCCGCGCGTACCGGATTCCTGTCTGAGGAGAAGGGTCCTGCCACGGAGATCCATGACTTTCAGGGTGACCGGGGAAGACTCAGGCAGTTGGTATTCAATGACCGTCGACTCAAAAAATGGATTGGGTCGATTCTGGCCAAGTTGCATATTGAAGGACTGATTTGCCTTTCCCTTCCAATCCAGCTTTAACGGTGAGGCTTTCAGGGCACCATCATAGACTTCCGCATGCAGCCAGGGCTCTGAACCGAGGTTGACGGCGCGGCTGAGTCTACCGTCATTCCTGGCCCGGAACACCAGGGTAAACAGCGGCATCCCGACGGTCGGACGAAGGGCATTGCTTTGATGATAGGACATTTTAAGGGTATGCCCTTCCAGGTGCACATACTCAGGACCTGCCGGAATCAAACCCGGTTCGACGGAAAGCAAATCAAGGTCCGCGGCATGCAGGCTCAATTGAAACCCGTTGATCGAGGTTTGTTCAGCGCCAAAGAATTCAAGCCTTACGAGATCCCCGGAGGAATAAGTTTGGTCAATGGCATGGAAGGCCAGTGCAGGGGTCGCCTCCCGGCTTTCAAGATTAAGCAGTTCGGAAGGAATGCTGGATTCATTGATATCCCCGATTTTCACTCCGATAAAATCAACCTGCATGGGAGATTGCAGGTCACGGATCAGGTATTGCTCCCGGAAGGGCTGCTTCAGCGGATCCGCCTTTTCCTGGAATCGGTAACCGGCATCGATAAATCTCCAGGCTTCATTCTTGGTAAAGGCTTTATCGATACCCAGGATCAGTTTGCGCAGTTCCACCAGGTCGATTCCGTTGATTTCACCGTTTTTATCGATGTCGGCGGCAATTTGCTTATACGGGGACCGGATCGGTTGCAGTCCCAGAATGTGCTTTTGGATCAGGATCAGGTCGAGCGTACTCACTCCATTGTAAGGATTCACATTCTTTTTAGGTATGATTTCGTAGGATTGCCCTATTTGCAGTCCATTGGCTTTATATTGGCCCTGGTTCATGTTCACACCCTGCATGACCGTTTGCCCATGCATGAGTTTGATGTCCACCTGCTCCACATGGCTGCCCCATTCAGTTTGTATCTTTCCGCCGACCCCGGTGGTTTTGATGCCCGAGGCCGCTCCAGGACAGGACCCGAAATTGTCTTGGATGAGGATATAGGAGATCACCTCGCCCTGGTTGCCCGCTTCGTCCGTCACATACAAGTAGACGGTTCGCATCCCGAGGCTGTCGCAGGTGAATATCCGGAACCGGTCACTCGTATCCGGTGAGAAGGAAAAGATCAGTTTATCCGAGGGAGTACAATTATCCACCGCACTGCCCGGTACAAAAAACAGGGAAGCAGGTACCCGCGCCATGACCACTCCATTCATCAGGCTCAGGTCCGTGGCCAGGCCATGCATAACCAGGGGGGTGGGCGCTTTGGCATCTCTCACGATGACCACCGTGGTGTCGCTGCAGGTGTTGCCGCAATGGTCATTGACGCTGAATATGATTTTGTGTTTGCCCACCGGCAGGGTCTGGCTGGCATCTTTACCATACCCCTGTCCGTCGTGAATTCCATCCCCGTTAATATCGGTTATGAAAGACCAGATCAGGGAAGCCGAGTCGGTGCAATCCGTGGCGCTGGGCAGGGGTACCGAGACCTGGACAGCCCCGCAGATCGAGTCCATGCTGTTCACGGTCACGGTATCCGGCACGGTAATCATTGGTTTCAGCGTATCCATCACAATGATTTTCTGGGTGTAATACCATTTGCCGGCCTTTGAGTCCGTAGGAGACAGCTGGCACCAGTCGGTCGCAGTCCACCTTCTGAGTATTTTCCTGCAGGCGTTGGGCACATATTGAAAAACTTCATCCTGGGAGCCAAAGACGATCTGGCTGCAGGAAGCATCTTTGATCACCGGAAAACCTGTATTGGCGGGACTGGTATTGGCCGAACAGACAAAAAAGGTGGTATCCTTGGGCCAGGCGATATCGGCCGTATCCTTTCCGTCAAATGGATCCGTATTGATGACAAATATTTTTTGCGAACAGGTCGAAACGTTGCCGGCATCGTCCCGGGCATTGATTCTCCGGATGATGACCCCGGTATTACAAACCCCGAGTTGGGGAAGGCTGTCGATCCATACGGTATCCAGACAGAGGTCCGATACGACGGGTGTTCCGTAATCGGTTAAGCTCCGAACCCTTTTCTTATGGATATCCCGGCAATCTATGGTGGTATCGGCCGGACAACTGATCACCGGTCCAACTTTATCCAGGACCCTGACCATTACCATACATTCGGTATACGGATTGGAAAAGGCATCGATGCTGATGGGCCCTGCCGGAATGAATCCCTGGTAGACCCGGACAATGACCATAATGTCTTTATTGGCATCCATGCAGCAGAATTTGACCATATCGTCGAACTTGTGCACCTGGTTGTATGGCATGGCACAGAATGAGGAAGACGGAATCCGTTTGACTTTAACGGTTATTTCAGGGTCGCACAGATCAAAACTTCCGTTGTCAAATGCGGTGGCCGGCATGACCAGGATCCCGGTCTGGGAAAGCTGGATGCTTTTAGCGCTTTTACAAATGGCGATCGGTCCGACCTTATCGATCACCGATACCACGGTGGTATCGGTACTGGAGTTGCCGCAACCGTCCGTCGCTATATAAACAGCCTGGTGGGTGCCCTGGGGGACATTGTGGACAATCCCTCCATTGGAATTCAGGGTCTGACCTGCCACCTCGATCTTTACGGAAATCTGGCCCGGGGCCGCGCAATTGTCGCTCACCGTGGCAACTGGAAAGATCACGCTGCCGGTGCATGCATCTCCCGAGGTGCTGAAATCCTGAAGCAAGGGAATGACTGAAATAGACGGGTCGGTCGTATCGCGGACCTCGATGGTCTGCCTGCAGGTGTCAATTTCAAGGGTGCACCAGTCCATGACCAGCCATTGCCTCGTGAATTTCAGACAACCCAGGGAAGTGCTCGACCAGAGGATCTGGGTCGGGCCGTTGACCAAAATGTTGCAGGGGATTCCGTTGTTATGCAGTGGAGAGCCCAGGGCCGCCACACTGGTATCGGCCAGGCCTCCGTTGCAGTAGATTACGGTATCCCTGGGACAGAATACCTCCGCCAGGGAAATTGGTGTGAAACAAATGGTATCCACCAGGAGCGTATCCGGACCGGAACTGAAATTCACCCTCCACTGCCTGATCAGCAGGGAGAAACACGCGGAATCGCATCCATTCATAATGGTCTGAAAAGGCAGATTCGCTTCCACCGAGACGATATTGGGGCAGTTCCCGATATCCGAAGTGTCGGGATGAAGAAAGTCTGCCAGGTTTGTATCGCATGGTGCGGTATAATATGTGCCATTCTCCAGGAAGCATTGAGAATGGATGGTGTTTAATGGCAGGGTCAGCAGCGCCAACACCAGGAAGATTCCTTTACCCAAGTTCATAATAGGATTCATATCAAACAATTTTTGGTCAATGACAAAATGAATTCCAGGCCGGCCCGCCTGAAGAGGACAGGAACTCAACCCGATACTGTTTGAAATGAGATGAGCTTGCAGGAGGCAGAGCAGAGGCATTTGCCTAAAACTCCGCCTTCAGAAGCAGATCAAAATTTTGGGATGGGAGTTTAATAGTTGAAAACACATTAAAAAATAGTGATAACTATATTTAACTGTTTTTAATAATATTAAACATTACAAAAATATGTAATATATAAAATGCTAAAATACCCTTAAATAGTTAGCTATTTAATATTGCTTTAACATATTATTAATATAATTAATATGTTAATAACTTTATAGCAATACTTTATAACGAAATGGGTGGGCTAATGTAAATGGAAATCAATCGATAAAAGTGAGTTTTCCATTCAAATTCATGCCAGGCAAGGTCAAATTATAGATATAAATCCCCTTTTGCCTGAGGTTGCTGCCTTCAATTCTGACCAGATTGACACCAGGACTTACCGATTCCAGTCTGGAATATATGAGCTTTCCGTTAAGGTCGAAGATCCTCAGGATACCCTGCCCATCAGCCGGGCTGGAGAACTGAAGCGAAGTAAACTGATTAAATGGGTTTGGAAAAAGGCTGGTGCTCTCTTTTACCGTTACCAAAGTCGCCGCCCTTTTGCCGCTTGCCTCCGCCTCGTTTATCCTTTGTTTTTTCACCCAATAACCCGGGTTAACGAATTCCGCTTTGGCTGGACTGCCCGATTGAAATTCAAGAGCTGAGATCTCTTCCTGGAGGCTAAAATCAAGGTCACCGATCTTAACACCAGTAAAATCAGCCCCGGAAACACTTGCGTTCAGCGGGTTAAATATGCGGTGACGCGGGACCTGCGCAATTGAATTGGACAGGACCTGGATGAGGGATAAATCATAATCAGATGGAACGAACCTCCAGGAAGCCTGTGAAGGTGGTACCTGACTTCCGGACAAGAGGTAGTAACCAAGCAGGTAGGCATCTTCCACATTGATGGTGTCATCCCCGTTGATATCAGCAGCCAGCAGCTGATAAGGATGATCAAGAGTATCGTAGCCCTGAATGTGATCGGTCAGCAACTTATAATCGCTTGCAGACACGCCTTTGAGGAATTGGTCTGATTTTGAATGGGTAATGATGTAGTTGGAGCCGGCCGTCAGGCCTTCTGCCCGATAAGTACCATCCAAAGCAAGACTCCCTGTCGTATCGTCTGAATACACCGTGATGGTCACACTGTCAATGGGAGCATCCCCTGTGCTGAGCAAGGATCCTTCGATGAATAAGGTGTCTTCGGGCAATACCGGGGGCGGACACATTCCCAGGTTATCCTGGAGAATCAGGGTTACGGTACAATAGTCCTTGTTGCCCGCCTCATCAGTCACCCAAATTCTCACCTGACGTGCACCCAGGCTGTCACAAGTGAACCGGTTTGGTACGGCTTCGAATTTCAGTTTATGTTTAGGGGTCAGGTTGTCGAAAGAGCCCACATCGAATTTTTTCGGATCCAGGATGGTGTAAACGCCGTCGGCATGCCAGGCAATGCTGGTGATCAGCGATCCGATACAGTATGGGGTTGGGGCGGTCATATCCAGCACGGTAACCGTCGTGGAGCAGGTATCCGTGTTGCCGCAAGCGTCCCGGACCGTAAAAATAACCTTGGTTTTGCCGAGTGGGTAAATCCCGCTTGCATCGGCCCCGGGTGAAGTGGCATATATGGAGTTGTGGGAGATCACCGTTTTGCCGCTGCAGGAACTGGTAACCTGGGGTACCGGGATGTCCACCCATGCGGATTGGGCATAGGTCTCCTGGCCAACCGTAATGTCTGGGACGCAGGAAATGTCCGGTTTGGAACGGCTTACAATCTTGATCAACTGGGCATGGGTCCATTTTCCGGGAGTATAATACCCGTAGGAATTCGGGTTATATGTACACCAGTCTATTACGGTCCACCAGCGAACGATTTTCTTACAGATCCCGGTATCGTTGGGGAAGGTATATTCTTCATCTTTATAACTGATCCCGTATTTGGCACAGGGATTATACTGGTCGACTTTGGGATAGCCATACGGCCAGGGAAGGTATTTGGGATCGGTCTGGTCGGTGCAGAGGTCCGCTTCAAAATCCTTGGGCCACCAGATTTTGGCATAGGTGTTCCTTGGTTTTACCCAAACGCCAATTTTGCAGAAATAGGCTTTTCCGCAACCATCCACGATCTTCCATTCCACCCAGATGCTCCCGACTCCACATTCGTTCAGGGATTTGGAAACCCAGGGACCATACAACCAGTAACTTCCGCCGGTCACTATGGGTTGGGGGTATTGCATGGTATCCACCTGATCGCAGTACACCACTTTTTCCTTGGGGCACCAAATGGAGATGGGCGCGGGGGAAGACGGGTTGGTCACCCAGATGGTCTGATTGCAATAATATTTTCTGCCGTAATGGTCCAGGATCTCCCAGCGCACTTCTACATAACCGCTTCCGCAATTCAGGTGTTTATAAATCCAGGGGCCATATAAAGTATAATATCCGCCGTGGACCACCGGTTTGTCATAGTATTTGCCGGCCTGATAAGCGGCATAGGTGATTTCTTTATCATTGGGACAATAAATTTCCAGTGAAGCTTTAGCTAAACTCGGGATACAGAACATGGCCACCCCGATAAAAAACACCATCAACTTTTTCATAGTATATCCTTGAATTAATAAATAAAAAGAAGGAGGGTGGCATAAATGTAGGAAATGGCGTCTTGTTCAGGGATTGATTTAAGTTAAATTTATTCCCCTTCCACCAGATTTCTATATACAAGCGTCCCCCATGTATTGATGGATGAGTATGATGATCTTAAATATGAATACTAAATGGTATGCATAAGGGCATTACAAAAAAAAAGCCCGGAAATGCCCGGGCTCATTATGAAGCATCAAAAAATCTTATTGGTTGTTCTTTCCCACTACCGAAGGTATCCTGAATGAAAGGGAAAGTTCATGAGAACCGTTGTTGTATTTCTGGAAATCCTCCAGGGCCACATCATAAGAATAGTACAAGCGGAAGGTATTGATCCTGGTTCCGAGCAGGAAAGACGTTTTACTGAAACCGCCTGCAGTATAAGTCAATCCACCGAACAGTTGATCATCCAGGAATGACAACCGAACATTAAAATCGGTTTGAAAGGGCACATTTCTCAGCCGCTTGATCATCACGGAAGGTTCAACGGTGAAGTTATAATTGGCGATATTCCAGCGGTAGCCCACCCAGGCATTATAATATTTAAAGAAGGAACTTTCATCTGTGGGGGATTGAATGTCATCAATCCTCGTCCTGACCAGGTCTACGACCGATAAGCCAAAAAAGAGTTTCCCGTCGTTTTCTCCGTAAACCCCGATGGAGGTATTGAAAAAATTAAGCCCGTCGGCGGCGGCGCGGATCAGAGGGTCGGAGGGATCGATGCCTGAATCCAGGATGGCGCCGTTGGCCAGTTGAAATTTCTGATACTGTGCCGCCAGCCCTGCATTCATCTTGACCGTACCCATTTTAAACATATAGGCCAGGCCGGCCTGGCCCCGGAACCGGTTCAGATCGCCAGCCTTATCGTTGTTTAAAAGTCCTACAAAACCGAGTTTAGGCGCTATCGGGCCATTAAATGCCAGGGTATAGGTTTGGGGAGAACCCGGGAAACCGGCATGTGTATTTCTGAAATTGAACAACAACTCATGGTCAGGCAGAAATCCGGCATAAGCAGGATTGACGAGGATAGGATGAAATAAATACTGGGAATAAATAGCCTCTTCCTGCGCCTTCAAACCGAGATTGGCCGACCAAAAGCATACTGCGAGGAATAAAATTTTTTTCATATTACTGTTTTTGTACCGGGATGGGTAGATTTTGACATTATTAATTCAGCGTCCTCAACAAGGTGACATGGCCTTTATACACTGCACTGGTCACCCCGCTGGCATCCTTCAATACCCAGAAATAAACACCATCCGGAAGGTTGATGCCTTGCTGATCCGTACCCAGCCAGTTGTTTGCATAATTGTCTGCCTTGAAAACCAGTTGGTTCCACCGGTTGAAGACCAGCAACTGGTTGGATAAGGTTTCCGCACAGTTGATGACAAACAATTCATTGATTCCATCCCCATTGGGGGTAAATACCCGCTGGGAGGTGAAACATTCACTTCCGGCCGAAGGATTGACATTAAAGGTGGCATTGGCCGTGCAACCCCTCGAATCGGTCACCGTGATGCTATAGCTTCCCTGGGCTAGGCTGGTCAGGCTGCTGTTGGTCGAACCGTTGTTCCACCGGTATTGATACGCAGGGGTCCCGCCGGTCACCGTCGTAATGACTTCTCCATCGTTGCCGGCGATGGACACGGGTTTTACCCTTGCCGTAATTTTCAGCGCGGTGGCCGGCTCCGTGATGATGATATCATTTGAAGTCTTGGTGGCATTTGCACCGTCTTTGACGGTCACTTTGTAAGTTCCCGCTTTGAGGCCGGTCAGGTCCTCGGTGTTGGCAGAAAAATTTCCAGGACCGGTCCAGGCATAAGTGAAGGGGCTGGTCCCCCCGCTGATGGCAATATCAATGGCCCCGGTAGCGTCCCCCTTGCAGGAGATATTGGTCGGCGTCACAGAAGCGATGTCGAGCACGGTACTCCCCGGTCCAAGAGCCACGGTTCCCGTTACCGTACAATTGTTTGCGTCTGTAACGGTATAGGAATAAGAACCGGCTGCCAGATTGTTGATGTCCTTGGTGGTTGCATTGTTGCTCCATTTATAGGTATAATTGGTGTTTCCACCGGTGACCGTCAGCGTGATCACGCCGTTGGATTGTCCCTGTGCCGGATCTGTTTTGGAGGAGGTCACCGCCAGTGCGGCCAGGTTAACCGCTGCGTTCAGCGTGGCGGTGGCTCCGGTTCCGTCTTTGACCGTGACGTTATAACTGCCCGCGCCTACACCACTTAGATTCTGGCTGGTGGAGTTATTGGTCCACGTGTAGGTGATTGCACCCGAACCTCCGGTGGCACTGATCTCAATACCGCCATTGTTCTGGCCCGGACAGGGATGGGTGGTTTTCGTAACACTCACGGCGAGTGCAGAACTGCAGTTGGAAGCAGTGATGGTTCCGGATGTTTTGGTGACGGTTAAAGCGCCTGTCGTGGAATTAACGACCGTTTTAGTAGGATCATCCGTAAAATTAACGGTACCTGATCCGGGGCAAACTCCCGTGTATCTAAAACAGATTTCAAAAATCGCGGTATTGTCGGTCACCGTCTGACCGGTCGTATTCTGATCAAACCAGACACATACCAGCTTACCGGCATTGACCAGTGCCAGGTTGAAGCTGCTCTGGTCAAAGGAAGTCAGACCGGAAAAATTCTGGATTTTGGTGAATTTGATCTTGCTGGTATCCCAGCCCATTGAAAACTGCATGGCGTTTACGCTTTTAAATCCGGAGACCCGCACCGGTACACAGACTTCCTGGTCCTTCGCAGCCTGGGTGTTGCCTGCACTGATCACAAAACCGGTTGGGGTAGTCACATTACCGATATCCACTTTGCCGTTTGTAGTGGTTTCCGTACACTTCATGGCGTTTTTATCCGAAATTTCAATAGGGAGAGGATTGTTTGAAAACTCCACACCGCAGGATCTCCCATCTGCACCGATCAGCTTGAATTTGATGGTAAAAATGACATCCCCATTATTTTTTGAAGCTCCCTGTTGGTAATACCAGACCGTGTTGATCTGGCCTTGAGAGGTCTTTGAAACATTAAAGGAGTTGATGTTGAGTTCGGGTAAGTTAAAATCCTGAATGCTGACGTATTGAAGGCAGGTGGGATCCCAGCGCAGGGTCCATTGGATGCCCGCGATATCTATAAAATCGCTCACCGTAAACTTAATGGTGACTTCATCGTTTGTATTCCCTGCTTCGGAGGATATGGTGAATTTGGGATTACCCGCCATAAGGGAAGAGGAGCAAAGGAGGAAGAAGATCAAACTGCGTAGGAAATTCATGGATATCAGTTGTTTAACACATTACAAATTATAATTTATCAAAAGTCAGCAAAGATATGGGCTTTGCCGGCTTCCTTCAATAACGATTTTAAAAATGCTTTAATTGTTAATAACGCTTTGGTTTTGAGTTAATTCTCCGCACAGGGGTCTATCTCACGGAACTTATTCTGCCAAAATCGTTCCAATTTTTAAAATTTGGCAAAATAAAAAAGAGCCGGAGGTAAAACCCTCCGGCTCTTTGTAAATATTCCGACCAAAAACGTCAAGGAAGACCTGATCAATCGACCAGGATCATCTTCCTTGTAGCGCCAAAATCTTTCGTCTCAATCGTGTAGTAGAGCACCCCTGCCCCACCTACTTCATTACGGTTGACTTTCAACTGATTGTACCCCTTCACGCCTTCACGCTGATAAACACGGATTATTTTCCCCGTGACATCGGTGAGTTTCAAGGTTACCTTTTCAGCTTTAGGCAATTCATAAGCGATCACCGTAGCCGATTTGAACGGGTTGGGCGTATTTTGATGCAGGGCGTATCCGGAACCTGCTTTATGACCCACTTCGAGGCTGACCCCCATGCTCTTCACTCCATCATAAGCTTCGGCCCTGGTAAATCTTGAATTGATGACCAGGCTTTCACTCAATTGCACTGCTTTCGTCGCTTTGACGGTGATGCTGAACAGGATCTCATTGCTTCCCGCACTGATGCCGTTGCTTTCGTTCCAGGAAGTGGTGATATATCCTTCCCCGAGGCGGGTCAAACCGAAGTTGTTTTCATTCAGGTTTAACAAGCCATTCTTTACCCCTTTCAATTCGAGGCCTTTGAGTGAAAGACTGAACTGGTATCCCTCGATATTCCGGAAATTATCAGCCGTGAAGGCGATCACGGTTTCTTCCCCTGCTTTAACCAGCCGGTCTTCCGTCCGGAATTTCAGGCTAGACCCATTGTCCCTTGCCTCCCCTCCAAGTAAACTGTGGGGAACAACATTGCCATTCACGTCACCCACCTTGATTCCAACGAAGTCCCGGTTGAGTTCATCTTTCGTCAGGTTCGAGATATCTATTTTCTCGGGGAAGCCCCAAGGATTATTGATATTGTTGAAAGTATGCGACTTCGGTACAAACCTCCAGGACGTGTTGTTCGGGAGTTTGTCGTATACGGTAAGAATCAGTTTCCGGAGTTCAACCAGATCAACAGCGGTGATATCGTTGCTTTTATCAATATCCGAAGCAATCACCTTGTAAGCGCTGTTCAGCGGGAGCACACCCAGGATGTGTTTCTGGATCAATACCAGGTCAATGGTGCTCACCCCGTTCATCGGATCATCGTTCCTGCCTGGGATGATGCTGTAGTTTTTGTTCATGGGCAGGCCGCTGAAGGAATAAGTCCCCTTCACGTCTGTTTTAAAGACAGGTAGGTTCTGTCCTGCGGACTTGGCTTCCAGAATCACATGTTCCACCGGCTCGGTGCTTTCCGTAGCCACTTTACCGGCTATGGTCCCGTTTACTCCGGCCACATCCGGACAACGGTTACCTGCATTATCCTGCAATACGATAAACGTTTCGCAATAATCTTTATTTCCTTCCTCGTCGGTCACCCAAATGCGGATCACCTTGGTGAAACTCACTCCGTTCGGGATGGAATCGCAGGTGAGGGTGAGGCTCGGCTGCAGGCCCGCTTCATCGAATGAGAAAATAAGATGGTCGTGCGCGGTGCAGTTGTCAAAACTGCCTGCATCCAGGTCAGAAGCCCAGATGGTCACGCTGCCCGAAGAAGGCATGATGACCGTCGCAATCCCATTGTAACAATAAGGAGTCGGCCGTTTGCAATCCTTCACGGTAATTTCGAAATAGCTGGTATCGGCATTTCCGCAGCGGTCTTCGGCAATGACGGAAACGGTATGGGTACCAGGCGTCAGTTCACTGTGCGTAAAATACTTCACACCGACACCGCTGAAATCATCGATCGATCCATCACTGTCCAGATCCAGCAACCAACGGAAACGGATCTCCGCGGAAGGAGTGCACTGATCGTTAGCGCTGAAATTGGGGCTGGTATAGGTACCAGGAGTGCAATCGGAGAAATCTTCCGCACCGGCACCGTCATAACCCGTGTAAACACAGAAGGTCGTATCGGCAATCACTCCGGCCTCAGGAGCGGTCTCGTCGATCACTTTGATGATCTGGGTATAAGTCATAAAGCCGTCCCCATCGTCTTTCAAATTGCGGTAAACACAATACCTGTTGAGCGGATCGGCCACCAGCCTGTCGTCAACGATCACTTCAGGATCGCGTTCGTGCTGGTTGGGATTGAATTTACACCAGTCTATCAGTTTCCAGGTCCTGACAATTTTATAGCAGGCGTCCGGGATCACATCAAACCTCTCGTCAGAATAATTCACTCCGACCAGTTCGCAATCGTCATCCATGATCATCGGGCGGCCCGTTGCATCCGGACTGGGTCCGCCTTTGCCATCTGAACCAAGGTCATCCTCTTCACAGGTAACGATTAAGTCAGCAGGGAATACCACTTCAAAATCGGACCGGTGTTTGGTAATGATTTTCTGGTCGCAAACGATGGTTTCGTTTTCGCAGCCGGTGCTGAAAGTCCAGGTCCGGCGGATCCAGCCATTGCCGCAATTGTCGATGAAACCATCATCCACGGAGCTTACGAGTTCAGGAGTGGAACAGTTGTCCCATACCAGGAATTCGCCTTCTCCCGGTTCCAGGAGTTCGCCGTCGGCATTGCTGTCAAATACAGGCTCAAAGAAAGCCGATTTGGGATCGATCTTACCGCCGGAATCCTTCCGGTCAAGGCATAACCAGGTGTGGCAATAAACCGGTGCCCAGCTGTTGTACCCTCCGTTCCGGCCAGCAGCTGTACCTTCAAGACCAAGTTGTCTGGAGTAGCTGCTGATGCAATTGTCTTTGCCGTCGTGATACCCGCCGTAGATATTACAGCCGTACCAGCCGTATGCTTTCCCGGTCGGGTCAGCGGTGTCGGTCAGGTCATCATCAAATTCTTCCACACATTCGATTTCGTTGTAGACTGATTTTTCAGGATAGTAATAACAGGAGCCGTCTTCGGCATTCTCCGTAGGATCGTAGTCTTTGGATCCTTTGTGCTCTGCGGTCCCATCAAGCCAGGGAGTGTCTCCACCATTGCTGTAGCACACTTTATCCGCATATTCCACCCGGTCAGACCTCCAGTAATTGTAATACCGCCTGTGACCATTGACCGTCACCTGATCCGAAACATTGTCGCAGAACCAGAAGATATCATCCGGATCTTCACAGACGGCGGGTTGTTTGTCGTCCACCAGGATGTTGACCATACAATCGTTGTAACGCAATTGGCTGCAAGTGTTGCCTGGAGCCCCGCTGAAGTCCGATGCGTTTTGGGGTAAGGCGGCGCGGAGGCCAAAGGCGATTTGATCATCGAATAAGAATGGCGTGCAGATACTGGGTATGCTCAAAAGGGCGAGAATGTCCATTGGAAGTATAGTGGCTCCATCGTAAGCCGGGATAATCAACTGAATAAAACTACTGACTCCGTCGCCATCGCTGTCTGCGACATTGATCAGCCATTTGAAATAATCCTTCTTACAGTATAGTTGCCCGGGTGCGGAACAGGGATCCAGTTTTTGACCGTCGACATGCAGTTTCAGGTAATTTCTCCACATCCGGTCCGTGGTGTAAGCGTTGTAACAGAACCACTCGTGGGGGCTGCAGGGGAATACGTGGGGATCGTATCTCGGTATCCCGCACGCTTCATAAACCCGCAGGACCACCTGGTTGTTGCCGCACTGGGTCAGGTCGACATAATCCTTGAATACATAACAGTTGATGTATTGGTTGATCAGCCATTCGTGGGCCGCTTTGTTATCCTTATGCCATACATAAGAAGATCCGCAGGCTTCGAGATCGGCTTTAAGATGAGCCGTGGCCGTATCGATATCTGCCATGGTAGCCACTGCAAAATGCAGGGTATTGCAACAATTGTCGCGGCTGCCGTTGTCCAGGTCATGGGCATAAACCCGGGCCCAACAGGTGGCCGGGTCTACTGTAGTCTGGGTGTATTCATCGCAAACCGGTGTGGGAGGAGTATTGTCAATAACACAGATGAATATAGGAACATGACTGGCATTGTAGCAGGGGTCCTGCAGGGTCACGTCTCCGTAAAAACATTTCAGTCCGCCTATTGCAAAGATTTCATCGCCTTCGCCTTCACCGGGTGGGAGAAGGGTAGCCGCTGAAGCCGGCAGTTTGATCGTTGCAGGCAGGGTTCCCGTGAGCACACTGACTTTACCCGGGTGGCTTTCGTCAAGGTATTCGATAACATAAGTCTGGATCACTCCATCCGAACAGTCTTCATACTCCAACCCCGGGATGGTGACATTGGCTTGGCAGTCATGCTGGGAAGCAAAAGCATAATGGAAGAGATCTTCAGGATCCCCTGTGAATCTTGGCCCTTCATCATCCACCACCTTGATGTATTGTACACACACAGTGTCTTCCCCGTTGCGGCACCAATCCACAATCCTCCACTCGCGGCGGATCTTGAAACCGGAGCCATCCGGACATATTTTAAGGACCTGATCGGTATATCCCACGGTCATTTTACAGAAACCGCCGAGGACGGGCCACATATTGACACAGGAATCCACATAATAGCAGGTATCGCCCTGGACTACAAGAACAGAATCCCGGATCATAGGCACGATCATCAAAGTGTCGCTGAGGCATCCGTCTTCCTGAAGTTCGAGCAAGAAATCCGGGTCAGGATAATTTGGATCATCTTTATCATCGCTGAATACAATGGCGGGATTACAATCTTCGCATTCCAGCTCGATCAGATCGGGACATTTGACCAGTTCCAGGGAATCTTTACGGATGGTCAGGGTGTCGTTGCAGGTCCCGCTGTTGCCCCAGGTATCCCAGGAAACGATGGTGCGGACCACCTGCCCGATATAGGCGGCGCTGTCGCATCCCCAATCCGAGAAGGTCATGCTGGTGATCACCGATTTGCCGGACTGTGCGCAGTTGTCCACCACGGTATTGACCAGCCTGTTCAGGTATTCGACCTGGAAACAGGAAATGGTTGCATCCTTGCACATGGGTTGCGGCGGAGCTTTATCCTCAATAGTCACATAACCCCAACAGGAGTTAACTCGGTTGCTGTTTTCATCGAGTACATATACACTATATATAAAGGTGTATCCAATATGGGAGCGGTTGACCGCATCGGGTGCAATAAAGGGAGGCCGCGCAGTCCCGAAAGGATGAGCCAGGGCCACCTGGTAAATGCAACCCTCCAAGGGGTTTTCTAACAGATCGTCGGGTTCTATAACTTTATAACAGGTATCTGCGGGCATGGAAACGTTCAGATGATCATTGCAGACCAGGTTGCATTCACCGGGATCGGGAGGGGGGAGTTTGTAGATAATTCGCGCTACCCAACCGGTGTCATTGTTTAAAGAGGTTCCATAGAATGAAAATGTCAGACATTCTCCAGAACTGGCAATAGTATCTCCTTCTTGAAAAGATCCTATACTTGCACTGCCCAAGATACCATCAAATGCAGACAATGCATCACCCCCAGCGAAGAGATCAAGGGTGTCAAAAATCACACAGAGAGTTCCTCCGGGCGCACAAATCGTTAGAATGCTCGTGCAAGTATCAATCGCGTCAGAAGGCATCCCGCCTGCTCCAGTGCAGTCCGGGTAATTTCCTGCGCCACCATTGTCTAGGTAGGTCGTATCTCCGTTGATAATAATGGTAACCGTGTCCTGATAATCAGGGTGTAATATCTGGGATATGCTTGTTTGAACTGAGAAACAGCAAAAAACAATAGTAAATAAAAGTATCGTTTTTTTCATGAGACTATGGGTTTTGCAGAAAGAAAAATGTGTAAAATTCAGGTCTTATGTCCAACAAATATAATTTTATGGCTTAGGGATACTTATACCCTTTTTTGGGTATTTTTAACATTAGCATCTTTTATTATTCATAACTATCTTGTTTAAAACAATATAAATGTTAAGTTCTCAAAAGTATGTCGTGTACGAATTTTAAAATAATAGATTCCTGGCCCTCCTAAATCACTTTTTCTCAATAGTATACGGTTTAATCCCGGGTATAATGTGCTTTCCGACATATAGATTTTTTTTCCATTCATGGTAAAAATTTCGATTTCATTTTGCCCTCCCTCCGGCAAATAAAATTCTATATTCACCCGGTCACTGGATGGATTTGGGAATGCTCTCAACTGGATCCCGGCAGCCTTCACCGCTTGGCAGTACAAAGTCCTTGGTTTACCTGAAATGCTTAGGAAGGATTCGAAAATTCCAGAGTCGATAAGTTGCGTCTGCAATAACGCACCTCCCTTTTTACCTGTAAATTCCAGGAGGGGTTCTGTTTCATTTAAATTCTTGCCCTGTCCGTTCACCCATGCTATTCGGATTTGATTTCCATGGAGCAGGTTATATTGGTCCGGACGGATCGAAAGCTGGCCCCCGGAGCATTCAATGGATTGCAGGCTTCCCGGCAAGGCGATTCCCAATTGCAGGGCGTCCACCTGGGTCAATGGTTCAGCCAAAAAAATGCGGATCTTCAGTTCACCTCCTTCTTCTGTGGTTTCCACTTTCAAGTCAACCCTATCACGATCCCTGGATTCCAGACCACTCAAACCCGCTCCAACCGTATAATTGACATCCCCGGTTTTAACCCCGATAAAGTCGGCATTGGTTATTGGACCCATGAGGTTCTTAAATTCGATCGTTTCCGGGAAAAGCCAGGGTTTGGCCGGATTGGTAAACAGGTGGCCGGCAGGCATAAACCGCCAGCTGGTATTGTTCACAAAGGTGTTTATCGAGCCCAGGATCAGGCGCCTCAGTTCGATCAGGTCGGAGACCGTCACTGATCCCGACCGGTTGACGTCGGCAGCGATCAGGCTTAAAGGATCCGTGATCAGGCTTTGACCCAGGATGTGTTTTTCCATCAACAGGAGATCCATGGTGCTAACCCCGTTCAAGGGACCATCCGTTTTGGATGGTCTCACGGTCAGGGACAGCCCCGCTGGCAAAGGGCTCGAACTGTAATATCCCTCCGCATCGGTCAGCGTGTCAGTTTCCAGGGGTTCAAAACCTATGTTAACCTGTTTAATTCCAATCTTAAGTCCTGTGAAAACCCTGCCCTTTACCCGGATTTCAGCTGAAGGGATACAAGCATCGGGTCCGGGAAGCAGTCGGATTTGGGTCTCGCACTGTGCCTGAAAGCCGCCTTCATTGGTCAGCCAGATTGGAAGTGTTTTGGTACCAGCACTGTCACAGGTATAGGACCTGATGCTGTCCGCCGGATCCGGACTGAAACTAAACCTGAGGGGGCCCGGCGTGCATCCTGCCAACGAACCGGCATCCAAGTCCCGGGCGTAAATGGTCACCTGGCCTGAGGCAGGAATGTCAATAATTGCTGTGCCGGGCAAACAAAATGCGGATGGCACTCCCCCTTCCTTTATTTCAATCTTTATTATACAGGTGTCCCGGTTGCTGCATAGATCCTCCGCAATAATATGGAGTCCGAAAATTCCAGGTCCAAAGCCTCCCGGTATATCCAATGGAATACCCGGGGGAAACTCTTGGTCAAGGGTATTGTCCATACCCAGGTCAAGCCAGGCCTGAATCCTTATGGAAGCAGTCCCGGTGCAGTCATCTGATACCGTTGGGAACAGGGAAAAACCCTCTGAAACGCAAGCAGCGCCAGTATAGATCACGGTATCCCTGAACGATAACCGGGGCGGTGTCCGGTCCACAAAACGGATTTGCTGGGTATATCGCATATAGCCATCCCCGTTGTCTTTAAGCGCCCGGTAAACACAATACCGGTCGACAGGATCAGCGACCATGCTGTCATGGAGAATGACATCAGGCCCATGCGGTGCCGAAGGCTGATAGGTGCATCGGTCCGTAATGGTCCAAATCCGGTGGATCACCCTGCAGGAAGAGCCCGTATCTTCTGCGTATTCATCAATAAAACTCATGTCCAAAGATTCTGCCTCCGCATCCTTAATCAGCGGCTGAGACAAAGTCAGCGGTTCCAGGGACTGCAAATCCGTACAATCCAGGATGGTATCCGCAGGAAAAAGGACTTCAAAATCAGATCTGGCTTGAATTTTAAGGACTTGACTGGCCATAAAGGTCTGGCCGCAGGCATTGGTGATGGTCCATTCCCTGATAATGGTTCCGGCTCCGCAGGGGTCGAGAGTGGGGACATCCTGGTATGAAACCGTATAACCCTCCGTACAAGTCCCTGTGATGTGAAATTGTCTTCCCTGGGCCACGGTGCCGAAAACGGGTTGGTAAAACAGGGAATCCGGAACCAGGGATCCGGGAACCGTATATTCTGCCTTCAACAAGGAACTGCAATAAATAGGTCTGGGTTTGATCGATGGATCGTAGGGCTGACATGCGGGATAGTGGTATTGACCCTGTTCATCATAGACCGCGTCGTTTCGGAGCGGGCCTCCATAAAAGGTTTCGAAATGGCCCGTGTCACAATTACAGGTAATGGCTCCGGGCCAGCTTCCTGCTTGGTATGTCTCGCCGGTGCAGGTGATATTCGCATCCGGCATACCGTCAACATAGACCACCAGGTCCGGAAGGCTGCCTATTTCAGGGCTTGAGGTATCCCTGATCCGGAGAGGTACGGTTTTTTCATCATATTGCAAAAGGATGCGGTTGAGGTTTTCCCGGTCGTACAAGGCGCTGCAGGAAATGGAATCGTTTAGGGCTTCCAGGGAAGGATATTTGAAAGACAAGTCTTCACCAGCCGTCCAGGCCGAATGGCACATCAAATCATATTGACCAATCCGGCCGCCCCCATTCATCCATCCGCGGAATTCGGGAATGGTCATATAACAAAACCATTGATGGCCGCTGCCTTTAAAAGAGGGATCCGGAACAGGAATCCTGCAGGCTTCATAGGCCCGGACCACCACCTGCCGGGATTCACAGGCGGCCAGGTCCAGGTAGTCATCAAATACAAATGCGGTGAGCCATTGGTCGATCAACCGGTCGTAAAAATCCTTATGCGCCGGATACCCATCCGTTCCCTGGCAATTTCCCGCGATCCAATCCAGCCATTGCTCCCGGTAATGGGAAAGTGTATCCTCATAGGCAATGGCAAAATGCAGCTTGGCGCAGCAAAGGTCTGCGCTGGAACTGTCCAGATCCCCGGCATAAACCCTTCTCCAGCACATCTGCGGTTCGAGAAAAAAGTCCTGTTGTTTTAATTTTAATACCGGCCCCTGGTAATCGGCCACCTGGATACAAACTTCCTGCCGTACTGCGTTGAAACAAGGATCAGAAAAAATGAACTTAGCTTTATATCCTCCCGGAGCCAACGATAATTTGATGGGCAGGGCGCCCGAGATAAGAATTTGCTTGCCCGGATTTACCGGGTCTGGATACGTGATTTCCAAACGCTGCTGCACTTTGTTACAGTCTTCTATTCCCGGCACCGAATCCAGCATCACAGAGGCTTTGCAGGCTGAAGGATCTGCCACAAACTCCATGGAAGTGACCGCAGCCAGTTCGGGAGGGCTTTCGTCCACTATACTTATGTTTTGAATGCAGACCGTATCCCTGCCGCCGCATTTATAACCAATCGTCCACTGCCTTCGTATCTTAAAACTATTGCCGCATCCCGGAATCAGAAAATCGTTCCAGGAGACGACCATGCCGCAAGCACCGGAAGTATCGAGGGCTCCGTTGCCTTTCCATTCAGGGATGAGCAGGCGGGCAGGATCCGCATCCATTCGACGGTCCCCATCCATATCAAGAATGGTCATGAGGTGGCTTGGCGACAGTTTCGCCGGATCCTTGTCCAGGCCCTCCAGGTTACAGGGTACTTTAAGATCGGATGGGCACACGAGTGAGTCCAGGAACGGCTTGATCAAGAAGAGGGTATCGATACAAATCGAGTCGGGGATTCCTCCAAAACTGATTTCCCGGACCACCATTCCGGAAAACTGATCATCACAATCCAGAGAGATAAACGTAGTTTTCCTGATGGAATACCGGATCCCGGAACAAGTGCTGACCTCCGGTTTCAAATCCTGGTTTTTCTGCCACCAGGTGCAATCCACCGTGTCCCTCCCGCAGATTTCAACCGGCAAACTTTCCTGTTCTACCTGAATATAACCAAAACAAGTCGGCCCATCCCCCGATTTTATTTCATATAAGAAGGTATTGTTGAGATGGGTGGCATTTACGGCAGGTGGCGACAACTGGTCTGATCCGAAAGGATAATACAGTTGAAGCGAATAGGCGCAGGTGGGATGGTAATCCAGGATCAGTTCATTCGCTCCTAATAATTTATAACAGGTATCGAGGGGAATCCGGACCAAAGCAAGCGGTTTACAGGAAGGGTTACAAAGGCTGTCTTCCGGCTGGTTTTTCCCAATCACGATGATGTCCGCCTCCCATCCGATGGAATTGGCAATGGTGGTACAAAACCATTCGAAGGTGAGGCAGCCGTCGGGGGCTTTGCTTTTGATATAAGTCCCGGTGGTCAGTTTCATTCCATTCAGGGAAACCCCCTGGGTCAAGCTGTTGAAAAGCAGGGGGCCGGAAGGTTTTGAACCTGAAAAAATTCTGAGCCGGTCGCCGGTTACAATCTGGTAGGCAATAAAATTTACTGAAACCGTATCCTCATTGGAACAAAGGGTAAAGTAAGAAGTACAGTTGGCATTTTCATTGAAAGGATCGGAACAGTTGGAATAATTGCCGGGTTGATCCGTAAGTTTACTTCCACCGGGCCCTCCGGAATCAAAGTATTTATCGCCGGTGAAAACCTGGGCGCTGTCCCTCGCTTTATTTGTTCCGTGAATGAGGTTTTTAGGTTGGCCCTGTATTGGGGTAAAACTGAAAATCAATAAAACAGACAAACCAGGCGCTAAAAGCTTATGTAAGCTTTTATTAAAAAAGGGATATGAGTGAAAGCATTGCACTTTACTCCAATTGTCTAAGTTCTGGTTCTAAATTCGGATCACCCAAAATTGAGCAATCGGGACAAAAGTAGCTTGATTATCAATGGGATTTATCCCCTTTTTGGTTAAATTTTCCTGCCTCAGCCGATCATTTTCTTTTCCATCGCGAGCTGGATCAGGGAAATGCTGTTTTTGACCCCCAATTTCCTGAAAAGGTTTTTGCGGTGCACGGCTACGGTCTGCACGGAAATAAACAGATCGTTCGAAATTTGTTTATTGTTGAACCCGCGGCAGATCAGTTTAAGGACCTGGATCTCCCGGTCCGTAATATGGAAATCGGCCCTTCCGCTGATCCTCAGTGTATTGGGAGCCGGGACGGGAACAGGATGGATCCGGAATCCTCCGGGGAGGAAGACTTGTTTTTGAAAGATAGCCTCAATGGCTTCCAGGAGAACAGGCGGGTCGGAATGAGCATAGATGAATCCGTTTGCCCCTTTAACCAGGCCGCGACGGACCACATCCAGGTGTTCCTGCCCGGCAATGATCAGAATATGAACCTTTTTGGATTTTTTACGGATGGCTTCAATGAGTTTCAGTTCTTCAAGTCCTTTGGAATGGATTCCTATAATGACCAGGTCGGTGATCCAGTCAGAAGCCCTGATCAAGGCTTCACGTGCCGATGAAGTTTGTCCGACACATTGAAAACTCATAACAGGATGGTTTTCAATAGTTTTCACAAGACCGGCGGCAAATATAGGCTGTGGATAGATGATGGAAAGGGTATGGGTCATACCAGGTAGGATTTTGAAGGCAGGATCTGGTGCTTCCCATTCTGGTACAGAGCATAGGTGAAGCCGGGCTGAATGGAATAAGCACCAACCTGGCCCTTGCTGTTGACAGCAATAAATCCAACCTGGAAATCACGGTAATTGGCATTGGCGAGTACAATCCGGCGGATGGCTTCTTCACAGGCTTTTTGTGGGGATTTTCCGTTATGCATCAGTTCCACGATGAGGAAAGCGGAACACTGGCGTAAAACCACTTCACCCAGTCCAGTCCCGGTGGCCGCCCCCACGGCCTGGTCGACATAAAGGCCCGCGCCGATAATCGGGCTGTCTCCCACCCTGCCGTGCATTTTATAAGCAAGGCCGCTGGTGGTGCATGCCCCTGCGAATTGCCTTTTATGATCCCAAACGATCATACCAATGGTATCGTGATTTTCGATATTGATCTGAGGCTGGTATTTGGAAGTGACCCTCCATTTTTCCCAAGCTTCCTTTGATTTATCGGTAAGCAGATTTTCTTTTTGAAAACCTTCGGATAAGGCAAATTGAAGAGCCCCGTCACCCACCAGCATGACATGAGGTGTTTTCTCCATCACCCGGCGGGCAACGGAAATGGGATGCCTGATATGCTCCAAACCGCTGACCGAACCGGCCCTTCCCCGGTGGTCCATGATGCAGGCATCCAGGGTCACAATGCCGTCCCGATCCGGCAATCCGCCATATCCCACACTTTGATTGGCCGGATCGTTTTCGGGTACATGCACTCCTGATTCTACGGCATCCAGGGCCGAACCCTGAGTTTCGAGTACCCGAAGGGCTGCTTCATTTGCATCCTTTCCAAAATCCCAGGTGGAAACAATGACCGGCGGTTGCACTGTCGGTTTGTCGTCCAGACCGGCCAGGGGAAGACCGGCCAGGGTTGGAGCCATTTTTAAGAATTGTCTTCTGTTTTTCATTAGTTCTGGGTTCTGCCGGGCTAAAATGACACTTCTACCAAGCAAGGTAATTAATTTTGGCGGCTGATGAAACGGCTGGTATATTTCTTTTTCCGGGGGATGATCGCCCTTCTTTCCGTCCTTCCTGACCGGGGTCTCTATATGGTTTCAGCCGTATTAAGGATCCTTTTATTAAATATTCTGCAATACCGCAAAAAGGTGGTCGACCGGAATTTAATGAACTCCTTTCCGGCCTTATCTCCCTCCAGTCTTGCTGCCATAAGAAGAAAATATTATCAAAATCTGGCCGACCTGCTGATCGAAAGCCTGGCCTCTTACGGCTGGACGGTCGATCGGATCCACCGCCATTTCAGGTATTTGAATCCCGAATTGTTGCAGGAATACATTGCCCAGGGACGGATGGTGATAGGGGTCACGGCCCATACCGGGAATTTTGAACTCGGAGCGGTCCTGACCCAGCCTGTCCTCGGACTGCCCTGCTATGCTGTATACCGTCCATTGGCAAATCCTCATATCGACCGGTTTATTTACAAAAAGAGATCCGGCCAGGGCATCACCCTGAGATCGGATAAAAAAACGGGCGAACTGATCGATATGATGGCTCCCCCTGCCATTCTTTTCCTGATTGCAGACCAGAATCCCTCAATCATAAGCAAGGCAAAATGGGTACCCTTTTTGAACCAGGATACGGCCTTCGTTCATGGCCCGGCAACGATATCGAAAATGCGGAACCTGCCTGTCATTTATTTTGATGTCGTCCGGATCAGGCAGGGATACTACGAATGTACCCTGTCCAAACTCATCGAAAACCCGGCCGAGCTTACGGAACAGGAAATCCTCGAACGATACGCCTCGAAACTTGAAAGTTGCCTGAATACGCACAAGGATGACTGGCTTTGGTCCCATAAACGCTGGAAATGGAAGAGGGAAGGAGGAACAGTGGTCAGAAATCCAGTCTATTGAACATCCGGAGTTCAGCTTCTGCCCGCATTGAGATTTATCATTCCAGGCTTCCCGACCCGGGGCATTTCCGGGTTCCGGCTTCCCTGAAATGAACCTAACTTCGTCGACCAGAGGGTATGAAGGACAGGCAACCGTTGAGACGCTCCCGCCCATCCGGGTGGCTGTTCCTGGGGATCAGCCTTTCCTGGTATGCCTGTTTCTTCAAAGCAGAGGCCCAGAGTTCCAGTACACTTCGAAACGGAGACTATCTGATAAGGGATAGCCTCCGCCTTCGTGACAGCCTTTACATCATTCCAGGTTCGGTGACCATCAGGCAAAAAAATGGGAACAGCTTTGAAGGCCAATACCAGGTATCGGGTAAATTACTGTTCATCACCCGGATCCATTCCGACAGCCTGCCCGTGAACGTCCAGTACCGGGTCCTCGCTTATGACCCCGATCTCCGGGTCTATGCGGGAGACACCGCCTGGCTTCCCGCAGCAACGGCGGAGCTCCCGATGAGTTATAAGTTTTCAAAGTCAAGGCCCGTGATGCGGCAAAACCCATTGGATGAAGTGGATTACGCCGGAGCCTTTGGCCGGGGATTGAGTTTTGGCAACAATCAAAGTCTCGTGCTGAATTCAAACATCAACCTGCAGGTCAATGGAAAACTTGGCAATGATATTGAGATCCATGCTGCTATCAGCGATGAAAACATCCCCCTCCAGGCGGACGGGAATACTCAGCAACTCAATGAAATCGACCAGGTGTTCATTGAGATAAAAAGAAAAAACCAGTCCCTGTTGGCCGGGGACCAGCAACTTTCACCGGACGGCACCTATTTTATGAAGTACCAGAAGAAATACAAGGGGCTGCGTTATTCCAACGAACATCAGTTTGGCGATGGGGGGCGTCTTTCAACCCAGGTGCATGGCTCCATAGCCCGCGGCAACTTTAAAAGACAAATCCTGGAAATCCAGGAAGGCAACCAGGGTCCATACCGGCTCACAGGAACCTCCAATGAACTGTTTGTCATTGTTCTGTCCGGTTCCGAAAAGGTCTACCTGGATGGCCTGCTCCTGGCCCGGGGACTGGAACAGGATTATGTCATGGACTATAACCGGTCTGAAATCAGTTTTACTTCGAGAAGGATGCTCAACCGCAACAGCCGCGTCGTGGTCGAATTTGAATATTCCAACCAATCGTATCTGAAATCAGCCTGGAGCCTGCAATCCAAATACCAGCAAAACGATCTCACCGTCCAATGGAACAGTTATCTCGAAAAGGACAATAAATCCTCCAATATCCTGCAGGACCTGAGCCAGGAAGATATCCAAATACTCAAGGATGCAGGTGACCAAATAAGCCAGTTGAAAAGGCCAACCCTCCGCGAAATCGGGCAAGGCTCACCGGCCGACCAGGTCAGTTATAATCTAAAGGACAGCCTGGTTTCCCAGGTTCTTTATTCAGGCATACTGGTTGCGGCGAGCCAAGCCAACCGCGGTTCCCATACCGCTCAGTTCAGTTATGTCGGGCCGGGACAGGGTAACTATGTACTTGAAACCGGATTGTTCACGAATGGAAGGGCTTATCGATGGGTCTCCCCGGATCCTGTCACGAAGGAAAAAAGGGGGGAATATGAGCCCATCAGCAGCCTCTCCGCCCCCAAACAGCAAAGCCAGCACGCCTTGCGCCTGGAATACACGCCCCAGTCCGGTTTGTTCAGCAGGACAGAACTCAGCCTCAGCGATCTCGACCTCAACCTCTATTCCACAAAAGATAAAAAGGATGATCTCGGACTCGCCTGGAAACAGGAACTGGGCCTCCGGAAGTATTTGGGCGCAGGTGACCTGAGCTGGACCAGTACCTTTGGGCTTGAAAGAATCAACCGTCGTTTCAGTTATTTCGAACCGTTCCGCAATCCTGAATTCAACAGGGACTGGAGCCTGAACACGGGGCTTCCCTCAACAGCCAATGAATTGCTTTGGTCAGCCCGCAGCCAGTTGAAGAATAAAGCCGTGGATGTCCAATATCAATACCAGCATTATGGAAGGGAACAGGACTATTCGGGCTCCCGTCACAGTTGGAACGGGCAGTTCCATCTCAAATCCACTGAAATCAGCAGTTATGGGTCCCTGGCTCACCAAACCCAGGGTTTAACCGAAGGTACTTTTTTCAGGCCCCGTCTGGAAGTGATTCAAACCTTACCTTTTAATGGGAATCACAAATTGGGTTTTAACCTGGAATCGGAGATCCATAAACAGTGGCTGGACCGGGATGAATACCTGCTCGGCAACAGTTTCGCTTATCATCAGCTAAGGTCATTCCTTTCCGGCCGGGTGGAAGGCTTGAACATGAATTACCGCTTGAGTCATATTTACAGGAAAGACAAAGGGATCGACGGCCAAAACTTTGACGATTATTTTCAGGCCAATGAATGGCAGTTTGAACAAAACTGGCAACTTGCCCGCAATACGCTTTGGGCTTTTACCCTGAGCAGTAGATCCCTGCGGTTTGATAAAATCGTCAATCCCCTATCCGACAAAGATACCCGGTCCCTGGTCCTTCGCCATTCCCTGAATACCCGTACCCGGAAGGACTTTATCCGCTTTTCCCAGACCCTGGAATCGGGGTCGGGCCAGGAACCGGCCCTGGAATACACCTATCTGAGAGTCAACAAAGGACAAGGCTATTATGCCTGGATCGATATCAATGGCGATTCGGCGATCCAGGTTTCCGAATTCGACCTCGCCCCTTTCCAGGACCAGGGGGAATATATCCGCTATGCCGTCACGGGCAACCAATTTATACGCACCCGGAATCATTTGTTTTTACAAAACCTGGAGATTGACCCCTCAAGGCTTTCCTCAAATAAGGGTTCCCTGAAATGGTGGCAGCGTTTTGCCCTTGTTTCAAATTTTAACGTCGGATGGAAACAAACGGGTGACCATGGGTTCAGGAGTCCATTCCATGCGGACAGCGGCCTTGCAGGTTTGCAGGCCCAGATCCGGAACCAGGTTTTTTTTAACCGGAACCGGCCCGGTTTTGAATTGCAAGCAGGCCAATTGATCAACCAAAACAAACAACTGCTGACCACGGGTTTTGAAAACCGGGACCTCATTGAATATTTTTTCCGTTCGAGGCTTCTGATCCATTCGAGGGTCAGCCTCGAATCCTACCTGGCGAAACAACAACAAAAAAGCGAATTGGAATTTTTTGATCAAAGAAATTATTCGATCACCAGCCATACCATGGAGCCTCGGATCCAGATCCAGGCCAGCACCGCCATGCGCCTGACCCTGGCCTTCAGACAAAAGTGGAGCCACAACCGGATGGGCAGTGAAAAATCCAATGCCCGGGAGGTCCGCCTGGAAGGCCTGAGCCAACCATTGAATAAATGGAGCGTCCGGTCCTCCTGCAGCCTGGTAGGGATAAACTACGACGGTGAAAACAATGCCTGGATCGAATATTCCATGTTGCAGGGCCTCCGCCCGGGTAACAATCTCTTGCTGAGTGTGAATGTTGACCGGGAAATCCAGAAAAACACCATGCTGAGACTGGGTTACGATGGCCGGAAAAGTGAAAAAAGCCGGTTTATCCAGACCGGCCGGGTACAAGTCATCGCCAGTTTTTAAAGCAAGTCCAAAACCCTGTCCTGCTCGGGGTATTTGTCCCGGCCTTGCCATTTCCGGAGACTTTACCTTTGCCCGGAATTGAATACGGCCGATGAATTTTCCATACCATACCAAAATATTGAGAAAGGCAGTTTTTGCCTATTCGTTTTTTTTCTTCTGTCCAGGGCTTTTTTCACAATCTTATTGGAGTGCCGCGCCACCCGGGGTCCAGGATTTGCCGGGTGAAAAGAAGACCCGGTTCATACTGGACACTTTCGTATTTTTTGAAAACCTTCGGAAGGCTGAGGCGGTATCGCTGCCGGTAGGAACAAACCAATTTATCGAATCCACGCTTTCCCCCTGTTCCAATTTCGCTCCCGGGCTGGCCGCCAAGTATCCGTCCATTCAGACTTATTGCAATTCAAAAGCGGGGGCCACCGTCCGGCTTGACCTTTACAAACAAAAACTGACCGCTTTCATCCTCCATGAAGGCCGGACCTATTTTATCGAACCCGACAGCCTTCCGGGCTTCTATGTTTTTTCAGAAGAAAAGGCTCAGGCATCCGGTCTGCATCAAACGTTTGAGTGCAGTACCCTTGAGCCCGTTTCGGACCCCACCCTGCTGAACCCGGCCAAATTCAGAGGCGTCCCCGGTCAAAATTCAAGCCTGAAAACATATCGCCTGGCCCTGGCTCTCACTGGTGAGTTTTCGCGCACGCATGGGAATACCGTTGAAGCAGTGCTTGCGGCCCTCAACAGCCACCTTTCCAGGATCAATGCGGTATATGTCAATGAAAATGCCATCCAGTTCCAACTGGTGGCCAACAACGACACCCTTCTCTTTATGGACCCTGACCATGATCCATATGTCAACGGAAATGTCGTACAAATGCTGGAGCAGAATCCAAAGGTTTTGAATGACCGGATCGGGCTGAACAATTACGATGTCGGCCATGTATTCGGGACCAATGCCGGCGGGGTGGCCCTGCTCGGCACTGCCTGTGGCGCCAACAAAGGCGCTGGAGTGAGCAGCACCTTCGGCATCTATTCCGGGACCCGGTTTTATCACATTCCCTGCCATGAACTGGGCCATCAATTCAGCGCCACCCATACCTTTAATTTTTGCGACAACGAAAACGAAACCACCTCCAGCGCTTATGAACCGGGAAGCGGATCCACCCTCATGAGTTATGCCGGAGCGAGCGATTGCGGTACCAATTATGTACAGGGCATCTCAGACCCCTATTTTCACGGCTATTCCCTCGAACAGATCAAAACCTATTCGCGTGCGGGGATTGGTTCCCTCTGTGGAACGCTTACGGACACCCCAAATGATGAACCGATGGCCATGGCCATAAGCCCGGGCAATATCACGATCCCGGTGCTTACGCCCTTCGAACTGGAAGGCACGGGCATAGACGACTCAGAAACGATCACCTATACCTGGGAAGAAATGGACCTCGGCCAGAAAAGTCCCCTCGGCATGCCTGCCGGTACAGCGCCCTTGTTCAGATCAGTGCCTCCCGGCAATTCCGGCACGCGCATTTTCCCCAGGATCGGAGCCCTCCTATCCAACACCCAGGAAAGTACGGAAATCCTGCCTTCCACCAGCCGACCACTGAAATTCAGGCTGACCGTAAGAGACAATGATCCCCAGGCCGGAGGGGTGAATTGGACAGAACTGACCTTGCAGAGCGATGTGGGTTCAGGCCCATTCAGGGTCACCGCATTTAATACCCCGGATACTTTTTCGAAAGGAGGAATGATTTATCTCACCTGGGACGTAAAAAACACAGACCGGGCGCCGGTAGCCTGCCAATGGGTGGATATTTGGTTATCCGAAGATGGTGGATTCAGTTTCAATCTGCCCTTAAAATTAAAAACGGCGAACGATGGGGGCGAATGGATCCGGCTTCCCGACCATCCGGTCACCAATGGAAGAATAAAAATCAAGCCCGTTCAGCATGTTTTTTTTGATGTCAACGACGCGGACCTGGTCATTCGAAACGATTACCCGCCAAGGCTGGAAATCGGCTTTATTCCAGATATCCAAACCCTCTGCGCCGGGGACAGAGGGGAATACGAAGTCATATCCTCTCCCTCTTCATCCGGTGATTCCGTCCTGATCCAGATATCCAATCCGTTTCAACCTTTTTTCACCATCGCCCCTTCCAAATCCTTTATTGGACCGCTGGACAACATCAGGCTGGAAGTGTCTGTGGATCCCGCCGCGCCACCTGGCCAGTACCTCATCCCTGTGTTGGCCACCGGTGCCGATACCCTTTCCCTAAACTTTACCTTGCGGATCGTTTCCGCAAATATTGCCCCGATCTATCCAAAAGACAACGAAGATCAGGTGCCGGTCCTGCCTATCTTTCGTTGGGAAAAACTGCCCGCACAGGATGATTATAAGATCGAATTATCCCTTGATCCCGGTTTCAGAAGTCTGGTATGGTCCCGGCTGGTCACCGGAGATACCTCAGCCGTACCTGAAACGGAACTGGAAAGCAATCAAATCTATTTTTGGAGAATCCTCCCGCTGCAATCCTGTTCCAGCGCGAGACTGCCTTTTTCCGTCTTTCATACGCTCTCCCTGGCTTGTAAAACCTACTCTGCCGGGGACACCCCCAGGCTGATCTCAGCCACCGGAACCCCTACCGTGACTTCAAACATCCTGGTCGGGGATCAGATCCAATTGAAACAGGTCCGGATCCCAAATCTTGCCGGGACCCATGAATTTGTGGGCGATCTTTCCTTATGGCTCAAGGCTCCATCCGGCGACTCGATCATCCTTTGGGCAAGGCAATGCAACAACCTGAGCAATTTCAACCTCAGCCTCGACGACCTTGCCCCAATCGGTATCACCTGCCCTCTGACTGACCGAAAGGCTCACCGGCCGCAGGATTCCCTGACTAAACTGACCCAGTCCAATACCATGGGTACCTGGACCCTTCGCGTGCGGGACTTCAATAATGGGGCGGGAGGCAGCCTGGATAGCTGGTCCTTGGAATTGTGCGGGTCGATTCCCCTCAGTTCAGGGCCCATTGCAACGACCAACCTGCCCCTGGACCTATTTGAATTGAGGTCCGCGATGCTCAGCACTTCCAGGTTGAACTTCACCGATCCCGATTCAGATCCTCTAAACATCAGGATCCTGTTGTTGCAAGATCCTGAACTGGGTAGTTTGCTGAAGGGGTCGGATACCCTCGTTGCAGGGGATTTTTTTACGCTGGCCGATCTCCAGACCGGCTTGGTCACCTATTCAGCAGGCCTGGTCCCTGCAGACACCACTGAACGGATTTCCCTGATCGCTTTTGATGAGAAAAAAAATTGGTCGGGCAGGTTCGAATTTAAAATAAACCTCCTCAATGATGTGAGCATCCCGATCCGGGAGGAATCCCCGGAATCCCCCTTCCGCCTTTTTCCCAATCCGACCAACGGCAATATTTACCTTGAAAACCAAGGGCCGGAGCAAGCCTTCTATCGATGGTTTGATCCGGCGGGCAGAATGATCCGGTCCGGAATTATCCCGGGAAACAGCAGGATACTGCTCCCTACGGACAGCTCCTTTACTTCCTTATCTTTCATCCAACTCCTGCAGCATAATAAAGTCAGGGTATTCAAGGTGGTTCACCTGCGATGATCCCGGTCTTGCCATGCCGGGCCCAAGGACAGGTTGCAGCATGCCATGCATTTGCATTACATTAAATTAAATCTTATGCTTAAATCCGATATACGTGGTTACTTTTGTGGCCTGATTTGAAGTTCGTGGATACCAAGACCCCTCTGCTGAAAGACGCCTTTGTCTGGCGCAATATCCTAGCCATCTTTTTATTTTTATTTGGCTTGCTTTTGCTCACCGCCTGGTGGATGAAGTGGTATACCCGTCATGGCCAGAAAGTCCAATTGGCCGATTTCACCGGTAAATCGCTTCAGGAAGCCACGAAACTCGCCCGCAAACATGATTTTCAACTCATCGCGATGGATTCGGTGTTCAGGGTAGATCGGCCGGGATCCATTATCCTGCAGCAAACCCCGGAGGCGGGTTCTTTCGTGAAGGAAGACCGCAAAATTTATGTCGTAGTCACCAAACACAATGCTGACCTCATCCCACTTTCTTCCCTGCCCACCCTGTATGGCAGAAGCTTTGAGGTGAAAAAAGCCGAATTGGAAAAGGGTTTTGACATCCGGAGCAATGTTGCGGGATATGTTTACGACGCCGGGCCGGTAAATTATATCATGGGCGTCATTTATCAGGGGGATACGATTCTTTCGGCCAGCCTTGAGAAAAAAGATGCGCGGATTGCCAAGGGTTCTGTCCTCGATTTTATCCTTTCAACGGATACCGGGGCTGAGATTCCCGTACCAGACATGGTATGCATGACCTATTCCGCCGCCCTTTTCCTGCTTACCAGCCTCGGTCTCAATATCCAGGAGGTGGAAGAAGATGTGATCGACGATAAAAATGCCAGCTTTGTGATTCATCAGGAACCGGTATTCGATCCCGGGGTCAAGATGAAAAGCGGGGATACCATGCGTGTTTTCCTTCATTCCAGAAAACCGGATACCTGTCCCAACTGATCGCCTTATGGATATTCAAGTAAAGGAACTTAAAATGAAAATGGAGCGCGGCGATGATTTTGTCCTGATAGACGTACGCGAACCCTATGAGCACGAAGAATTTAATATCGGCGGACGGCTGATCCCACTCGGGGAATTGCCCCTGGTCATGGAAAGCCTCCCGGAGGACCAGGAGATGGAAATCGTGGTTTATTGCCGGTCGGGCAACCGAAGCGGAATGGCAAAATACCTGATGGAACAGGCCGGGTATAAAAAAGTAAGGAACCTGCTCGG
>JAKQHS010000154.1 GCA_029557915.1 Bacteroidota bacterium | reverse complement strand
CCGGGCAGGATTTCCCGGGCGATCTTGCAACCCATTTCTTCGTGCCCCTTATAAGTATAAATAAATCCTGAATCGTGAAGCAAACTGGCCAGGCGCAGCAATTTGACATCCTTCACGGCAACCTTTTCGGTTTTGGCAATTTTAAGAGCGGCATTCAACACATCCTCGGTGTGGTGCAATCCGTGATAAGAAAGATCACCGGGAAGTTCTTTTTTCAATTTTAACCGAATCGCTGCTTCAGCTTCTTTATATTCAGGAGCTTTTTGTCTCATAAAAAACAAGGCAATTTCATAAATATAGATTTTCCCTGCAAATCCCGGTTCGGTTATTGCTGAATGATTACAAAAATGAGTCCAAATTTCAGTTAAAATAAAGGAAATGAAAAATTCCGGATTAAAAAAGCCGGTTTTGGGTTATATTAAATTGATAACCTATCAGTTACAAATAACAAAAAAAATTAAACTATTTATTAAACCTAGCCGCTTTATCCTTTAAAACACCCCTGGGCTTCAACTTAATCACAGAATTTCTAACTTGCAGGGATGCGTATAGGAATTGTCTGCTACCCCACCTTCGGGGGTTCCGGGGTAGTGGCCACGGAATTGGGCCTCGGCCTGGCCAAACGCGGCCACGAAGTGCATTTCATCACCTACAAGAGACCGGTCCGCCTGAGCCATTTCATGACCAATATCTATTACCACGAGGTGAATGCCCTGGATTACCCCCTTTTCGAGTACACCCCCTACGACACCACCCTGGCGAGCAAACTGGTCGATGTGATCAAATTCGAAAAAATCGACTTGCTGCATGTGCACTATGCCATCCCGCACGCCACCATCGCCTTTATCGTAAAAAAAATACTGGAAACCCAGGGCATCCGCATTCCCGTGGTCACCACCCTCCATGGGACGGACATCACCCTCGTCGGGGCCGATCCTTCCTTTGCACCGGTGGTCGAATTCAGCATCAACCAGTCCGACGGCGTCACGGCCGTTTCCCGTGATCTGAAAGACGACACGCTCCGTTATTTTAATATCAGCCGGGACATCCGTGTGATTTACAATTTCATCGATTTTGACCGCTTCCGGAAGATCGACAAGGAGCATTTTAAAAAAGCCCTTGCCCCCGATGGGGAAAAAATACTGATTCACACCTCCAATTTCAGGAAGGTGAAAAGGGTGGACGACGTGATCCATATTTTCCAGAAAGTCATCCAGCAGGTACCCTGCAAACTTTTGCTTATCGGCGACGGCCCGGAGCGCCAGCGGCTGGAGGAAATCTGCCGGAAAATCAAGGTCTGTGAACACGTACGGTTCCTGGGAAAACAAGAAGCCATAGAGGAGTTGCTTGCCGTCAGCGACCTGTTTCTGATCCCCAGCGAAAATGAAAGTTTCGGACTGGCGGCTTTGGAAGCCATGGCCTGTCATGTCCCGGTCATCTCTTCCAATGCGGGCGGATTGCCCGAACTGAACCTGGACGGGACAAGCGGATTTGTTCACCCCGTCGGGGATATCGAAGGCATGGCCGCGAGTGCCATCCGGCTACTCAAGGATGAAACGCTCCTCGATCAATACCGGAAGCAGGCTTTTGAGCGGGCCCGGGAATTCGATATTGACAAAATCCTTCCGCAGTACGAGGATTATTATATGGAGGTGATGAAAGGATAAGGGTGGGTGGTGTGTAGTGGTTGGTGGTTGGTGGGTGGTGTCGATTTAAGGCTCTTCGGAACTTCGGGGCGGTGGGGGGTTTCCCTTATTCAAAGCAACTTCGCATTTATTCCGGTCGAATTCATTTTCGTTGTTGGCAATCCAAATGGTGGCCACGCCATTTCCGATAAAATTGGTAATGGCCCGGGCTTCTGACATAAAACGGTCCACTCCCAGCAACAATGCCAGGCCTTCGATGGGGATGACTTTTACCGCGGCCATCGTGGTAGCCAAAACGATAAACCCGCTGCCCGTCACCCCGGCCGCTCCTTTGGAGGTGACCATCAGGATGCCGATAATGCTTAAAATCTGGCCTGCACTGAGATGGACATGATACACCTGGGCCAGAAAGAGGATTGCCATGGATAGATAAATGGTGGTCCCGTCGAGGTTAAAGGAATATCCTGTGGGCACTACCAGACCCACCACGGGTTTTGAACAACCCATTCGCTCCAGCTTCACCATCAGGTTGGGCAGGCCCGCTTCGGAAGAGGAGGTACCCAGGACGATCAGTAATTCTTCTTTGATGTATTTAAGGAATTTCCAGAGGTTCACTTGGTAGTACCGGAGGATATACCAGAGAACGATAAAAATAAACAGGGCCATGGTGCAATAGACGGTAAGCATCAGTTTGCCCAGCGGGAACAGGGCTTTGAGGCCGTATTTCCCGATCGTGAAAGCCATGCCGCCAAATGCCCCGATGGGCGCAAGCAGCATCACCATATAAAGGGCCCTGAATACCCACTTGGATACCGGGACCAGAGCATCGACCACCCGGTGCCTGAAACTGAATTTATTGAGCACAATCCCGCTGAACAGAGCCAGCATTAAAATCTGGATGGTCGAATTATCCTTGAAAAACTGCCACCAGCTGAAGTCCGCCGCCTGGTCCGCATACCGGGACACCTCTCCGGCCTGACCGGCAGGGATCACCCCAAACCCGGGCTTGATGATATTCGCCATGACCACCCCGATCAACAAGGCCGCTGTGGTCACGACTTCAAAATAGATCAGCGCCTTGACCCCCACCTTCCCCACTTTTTTCAGGTCGCCCATATTGATGATCCCCAGGGTGATGGTCAGGAAAATGATCGGATTGATGAACAGTTTGACGATGGATATAAAACCGTTACCAAGAAATTCGGCCAGGGTCCTGCCCACTTTGAGCTCCTGGCCCAGGAAATGACCCTTCCATTCCTTTTCGAGAATGGGCTTGAGCACCCACTCTGGATAATAGTGGCCCAGGAGAATACCCAGGGTAATGGCAGTGAGTACCCAAAAAGTGAGGTTGGTGAGCAGGCGCTTCATTCGCGGTAAATATAATGAAACGAATGAGGTCCAGAAGAGTTAAGGGCCTATCTGCCAGGGTTGCATTGAACCGCCCACCCACTTACTAACTTACCAACTTGCTAACTTACCAACTTGCTAACTTGCTAACTTTTTAAAGATTTGACACATGATCCGACCTGGTTTATTTTTATTAATCCTTATCACGGGATTTTCCTGTAAGACCAAACAGGATCCGCCCGTTGCAGAATCCATAAAGCCCGTGTTTAAAAAACTGGACTCCGGAGAAACGGGGATTGCCTTCAACAATGTGGTCGATGAAAACTATGGAAATTATTTTGATGCCTTTGCCTATGTGTACAACGGAGGGGGTGTGGCGGCGGGCGATATCAACCAGGACGGCCTCCCGGACCTTTATTTCACCGGCAACGAAGTGGAGAATAAACTTTACCTCAACCTCGGCAATCTGCAATTCAAGGACATCACGGAAGAAGCGGGGGTGGGCGGCGGACCCGGCTGGGACAATGGGGTCACCATGGTTGACATTGACCAAAACGGCCTCCTGGATATCTATGTTTGCCGGGGAGGATGGCAGGATAAGGATGAACAAAGGAAAAACCTGTTGTATATCAACGAAGGCAATCTCCGTTTTACTGAAAAGGCCGCCGAATACGGGCTCGACGATGCCGGTTATTCGATGCACGCCGCATTTTTTGACATGGACCGGGACAACGACCTGGACCTCTACCTGACCCAGCGGCCGGACTCCTTTTACCTGCCCCTGTCAAAAATGATTTCCGGAAAACTCAATCCGCCGGATAAAAACCGGGATAAACTCTACAAAAACGTTAGCGGCAAATTTATGGATGTCAGCGATGCCGCGGGCCTGGGCCATGGGTATGGTTATGCTTTGGCCGTGGTCACTGCGGACCTCGACCGGGATGGCTGGCAGGACCTCTTTGTTTCCAACGATTATGCGGACCAGGACTACCTTTTTATCAACCAGCGGGACGGCACTTTCCGGGAGGCCATCAAAGAAAGCACCAATCACCTCTCCCTGTTCTCGATGGGAGCCGACATCGCCGACCTCAACAACGACGGTTGGGAAGACATCCTGGTCATGGAAATGTTGCCGGAAAATTATAAACGCTCAAAAGTATCCATGCCCCGCATGGATGTTCAGGGTTTTTGGGCCATCGTGGATGGGGGCATGCACAAGCAGTACATGCACAATGCGCTCCACCTCAACCACGGCAACGGGTTTTTCAGTGAGATTTCCCAACTGGCGGGGATTGCCAAAACAGAATGGAGCTGGTCCACCCTGGCCGGCGATTTTGACAATGATGGCCTGCGGGACATTTTTGTGGCCAACGGATACCGGAGGGACTTGTTTGACGGCGATATCAAAAACAAACTCGATGCCTTCCTTGCTGCCAACCAGGAAAAATACCTGTCCAATGAGGATTTTTTCACCCGGGGATTCAAGGAATTCATCAGTCTCTACGATCCCATCAAGGTGGTCAACTACCTTTACCGGAATAAAGGGGATCTGCAATTTGAAAATGTAAGTGCGGCCTGGGGATTTGCGGACAGCAGTTTTTCAAACGGGGCGGCCCTAGCCGATCTCGACCGGGATGGAGACCTGGACCTCATCGTCAACAACCTGGAAGCGGAAGCTTTTTTATATGAAAACACCAATCCCGGCCGCAATCATTTTCTTAAAATCCAATTGAACGGGCCGGAAGGAAATCGCCAGGGCATTGGAACCAAAATCACCCTGTTCCTGGGGAATACCATTCAGTATTTTGAACAAAAGACCGTACGCGGATACCTGTCCTCCAATGATCCGGTGATCCACTTTGGCCTGGGTAAAATCCAATCGGTGGACAGTGTCCGGGTGCAATGGCCGGATGGCAAAGAAAACCGGATCCCTGCAACCGCCGCAAATACCCTGCTGCAGGTGAATTACGGGGAAGCCCATATGCCGGCGCCGGCTCCGGAACCCGCCCCCGTCCTGTTTTCATTGGAGACCAAAGCCCTTTCAACCCCATTCAAACACCATGAAACCCCGCTGGACGAATACAAGGACCAGGTCTTGCTGCCCCATGAATTTTCAAAGAGCGGACCGTTTATCGCGGCCGGTGACGTCAACGGGGATCAAAACCAGGATTTTTATGTGGGCGGCGCCGAAGGCCAGGCCGGCTGCCTTTACCTGTATTCAAATCAAAGGTTTATCAAACAAAACACACCGGTATTCGAACAGGATAAATCATATGAAGACCTGGGCGCTTCCTTTTTCGATGCCGATGGCGACGGGGACCTGGACCTCTATGTCGTTTCCGGCGGGGCCGGCCATCCCGAAGGGTCCGGTTTGTATCAGGACCGGTTGTATCTCAACGGGGGCCGCGGAAATTATTCCAAAAAGGAATTGCCCAAAACCCTGAGCAGCGGTTCCTGTGTATTGCCTTTTGACCTGGATGGCGACGGGGATCTCGATATTTTCAGGGGCGGGCAGGTGGTCCCCAACCGTTACCCTTTTCCTGCGCTCTCCTATTTGTGGATCAATGACAAAGGAAGCTTTACGGATGGCAGCGCCCTGTTCCCCCATTTGTCCGGCCTCGGCATGGTCAACACCGCCGTCCATACCGATCTGAACGGGGACCGGTCCCCTGAACTGGTCATTTCAGGCGAATGGATGCCCCTCCGCATCTTCGAATTCAAAAACGGGAAAATGGAAGAGGCCACCGAAGCTTTAGGACTGGGTCAAACCCATGGCTGGTGGAACCGGATCGTCGCGGACGACCTGGACGAGGATGGGGATATGGACCTGATCGCAGGCAACCTGGGCAAAAATTATAAATTCATTGCAAGCAGGGAAAAACCCTTCGAGGTTTACGCCACCGATTTCGACCGCAACGGGACGAATGACATTTTTCTGGCAAAATACGATCACGGGGTACAGGTACCCATCCGGGGCAGGGAATGCAGCAGCCAGCAAATGCCCGCCATCCTTCAGAAATTTCCATCCTTCCTGTCCTTTGCGGTAAGCGATATTCGCGGGATCCTGGGACCCGGGATTGACCGGGCCCTCCATCTCAAAGCCTATGAATTCCAGTCGGCCCTTTTTATCAACGACCAGGGAGTTCTGCGATTCAAGCCCCTGCCCGTTTTTGCACAGTTATCCACGGTCAACGGAATTATTGTCAGGGATGTGGATGGGGACGGTCACAAAGACATCCTGATAGCCGGAAACCGTTTTGACGTGGAGGTAGAGACCTCTCCTGCGGATGCCTCCCCCGGCATGTATCTCAAAGGGTTGGGCAAAAATGACTTCGAGGCGATTGGTCCACTGCACAGCGGCTTTTCCGTGCCGTACAATGTAAAGGACATCCAATGGCTGGACTCGGGAAACCGACGCTATGTCCTGGTGGGCATCAATGACGGGCCCCTGCTTTGTTACCGGGTCAATCCACAATAGGCTGACCCGCTTTCCATGCACAAAGCGGGAATTCAAAAATTGGACAATTGGGCCGGCCCTGCGCTCCCCAAAACCGGTTCGGTTTTGGGATTCGTTTTACACTGACTCACAAGCGGATTTGTATTAATTTTCTATTCCAAATTTTTTCTGATGCCCCAAATGTTCTATATCCTCCTGGCTTTCATCCCTTTCGGATTGAGGTCTCAAAACCCTGCCTATTTCCTGTCCAATCCAAGCCTGACCCCGGACGGGGAAACGGTGGTCTTCTGTTTTGAAGGGGACCTGTGGAAAGCGGACGTCCAGGACGGAATGGCCACCCGGCTTACCGCGATGCAGGGATATGAGTCCTCCCCCAGGGTATCTCCCGACGGCCAGTGGATTGCCTTTACCGGCAGGCAATACGGCAACGGCGATGTCTTCGTGATTCCGCTGAAGGGCGGGGAGGTAAGGACCCTCACCCATCACAGCGCGAATGAGGAGATGCGAAGCTGGAGTTGGGATTCAAAAACGATCTATTTCAACAGTTATATCACGGGGAAGGTGGCCTCTCACCAGGTCAGCGCAGAAGGAGGTACGCCGGTCAGGGTGTTTGGAGATCAATTTTTTCTCTATGACCATAACCTGGCCGAACACCCGGTCACCGGGGAATTGTTTTTCAACGATACTTGGGAGAGCGACAACCAGCTTGCCCGGAAACGTTACAAAGGCCCATTCAACCCGGATATCCAATCCTATCATCCCAAAACAAAACAGTATAAAAAATATACAACCTGGGAAGGCAAAGACTTTGGGACTACCATCGACCGGAAAGGAAATATCTATTATATCTCCGACCAGGCAAACGGAGAATACAATTTGTACACCCTGAACCGGAACACTCCAAAAGCCCTGACCTCCTTTTCCACCTCCATCAAATCCCCCCAGGTCAACGCCCAGGGCGGCCGCGTGGTGTTTGAAAAGGACTATCAGCTCTGGATCTTTGAAGTCCGCAGCGGCAAAGCACGGCCCCTGGCCATTTCAATCCACCGCAACCCCATCCTCCCGAAAGAAAAGGACTTCGAACTCAAAGGCCAGATTTCCGCCTACGACCTCTCGCCCGATGGAAAGAAAATGGCCCTGGTATCCCGGGGAGAACTGTTTGTAAGCGATGCGGAAGGCAAATTTATCAGGCATTTAAAACGCCCTACCTCCGAAAGGGTGAAAGAAGTAAAATGGCTCTCCAACAATAAGACCCTGCTTTTTAACCAGACGCTGGACGGATATTCAAACTGGTTTACCATGCCGGCGGACAGCCTGGGCGCCCCGGTCCAGGTCACCGGGGATAAAAAAAACAACCGCAGCCTGGCATTAAATTCAAAACGGACCCTGGGCGTGTACCTCAGCGGCCGCGACGAAGTCCGGCTTCTGGAGCTCTCCACGATGGAAAGCAGGACCCTGGTCAAAGATGAGATCTGGGGACTCCAGAACAGCACGCCGGGATTTTCGCCTAACGATGAATATGTGGTTTACACCGCCTATAAGAATTTCGAACAGGACCTTTATGCCATTCATCTCAAGGAAAATAAAATCATCAACCTGACCCGGACCGATGTCACGGAGACCGGGCCCCAATGGTCGTCGGATGGTCATTACGTCTATTTTATATCCCAGCGTTTGAAGCCGGCCTATCCATTCGGCATGGGGGACGCCAAGGTTTACCGGCTGCCCCTGGAAAAGCTGGATGCCCCGTTTAAAATGGACAAGTACAACGAGTTGTTTAAGGAAGAAAAAAAAGATACGACCAAAATATCACCGGCCGACAGCCTCAAACCCATCCTGATCGATCCGGACGGGATCATGGAACGCGTCGAACAGATCAGCCCTGCCCTGGGGACCCAGTTTCTACAGGCTTTATACCAAAAGGGAGACCAGACTTCAGTCCTCTATTCCAGCAATCACGGCGAAGGGAAATACGCCCTTTGGAAAACCGTCATAGGGCCCTTCGAACCGAACAAAACGGAGAAAATAAGCGGCACGGACAATGCTTCCCGGTTTGACATCGTGGAAGCCGGGAACAAACTCTATTCGCTTCACGCAGGCAATGTCCACAAATTGAACCTGGACGGCAATAAGGCGGAACTCATCAATATCAATTATACCTTCCGTAAAAACCTTTCCGATGAATTCAACCAGATGTTTTATGAAGCCTGGGCCCAGATGGAAGAAAACTTCTACGACGGGCAGTTTCACGGCCTCGATTGGCAAAAAGCCAGAGAGCAGTATAAAGCCTACCTCCCCCACCTCAATACCCGTGCGGACCTGCGGGTGTTGCTGAATGATCTGCTGGGTGAATTAAATTCTTCCCACCAGGGCTTTGGGACCTTTGGGGACGATGAAACCATCGACCTGCAAAATCAAACCATGGAGACCGGCATTGTGTTTGAACCCGCCCATCCCTATACCGTCCAAAGGATCGTAAAGCGGTCCGCGGCGGATAAAAAAGGCATCGATATCCGGCCCGGGGATGTGTTGATCAAAGTGAATGAGGAGACCGTTGATCCTTCCCGGGACCGCCATGCCTATTTTACCCGGCCTTCCCGCGACCAGGAATTAAGCCTCGTTTTCTCCCGCCAGGGACAGGCCGTCACGGCCAGGCTGCATCCGCAGGCTTCTTTATTCAATGAATATTATGAGGAATGGATTGATCAGAATCAAAAAAGGGTGGACGATAAAAGCAATAAGCGGATCGCATACGGCTATATGAAAAACATGGGCCGGGGAGAACTCGATCAGTTTATCATCGACATGACCGGGGAATTGAATCAAAAAGAGGCCCTGATCCTGGACCTCCGTTACAATACCGGGGGAAATGTCCATGACGAAGTATTGAAGTTTTTGAGCCAGCGTTCGTATTTACAATGGAAATACCGGGATGGCAAATTATCCCCACAGTCCAATTTCGCCCCCAGCGATAAACCCCTGGTCCTTTTGACCAATGAACAATCGCTGAGCGATGCCGAAATGACCGCCCAGGGATTTAAGGCCCTGAAACTGGGTAAAATCATCGGCAACGAAACCTACCGCTGGATCATCTTTACCACGGGCATCGGCCTGGTTGACGGTTCATTCATCCGCATGCCCAGCTGGGGTTGTTATACCATGGAGGGAAAAAACCTGGAACAAACCGGAGTACAACCGGATATCCTGATCATCAACGGTTTTGTGGATAAATTGAACGGAAGGGATCCCCAGCTGGACCGGGCGATTGATGAAATTCTAAAGCTGTTGAAGTGATCAAAAATTTGGGAGCCTGGGGGATCAGGATAACTAAGGCAAAAGGCCTGTGCTTTCTATTCATCTTTCCGTTTTTTCTGTTCACACATTGCAAAGGCAGCAAAAATAAAAAACCTCTGGAGGGATCCACCAGTCCTTATCTGCTCCAGCACCTGGACAACCCCGTCCTCTGGCATCCCTGGAACGAAGGAGCCCTTGAACTGGCAAAAAAACTGGATCGGCCCATCCTCATCAGCATGGGTTATGCTTCCTGTCACTGGTGCCATGTGATGGAAGAGGAAAGTTTTATGGATACGGCTGTGGCCCGTTTGATGAATGATCATTTTATCTGCATTAAAATCGACCGGGAAGAAAGGCCGGACATCGACCAGTTGTACATGCACGCCCTGCAACTGATCCAGGGCTCGGGAGGTTGGCCGGCCAATGTCTTTGCCTTACCGGATGGCAGGCCTTTCCACGCGGTCACCTATATGGAAAAAAACCAGTGGACAGACCTCCTGTCTCAGATCACCGCCTTGTACCGGGCCCAACCGGGAAAGATCAGGCAGCAGGCCCTCTTGCTGGAACAGGATATCCGGGCCGACCCCCTGGTGCGGTTGCCGGCCCCGGCCGATACGGCCTTCCGTACCGGTCTATACCAAGCCCTTGCCGACAGCCTGATCCGCCATTCGGATCCGGACTATGGCGGCCTTGAGGGGGAACCCAAGTTTCCCATGCCCTCCGTATGGCTGACCCTTCTCGAATACCAGTCCTGGAAAAAAGACAGTACGGCCCTGGAACAGGTCGTCCGCACTTTGGACGCCATGGCCTCGGGAGGGATCTATGATCAGCTTGGGGGAGGATTCTCCCGATATTCAACCGATCGTTTTTGGCAATGGCCCCATTTTGAAAAAATGTTGTACGACAATGCCCAGCTCATTTCCTTATACAGCGAGGCTTTTCAGGTCACTGGCAAACCAGGGTATGCAAAAATCGTCCGGGAAAGCCTGCATTTTATGGAAAAAGAATTAAAAGCGCCGGCCGGGGGATATTATTCCTCGGTCAATGCAGACAGTGAAGGCGAGGAAGGAAAATATTATCTGTGGACTCGGAAAGCGCTGAGGGATCTCTTAAGTCCTGAAGAATTCGCCCTGTTTGAAAAGGCCTATCGGATTTCACAGGATGAAAACAAGGATAATGTCCTTTACCTGGACGGAGCTGAAAATTTTTCGGCATCCCAAAAGGAGATGCTGGAGTCCTGCCGGGCCAAACTGGTGGCTGCCCGCGAGAGGCGCATTGCCCCGGCGACCGATACCAAAATCATTACTTCCTGGAATGCCCTCGCGATCGGTGCCTGCCTGGATGCTTTTCACGCCCTGGGCGATAGCCTCTTCCTGGGCCAGGCGCTTCAAACGGCGTCCTTTCTGCTGCAAACTCAGCTAAAACCGGATGGCCGTCTTTTGCGCACCGGTTCAAACTATGGGTTTCTGGATGACTATGCCCTGGCCATAAAATCCCTGCTGGCCTTGTATGAGACTACCTTCGACCGTCAATGGCTGCAGCAGTCGGACCGGCTGATGAAGCGGGTCATCGTCGATTTTTCCGGCCAAAATTCCGCCTTGTTTTATTACAGCCCGGAGGAAACCAGTTTATTTACCCGGCGGAAGGACCACTATGATGAAGCCCTGCCTTCCTCCAACGCGGTCATGGCCCGCAATCTATACAAGATGGGTACCCTGCTTCAGGACAGCGGCTATTTGTCCCGTGCGGAGGCCATGGTGAAAGAAGTGCTTCCGGGCATCCTGGCCTATCCTTCCAGTTTCAGCCATTGGATCAGTCTGTATGGATGGATCGCCTGCGGCAGCCATGAGATCGTTATCCTCGGAGATCAGGCCCCGCGGGTTAACCAGGAAATGCGACGGCATTATCTTCCTTTTACGGTTTATATGGGGGGACGGGAGGAATCCCTGCCTCTGACGAAAGGAAAATACAAAGAAGGCGAAACCACCATCTATGTATGCCGGGATAAAGTTTGTAAATTGCCGGTCTCTACTGCATTGGAAGCCCTCGACCAGATTGAATCCAGGTAAACGGATTCATTATTTAAACTTATTTCTATATGTATAGAGGTTATCGCCTGTGCAGGGCCATCCAGGCATTCATAATGCTTATTTTTTTGAACCCCTTGTTTGCCCAGTCCTGGCTGAGTTCCGAATCCGGATTCCCGCTCCACCAGGCAGGGGCGATTGTGATCGACCCCGGGGATGAAGCCCTCACCCTGAAAACCGCCGAATTGTTTCGCCAGGATCTGGAAATGGTCTTCGGCATCCATCCCGAAATCATATCCGATGCGGATCCGGCGCGCCTGGCCGGAATAAAAAATCCGGTCCTGCTTGGCACCATCGCCGGTTCATCCCTGGTCAAAGCCTGGGCAGCACAACAGCATATAAACCTCGAAAGCCTTCAGGGGAAGTGGGAAACCTACCTGGTATCGGTGGTGGACCAAAGCGGCTCCGGACAGAAAAGCCTGCTTCTCGCGGGCAGCGACCGGCGCGGCATGGCCTTTGGCGCCTTTGAGTTGTGCAAACAGATGGGGGTTTCCCCCTGGTATTGGTGGGCGGATGTACCTGTGGTTAAAAAGGAGGCCTTGTATGTCAAGGACAAATTACTCGTCACGGATGCCCCGAAAGTGAAATACCGGGGCATCTTCATCAACGACGAGGCCCCCGCCCTCTCCGGATGGACCAGGGAAAAATTCGGAGGATTCAATCATCTGTTTTATCAAAAAGTATTTGAGCTCATCCTCCGGCTTAAGGGCAATTACCTCTGGCCGGCCATGTGGGGCAACGCCTTTTACGATGACGATTTTATGAACCGGGCTTACGCCGATTTATACGGCATCGTCATCGGTACCTCTCATCATGAACCCCTCATGCGCGCGCACGACGAATGGAGGCGGTATGGCAAGAGGCAAAAGTGGAATTACGACAGTACGGAAGCAGGATTAAAAGAATTCTGGAAAGGGGGGATGCAAAGGGCAAACCATGAAAAAATCGTCAGCATTGGCATGCGCGGAGACGGGGATGAACCCATGAGTCGTGAGACGGCTACCGCGTTGCTGGAAAGAATCGTCAGGGATCAGCGCCAGATCATTGAAGAAGTCACCGGTAAACCCGCCCCGGAAACCCCTCAACTCTGGGCATTGTATAAAGAAGTCCAGGATTATTACGACCAAGGCATGCGCGTACCGGATGATGTCACCTTATTGCTGTGCGACGACAACTGGGGCAACATCCGCAGACTGCCCAAAACCGGTGACGCACCGAGAAAGGGAGGTTACGGCATTTATTACAATTTTGATTATGTGGGCGGGCCCCGCAACTACAAATGGGTAAACACCAATCCCCTGCCCCGGGTTTGGGAACAAATGAACCTGGCCTGGGAATATCATGCCCGGCAAATCTGGATCGTCAATGTGGGCGATATCAAACCCATGGAATTGCCCATTTCCTTTTTCCTGGACCATGCCTGGAATCCAGAAGCCTTTGGCCCCAGGGATGTTCAGCCTTATATTGAAAATTGGTATTCCGCTTTTTTCGGGGCCCGTCACGCCAAAGAAATGGCAGACCTCACCTCCGCTTATCTGAAAATCAACGGCCGACGGAAACCCGAACTCCTTGATTCCCGCACCAACAGCCTGGAAAACTACAATGAATTTCAGCGGGTGTCCGATGAATACCAGGACCTGCTCCGGCGCGCCGAAATACTGAACGCAGACCTCCCTGCCTCCTACCGGGACGCCTATTTCCAACTTATCCTTCATCCGGTCCGGGCCTGTTCCAACCTCTATCAACTTTACCTGGCATCGGCAAAGAACAACTGGTATGCGGGCAGAAAATCACTGCTGGCCAATGAATGGGCAGACCGGGTCAAACAATTTTATAAAACGGATTCCCTGATCACCCTTGAATACCATAAGTTGGGCAATGGCAAATGGAACCATATGATGAGCCAGACGCATATCGGTTATACTTACTGGCAACAACCTCCGCGCAACCGTATGCCCCGCGTGATCTATGTTGACCGGGATTCGGCGGTATCCTTTGAAGGTAAAACCCCATGGACGGAAAACGCGCCCCCAATGACCAGGCAACTCAAAAACAAAAAACATACGGAAGCCCGGGACGGCGTGATTTCCCTTGCAGCGGACGCCTATACCAGGGCTATTCATGCTCCGGGCGCCCAGTGGACCCTTCTTCCGGATCATGGGCGAACCGGCAATGCCATGACCACCTTCCCGGTAATGGCGGCGGATATCGCCCTGAATAAAGGATCGCCTCATCTCCGGTACCGGGTACGTGTCCGGGATACCGGCACGTTTACCCTTTATTGGTATTTTTCACCCACCCTCAATTTCCACAATGATGGCGGTCTGAAATGCGCCGTCTCCATCGATCGCGAAGCGCCTCAGATCCTGGATCTCAATTCGGAAGACCACAAAGTCCGTACCTGGGAAGCTTGGGTGGCCAACAACATCATCCTCAAGTCAAGCAGGCATACCATTTCCAGGAAAGGAAAACATACCATTAAATTCTGGATGATGCAGCCAGGGCCGGTCTTACAAAAATGGGTACTGGACCTGGGAGGAATGAAGGCAAGTTATCTGGGGCCGCCTGAATAAGCTGTTCAGGCTCCTGCAGCTTCCTGCTGCATCAGGGGGTTCACCACTTCCGCCTTGTATTCACCTCTTTGCAATTTTCCGCTGATCGCTTTGAATGCCGCGAGGGTCAGGTCGATATCCTCCTGGGTATGGACCGCCGTCGGGATCAGGCGAAGAATGATTTCACCTTTGGGAATGATCGGGTAAATGACCATGCTGCAAAATATCCGGTGATTGGCCCTGAGGTCATGGACCATCTGGGACGCCTCCATGGGGTGTCCTTTCAGGAATACCGGAGTGACAGGGGTATTGGTGATCCCGATGTCAAAACCGGCCTCACGGAGCCCGTTTTGAAGGGCATTGACATTTTTCCAGAGTTGTTGTTTAAGCGAGGGATTGGTGCGGATGAGTTCCAGGCGTTTGAGCCCGCCTACGACCAAAGGCATGGGCAGGGATTTGGCAAAGACCTGGGACCGCATATTGTACTTGAGGAACTTGATGATATCCGGAGGGCCGGCAATAAAGGCCCCAATGGAAGCCATGGATTTGGCAAAAGTGCCGAAATAGATATCGATCTCATCCTGCACGCCCTGCTCCACCCCGGCGCCCTCCCCGTTGGGTCCAAGGGTGCCGAAGCCATGGGCATCGTCCACCAGAAGCCGGAAGGGATATTTGGACTTGAACGCTACGATTTCTTTGAGTTTGCCCTGGTCGCCGCGCATGCCGAAAACCCCTTCGGTGATGACCAGGACGGATCCGCCGCCTTCTTCGGCCATCTTGACCGCCCGGACCAGTTGTTTTTCAAAACTTTCGATATTGTTGTGTTCAAAGGCTATGCGTTTGCCCAGGTGGAGCCTGACCCCGTCAATGATGCAACCATGACTTTCGGCGTCATAGACGATCACATCGCGCCTGCTCACCAGGGAGTCGATGCAGGAAGTCATGCCCTGGTAGCCGTAATTCAGCAGGCAACCCGCTTCTTTCTTCACGAAGGCGGCCAGTTCCCGCTCCAGCCGGATGTGCTGGTCGGTCTCCCCCGTCATGAGTCGTGCCCCCATGGGATAGGCCAAACCCCACTCCGCGGAGGCCTCGGCATCGATTTTCCTTACCTCGGGATGGTTGGCCAGGCCCAGGTAATTGTTTATACTCCAACAGATGACCTCCTGCCCGTTGAACATCATGCGGGAACCGATTTCACCGGTCAGTTTTGGGAAGATATAATATCCTTCGGCGATATCCGCATACTGCCCGAGCGGGCCCATATTGGCACGGATTCTTTCAAAAATATCCATTGTTAAGCTCAAAAATTTTGGCCAAAGGTAATAAGAAATGGTCAGGTTTTTCGCTCATGGCTGTTCGCACGGGGTGGGCTGAGGCCTTTTGTTTCGCACGGGGTCCGCTGGGGCTTTTTGTGCGCACGGGGTCCGCTGGGGCCTTTTGTTCGCACAGAGTTCACGGAGTCCACGGAGTTTTTTTTTGTATGTGATTGCACTACCCAATCTTAACAAAACCTGTCTCCTTGCCCTCCTTTCCTCCGTGCGAAATATCTCCGCGCCCTCCTTCCCACCGTGCGAAACGCACCAGACTTAAATCTCACCGTAAATCGTCTTAATTTCGCCCCATGCCAACCGACGAAGTTTTCAAAGACGAGATCACCAAGGTCAGTGACTTTAAATTCGGGGCTCAGGTGGCCCATGTTTTTGACGATATGGTCAACCGCTCCGTGCCCTTTTATGGGGAGATCCAGCGCATGATGGCCGAACTTGCCGCCGACCGGGCTGTCGAAGGCACTATGGTTTATGACCTGGGCTGCTCCACCGGGACTACGATGATCGGCATGAATACCATGGTGAATCCCTCCATCAAATTCATCGGCATTGACGACTCGTCGGAAATGCTGCGCAAATGCGACGAAAAACTGAAATCCATCGGTTTTAGCCGCCCCTATGAACTCATCAATACGGATCTCAATGCCGGGGTGCAGATTTCCAACGCTTCAGTCGTCGTCCTTTGCCTCACCCTTCAGTTTGTGCGCCCGATAAACCGTGAACGGCTCCTCAAAAAAATTCTCAGCGGGATCAACCCGGGAGGTTCTCTCATCCTGGTCGAAAAAATCCTGGCGGAGGAAAGTGGCTTCAACCGCGACTTTATCAAATATTATTACAATTACAAGCGCCGCAACCAATACTCCGAAATGGAGATCAGCCAGAAAAGGGAGGCCCTGGAAAACGTACTGATCCCTTATAAACTCAGTGAAGACATCTCCCTGCTCCGTGATGTGGGCTTCGACCATTGCGAAGTGTTTTTCAAATGGTATAACTTCATGGGTTTGATCGCGACGAAGAGGTGATCGCCCCCGGGAAATGCACCCGGACTAAATGAAATTTATTTCTACTCTTATCATCCTACCAATCCTATTAATCCTACCAATCCTATTAATCCTACCAATCCTATTAATCCTACCAATCCTATTAATCCTACCAATCCTATTAATCCTACCAATCCTATTAATCCTACCAATCCTATTAATCCTACCATGATCTCCATCGGCAATTTTTTCTTCAAATACCGCAACCTGCTATTTATTGTCCTCTACCTCGCTTTGTTTATCCCTTCCCCACCCCTGTTCAGCGAGAACCGGTTTGGACCCGGCTATTTCTGGTGGCCCATTGTCTTTGGGCTGATCATCACTTTCAAAGGTCAGTTTATCCGCGCCCTCACCATTGGCCTCGCTTATATCGTACGGGGAGGTAAAGACGGGAAGGTCTATGCCGAAGGCCTGGTGACCGAAGGCATTTTTGCCCATTGCCGCAACCCCCTTTATGTAGGCAATATTCTCATGCTGGCCGGGGTGGGTATATTGGCAAACTCACTTTATTACACCCTGATCGTTTTGCCCCTGTTTTTATTTATTTACCAGTGCATTGTGCTCGCCGAAGAACATTTTTTGAAGAACAAATTCGGTGAAGCCTTTGACGAATATTGCAGCAGGGTACCCCGGTGGTTCTTCCGGCTCCGCGGACTGTATGTGACGGTCCGTTCCATGCGGTACAACTGGAAGCGATACCTCTTGAAGGAACATACCACTTTTTTTATCTGGATCACGGGTATCCTGTTGATCATCCTGTTTAAATACCCCCACCTGACCCAGCATAACGCCGGTTTCAGGAATTCGATATTAGCCTGGATCATACCCTTGCTGGCTGTGGCTTACGGGCTGATCCGGTATCTGAAAAAATCAGGCCTGGTCAGGGAGTGAACTAATCATTGCGGGACAAAGCTTCCAGGTTTTTGGACACAAAATCCGTGAGTTCTGCTCCCTTAAGCAAATTCTGATTTAACAAGGCCAGGCGGTACAAATGGGTCGCCAGTTCTTTCTGCCTGGCTTCATCGGTCGCATGCAACAATTTTTCCGCGACCAGCGGATGGTTTCCGTTTACGATCACCTGGTAAGAATCCGGAAATAAGTCTGACCCCATACCCTGCATCATCTGCATTTCCTTCATCCTACGGATAAATTCCGGCTTGGTGATGTGGACCGGGGCGTCCGAGGGCGACAAAGCCTGGACCTCCACCTTGTTCATGGTACCTTGGGTGAAGGTCTCAAACAAAGTCCTGACCTTATCTTGCTCCTCCTGGGAGAGCACAGATTCGATCTTGTCCTCTTTTTCAATCAGTTTGTCCAGGGTGGCGGAATCAACCCGGGTGAAATGGGTCTTTTCGATCTTCATCTCCAGGTGCTGCATAAAATGGTTGTCGATGGGCTGGTCCATCAGGAGCACATCATAACCCCTGGCCCGGGCTGCCGAGATGGAGGCATGATGCAGTTCGGGTGCATGGGTATAGAGGTAAACCACCTGGCCGTTTTTATCCGTTTGCTGGTCTTTGATTTTTTCGCGGTAGGCTTCCGGGGTGTAATAAGTCCCATCCTCGCTTTTGAGCAGGGAAAACCCGATGGCCTTCTCATAAAATTTCTCATCGGTGATCAGCCCGTATTTTACAAACGGGCCGATATCCTGCCATTTGGATTCAAAAGAGGGCCGGTCGTTTTTAAATAATTCCTCCAGTTTGTCGGCCACCTTTTTGGTGATGTAGGAGGTGATCTTCTTGACCTGGCGGTCGCTTTGGAGGTAGGAACGGGAAACGTTGAGCGGAATATCCGGGCTGTCGATCACGCCATGAAGCATCATCAGGAAATCGGGCACGATGTCCTTCACTTCATCCGTGACATAGACCTGGTTGCTGTACAGCTGGATCTTGTTTTTCTGCCAGTCCATGCCGGTGGTCACCTTGGGGAAGTAGAGGATGCCGGTCAGGTTGAAGGGGTAGTCGATATTGAGATGGATCCAGAAAAGCGGAGGGCTGCTGAAGAGGTAGAGGTCGCTGTAAAATTTTTTATAATCCTCGTCGGTGAGTTCGGTGGGTGATTTTTTCCAGATCGGCTGGGTGATGTTTATGATATTGTCCACCTCCTTTTTGATCTCTTTCCGGTTTTCGCCTTCCCCTTCCCAGTCGTATTCCGTGCGGGTGCCAAAGCGAATGGGATAGGGCAGGAACCGGCAGTATTTTTTCAAAAGCTCTTCGATCTTGTTTTTTTCCAGGTAGTCCTTTCCATCGTCGTTGACATGGAGGATCACGTCGGTGCCCCGGTCCTTTTTCTTGTGTTCCTTGAGGGTATATTCCGGGCTGCCGTCGCAGGTCCAGAGTATGGGCTTTTCCTCCTCGTTATAGGATTTGCTGAGCACCTCCACTTTGTCAGCCACCATGAAGGCCGAATAAAACCCCAGTCCGAAATGCCCGATGATGTTGGTTTCCCCCTTGTATTTTTCCAAAAACTCCTGGGCGGAGGACAGGGCGACCTGGTTGAGGTATTTGCGCGCTTCTTCTGCGCTCATGCCCAGTCCCCGGTCGCGGATGGTCAGGGTCTTTTTCTTTTCATCCAGGAGGATGTCGATGGTGAGGTCCCCGAGTTCACCCTTTGCCATGCCTTTGGAGGACAGGGTTTGAAGTTTTGTGGTAGCGTCTATTGCATTGGAAATCAATTCCCTAAGAAATATTTCCTGGTCGGAGTACAGGAATTTTTTGATGATGGGGAAGATATTCTCGGTTTGGACTGCGATCTGGCCTTTTTCACTCATTGGATAGGATTTATAGGATTAATAGGATTCGTAGGATTAATAGGATTTTAGGATTAATCTTCAATGTCTGGGGTGATCAATCCTCATGCCAGAGGGCCTGCAACTGACAAAATGACGCCTGCATCTGCAGAATGTGCGGGGGGTGCGATTCCACTGCTTAGGGGAAATTCAATTTCTTTCGGGGATCAATGAACACGGCAACCCCCTCGAGATCAAAATGGCCCTTGCTGCTATCCGGCCTTAGCGGGGGATGGATCATGAATTTTATTGGGTCCATTTTTAATCATTAACCATACGGCAAAAGTTATTTCCCAGGCACCCCCAGGGGCCAGTAAATACATACTCCATTTTTTACCCAGGAACTCCATTAAAAACCCAAAGGAAAAAATGGTGTATCCGATGAGGCCCCCAAGTGCCAGCCAGGCTGGGGAGATCTTTTGTTTGTATAATTCCAGGCACATCGGAATACTGCCCAAGCCTAAAACCAACATCGCAGGAAAGTACCCGGCATCGTCCGGAATATTCAGCGAAGGCATTAAGTTTAATAAGATACTGGCCAGCGCCAGGGCCTCAAAAACTCTGGCCATAAGATAAATATTACCAACCCAAACGTTAGACTGTTTTAGGGTCTCTCTCAAAAAGAGACCAATAAAAAGGACCATGATGGAGTTCGAAAAAATCAGTGCCGCGCCAAGGTATTTTTCAGGGCCCCCTTCGCTTTTAAAGAGATGTCGCCCAAGCCCGTAGGCTAAAAAAGCCAAAAGAAAAAATAAGCCGGTGGTCCGGGCCTTCTGAATTTTAGCAGAATCGCTGTGGTTATTCATTTGTTTCCGTTTTGCTTTTTTAAGATTCTTTGCAATTGTCTCGCCGATTTAAACCCGCATTTGGAAGCGATATAGTCTACGGTGTATTCCGGGTTGTTCAACATGGTTTTTGCATATTCGATGCGCAGGTTGGTCAGGTATTCCAGGACCGTAATCCCCGTCTTTTCTTTAAAAACCCGGCTGAGATTTCTCGGGCTCATGCCCACCCGGACGGCCAGCGAACCAATACTGTTTTCTTTCGACAGATTCTCCAAAAGATAATCCTGCACTTCATGGACCTGCGGATGGATATGGTTTCTGTAATCCAGGTATACGCTGTGCTGTTTATGTTTACCGCTTCTCCGGTGATACACGACCAGTCCCCGGGCCACTTTATGCGTAAACAGGGCCCCTTTCAGATCCTCCAGGATGGCCAGCGCCAAATCAATCCCGGCGCTGATCCCGGCGCTGGTATATACCCGGTTGCTTCTCACATATAGAATATCGGCAACCACTTTAGCCTTTGGAAACTGCGTTTGAAGTTCGTTTACTCTTCTCCAGTGCGTGGTGCACTCCGTGTGGTCCAATAGGCCGGCATGCCCCAAAGCAAAAGCCCCGTTGCAAATGGAACCGACCGTGATGAGTTTATCGGAACATTCCTTCAACCAGTTAAAAAAAGCTTTTTCGGCCTTAAAAGAAATGCTTCTCACATAATCTTCGTGCATGCCCGGTACAAAGACATAATCTCCTTCTTTTAATTTCGCTTCGCTGTAATGGGAAATCTTCCCGAACCCAAGGCCCGAGGTGCTGACCGGGTTATCCTGGTAGGTATAAAATTCGATTTCCGTCTCGAAACCATAGAAAATGGCTTCTGTAAACACCTGAACCGGACCCGCCAGATCCAGCAATTCTACGGTGGGCGGTATGATAAAGACCATTTTTTTCATTCTCGTCTGATTTTACGGTGATGTAAATAAAGTTAAATTTTGCGGGTGTCCGTTTGTCTTTCGGGGACGGCAAGGGCGCCCCGAATTGATTTTGCGGCCGACACTAAATAATTCTGATTCCGAGGCCCACCTCAAGGGCAATATTATCCATGTTCCCTTCCAGGTAAAGCAGATCGGATCCTTTGGCCGGCCAGGGGTAAAGCGGCACATACATGCGATAGGTGAAAAAATATTTTTTCCAAATTTTCTTATGGCTGTACATCAATCCGTAATCCGGGCTCAAAGCATGGATGGCCGTCCCGAACGGTTCAAACCGGGCATCCTCCAGGGTTTCCCGGTATGAAGTATATTTAATACCGGCCATAAGAAGAACCGAATGGGAATTCCCACCGGTGTAGAAGGTGGTGCCCAGCCCCAATTTTTGATTGATTGAATAATTGTACCTGGTTTTGATGCCATTAAAAGAACGTTGGGTAATATTGTTAATATTGAAGGAAGAATGGGAGGCGAAACTCAGCCGGTCGAGCCAATTCCATTGAATCAGAGTGGTGATCAGGAAATCCGTTCCAAAATTGGTATGGATTCCGACGCCCGGCTCCAGGGTCAGTTTTGGAAGGGTATTGAATTCCTTGGACAGGGATGAAAAGGTCCTTTGAGCGGTCAAAGGCATGCTGAACAGGATCGCGATCAGCAGGCAGATATTTTTTATTGAGTTCATGATGATATTTGTTTAAGAGGATTGATTGAAGGTGCGGCTTTACCGGTTTTGAAAATAATAGTGTAAGCCTTTAACGATGTTGGGATTCCTTGAACCCATGTGCCCGAGGTTTTCTTCCTTGTTTTTCGTCAATTTGATATGGGGGTATTGGCTTTGAAGGGTTTGATAAAAAGCTTCAAAAGGGGCCTGCATCCTGCCTAAATTTTCCGCTTCCCCGATCCCCAGGAACACCAGCTGCGATCTGTCTTTGTTTTCCGTCCGGTATTGTTTTTCAAATTGTAAGGAAACGAGGTCGTCAAACCAGAGGGACGGGCTCAATAGAATGTAATTGCCAAACAATCTGTTGTTCACACTAAAGGCATAAGCCCCGAAAAGTCCTCCGTAGGAATGACCCATAATGGTCCGGCTTCCCCGGGAGGTATCCACGCTGAAATACCCCTCCATGGCAGGAATCAGCTGAGTCTCAATAAAATGAAGGAATCGCGGACCGCCCCCGGTCACTGCGCTGACTTCAGTAGGCGTATAATCCAGGCTCCGGTCGTTCCCATACCCAATGCTTATGGTCACGACATTCTGAACGCCAAGCATATCTGAAATTTCGCTGCACTGACTGGAAACAAAATCAAAATTTTCTTCCCCATCAAGAATATAGAGGGAGGGATACTTTTCGCCTCCGGGATGGTAACCGGCGGGAAGCCCGACCTCTATCCGGTATTCGGACCCGTCTGCGGCGGATTGAATCGTAAATTCATGTTTCAGGGCAGGGTCGAATTCCACCTTTTCACAGGACCCCATTAATAAAAAAATCATCCCGGCCTTTCCCGCGGTGTGCATTCCTTTCAAGGTTTTAAAGATTTTCATACTCTATTAAATTTTTAAATTCTCTTTGTCAACATTGACCATGTAAAGGTGAAGCCTTACCGTACGGCAGGAAGGACAAGCACACGTCAAAAACGGACAAGTCGGTTAAGTCTCCCGGTCCCTTCCGGTTTATGTATTCCGAATGGCATCCTCTTACTTGCTCCATAATCCGGACAAAGTCCGGGAGCAGTTACGTTTAATAAATTATGGCCGGACCCGGGTAACTTTACTGCAAACCCGGATCTTGGTCCGGGATAAAGATTAAAGATGAAAATAGCCGTATCGGGTGCGCACCGGGTTGGGAAATCCACCCTGGTAGAGAACCTGCTGGAATCCCTTCCGGAATATACAAGCCGCGCGGAAGCTTATCATGAACTGGAAGAACAGGGTCATCATTTTTCAGATCTTCCCGGGCTGGATGAATTCTTCCTGCAATTGGATTATTCCATTGAACAAATCGCCAAAGGGGGAAATTGTACCCTGTTTGACCGCTGCCCGGTGGATATCCTGGCCTATATCCAGTTGAGCTATGCGTTGGGCCATGTTCAAAACCAAACCTTGTACCAGAGGGTTTTTAAGGCCATGAGCACCCTTGACCTGCTGATCTTCGTACCCATTGAAAATCCGGATGTCATCGCTTGTCCGGAGAATGAACTATCAGAACTCAGGCAAAGAGTAAATGAGCTGCTGCATGAATGGGTCTGGGACTTTGATGTCCCTGTGCTCTTAGTGTCGGGCTCAGCCCTGTCCCGCAGAAACCAGGTCCTTCAATACCTTTCCAAAATATAGACCTCCACCGTAAAGGCAAGGAATCCTGGAAAGGAATATAATGGATCCGTTCCTGCCGGGTAACGGTATGCCCATTTGGCCTTGCTTTAGTATTTTTGATTATGATAAAATCCCTGCTTTCTTTGTTCTCCATCCTCGTGGCCCTGGCTCCACCCGCTTTTGCCCAGCCCGCAGAACCCTATGCCCCCGAAGGTTTCGACCGGCTTCGCGAAAACATCCCGCATGGAAAAATTGATTCCGTCTTTTATCCCTCACGGACAGTCGGGGTCAACCGGAAGGCGCTCGTCTACACCCCTCCTGGTTATTCCACGGCAAAAAAGTATCCCGTGCTCTATTTGTTGCATGGCATAGGAGGGGATGAATACGAATGGATGCGGGGTGGCCGGCCCGATATCGTCCTGGACAATCTTTATGCAGAGCATAAAATCGAACCGATGATCGTGGTCATGCCCAACGGCCGCGCCATGAAGGACGACCGGGCGGGCGGGAATATTTTTGACAGCCTGAAAGTGCAGGCCTTCGCCACTTTTGAAAAGGATTTATTGAACGACCTCATCCCCTTCATTGAAAATAAATACCCGGTGCTGACCGACCGGAATTCCCGTGCCCTGGCCGGCCTTTCCATGGGAGGGGGCCAGTCCCTGAATTTCGGGCTGGGCAACCTGGATCAATTTGCCTGGGTAGGCGGATTTTCATCGGCCCCCAATACCAAACGGCCAGAAGATCTCCTGGCCGATCCTGTCGCCGCCATCAAACAATTAAAATTGCTTTGGATTTCCTGCGGGGACAACGATGGTCTGCTCCGGGTGAGCCAACGCACCCACGACTACCTGTTTGAAAAAGGGGTTCCCCATATCTATTACCTCGAACCCGGAGTCCATGATTTTAAGGTCTGGAAAAACGGTTTGTACATGTTTTCCCAGTTTCTTTTTAAACCCGTGGATCCCTCCACCTTTTCAAGATATACCGTCCTGGGATTTCCGGCTTCCACCAATATACGCTCCGCGAAGTATCCGCAGATCCTGCCTGATCACCGGGTCCGGTTCCGCATCAAAGCGCCGGATGCCCAGAAAGTCGAAATCAACCTGGGTAAACGATATGTCATGGAGAGGGATACAGGGGGGTACTGGATGGTGACCACCGATTCCCTCGGCGAAGGATTCCATTATTATTCCTTGCTGATTGACGGGGTAGCCCTTGCCGACCCGGCCAGCGAGGCATTTTATGGTATGGGCCGCATGGCCAGCGGCATTGAAATCCCGTTTGCGGGGGGTGGCTACTATGCTATAAAAGAGGTCCCGCACGGCGAACTCAGGTCGAAGCGTTATTATTCCCCCTCTCTGCAAACCTGGAGGCGTTTTACCATTTATACGCCGCCGGGTTACGACGAAAATGCCACGGAACGATACCCCGTCCTCTATCTGTTGCATGGCGGTGGAGAAGATGAAAGGGCCTGGGCCGCCCAGGGCAAAACCGATCTCATCCTGGACAATCTCCTTGCCGAAAAAAAAGCCTTACCCATGCTGGTGGTGATGCTGGATGGCAATATTGGAAGCGGGGGACTTGCAGGCTTCAATGAACAGATCCTCCGGTCCTTCGAAAATGAATTGAAACAATCGGTCATTCCTTTTGTCGAAAAAAATTACCGGGTAAAAACGGATGCCCAAAACAGGGCGCTCGCAGGATTGTCTATGGGCGGCCTGCAAACCCTTTACGCGGGGATAAGGAATTTTAATCTTTTCTCCTGGCTCGGCGTGTTCAGTTCCGGTTGGTTTGCCAACCGCCCGGAACTTTCCAATCCGCAGTATGAATTCATGAAAACAAACGCCGGGGAGATCAATGCCCATCTGAAATCGCTTTGGGTATCCATGGGCGGGCAGGAAGATATTGCCTATAACAACTGTAAAATCATGATGGAAAAATTCGACGAGCTGAAGGTAAAGTATGTTTACAGTGAATACCCGGGCGGGCATACCTGGCCTGTCTGGAGGAATAACCTCTATTCCTTTGCCCAAATACTGTTTAAATAATCTCTCCCTAAAAAAAACATCTCAGACCATGAAAGGATTGGCACAAACCTGTATTTATCTGCTGGCAACCATCCTGGGCATCCCGTCCTGCACTTCCCCGGGCGCGAGCCTGCGTGACGGCTCAGGAAAACTGGAAATCCTTTTTCTGGGCCATGAAAAAGAACATCATAATTCCGCCCGGTTCCTTCCCCTGCTCGCTTCCAGCCTTTCCAAGGAGGGCATATTCTTTACCTACACCAATAACCCGGACGATCTGAACGAAAAAACCCTTGGCCTTTATGACGCCCTGATGATCTACGCCAATCATGAGGAAATCACCCCTGCCCAGGAGACCGCCTTGCTGGATTATGTGAATAAAGGTGGGGGCTTTGTACCCATCCACTGCGCCAGTTTTTGTTTTCAGAATTCGCCCAAATACATCGACCTGGTGGGCGGACAGTTTAAAAATCACGGGACCGACACCTTCACCGCCGCAATCATCCAAAACGAGCATCCGGTCATGAAGAATATCAGTGCATTCTCAACCTGGGACGAAACCTATGTTCACGACAAACTGGCATCAGACATCGAAATATTGATGGAACGGGTGGATGGAGACCACCGTGAACCCTGGACCTGGATTAAAACCCATGGTCAAGGGCGTGTATTTTATACGGCCTATGGACACGATGAAAGGACCTGGGGCCATCCCGGTTTCCAACAGTTGGTCAAGGAAGGATTGCTTTGGGCGGTTGGAGACGAGGCAAAATTGAAATGGGAAAAGTTTAAGTCGGAAATCCCTCAACTGGTTTATCGCGATGAACCGGGCATTCCCAATTACGAAAAAAGAGTTCCGGGCCCGCGCTTCCAGGAGCCCCTCTCTCCCGAACAATCCGCAAAACTGATCCAGGTACCCGTTGGTTTCGACCTGAAACTTTTTGCTTCCGAGCCGGATATCATCAACCCCATTGCCATGGACTGGGATGAGCGGGGTAGATTATGGGTGATCGAAACGGTTGACTATCCCAACACGGTAAGAGAAGACCGTACCATCGGAGATGACCGGATTAAAATTTGCGAAGACACGGACGGGGACGGGAAAGCCGACAAGTTTACTTTATTTGCCGATAACCTGAATATTCCCACTTCGATGGTTTTCATTCATGGCGGAGTGATGGTCTCCCAGGCCCCTTATTTTATTTTCCTGAAAGATACCGATGGGGATGATAAGGCAGATGAGCGGAAAATAATCATGGAAGGCTGGGGCACCTTCGACACCCATGCAGGCCCCTCCAACCTGAAATACGGCCTCGATAACCAGATTTGGGGAGTGGTTGGCTACTCCGGATTCGACGGCGTCATCGCCGGGGAGAACCGCAAATTCAGCCAGGGGATTTACCGGTTCAAACCGGATCTGAGCAGTTTTGAATTTATGACCGGTACGAGCAACAACACCTGGGGCCTCGGAATAACGCCCAATAATGACGTATTCGCCTCCACCGCCAATAATACCCACAGCGTCTTCCTGGGCATTCCAGCCAAAACCATGAAGGATGTACAAGGGATACGACCGTTGGGCAGCAGCAAAATTGATGGCCATTACGCCATGCGTACGATCACCGATCATGTGCGTCAGGTCGATGTATTTGGCGGCTTTACGGCAGCCTCCGGGCATAATTTTTATACGGCAAGGGCTTATCCCCGGGAATATTGGGATCACACCGCGCTGGTCTGCGAACCCACCGGGCACCTGGTGCACCTGGCCAAAATAGAAAAGGACGGCGCGGGATTCATTGAAAAGGACGGATGGAACTTGTTTGCAAGCGCTGACGAATGGGTTTCCCCTGTGGACGCAAAGACGGGGCCGGATGGTGCGGTATGGGTCCTGGACTGGTACAATTTTATCGTTCAGCACAATCCGACCCCCACGCCGGAACGCGGTGGTTTTGCAGGGGAGAACGGGAAAGGCAACGCCTATGAAAATCCGCTTCGGGACAAGTCCCATGGCCGCATCTGGCGGGTGGTGAGCCGGCAGGCAAAACCTTATAAACCCATGCGGCTCAATCCCGGGGATCCGGATGGACTGATCGCTGCCCTGAACCATGACCACATGCTCTGGCGCCTCACCGCCCAGCGCCTCCTGGTGGAGCGCGGCAAGCCGGACATCCTTCCCGCATTGTATAGATTGGCCAGGGAAAATAAAGATGGAAACGGTTATGCCGCCATCCATGCTTTATGGACCCTCGATGGCCTGGTTGACCTGAGCAAAGAGGACAAGGCCCAATCCGTAGTATTGGAATCACTGGGACATCCCTCCCCGGGCGTGCGTAAGGCGGCCATCCAGATTTTGTCCAAAGCCGGTTGGCGGGAAGAAACCGTGATTAAAAACAATCTTTTGAACGATCCGGACCCCAATACCCGTATGGCGGCCATTCTTTCCCTGGCAGAACTCCAGCCTTCCGATTCCCTGGGCAATGTTTTGTATAAAATGAGCCTGGAAGAAAGCGTTATCGGGGACGAGTGGCTTTCGAAGGCCATCTATGTGGCCGCGGTACGTCATAAAAATGGATTCCTGCAGGCTTTCCTTGCCGATCATCCGGGATATGATCCCAGCCAGGTGAAATCGAGGAACAGGGAGTCCCTGACTTATGATGATGAATCCTGGAATAAGATGATCCTGCCCACTTTCATCGAAGATGCCGGTTTGGATATCGACGGGCTGATCTGGTTTAGAAAAACCCTTGACATACCGGTATCCATGGCAAAAAAAGCCAAGCTTTCGCTCGGGCCGGTCAACGATTCGGATATCTCCTATATCAATGGTGTAAGGGTCGGAAGTACGGAAAGCAGGCACCTCGACAAGAGGCTTTATGAAGTGGCTGCAGGGATCTTAAAACCGGGGAAAAATGTCATAGCCATCCGCGTGGAAGATATTGGCGGGCGGGGAGGCATCTACGGCAAACCCGAAGAATTGTTCCTGGCCGCAGGGGATCAGAAACGGTCTCTTGCAGGCGAATGGAAATATGAAGTGGCCCAGGAGCAGGGCCCTGCCAAAACCCTGTTTTCAGATAAATCCATTGGGGAGACCTTTTGTGAGGCATACCTGGGCAGCCTGCCGGGCACAGCCCCAGACCTGGTCGAAAACTCCGGGGAAGCCATTCTGATCCACCTCAAAACGATCAAGAATGAAATGAAGTACGACCAGAAAACCTTTTCCGTGGAGGCGGGAAAACCGGTTGAAATCGTGTTTGAGAATCCCGATTTCATGCAACACAACCTCCTGATCACCCAGATCGGGTCCCTGGAAACCGTGGGTAAAGCAGCCGACAAGTTGGCTGCCGACCCGCAGGGCGCCGAGCGGCAATATGTTCCCGACCTGCCGGAAGTGTTGTTTTCCACCAAACTGGTAAATCCGCAAGAAACAGTGAAGTTAAAATTTATCGCACCGGAAAAACCCGGGGATTACCCCTATGTCTGCACTTTTCCCGGGCATTGGCTGATCATGAACGGCATTATGAAAGTAAAGGCGCCATCTCTTTGATCTCCCTGTTTATTCCAAAAATCCAATTCAGATACCAATCTTCTTTTGCCTGATGTTTAAACCGGTTTCCCACATCAGATATGCCCTCCTCATCACCGCATTCCTGATTTTTTATGCGGGATGTCAGCCCGGCCCCGCGTCAACCGGTCACGATACCTGGCAGGTATATGGAGGGGACCCGGATCAGTCGCGGTTTTTCAATGGCTCACAGATTACCCGAAAGAATGTAGACCAATTGGAGGTGAAATGGGTATATCCGGCCTCTGACAGTCAGGCTTATTTTTTCAGCCCGATTATTGTCGACACCTTCATGTACGTATTGGCTAAAAATTTTTCGCTGATCGCAGTACATGCCCTGACGGGCAAAGAGATCTGGATACACAGCCGGCTTCAGGGAATCAGCAGGAGGGGCATCAACTACTGGGAAAGTGAAGATAAACGGGATAAACGCTTGCTGTTTACCCTCAACAATACGCTTCAGGCCATAGATGCCACGACCGGAAAATCCATTCTTAGTTTTGGCAACAACGGATATGTGGACCTGAGGGAAGGCCTGGACCGTGACCCTTCATCCATCACCCGAATGCAGGCCATGATGCCGGGGGCACTGTTTGAAGACCTGATCCTGCTTGGTTCGGCCCCCGGAGAAAACTATTTTTCGCCCCCCGGATATGTCAGGGCCTACCACGTCGTAACGGGCAAATTGCAGTGGACCTTCCATACCATCCCCCGGCCCGGCGAATACGGGTACGACACCTGGCCGAAAGACGCCTTTAAATATGTAGGAGCGGTGAATGTCTGGAGTGAAATATCCATTGATAAAAAACGGGGCATCGCCTTCCTGCCGCTGGGTTCTCCAACCTACGATTATTACGGCGCGGACCGTGAAGGAAGCAACCTTTTCGGCAACTGTCTCGTCGCCCTGGACGCCCGCACCGGCAGGCGCCTCTGGCATTTCCAGACGGTGCATCACGACCTTTGGGATTACGATCTCGCCTCCGCCCCGCAGTTGATCACCGTGATCCGGGAGGGTAATAAAAAGGATGCGGTGGCTGTAGCAACCAAACATGGTTTCCTGTTTATTTTTGACCGGGTCACCGGTGAACCGGTTTTCCCTATTGAAGAAAAACCATTTCCTGCCAGCGCCATGCCGGGCGAAAAAGCCTGGCCCACCCAACCCATCCCTGTGATGGTCCCGGACTTTACCCGTCATGCAGTAACCAAAGAGACCCTCAATCCTTATCTCTCCGCCGAGGTAAAGGAACAATGGATGAAGCGGCTGGATTCGGCCCGGTCAGGATTGTTCATTCCTCCTTCAGATCAGTATGAAACCGTAATGATACCCGGAGCCCTGGGAGGGGCAAACTTTGGCAACACGGCATCCGATCCGGAAAAGGGAATGATGTACATCCTGACCCAGGAACATGCATCCATTTACAAGCTGAACAAAGTATTGCCTCCACAGGCCAGTTTGTCGGCCCTTGAAATAAATAAATTAAACCGTCTATATATCAACAGCTGTCAAACCTGCCATGGTAAAAACAAGGAAGGTGGCCTTGGGCCCGCCCTGGTAAACGCCGGGCAGCGGATTTTATACGACGAGTTCAAAAAGGTCATGGAAAACGGCAAGGGCCAAATGCCGGGATTTGTTCACCTGGATGAGCAGACCCTGGCGGCCTTGTACCGGTATTTGGGCGGCATCCCGAACAGAATGAACTTTGGAAGACGACCGGATGCGGGAGGTGAAATGGAGGGGCCGGTGGTGGCTTCGGGGGGCGCGGCTATTACACCTGATGAAAAGCGATCCGCCCCGATGAGGGATTATCCTGAAGGCGTCCCCCATCCTGAAATCCGTTATACCACGGACTACGGCCTGGATTGGCCCGGCTTGTTAGGGCCACCCTGGTCCTCCCTACTGGCCTATGATCTGAATACAGGAACGATCAAATGGCGAAAACCCGTGGGCGAAGATTCGACCTTCACCAAAGGAGATAAAAATACGGGAGCACCGGGCGGCACGCTGAGAAAAGGAATGGTGGTTACTTCCACCGGCCTGGTTTTTGCCACGGCTAAGGGAGGCAAGTTGTACGCCTTTAACGGGGATCGCGGCGACCTCCTGTGGGAAACGACCTTGAGCTACGAATCCAATGCTCAGCCCTCCATGTTCGAAAGGAATGGCAGACAATACCTGGTGATCAATGCCACCGGCCCCTTTGCACCGGATAGTTATAATCACTCCCTGAAACCGGGGGCTTTGCCCAGAGGGTACGTAGTGTATGGGCTCAGGGAGAAATAAATAATTGAAATGGTGAATCCTGCCGCACACCTGGCGAGAGCCTCTTTTAATGGAATAACGAATTATTCTTAAATTCAAATCTTAAGGTTATATGAACAGACTGTTTTTGTTTTTCTTTTCCATCACGGCCCTGCCGTCTTTTACCCAATCCAAACCCGATCGCATCGTGCATAATGATCCTGCGCAGTACCGGGTGCTCCGCGCCGTGCATGCCGGTGCGGGACAAATGCAATTCGCACAGCTGATCGGACGGGATGTGTTATCCACAAACTTTCTTTACCTGCATGCCGGCGTCATCGAATCCAAAGGAGGCATCGGGCACCACTTTCATCACCAGATTGAAGAGATGTATGTTCTCCTTGACGGTGAAGCGGAATTTACCATCAATGGACGCACGTCGAGGCTACAAGCTCCGGTTGCCGTTCCGTGCAAACAGGGGGATGCACATGCCATCTATAATCCAACCGATGGCCCTGTCCGGTGGCTGAATTTTGCGGTGTCAAAGTTTAAAGGACAGGGGGATGCTTTTGACCTGGGTGATAACCGGGTAGGCGCCAGCATCGATCGCGTCCCGGTTTTTGTTTCCGGTTCATTGAACAAAGAGGGGCTCAAAGACAACCAGCACCCGTATGCAGGCCAGGGGGCGCTCTGCAAAAGGGCCTTCGGCCCGGAAATTTTCAGCACCCACTGGAATCATGTAGACCACCTGGTGATCCCGGCCGGAAAATCCGTAGGGCCTCGCCGTCTTGAAGGGATTGAAGAAGTATATTATGTGATTAAGGGAAGCGGTACCCTTACGGTGAACTCCTCCACCCAGCCCATCGTTGCGGACGACAGTTTTACCGGTTCCCTGGGTGAAACCCTGGCCTTGTCGAATTCGGGAACCGCGGACCTCGAATTACTGGTGATCGGTGTGGCGGCCTCTCAAAATAAAGAAGCGAATCCGGCAAAACCAAAGGCCATGGTTTTGCAAATGGACTTTGTGGTGCCGGAAGAAAACAGCGAGGCCTTTGAAAAAATGTATCATTCCATTTATGTGCCGGCCATGACCGTTCAGCAAGGTTATCTCGGATCCAGGTTGGTGCGTCTTTTCCCCAAGGAGGTAGCCAAGTCCATCCAGGCGGAGCCCACGACCTTCAACTACCAGATCCAAATTTCTTTCGATACGGAAGAAAACAGAAGAAAATGGGTGGCGAGCGATCAACACCAGATAGCCTGGCCGGCAGCATCCCGCCTGGCTAAAGAATACAAGTGGCGGGGCTATGAAGTGAAGGGAGAGGATCATCCCGGATTCCGCTGATCTAAAAAGGCTGATGAGGTGGCAAATTTTTCTCCTGAATAAAAGCCCCGAAAAGCAATCAGGATCTTCTCCGTCTTCTCCGACTCAATCATTTAAACAAAAGATTTAAAACACCGGTATGAATTTGACTTTTGGCGTGAGCACCTGGCTGTGGACTTCTCCGTTCACCTCGGAAACCATATCCCTTTTCCCAAAGATTAAATCGATGGGTTACGATGCGGTGGAAATTCCCGTGGAGTACCCTGAAAAAATAAAAGCAAAAGAGGTAAAGGCGGCACTCGGGGACCACGGCCTCAAAGCCATCGTCTGCGGGGCCTTTGGCCCTACGCGCGACCTGACCCATGAGGACCCGGCCGTGCATGAAAACTGTTTTGCCTACATTCGTGAATGCCTGGACCTTTGCACGGCCTGGGATACCGGCTTCCTGGCCGGCCCCATGTACTCGGCGGTGGGCAAGGCGCGGATGGTTCCTCCGGAACAGCGCAGGGCGGAGTGGGACCTGGCCGTCCGCAATCTTCACAAAGTATGCCGTATGGCCCAGGAACGTGGCCTGGCCATTGCCCTGGAACCATTAAACCGTTTTGAGTCCGACCTGGTCAATACGGCTGAAGACGTGATGCGTCTTGTAAAGGAGGTTAGCCACCCCGCAGCCAAAGTGATGCTGGATGGTTTTCATATGGCCATCGAAGAACGCAACCTCGAGGAGGCCATTACCCTGACCGGAGATAAATTGATCCATGTGCAGGTTTCGGAGAACTACCGCGGTACCCCCGGGACCGGGCAAACCGATTGGGATTCCCTGAAACGGGGATTAAAAAACATCCGATACCAGGGCGCCCTCTCCATTGAAAGTTTTACTCCCGAGATCAAGGAACTGGCCGGCGCCGTTTGCATCTGGAAAAACCTGGCTGAGAACCAGGATTTCTTTGCACAGGAGGGGCTTCGGTTTTTAAAAAACCATTTTAAGGATTGAAGTTCCTCAACCTTAACCTCAACCTTAACCTCAACCTTAACCTTAACCTCATCCTTAACCTCATCCTTAACCTCATCCTCATCCTCAAAAATCTCAGCATGAAAACCATGACCAAGACATTCATTCTTCTGAAAGTATGCCTGTTGGCAATTCTAACCCTTCCCGCTCAGACCTCCAAACCAGTCAAGGAAATGGCTTATGCAGACTCCCCACGTCTGGTGGAAATATTCAAAGACCTGCATCAAAATCCTGAATTGGGATTTCTGGAATTTCGTACTTCCGGGATTGTAGCTAAAGAATTAAAGACTTTAGGTTTTGAAGTCATTACCGGGATTGCAAAAACCGGAGTTGTAGGTGTTTTAAAGAATGGGGAAGGGCCCATTGTGATGTACCGGGCCGATATGGACTGCAATTCCGTAAAAGAAACCACCGGACTGCCCTATGCCAGCGTCAAAACCATGAAAAAAGAAGATGGTACGGAAGTACCGGTCATGCATGCTTGCGGACACGATGCGCATGTCACCTGGATGCTGGGCATCGCCCGGATCATGATGGCACTGAGAGACCAGTGGAAAGGGACCCTGGTTTTTCTGGCTCAGCCAGCCGAAGAACCCATGACCGGGGCAAAGGCCATGGTGAACGATAAAATGTATGAAAAGGGTGTTCCCATACCGGATTATTTATTCGGGATGCATACCTGGCCCATTGCGGTAGGAAGTATCATTAACGGCACCGGCGAGCGGACTTCCGGCAGCGATCAACTTGATGTGACTTTTTATGGGATAGGCGGACATGGTTCCACACCTGAATTGGCCATAGATCCTATCGTGATGGCCAGCAATGCCGTCCTCCAGTACCAAACCCTGATCAGCCGCAGTCTCCCTGCCCAGGATGTGGGGGTATTGACCGTAGGTTCCATTCAAGCGGGTTCAGATAACAACGTCATTCCAGCTTATGCAGTGGCCAAACTCAACCTAAGGTGGTTTACTGAAAAAACAAGAAATACCCTCCTGGAGGGCATAAAAAGGATAAATGAGGGCCTTGCAGTAGCCAACGGCCTTCCCCATGAACTCCATCCTAAAATACTTATGAAAAGCAATGTATTTCCCCAGGTCAACCATACTCCCCTGGTCAGGAAAATAAATAACGCTTTGACACCCCTACTCGGTCCTGAAAATATATTTTCCGACACTCCGCCCATTATGGCTTCGGAAGACTTTTATCATTTGGTTTTGGGAAATAATAAAACGACCTGTGATTTCATCCTCGTCGGAACCGCTGATCCGGAGCTCTATGCCCAGGCAGTCCGGGAAGGAAAACGGGCGCCTTTTTTTAATCACAACGGAAATTACCAGGTGGACCTGGCGGGGATCCCTCTGGGCGTGCAGATTGGGGTCACGGCCCTCTTGGAAATATTCAGAAAATAAAGTAATTTTTAAGCGGTCATCCGCATTCCGGGCAGCCATTCGGAATGACCTGGACCGGATATCGGGCAAGGATGGCTTTAAACCGAAAAGTAAAACCGGATATGTATAAGAGTGTTTCCACCGGGATCAGGCAAGTCAAACTGGACACCGAACTGTATAAAATTCATAAAGAAGGAAAGGGGAAAAGTGATTTCGGAATGGACAATTCTTCCGGACTTATAGACCATGGCTTCGGGCTTTATTCCACCAGGGATGTAAAAAAGAAAATTGAACACATCAAGACCGAATATTTCAGGATTTCCCTCACCCGCCAGGGCAGCGCCAGGTTTGACATCGGGCTGGAAAAATACCGGCCGGTACGCAATTGGATCCTGTTTGGAATACCCGGCCAAATTTTTTCGCTTTACGATGTAAACCCCGATTTCCTGGCCTATTACATGCTCTTCACGGAAAAATTCATTTCCAGCACTTCCCTCTTTGCCAACAAAACCTGGAAGTTTCCGTTTCTCAACCATTCGGGGGTGCAATGTTTTGAACTGAAGGAAGAAACCGCGTCGGAAATTGAAAAAATAATCTTCAAAATAAACGATGAGGTCAGGAACCGGAAAACCCATTTGAGTGAGACCATAAAATTATACATCCAGCTGATCCTCATCCACGCCAGCCGGGACTATGATGCGGTCCAGCTCTCCAGCCAGGGCAGCTCCAACCCGGCGCAAAACCTTTTTTTCGCCTACCTGAAACTGGTGAGCCGGCATTTTCTCACCGTCCGCAAAGTAGCCGAATATGCAGATCTGCTTCATGTATCGCCGGACCATTTGAACCGGGCGGTCAAAACCTGCTCCGACAAAACTGCCCGCGACCTGATCGATGAAATGTTGCTGATGGAAGCAAAAGTCTACCTGCTGCATTCACAATCCAGCGTTTCGGAAATTGCTTATAAATTAGAATTCGCAGATCCCCCACATTTCAACAGGTTCTTTAAAAAAATGTGCAGGCAAACCCCTTTGGAATTTCGCAACGCGTCGGAATAGTTCCATTCAAAGTCGCTTCCGGACAATAACCGCAAATGGGATCCGACCCATCTTTGGTCTGTTATTTCATTCATAAACCAAAAATCATGACTACAGAACAAAACAAAAAAATCGTTTAACGGGTAAACAAGGAATTTATCGAAGGCGGCAACATAAATACGGTGCATGAAATCTTTGCACCGGACTTTATCAATTACACTGCCCCTCCCGGTTCGCCCCAGGGACCCGATGCGGTGATTTATTTTTTCAACCAGCTGCTCAAACCCGCGTTCCCTGAATTGAAAGTCGAAATTCACGAGATGATCGCTGAAGGGGACAAGGTGACCACCAGAAAATCATTTCATGCAATCCACAAAGGCGAATTTTTCGGGGTAAAACCCACGAATAAAAGCGTGGTGATGGAGGTGATCGACATCGTACAACTGCGCAATGGAAAATATATCGCGCATTGGGGAATCCTGGACATGCACAATTTGATGACTCAACTCGCTGCCTGAAAGACTTGGGTCACTAAGGATGGACCCGGGCTCATTCGTACAAAACCTATATCGGTAGGTACCGGACCCTCGAGTCGTCCCCGTCGACTGATGTGTTGTTCCAGGGCGTCATGATCCTTTTAAAGCCGGTCCATCATTCTTCCCTAATTTTAACCACCACCGGCCCGATCAAACCCGAATCCATCAGTTCCTCCTCCCCGGTCCATCCCTTTACCGTCACAAAAGTCCGGGGAGCATGGACCTCGCTGCCCGGTAGCCCTTCCGGATACTTCGCATCCCCCACCAACCTGTTCCACCAGGTGTTCGTGATCCGGATCTCCACCTGGTTGTCCCCGGTGCGGATAGCCTCTGTGATCTCCGTTTTATATGGCTTTTTCCAAAGGACCCCGAGGTTCCTGCCATTGACGGTCACTTCGGCCATCATCCTGACTTCTCCGAGGTCAAGGATGACCCGGGTGTTTTCCTTCAGGGTTTCCACCGGGATATTAAACGTGTTTTTATACCTGGCTGTGCCCGAAAAATATTTTATACCCATATCTGAAAAATCGGTCCAGGAAGTCAGGTCCTTGACCGTGATGGAATCCGGCGCATCCCATCCTCCCGGAAAATGCAATTGCCAGGGCTCATCCAGGGCAATCTCCTTTACTGCATGGGTTGACCGTGCTTTTGGTTCTGCGGCCTCTCCGCCGGCTTTACGGAAAACGATAAAAACCGAACCCGATGGATCCAGGCATACCGGTACCTTGGTTCTTTCTCCCTCCATCCGGTATGAAGACAGTTCGGAGATCCTTCCCGAAGCGGGGTCCCAAAGTTCCGGAACCCGGTTTTTTACCCGGAAGCTGATCCAGGACTTTTTTTCCCGGTCATCCAGGTTGGAAAGAAAATAAATGTCCAGGCCCATGGATGACCGGTGGGTCCACAGGATCCCGGTGTCGGCCATGAGGACATCCGGAGGCAGGGACATGTCCTCCAACACCCCGGCAAGGTCCTGATCCCGGTACAGTTTTCCTTTCCCGTATGACCGGCCTGAGGCAGTAACTGTTCCTTTATTGCCCCAGATCCGCATGGCCAGGCGCATGATCTCCTGGTCCGAACCGGGATAACCGGCCATGCTGGGTGATCGGGAAGGCGGGGGTCCGTAAACGGCGGCCCCATCCGCTATCAGTTTTTCCAGTTTTTCAAGCATTGCCGGCCTCATGGTGGTTTGTTCGGGCAGGATGAGCAGGCGGTATTCTTTTCCATGTGGGAGAATAATTTTTCCATCCCTGGCCCGGGCCCGCTCCAGGACCTCGGCATTGATAAAATCATAATCATAACCCGACGGCAAGGCCGGATTCAGGGCTCCGGTCATTTTGGGAACATCTTCGCCCGTAAAATAACACAAGTCGCTCACCGGATCGCCCTGCTGGAGCAGATATTGGCAGCGTCGCAGGTAATCCACCCATGCCTTGCTCTGCTCAAACCAGGTATTGTTCCGCTGGAAACTCATCCCGAACCAGGCCGTCACACCCGGGACCCGGTTTTCCCAGGGCTGGTGAATATAAAGGTGGAGGACAAAATGATTGATGCCTTCGCAAAACATCCGGTCACCCCGGCTTTTCATCGAAGCCGGATATTGTTTGAAATTGAAACCGGCGGTGAATGCTTCTGCAAAGACCCTGTTTTTTCCATAAATATGGGCTGCCGAACTGGCGGCCCGGCATTCGATGGGGCCCAGGTCCCAATATGGGTTTTCAAACCAAAACTCCCCCGAAACCATATCGGCCCGGCCTCCGTATTGCAAAAACTCGGCTGGGAAACCCCAATGCCCATAGTTTTCCAGCCAGAGGTCCAATCCGTTTCGATTGGAAAGTTTCCGGAGGTGGCCTACATAATTTTCAGCGATGAGGTCCGCGCCCAACCTCCGAACATCCCATAAAAAGCGGTTGGAGAGGTCTGCGCTTTTAACGATCCTGCCGGCAAATACAGGCAACCAGGGCAGGGGATCGTATCCGAATCTTTCAGCAAATAGGGCTGCAAAATCGTTTGACCAATTCTGGGATCCGACTTCATAACTGTCGATGACGATGGTCTTCAGGGCGGTCCTTTCTGCCCTGGGTATGGTTTTCAGAAATTGCCCGGCAAAAGCCTGGAAATGGGTCTTTATCGCTTCCTTCGAAAATTTATCGCATTCAAACCCTGTCGCTTCAGGGGGCACGGGTACATTGACGGCCCCGGTGGGCGCCATGCCCGAGTGGAGGATGACCCAATCCCCGGGAGGAATTTCCCAATTCAAAAAACCTTCGGCATCCACCCGGGATCGGAGATCCAGTAGGCTTTCCGGTTTGATCAGGTCTCCGTTGCCTGGTTCCTCTTGTTCCGGCCACAGGTAGGCGTCCCAAAGAGGGACCGGGTCGGAAGCCATTTTACCCAATTGTTTGTCGATATGCTGGTCCACGACCGTTCCGGTGTATAATTCTATTTCTTTAAACCTAAGGCTGTCGGTCGCCCGGATCTGATCGAAAACAAAACGAAACCGCCTGGACCGGGTAGCCGGCACGGCAAACCACAGGGGTTCAAATCGTTTAGGCCCGATCTGAAACTGGATATTCCGCCGGTCGATTTTAAATTTTCTGATCGAACGGTACATCCCATCCGGTTCAGCAGACTGGAAATCCACCTGTGTATAAAAAGAAACCGGTGGGTAATCAAATTTGATTGCCTGAATGGTCCAGGGTTCTTTAAACTCTAAGTCCAAGGTAATTTTTTCATTACTGCCAGAGCCGGCCGGGAAAGAATAGCTGGTGGCCGTATCCCGGTCAAACAACTTGTAAATATTTCCGGTTTCCGGTCGGGCCTGGAAGGAAATCATATCGGAAGGGCCCGGGGATTTTGCGGACCTGCTGTCCACGGGAAAAGCCTGGAGGGCAATTTGTTTAAACCCAGGTCCGGGCACGTGCAGTTTTTCTCTTAAAAGGGCCGGGCCCCGAACCCTCCATTCGTCGCTTACCACATGCCGCATGGATTGGTCCAGGCTGATCCAGGGCCCACCCGACTGGCTCCATCCCGGTCCGTTGAAAAATCCAATGTCCACACCCAGGCGCTGCCCTTCTTTCACGGCAAAGGCCACCATATCCCACCATTCCTTACTGAGCATCCGGGCATCCCCGCGGACCGGACCTGGAGAGATATGCCCGATCAGCGCCTGGCCTATGCCCACCCTCGCCATGGCTTCCAGGTCTTTGGTGATCCCGGGCTTTGAAATGTTTTCATCGACCCAGTACCAGAAAACCCAGGGCCTGGTATCTTTTGGGGGATTCCGGAATTCGCTGTCCAGCTTGCCGGAAGAATCCTGGCCTGCTGAGAAGGAATAAACGAAAACCAGGAGGATAAAAATGGTTTTATTCATCTTCCGCTTTGCTTCTTCAGCGAAAGTTACAATTTGAAGGATAAACCGGAAGGTCAGCGAATGGGTACCGGATTATCACAGGATATCATTTAACCTTCAGGACAGTGGTTCATCCGGATCCAGGTCCCGGGCTGGGACCACAAGCATAATGGTAATCGAACGAAGAATTTCCGTATTGCACCGGGTGATAAAATAAAAAGGGGTACCCGTTTCCAGGCACCCCTTGTGATATGAATAATTCAACTCTGTTAATCGGCCAGGTCAAAGCGGTCAAGGTTCATCACCTTGGTCCAGGCTGCCACAAAGTCCTGCATAAACTTCTCTTTCGCGTCTGAAGATCCATAGACTTCAGAAAGGGCCCTGAGTTCGGAGTTCGAACCGAAGATAAGATCCACGCGGGTACCGGTCCATTTGACCTCACCGGTTTTCCGGTCCCGGCCTTCAAAAACATCCTTGGCTTCCGATATTGCGTTCCAGCCGATGTTCAGATCAAGCAGGTTCACGAAAAAGTCGTTGGTGAGGGCCTCCGGATGTTTGGTGAAAACCCCATGTTTAGACTGATCGAAATTCGCGTTCAGGACACGCATGCCTCCGACCAGCACCGTCATCTCGGGTGCGGTCAGGTTCAGGAGTTGGGCCTTGTCCACCAGCATTTCTTCAGCTGAGGCGACTTGACCCGGTTTCAGATAATTGCGGAATCCGTCTGCCGCCGGTTCAAGTACGGCAAACGATTCAACATCGGTTTGTTCCTGGGAGGCATCGGTCCTTCCCGGTTTGAAAGGAACGGTGACAGAATGACCGGCCTTCCCGGCCGCTTTTTCGATTCCGGCGCAGCCGGCCAGAACGATCAGGTCGGCCAATGAAACCTGTTTGCCGCCGGACTGCGATTTATTAAATTCCGATTGGATGCCTTCGAGGGTCTTCAGCACATTTGCCAGTTGGCTGGGGTTGTTTACTTCCCAATCCTTCTGAGGGGCCAGCCGGATGCGGGCACCGTTTGCTCCTCCGCGTTTATCGGAACCCCTGAAAGTGGATGCAGAGGCCCAGGCGGTAGTTACCATTTGGGATATGGTCAGACCTGAATCCTTGATCTTTTTCTTCAGCGCCTCGATGTCTTGCTCGTCAACCAGTTTGTGCGTAACCGCTGGAACCGGATCCTGCCAGATCAGCACTTCCTTGGGCACTTCCGGGCCCAGGTAACGGGAAATCGGTCCCATGTCACGGTGGGTCAGTTTGTACCAGGCCCTGGCGAAAGCATCCGCAAACTCATCGGGATGATCCATAAAATGCCTCGATATTTTTTCGTAGGCCGGATCCACCCGCAGGGCGAGGTCCGTGGTCAGCATGGTGGGCGCATGTCTTAAAGCCGGGTCGTGGGCGTCCGGTACGGTATTGGCACCCATCCCGTGTTTTGGTTTCCATTGATGCGCACCGGCAGGGCTTTTAGTCAGTTCCCATTCGTAGCCAAAGAGGTTCCAGAAGAAATTGTTGCTCCACTTCGTGGGCGTGGTGGTCCAGGCTCCTTCCAGGCCTGAACCAATGGTGTGGATTCCTTTTCCGCTGCCGAAGCTGTTTTTCCAGCCGAGTCCTTGTTCTTCGATACCGGCCGCCGCGGGTTCCGGGCCTACGTATTTGCTGGGATCGGCCGCACCGTGTGTTTTACCAAAGGTATGTCCTCCTGCAATCAGGGCCACCGTTTCTTCATCATTCATAGCCATCCGCCCGAAGGTTTCTCGGATGTCGCGGGCTGCGGCCAGCGGGTCGGGGTTTCCATTGGGTCCTTCAGGATTTACATAGATCAGGCCCATTTGGACGGCTGCCAGGGGATTTTCCAGTTCCCGGTCCCCGGAGTATCTTTTATCGTCCAGCCACTTGCCCTCGGATCCCCAGTAGATATCCTCCTCCGGTTCCCAGATGTCTTCCCTTCCTCCCCCGAAACCAAAAGTTTTCAGGCCCATGGATTCGAGCGCGCAATTTCCCGTCAGGATCATCAGGTCAGCCCAGGAAATTTTCCGGCCGTATTTCTGTTTGATGGGCCATAACAACAAGCGTGCTTTGTCCAGGTTGACATTGTCTGGCCAGCTGTTGAGCGGTGCAAACCGCTGGCTGCCGGAGCCCCCGCCGCCCCGGCCGTCCGAGATGCGGTAAGTGCCCGCACTGTGCCAGGCCATCCGGATAAAGAAGGGGCCATAATGACCGTAGTCGGCCGGCCACCAGTCCTGGGAATTCGTCATCAGTTCAAAAATGTCCTTTTTTAGGGCATTCAGGTCGAGGGTTTTGAATTCCTCGGCATAGTTGAATTTTTCGCCCATCGGATTGGATAAAGCGGAATGCTGGCGCAGGATGTTGAGCTTCAACTGATTTGGCCACCAGTCGCGGTTCCGGGTGCCGCCGCCGGCGGTTTGTTTGAGCGCACCGCCATGGAACGGACACTTGCTTTGACCATTTTGCTTCGGTGAAGCAAGGGCTTCGGATGTATTTTTTTCCATATTTGGTTGAATTACGGGTTAGATAAAAGAAAATGAATAATGGCAAGAACGCATCGCTCAAAAAGTTCCGTTGCGGTATGACTCAAAAGCTGGTTCACCCCGCAGCCCAGTATTCAAAAGGACTCTCCCTGCCCATGCAATATTAGCGGAAGGAGCCAAATAAATCAAATTAATAATCTTTATAAATTTATAGACCAAATCAATAAGTATGCGGAAGAAAATTCCCGGCATTTTTTGTCTGTATATCAGTTATGATTGGGAATTTTTGTATTTTGGTTTTGACCTAGAAAAAAAGAACACAAGAATGCCTGACTACAGCTACAGGTTCGTCCTCAATAATGGTGATGTGAACAAGAGCTGATTAAGAATTTCGATTTTTTGGTCAGCAAGGAGTAGGAAAACCAAGGGACAAATTCTCGCGGTAACCGGGCTGACCTGTTTTGAATGCACTCATCATAATCCGTTATATATGAAAAAAAAACCAATCCTGTTTGTGGCAGGGCCGGGTATTGTCCTGCTCTTCCTGTTATCGGGACCGGTCCATGCCCAATCGATCAAAAGGCAAAGCATACCGGCCTACGGTTCTTCAACCCAAACTGAAACGGTGTCCATAAGCCAGACCGCAGGCCAGGCTTATAATACCACGGTCCATCCAAACGAAATCACCGTTTCACCGGGATTTCAGCAAGGCCCCCGTTATCATGTGGTGCAGATCCCTGCACCTGTTCTGAATACTTTAAACATAACAGTCTATCCTAACCCGGCCAGTCATTCCGTCACCCTGGCCAGTGATGCGGAAATCGAACAAGCGATCATCTCCGTAACCGATGTGAACGGAAGATTCCTTCATTCGGAAAAGGTAATGAAGCTGACTTCACACCCCCTCCGATGCGCATCCTGGGCCAATGGGGTGTATATGATCACCATCCAGGATCCCGGGCGACGGGTAAAAACCATCCGATTAATCATTTCCAAATAAATACATTATGAAAATCTTGAAATCCATTTATGTACTCTGCCTGCTTGCCGCTTGCTCATTAACAGGGCTTGCTCAGTCGGGATTGGTCCTGGAAGCTTCCCAGTTGTTTTCCTCCTTCAAATTCAAGGACCGGGCGGGCGTATCCCACAACAAGGAATACCAGGGTTTATACACCGGGGGCTATGGCATTGGTTACCGTTATGTGAATGACATCGGATTGATCATCAAACCCGGCATCGGCGTACGCCACGGAGGAGCCAACCTGGTTTACGACGACCAGAATTATTCCTGGAGGCTGCAATATGCGGAAATAAAACTCGGGCTCGGGTACATGACCCGATTTGAAAAAATCAATCCTTATTTTATGGCTTCGGGATATTATGCTTTCCTGCTCCGGGGCGCCCAAACCACGCACAATGAAAACCTCAACATCACGGAATCCGACCTGCTGAGCAACATCGATTACGGATTGATCTTTTCTCCCGGTGTCAACATCAAGCTGTCGGATTACATCTCAAGTTATCTCGAACTGAATTATTTCAAAGGCCTCACCAATATTGAAAAGGACCCCGGGCAAAAAACGAAAAATTTTGCCTACGGATTGAGCCTGGGAGTGGCCATTTCATTGACAGAAAATTAAGGTCAAATTCTAAAAAGATTTAAAATGAAAAAGCTGATTTATATAGGTATTTTATTATCCATGGGAATAATACCAAATGTCCTGGCCCAGAAAATTGGCAATTTAAACGGAATTTATTACCAGGCCGTTGCCGTGGATGAAACCGGCAAGGAAATCGTCGGTACGGACATTTCCGGAAAACCTCTTTATAATAAAGCCATTGGCGTCCGTTTTGCCATCACTAAAGGACTGAATGGCCCTGTGCAATGGGAAGAAACCCATACGACCACCACCGACAAATTCGGATTATTTACATTGATCATCGGAAAAGGAACGTCCACCGGAGCCGCTCCCTACCCACGGATGCTGGACATTCCCTGGATCGAGGCCGACCAGTATTTGAAAGTGGAATTGGCCATCAAAAACGACGGGAATTATAAACTGGTAAGCAACCAGCAATTCATGGCCGTGCCCTATTCATTCTATACGGATGATATAGCAGAGGATGCCATCACCACCCTTAAAATATTAGATTCCACCATACTCAACCAAGACCTCCGGACCGGAAGCGTCGATACCCGCACCCTCCTCGACTCCACCATCCTCAACAGGGACCTCCGGACCGGCAGTGTCGATTCCCGGACCATCCTCGACTCCACCATCACCAGCCAGGACTTCCGGACCGGCGCCGTAGACTCCCGGATCATCCTGGACTCCACCATCCTCAACCAGGATTTGTCCACCGGCAGTGTCGATACCCGCACCCTCCTCGACTCTTCCGTCATAAACCAGGACTTGTCCGCCGGCAGTGTCGATTCCCGCTCCATTCTGGATTTTTCCATTGCCAACCAGGACCTGCTTACCGGAAGTGTGGACTCCCGTATCATTCAGGATTCCACCCTGGCCAACCAGGACCTCCGGACCAGCAGTGTGGACTCCCGGACCCTCCTGGACTCCACCATCCTCAACCAGGATTTGTCCACCGGCAGTATCGATTCCCGCTCCATTCTGGATTCATCCATTGCCAACCAGGACCTGCTTACCGGCAGTGTCGATTCCCGCATTGTCCGGGATTCTTCCCTCATCAACCAGGATTTCAACACCGGGGCAATCGATTCCCGGTTAATCCTCGATGGTTCCTTGAAAAATGAGGACCTTGCGGATTCCACGATTGATCTGGCTTCCAAAGTGACCGGCATTCTTCCTGTCATGTATGGTGGAACAGGCGCCGATTCGCTGGCTGCCAACTCCCTTTTGTTGGGCAATGACCGTGGGGGGATACATGCACTCGGCAAAGCCACGGACGGGCAAATTCCGGTTGGCATCACGGATTCCCTTCCAAAATTAAAAACCCTTGCCGGTAAGGACGGAGTTAAGGTTACCATTACCGCCGACTCCGTACTGATATCTTCCGGCATCCTTTCTCCGGGAATAAAAAGTATTCAAAGCATAGTGGCCGACACCATTAATCCCGGTATCATCAGTATATTCACGACCTGGTTATCTCCACCCATAGCCGTTGAAGGGGCGACCATGGAATCCGTCGTCATCGGGTCCATTCCGGTGGACCTAAATGGTTGTCAGATGACCACCTTTGTTTCAGAACCTGGTATAATCAAGGTCGCCATTACCAACCTCACTTCCAACTTTGTCGATTTGGGTACAAACCGGAATTTAAAGGTGGTAATCATGAATTAATCCGGCTGCCGTTAAATCCGAATCCATGCAATAGACTTACTATTTTATGATTTGACTTAAACGGAAGGTTCCGGATCCCGGACTTACCCGCCCTGGTCATCCTGAATGTACCTGATATGTTATTCCGGTTTGGGAAGGCAATTCCTAAACGGATACCTTTTTTATATAATATCTTAGATATCAATAAGATAAGAATATCCTCCTTCGATTGACCGGAATAAATGCCCGCAAACCGGTTGTAAAACCGGGAGACGCATAAAGTTCGCGGAACTCCGTTTTACCCTGGAAAATACGGTGGAAGTTTAATTTTTCAATAATTTCAATGAATCAATAGCCAATAATAAAGTGATCAAAACAGCAGCGGTATGTTTATGGTTTGCAGGCTTGGGATTTGGAATTCCGTGTTTGTATGGGATTTGGAGCCTGATGAAAGGCAAGGGAATACCATATGTGCTTGGATTTCCGTCCTACGGGTATGGGCCTTTTGAAAGAATGGGCATCCATACGACCCTGCCGCTCCTCAGTGGATTTCTCCTCATTTGCGTGGTCGAATGTGTTGCGGGCTATGGACTTTGGAATGGTGACAAAGGAAGCGCCGTTCTGTCTTTGGCCATTGTCCCGGTTGAATTATTATTCTACTATGGTTTTGCACTGCCCTTTGGCCCTCCAGTTCTCGTACTTCGTCTGATTCTGTTGTTTCTCAGTTGGTCATCGCTGAATTGAGGGATGGTCCTCCTTGGTCTCCGGGTCCCGACACTGAAACTGGCCGAAAGCGGGTGAATTTAAAACAAGGGGGAACATTCCATCCGTATATCGTTCCGCTCAATATATATATTTGTTTGTAAATTAAATGATTATATTCGTCTTTCCCATGATTTGGCCAATGGCAGGTCCTTCTGCAAATAAAACAAAATTTTCAACGGATGACCTGCTCCTGGATTATTGAAGCCACGGGCTTGATAATTTTAATAACAATTCACTTGATCCATTGGAATTTAAACCCGGCCCCCCCCTTGAGGAAACGGCTTAATCTCAATAGCTTAAGGATTTGTGAAAATTTCTTTATCAAAAACATAATAATCGGGAGCGACTTAGAGTTTAGTTAAAACAATAAATAGGGGGTGCGGGGATTTGCACGGGATTCCAGGTGAGAGGCACTTTCTATAAATATCAATTTTATGAATCAAATTCTTGTAATGAAAAAATGGTCCATGGCTGGACTGTTTGTCATGGCATTCATCCTGCCGGGTACCGCCTGGACCCAGTCCATCAAACGGCAATCGATTTCAAGTTATGGTTCTTCAGGGCTCACTGAAAATATCCTGATCGGCCAGACGGCCGGTCAAAGTTTTCATACTGAGTTGGGTTCCATTGGGGTAACGGTTGCACAGGGTTTTCAACAACCCGTACTTTTTACGGTGAAGGAAATCAGCAATCCCTTCTTGAATAATTTGAACGTAGTCGTATTTCCAAACCCGGCCAGCCGTTCGGTGACCTTAGCCAGTGAAGAGGAAACAGGGCCCTCCGTCATTACGGTGTCCGATGTAAACGGCCGGTTCATCCTTTCCGAAAAAGTCCCCAACCTTTCGTCGCATACCATCCATTGCGCCTCCTGGGCAAACGGGATGTATTTAATCACCATTCATGATTCCAAACAAAATTCGAAAACCTTGAAATTGATCATTTCCAATTAAAATGCATTATGAAAACAATGAAACTCTTTTTATTGCTCTGCCTCTTTGTAGCCTTTTCGACGGTCCTGCCCGCACAATCTGGGCTGGTCCTGGAAGCCTCCCAACTTTTTACTTCCTTCAAATTCAAGGACCGGGCGGGCGTATCCCACAACAAGGAATACCAGGGCTTATACACCGGGGCCTATGGCATCGGCTACCGTTATGTGAATGACATCGGATTGATCATTAAACCGGGGATCGGCATGCGCAACGGAGGGGCAAACCTGGTGTATGACGACCAGAATTATTCCTGGAAACTTCAATATGCCGATTTAAAACTCGGGCTGGGCTACATGACCCGGTTTGAAACGGTGAATCCCTATTTTCTCGCCTCCGGCTATTACGCCTTTTTACTCCGGGGCCTCCAGGTGACGCATAATGAAAACCTCAACATCACGGAATCCAACCTCCTGAGCAATATCGATTACGGGTTAATCTTTTCCCCTGGCCTGAACATCAAACTGTCCGATTATATTTCTACTTACCTGGAATTAAATTATTTGCTGGGCCTGACCAATATAGAAAAGGATCCGGGGCAAAAAACGAAAAATTTTGGCTACGGCTTAAGCGTCGGCGTGTCCATTTCTTTTTCGGAATAAAATATAGCTTAAAACCTAAAACGATATAAAATGAACAAACTTTTTTATATAAGTATTTTCTTTTCGATAGGAATCCTGCCCCATGCTCTTTCCCAAAATAAAATAGGAGATCTGAGCGGGATCTATTACCAGGCGGTGGCCGTGGATGAAACCGGCAAAGAAATTGTCGGAACCGATATTTCGGGAAAACCCGTGTACAAAAAAGCCATTGGGGTGCGGTTTACCATTACCAAAGGGCTGAATGGCCCTGTTCAATGGGAAGAAACGCATACCACCACTACGGATAAATACGGAATGTTCACCCTCATCATCGGCAAAGGAACGGTCAGCGGCAGCAATCCCTATCCCCGGATGCTGGACATCCCCTGGATCGATGCCGACCAGTTTTTAAAGGTGGAACTGGCCATCAAAAACGACGGCAACTACCGGCTGGTGAGCAACCAACAGTTTATGTCGGTGCCCTATTCCTTTTACACGGACGATATCGCCGACAATGCCATCACTACGTATAAAATTTTGGATTCAGCCATACTTAACCAGGACATCCACACCGCTGCCGTGGACTCCCGGACCGTACTGGACTCCACCCTGCTCAACCAGGATATCAATACCGGCGCCGTGGACTCCCGGACCGTACTGGACTCCACCCTGATCAACCAGGATATCAAAACGGGGGCCGTAGACTCCCGAACCGTACTGGATTCCACCCTGATCAACCAGGATATCAAAACGGGGGCCGTAGACTCCCGGACCGTACTGGATTCCACCCTGATCAACCAGGATATTAATACCGGGGCCATTGATTCAAGGACCATCCTGGACTCCACTATACTCAATCAGGACCTTGGGACCGGATCCATCGATTCCAGGGCGATCCTGGACGGAACCCTGAACAATGCAGACATTGCAGATTCCACGATAGACCTGGCCACCAAAGTAACCGGTCTCCTGCCCGTGAGCCGCGGAGGAACAGGCACCGATACCCTGACCGCCAATTCGCTGATCATAGGCAATGACCGGGGGGCTTTGCGTTCCTTAGGCAAAGCCACCGATGGGCAGATCCCCGTCGGGGTCACCGATTCCCTGCCTAAATTGAAAGTCCTCGCCGGAACAGACGGCATCAAAGTTTCAGTCACCCCCGACTCGGTGATCATTTCCTCCGGAATTGCCAACATCATCAGCACCGTCGCCGACACAATAGACCCGGGCATTATATTTATAAATACCACCTGGCTGTCCCCTCCCATTGCAATACCTGGAGTGGATCTGGGAAACATCGTGGTAGGGTCCATTCCCGCGGACCTTAAAGGTTGTCAAATGACCACCTTTGTATCGGAGCCGGGAATGATAAAAGTTTCCATTTACAACGGAACATTCAATAACGTCAACCTGGGGACCAACAGAATTTTAAAAGTGATGGTAGTGCAATAGTCCGACGGCTGTAGATTTTAATCTGTTGCCGGGGCCTGGGTCACCAGCAGGTCATTTGTCCGGACCTGCCTTTTCTGCTTAGCCAAGTCCAAGGAATTGGATTTATTTGCAGGGATGGTTCGTTACGGGATTGGTAGGGGCTACCCTGTCATGAACCGGATTGCATGCTTCTTTATAATCTTCCGAAATTTTATAAAGAATTAAATATCCGGTAGGCTTTTACAAAACTTACCAGGCTGTAATTACCAATTTGAAGTTCTGGTTCCTTCGTATAACATGACCGGAGAGCCGGCCCGGAAAGAAGAAGCACTGTATACGGTTGGCCGGGGTTTCATCCCTGATAGAACAATCCTAAAGTGTAAACCGGCAATTTGTCATACACCCCCGATACCTTAACCTTTAATTTTTCCTATTTTTATCCATAGATTAGGATTTGAACACCCGAAAGGGTATTCGCTTTAAAACTTAGATAATCAAATGGATTTATGACCAGGATGCCTTGGAGCGTAAACCGGCGCCCTTTTTTATTTTATTTGACTTTATTGCTGAATCCGGCGCCCTCCTTTACCCAGATCAGGCTTCCGCAAATCATCCGGGACAGCATGATCCTGCAGAGGGATCAGCCCATTCCCCTTTGGGGTTGGGCATCGGCAGGAGAAAAAGTCAGCATTATCTTTGACGGCCGGCGCCATGAAACCACCGCCTCCCCGGAAGGCAAATGGAAACTCGTTTTACCGGCCATGAAGGCGGGCGGCCCCCACCTCATTAAAATTTCCGGTAAAAACGACATAACCCTGAAGGACATCCTGTTTGGAGACGTCTGGTTTTGTTCCGGACAATCCAATATGGTCCACCAGATGAACATCCATGATGTGACTTATGCCCATGATATCGCCTCCGCGAACCAGCCGGAAATCAGGCAATTTCTTATCCCAACGCGGACCAGCCTTTCCGGCCCGAATGAAGACTTATCCGCAGGCTCCTGGAGACCGGCGGTCAGGGAAGAGGTCAGGCCCTTCTCCGCCGTAGCCTATTTTTTTGCCCTGAAACTCTATGAAAAATACAGGATACCCATTGGTTTGATCAATGCCAGCGTGGGGGGCACTCCGATCGAAGCCTGGACCAGCGAAGAGGGGTTCAGGGAATTTCCCCAGGTTCTCCAGACCATTAATAAAAACAAGGACACGGCCTATATCCATGAAATGAACCGGAGGGCAGCCCCTCCAAACAATCCAGCCGCAAGGCCTTCCCAGGATAAGGGGCTTACGGGGCCAAAAACATGGTTTGCCGAAGACTACCTCCCTTCGGCTTGGCGGACCATTCATATTCCCGGTTATTGGGAAGACCAGGGCGTCAAAGATCTGAATGGGGTGGTTTGGTACCGGAGAGAAATCGAACTGCCCACTGCCATGGCTGGCAAAGCAGCCAGGGTTTGGCTCGGCCGCATCGTGGACGCAGATATTTTATACATCAACGGTAAACAAGTCGGCCAGGTCACCTATCAGTATCCCCAAAGAAGGTATTCGGTCCCCGCCGGACTTCTGAAAGCAGGTAAAAATACCTTTGTCATCCGGGTTACCAATTTCAACGGCAAAGGCGGTTTTGTGCCTGATAAACCTTATTGCATTTTCACCGCCAACGATACGGTTGACCTCAAGGGGGACTGGAAATACAAAGTGGGCGAAGTTTTTATACCCCGGCCTCCGTCGCCGGGCGGGATCAATGCCCAGAATCAGCCCACCGCCCTGTATAATGCCATGGTGGCCCCGGTCGCCCACTACCCCATCAAAGGGATCCTTTGGTATCAGGGGGAGACCAATGCCGGACGACCCAAAGAATATGCAGGTTTCTTGCCCACTTTGATCCGGGACTGGCGCAACCAATTCAATCAGCCCGAAGCTCCCTTCATCTATGCCCAGCTGCCCAATTATATGGATTATAACTATCTGCCTTCGGAAAGCAACTGGGCCGAATTGAGGGAATCCCAGACAAAGGCCCTCAGCCTGCCCAATACCGCAATGACGGTAAACATTGACCTGGGTGAATGGAACGACATTCATCCGGACAATAAAAAAGACGTCGGGGAAAGAATGGCCCTGGCCGCCCTGAAAATCGCTTATGGTGAATCCTTGGTCCATTCCGGCCCCCTTTACCATTCCCATGCCATCGAAGGCGATAAAATCAGGATCACCTTCACCCAGGTTGGCAGCGGCCTGATATCCCTTGACGGGGAGGAGCTGAGCGATTTTGCCATCGCGGGCGAGGACAAAAAATTTGTTTGGGCAAAGGCGGTGATCCGGGGGAACGAGTTGATGGTCTGGAATCAGGAGGTCCCTAACCCACGACATGTGCGTTATGCCTGGGCGGACAACCCGGTCAATCCCAATCTATACAACCGGGAAGGATTGCCGGCTTCCCCGTTCAGGACCGACCAGCCAGTCAGCGAAAAATAAAATTCCAATAAACCATTTTTTGAAACATGAAAAAATTCAACTTTTTATGGATGGCTATGTGGTTTTTTCACCCATCCATCGGCCAGGAGGCGAATAAGGGTGGCCAATGGCCTCCGCTGGTAACCATGACCGCCCAGGAAGACCATGATGATATGATGCGCCAACTGGGCATAAAAAAACTAAGGCCCGGACCAAGCGGCAACGAATCCGCTCCCAACCATGCAAACTATGACGAATCAAAAGCCAATCCCTGCCCTCAATTACCGGAAATCCTGACCACCCGTTCGGGACAAAAAGTGTCCTCAGCTGAACAATGGTGGAAACAACGCCGGCCTGAAATTGTGGAGGACTTTGAGAAAGAAGTATATGGACGGCTTCCAGAACATATCCCTGCAGTGACCTGGACCGTAAAAATCACGGACCGCGAATTTGTCGGCCGTGTACCGGTCATAGCAAAACAGGTGATTGGCCATGTGGACAACAGCGCCTACCCACTGATCCAGGTTGACATCAACATGATCCTGGTGGTCCCCGCCAATGTAAAGGGGCCGGTGCCGGTTTTGATGATGTTCGGACGGCCGGCCTTCCCTTCCCCGGCACAGCCCCCGGCTGAAGACATGGAAAAACTCAACGCGGTTTTTAAAGAAATGATGATCAAAGCCGATCCTTCATTGAAAGCGATTTTCGATCGTTATCCCGCTTATTCGCCCGTCACCCGCTTACCAGCTCCCAATTTTTTTGCGCCGCCTCCCGCCGGGGACCTCCCCCCCACGGAACAGCTCCTGGCGGCCGGTTGGGGATATGCCACCATTGACCCCGCAAGCATTCAGGCAGATAACGGTGCGGGACTAACCCGGGGGATCATTGGCCTGGTCAACAAAGGTCAAGCCAGGAGACCCGAAGACTGGGGTGCGCTCCGGGCCTGGGCCTGGGGTGCGGCGCGCGGCCTCGATTACCTTGAGACGGATACCCTGGTCGACGCGAAAAAAGTGGGTATTGAAGGGGTCTCGCGTTATGGTAAAGCGGCCCTGGTCACCCTGGCCTTTGAACCCCGCTTTGCCACCGGCCTGATTGGCTCTTCCGGGAAAGGCGGTGCAACCCTGCATCGCAGAGTGTTTGGTGAAGCCGTGGAAAACCTGACCGGTGGTTTATATTACTGGATGGCCGGCAACTATATGAAATACGGGGCGGCGGAAGCTGATTTTGGAAGCAAGACGGGTTGTGATCTTTCCGTGGATTCCCACGAATTGCTTGCCCTCTGCGCCCCAAGGCCGGTATTTGTAAGTTATGGCATACCTGAAAAAGGGGACGCCCGTTGGCTGGATCAGCAGGGAAGCTATATGGCCACTGTGGCAGCCGGGCCTGTATACAAACTTTTAGGAGCAAGGGACCTGGGGGTATCGCACGAATACAGGACCGCGACCATGCCCCCGGTACTGGAAGGGCTTCTCGATGGGGAGCTGGCCTGGAGGCAACACGATGGCGGTCATACGGATGCACCCGATTTTAAATACTTCATCCCCTGGGCCAATAAATTATGGAAATACGAGAGGGCGGCTCAATGATTAATAAAGTATGCGTGGGTAATCGAATCGAGGATTGCCTCTTGTAAGCGTTTAACAAATGATGAATTTTGATCTGAATAAAAGCGTTGAAATCCTAAGCCGCACCCCGGTGTTATTGGAAGCCCTACTGGGCGGACTGAGCGAGGAGTGGATTTACAACAATGAAGGGGAAATGACCTGGAGTCCTTTTGATGTGGTCGGTCATCTGATCCACGGCGACCGGACAGACTGGATCCCCAGAATGGAGATCATCCTCTCCGGTGGCCCCGACAGGAAATTCGAGCCTTTTGACCGGTTTGCCCAATTCGAGGCCAGTAAAGGGAAAAATATCCGGCAGTTGTTGGATGAATTCCAATCCCTGCGCAGCAACAATCTCCGGATTCTGAAATCCAAAAACCTTGATACACGGGACCTTGCCAAGACGGGGATCCACCCGGAGTTCGGAGAAGTACGCCTTGACCAATTGCTTGCCACCTGGACCACCCATGACCTGAGCCATATTGCACAAATAGCCAGAGTCATGGCCAGGCAATACACCAGGGAAGTGGGCCCCTGGATACAATATTTACCGATCCTGAACCGGTGAATGGAATTTTTCCAGAGGATAAGGAGCCTTTCATGATCATTGTAGCTATTAACGTTAAATTAAAAATGGCAAACTTCCCAAGTGGCGGATAGGTTCAGGCCCTCCCCCTTTTATTCCTCGGGAATGCCTGTTCGCCCTTAAAGGCATCGCTTTCAAGACCTTTGGCGCGTATTTTGTAATTTCAGAAATGCAATTCCTGCCAAATGAAAAAAAATAATGTACAAACGGAGGTGGACGCCTGTTTTCTTTATCTAAAACTGGCTGAGCATGAATCCGATCCGACCCTGGTAAACGTGTTCAGGCAAATGAGCGAGATAGAAAAAAGCCATGCCGAGGCTTTTGCCAAAAAGGAGAACCTCCCCTTTGAATCCCTGCTCCGGCCTTCCTGGAGGGCCAAGACGATGAATGTGATCGGGAAAGTCTTCGGTTATGACTATGTGCTGGGATTCCTGATGGATACCGAAAAAAACCTGTCCAATGCCGTCATTTCCACCAAACAAAAAAATAAACAGGCCATCACCGGCATGGAAACCACCCATGTAACCATCCTTCGGTCCATCCTGGAAAAGGAAAAAAACGTCACCGGCGCCCAACTCTCCAAAATGGAAAAAAGCCACCGTTCTGTCGGAGGCAATGCCATCCGGGCGGCTGTTTTGGGGGGCAATGACGGATTGGTTTCCAATTTCAGCCTGATCATGGGCATCGCCGGCGCAACCTCCGGCCAGGAAGGGGTGCTGCTGGCTGGCCTGGCAGGCCTGTTGGCGGGAGCTTTATCCATGGCCCTCGGTGAATGGATTTCTGTCAGAAGTTCCCAGGAACTGTACGAAAACCAGATGAAACTGGAGATGGAAGAACTGGAGACCAATCCTGAAGGAGAAATGAAAGAATTGGCTTTAATCTATATGGCAAAAGGCATCCCCGAGGAACAGGCTCATCACATGGCATCAGAGCTTCTTAAAAATAAGGATCTGGCCCATGAAACGCTGGTCAGGGAGGAACTGGGCATCAATGCGGAGGAATTGAAAGGTTCAGCAGTGGAAGCGGCCCTTTATTCCTTTATCCTGTTTGCCCTTGGGGCCATCGTTCCGGTGATCCCATTCATGTTCTCCAGCGGCATGCCCGCCATTGTCCTCAGCGTAACAGCCAGTGCAGCCGGCTTGTTTCTGATCGGTGCGGCCATCACCTTGTTTACCGGAAGAAATGTCTGGTTTTCCGGCTTCAGGCAGGTCCTTTTTGGTTTGGCTGCCGCAACCGTGACTTTTGGGATTGGGAAACTCATTGGGATTTCAATGGGTTAAAAACAAGGATCCTTATTAACTATGAAAAACATGGAAACCCAGTTGTTGAGAGAGGAGAAGGTCTATCCTTCAGCGGAGGTATTAGGCAAAGCGCTGGGTAAACCATTCGTTTTATTTAAAGCGTTTATTCAAACAGTGACCGGTGAAAAATACCATTTAGAACCAAAATGGAATTATTACAAGGATGGCAAAGCTTGGCTGTGCAAGGTTTGCGTAAAATCCAGGACCGTTTGTTGGTTGTCCATATGGGATACGGGTTTTAAAACAAGTTTCTTTTTTACGTCAAAAACCATTTCAGGCGTTGCGGCTTTGGATATCGCCCAAAAAATAAAAAATGAACTTGGGACCCTTAAACCCATCGGTAAACTGGTCCCTTTGGTCATTGCTGTGAACAATAAGAAAAAATTAATGGATGTGCTTAAAATAATGGAATACAAAATGAGCATTGCCTGACCCCATTTACGGGCTTTCATTCGTCCAATCAACTCGGTTTATTTTAATCCATTTTATCCAAAATCATGAATACGGCTTCATCGGCTACAGGATCGCCGCTATGTGCTTTAAATCTGTTTATTTCCAGGTAAATAATAATGAATGGAGTCCCTGCGTGGTTAAATATTAACAGCGCTTCGGTCCGGGCGAAGTCACAAAATTAATCCGGGAGTCGTTAATCTTTTAATACCAAGAACCTCCGGACCAGAATTGCAGGGGGCAGAGAACTTCTGTCCAAAATCAAATTACCGGGACTCATAATTATTAAAATGAAAATTATTTGTTTTACCTGCCTTATTATTTATTCTCTTCCGGGATTCTGCAAAACCTGGTTCGTAACCAATTCAGGCAACAGTTTTTCACCTGCAACGATTACCATCAGCCCGGGCGACAGTGTGCAATTTAATCTTGCCGTTGCGCACAATGTCCGGGAAGTCAGCCAGGGGACCTGGAATGCCAATGGAACCAGCTCCCTTGCCGGAGGCTTCCAGCTTCCATTTGGCGGAGGTTTGGTCCTGCCCGCCCAGCTGGGGGCCGGCACCCATTATTACGTCTGTGTGCCCCATGCTTCCCAGGGAATGAAAGGGACCATCGTCGTCCAGGGATGCAGCCCACCCTCAACACCGGGCCTGATCACCGGCAACAACACCGTCTGTTCGGGAAGTCCAAATACATACAGTGTCGGTCCGGTGAACGGAGCCACCTCATACACCTGGTCCCTGCCCGGTGGATGGTCCGGAACTTCGGTCACTAATACCATCAATACCTTTGCCGGGCCCAACAATGGAAACATTACGGTGACTGCAAACAATGCCTGCGGACCCTCCCAGGCCCGAATCCTCACAGTCACGGTAAATCAAAGCCCGTCCACCCCGGGATTGATCAGCGGCAATACCAGTATTTGTTCAGGGAGCAACAATATTTTCAGTGTAAACACCGTGAGCGGCGCAAATTCATACACCTGGGTTTTACCCGGGGGATGGACAGGAAGTTCCATGACCAATACCATATCGACCACTGCAGGGACCGGCGGCGGTACGATCACCGTGATGGCCAATAATGCCTGCGGATCGTCTTCAGTGCGGTCCCTGGCAATAACCGTCAACAGCCCACCGGCAACACCAGGCACGATCAATGGAAATACCACCATTTGTTCAGGCAGTACAAATACCTATAATATCGGTACCATCAGTGGTGCAACTTCCTATGCCTGGGTTTTGCCGGATGGCTGGACCGGCAATTCGATGACATCATCCATTACGGTCACCGCCGGGACTTCCGGGGGGAATATTTCCGTGACGGCCAACAACGCCTGCGGCCTTTCACAGGCAAGAAACCTTGTGGTCACCGTGACCCCTTCCCCCGGGATGCCGGGGTCAATAAGCGGGGATACCGCCGTTTGTCAGGGAAATGCCAAAACATATACCATTGCAGCAGTCACAGGCGCAGATTCCTACAACTGGACCTTGCCGGCAGGTTGGTCAGGAAGTTCAAGCAGCACTTCGATAAACGTTGTGCCCGGACCCACCGGGGGCAACATCACCGTGTCCGCGAATGCTGCCTGCGGTGCCTCCGCGATCCGGATCCTGGCCGTCGCCGTAAGGTCAACACCGGCTGTTCCAGGTCCTATAAATGGAGATACCAGCGTCTGTCCGGGAAGTTCCCTGACCTACAGCATCCAGCCTGTAAACGGGGCTACGGCTTACGAATGGTCCATCCCTTTTGGCTGGTCCGGTAACTCTATAGGAACTTCGATATCCCTCATTACGGGCAATACAAGCGGTATTTTGACCGTAGCCGCTATGAATGCATGCGGTTCTTCTTCCTTCAGGCCCCTGTTGGTCCGGGCCAACTCCATCCCCTCTCTTCCCGGACCTATTACCGGTGACACCAATGTGTGTTCAGGCAGTATCCACGCCTACCAGATAACGCCGGCCAACGGAGCTACGGATTATACCTGGATTGTTCCGGCAGGGTGGCAGGGTCAATCCCACAGTTCCATCATCAACCTGGTAGCGGGTACGTCCTCAGGTCATCTGATGGTTTTCGCGTCTAACCTCTGCGGCTCTTCGGAAACAAAAATGCTGCCGGTAAACGCCCTAAGCCTCGATACCGCTGTCCTTCAAACGAATGGCTTGCTGATGGCCCGGGACACCACGGCCGCTTACCAATGGGTTTCCTGCCCTGGTTTGGTCCCCCTGGAAGGTCAAAGTTCGGTAAGCTTTATGCCTGAAGACCACGGACTCTATGCAGTGATCCTCTCCAAGAACGGCTGTGTGGATACCTCTTCCTGCCTGGGCAGGCTGACGGTTTCCAACCGGGATGTACCGGAAAACAAAAAAATAAAAATCTGGCCGGTGCCCGGCCGGGGAATATTTCAAATCCAGACCGATGGTGCCTTATTATCCGGCCGCACCAGCATTGAAATCACAAACCTTCAGGGCAAGACGGTTTTTAAAGGCCCTTTAACGCAATCCATTGACCTCAGCACTCAACCGGATGGCATTTATTTCATCCGGGTATTCTATGGAAACCAGGTAAGGGTAAATAAAATAATCAAGGAATAGCCGACAAACTCCCCCCCCCTTAATCCTTAATTCTTAATTCTTTAATTTTTTAATTATTTAATTCCCTCCATCAAGCCCTCACCGCCTGCCTGGCCAGCAACTTCCAGATCCCGTCCACCTTAGTCCAGATCAATAATATCTTCAGGTTAACGTTGTTTTTATTTCCATTGTCCACGATCTCCGCCGAGAGGAGGTGGCGCACCCAGGCCACATCCCCCTTGACCGTAATCTCCTGGTCTTTGAGGTCCATGGTGATAAAGTCGGTCTTTTTGGTAACCAGGTTGTTGACAAAGGTTTCGCGGCCTTCGATCAATCCGCCGGAATGTCCATAGGTAAGCTCTTCACAGGTCAGATTGCGAAGAGCCAGGGAATCCGCACTGAGCATAGCCTTGCGGAGCGAACTGACGGATAATTCCACAGCCTGCATGTCCAGGTCGAGAGAACGGAGATATTTGAGATGCATGGGCAACTGGACCCCGGCACGGGCGGATTCATCCTCAATCAGGTGGTATTTCACCCCCGTTTCCCTGGCGGCCTTCATGACTTCGGCAATATTGACATCGCCCGAACCCAGCACTACGTTACGCTGGGGATCCTGGCGGCCGTTGGGATTATCCACCGATCCCGGAAGCCGGTCTTTCAGGTGGGTCAGCGGAAAACGGCCCGGATATTTTCTGAGAAGGGCCGCGGGATTTTGGCCGGGGTTACGGATCCAGAAAACATCCATTTCAAAATTGATATAACGCGGGTCGGTTTTTTCCATCATGTAGTCAAACATGGTGCCCGGCCCGTCGTAAGGCCTGAATTCATAACCGTGCGGATGGTATAAAAGCGAAATGCCGGATTCGGCAAATTGTTTGCCCGCCCTATTGAAGACCTCCACGCCCTTTTGCATATCGGCGAAAGTGAAATCATCCCCTTTATGCGGAATCCAGTAACAAACCGCATATTCCGCTTCGTAAAACTTCATGTTGTCAATGATCCTTTTGATGCTGTCCGGATGCTCCAGTCGTTCAAAATTGACCCCGTTGGCCACTACGTCAAATCCATGCTTGTCCAGCAGTTTTTTATATTCTTCCCGGCTCATGGTCCTGGAACCGGCCCCTTCAAGGTGCCGGATACCCAGTTCTTTCAGCCGGATGAGGCCTTGCTCCACATCCTCCTGCATGATGTGGCGGGCCGTGCCCATGATGATGCCTATTTCCTGGGCAGGGATGGAAAAGGTGGAAAAAAACAGGAATACGGCGAGAATGGATTTCAATTTCATACTAATTCATTGTTGCTTCAGGCCTTCAAATTTATACAATAATGGCCATACTGCGAACCCACCTTCACAGAGCCGGGGAATAAAAGAATTCGAAAGGTTCGCGGACTGGTTTTAGTTTTACAGGAAAACGATATGATCCTCCATGCCGGACCGGTCCAAATGCTCTACGAATCCGGGTTTCTGCGTTATATAACTTACGGCGAAACCGAGATTCTCCGCATGATCTATTTTGCCCTGAGGGATGAAAACTGGGCAACCCTTTCCCTTCAGACAGAACAGGAGGTAACGGATATCCAAGCCGACCATTTTACCATTGAATACGATGCTTATCACGAAAAAGACGGCAGGCGGATTTTCCAATGGCGGGTCAGCATTTCCGGATTTGCAGACGGCTCCCTGGAGTTTATGATCCGGGGCAGAGCCCTCACGGATCTTTTAAAAAACAGGGCCGGCTTTTGCATCCTCCACCCGATCAGCGCCGCACGCCAACCTTGTAAAATATTACATCCCACGGGAGCGGTGAGCAAATCTTTTTTTCCTGACCAGGTCGATCCGGTAAACCCCTTTAAGTTGATCCGGGGCTTTCAATGGGAAGCCGGGGGCCGTTGGTATTCCCTGGACTTCGAGGGAGACCTGTTCGAAACCGAAGATCAGCGCAACTGGTCTGACGCTTCTTTCAAGACGTTTTGCACCCCATTGTCCCTGCCCTTCCCGGTCAAACTCCATACGGGCGAGACTGTTTTTCAAAAAGTGCAGTTCAAGCCCCTCGAAACCCTGGCTGCCTTGCGCACCCCGGACCCGACGATTAAAATAAGATCCACTCATCGCCGCTTCCCTACGCCAAGGATCGGGACCGGGGCATCCACGGAGATCGGAAGCCTGGATCCAGAAACCCTGGCGGTCTTACGCAGCCTTCAACTCGACCATTACCGGATTGATTTGAATCTCTCCCGGCCGGCTTGGGAAGCCGAAGGCCTGAGGGAATATCAAAACAGTGTTTCGCTCGGTTGTTCACCCTATTTTGCACTTCACCTGACGGCCCCTTGCCTGCACCAGATTGAACGGTTTATCGGCTTTTGCCATAGTCATCGGATACGGCCTCAATACATCCTCCTTTTGAGCGAAGACCATCCGGTGACTTCACCGGACGCGCTGTCTTGCCTTCCGGTGATCCGTTCGGCATTTACGGAAGCGAAAACCGGGGCAGGCACTGATTTTAATTTTACCGAGATAAACCGGCACCGGATGGAAACCAGCGGCCTGGACTTCGTTTCATTTTCCGTCAATCCCCAGGTACATGCATTTGATGACCGTACCCTTATAGAGAATACCGGGTCCTTGGAAGAACTGGTGCTGTCCGCAAAACATAAATTCGGTGCAAATATGGGCATTCATATCTCGCCAATCACTTTACGCATGCGCCGGAACCCCAATGCCACGGATCCGGAAAAAAGGAATTTTACCAATCAGCAAAAAACGGATCCCCGGCAGAAAACATTCCTGGGTGCAGCCTATGCCCTGGGCAGCCTGAAAAGACTCGCACTCGGTGGATGTGAGGCTGTGACCTTATACCAAAGCGCGGGAAACCAAGGCCTATTATCGGCAGAGGGCGAGGCTTATCCCGTGTTTCATGCTTTGAAAACCTGGCTTGGATCCTGTGGGGAGCTCATTGAAACCCTGAGCAGCCAACCCTTGATCCTGGATGCCCTCCTCCTGGATAAAGAGGGCCGGAAAAAACTGATCCTGATCAACTATGCAAACACCACCCAGGTGGCTGAGTTTGAAGGGGCTTTGTTTACACTGTCCCCACATGAAATCAGGACTTTGGACTGCCCTTGAAATTTTTATCGAATGCCGGGGTGAGAAATGTTTCTCCCTGACCCGGGTTTTTGATAAGTTTACCAGCAAGTGACCTGAAACTCGTCATCAAAAAAACATCAGGTTTTATGATAAATACGGAATCCAACGCGGTGGGTGTGGCCGGCTTAGGTTATATGGGTTGCAGTATTGCCGCTGCATTTTTGATCTGGGGCTATAAAGTGGTTGGCCTGGCCGGACTTGAATCCGACCTTGATACCGCTCCCGGGCGCATCCGGCATAGCCTGGATGAAGCCAGGAAACAGGGGATCCATGACCGGAATGTGGAGGATCTTTTATCCGGGATCTCCTACACAAAGCATCATGCGGACCTGGAGCCCTGCCGTCTCATCTCCGAAAACGTACTGGAGGACCTGGAAGTTAAAAAATCGCAACTGGCCCTGATCGAAGAGGCGGTGTCCGCAGAAACGATCATAACCACCAATACCTCAGCCATACCCATCACGGACTTACAAGCCAACCTTAAAATCCCCGGGCGCTTTTTAGGCATGCATTGGGCGGAACCTGCATTTACGAGTCCATATCTGGAGATCATTTGCGGGCCAGATACCGACCCGTCGGTTGCCGAATCCCTTTATCTTCTGGCGTCGACCTGGGGAAAGGAACCTACCCTGCTGCGCAAAGACATCCGCGGATTCATCACCAACCGGCTCATGTACGCGATGTACCGGGAAGCGCTCTACCTGGTTGCCAACGGTTACACCGGATTGGAAGACATCGACAGGGCCTGCAGAAACGATGCCGGCCGCTGGATGACTTTTTGCGGGCCTTTCCGTTATATGGACCTGACCGGGTTCCAGGCCTATTATCATGTGATGAAAGACCTGTTTCCCGAATTGAGCAACCTGTCCGAGGTACCCCCTTTTATGGAAAAGATCGTGCAGAAAGGGGGTAAAGGAATTTTCAACGGACATGGCTTTTATGAATATAGCCGGGAGGAAGCGGAAGCCTGGGCAAAAGCCTTTGAAGAATTCCGGTTTGCCGTACATGATTTTTCAAAACAATATCCGGTGGACCTGGTGCAACAAAGGCTCGGAAAGGATATCAAGGAAAAATAAAATGGCTGGGAGCTGGGAGTTGAGGCCTTTCGCTCCCTTCATCCTTCGTCTTTCTCCCTTTCTCCCTTTCTC
>JAKQHS010000129.1 GCA_029557915.1 Bacteroidota bacterium | reverse complement strand
CATCTCTCCTTTTTTACTTTTCACCACTTTTCGTTGATTGGCCACTATTCCTACCGCCCATCCGTCGATACGGCCATAACCACAAATTAAGGTTTGTCCGTATTTCTCCTTGTACTCATCAAACGCGCTATCATCAACCAGGCGATAGATGATCTCATGCATATCAAATTGTTTGTCGCGGGCGACGGGAAAAATGTTATAAATTTCAGCTTCACTCAACTTTGGAGGCACTGATGTTATCCTGTCGAAACCGGCATCAGGCAGACGACCGATTTTAGAAAATATACTCTTTATATAATCCAGACAACTCTGATCATCCGGAAACTTATTATCGGTTACTCCTGAAATTTCACATTGCGTAGTAGCTCCGCCCAAGGTTTCATTGTCTACATCTTCTCCAATAGCTGATTTTACGAGATACGACCCGGCGAGAAATACAGAGCCGGTTTTATCCACAATCATGGCTTCGTCGCTCATGATAGGAAGATACGCGCCACCCGCCACACAGGAACCCATGATAGCGGCGATCTGAATAATTCCCATACTGCTCATCACGGCATTGTTTCTGAAAATACGACCGAAATGTTCCTTATCCGGAAAAATTTCATCCTGCATGGGTAGGTAGACCCCCGCACTGTCAACCAGGTAGATAATGGGCATGCGGTTTTCCATCGAGATCTCCTGGGCCCGGAGATTTTTTTTACCCGTCATCGGAAACCAGGCTCCCGCTTTTACCGTGGCATCGTTGGCAACGACCATGCACAACCTTTGATGAATGCGGCCAATGCCGCAGATCACTCCGGCCGCGGGGCATCCCCCTTCTTCAGGGTAAAGGTCCAGGGCGGCAAGGGCGCCGATCTCAAAAAAAGGGCTGCCCGGATCCAGGAGGGCTTTAATCCTTTCCCTTGCTCCCAGCTTTCCTTCGGCATGTTGTTTTTCCAGCCTTTTTTTACCCCCGCCCTCATAGATTTCATCAAGTTTACGGTCGAGTCTGGAAATTAGCAACTTGTACGCATCTTCATTCTGGGAAAACAAGAGATTTTCGGCCATGAGCGGTTATTTGCAAATGGAAGGGCAGAAGGCGCCCCTGCGGGTCAAATGTATAAAAAAGATCAGGAGACCTTTCTGAATTTATACGGATAGATCGACTGGGAACGGTCAAAATCATAAAAGCCGGTGAGGTCTATATACCCGTTGACCTGTTTGAATTTGCTGATAAAATCCGCTGCATCTTTTACGGTCTGTCCGTTGATCTGGGTGATGATGTACCCGGTCTGCATATTGGTCATATCGATGACCGAACCTTTGTAAATGCCCACTACACGCACCCCGTTGATCTTAAACCGGCTTTTTTCGTAGGGGTTAAGATCACGGATCTCAAACCCCTGGTCGGTCAGGATCTTTTCCGCATGCACATTTACATTTTCAATGCTCGATTTATTGTTGACGTCTTTTAGTTTGACAATGGTTTCCATGGTATTGCCATTCCGGTAAAAAGTCAGGGTCACTTCGTCGCCCGGTCTTTTGCTCCCGATTTTTTCATGGACATCGTTGTTGGAACTGATGGCGATCTGGTCCACGCGCAGCAAGACATCCCCCGCCTGGAGGCCGGCATCTTCCGCTGCCGACTGGGCAAACACCTTTTCCACCAGGACCCCGGAATGGTCCGGTAATTTGAGGTCCGCCACTTTCTGGTTGTCGATGTCGTCGTTGAGGGTGATCCCCAGAAAAGCCCTTTGGGATTTTCCGAATTCCTTCAGGTCCTGGATCACTTTTTTGACCAGGTTGCTGGGAACGGCAAAGGAATATCCCTCGTAGTTGCCGGTATGCGTGAGAATGGCGGTATTGATTCCCACCAGCAAACCGTGGGCGCCCACCAGGGCTCCTCCGCTGTTGCCTGGATTCACCACGGCATCGGTCTGAATAAAGGACTCGATTGAAAAATCACGGTCTTCCAGGATATTTATATTTCTCCCTTTGGCGCTGACTATGCCAGCGGTAACCGTTGATCTCAGTTTTTCCGGGTTTCCGATAGCGATGACCCAGTCCCCGGTCTCCACTTCATCCGAATTCCCAAAATGCAGAAAGGGCAGGTTCTGGGCCTCAATTTTCAGCAGCGCAATGTCCGTGCTCGGATCATCGCCGACGACTTTGGCCGAAAACTTTTGTTTATTGTTTAAAGTGACTTCTATATTGGCGGAAAGGTCTTCGCTGCCGGTTTCAATCACGTGGTGGTTGGTCACGATATATCCGTCCGCGGAAATGATGACCCCAGACCCTGAGCTGTGGTCCAGGTATTCATAACCCCAGCGATTGGTCCTGATTTCGGTGGACCGGATATACACTACCGCCGGGGTGGATTTCCGCGCGGCATCTCTGAAACTGACCGGGTCATCGGGTGCGGAATTGGTTTTGTTGATGCTTGTTGTGGAAAGAGGGTTTGATTCGACATAAGGGTTCTCAGAAGACCAGGCAGGCAGGCCCGAACGGGAATCGGAAAACACCGCCCTTGGTTCCCTTACCAGTATACGCTGGGGAAATTGTTTACTGTAAATGAATATCGTAAACATGGAACTGGCCAGTGCAGTCACCAGGATATAAAGGAAAGGCTTCATAGGAGATGTTTGACTCCCGCAAGTTAGGAGAAAAAAAGTTCTGGTGAAAATGCCGCTCCCGGGGAAATCGTTAGTATTTTATTAAACCTGCGGAATAAAACCTAAGGGATGATCGGCAATGACCATGTTTAATCATCCCAATTCATCTGGGGGGAGAAGGTCGTTGAGGGCCCCCTGAAGTTCATTGGCGTCGTGCCAGGCTTTTTGTTGCCGGCATAGAACCAGGCCATGCTCGTAAACTTCTTTTGCCTTGTCCGGGCTTTCCAGCCTTTCATAAAGTTTTCCGAGGTGATAATACGCGCCCGTATAGCGGGGATCGGCCTGTAGCAATTGTTCATAGGTCTCTAAACTCGCCGAAAGGTTTCCTTCCGTTTCATATTCTTTGGCCAGGGCAAACAACAGGAAGGGGGAAGCGGGATCTTTTTCCAGAAAACGCAGGAGGGTTTCTTTTCTATCCATAATTCCAGGGTGAAAGGTACTGTTTTAGGCAATACCGGCCGGTCCATTCCGAAGGAGCCCCCTCCTGATAATTGATTAATTTTGGGCCATGAAAATATTGGTATGTATCTCCGTCACCCCGGATACCACCAGCCGCGTCAGTTTTAAAAATGACAACCGGGAATACAACCCGGATGGCGTCCAGTTTATCCTTAACCCTTATGATGAATGGTATGCCCTGGTGAAAGCCCTTGAAATCAGGGAAAAATCCGGAGGTTCCGTCACGGTGATCCATGCAGGCCCCGTGCAGCATGAACCCATGATCCGAAAAGCCCTGGCCATTGGAGCCGACGAGGCCATCCGCATTGACGTCAGGCCGGATTCGAGTCATGCCGCGGCCCTCCAGATTGCAGCCGCCGTGAAAGATCAGGCTTTTGATCTGATCCTCACGGGTAAGGAAACGATTGATTACCAGGGGGCGGAATTGGGAGCCATGTTGGCAGAGTGGTTGGCCCTGCCATTTGTGCCCTTTGCAAGCAAATTGGACCTGGAAGGGTCCAGGGCCATCATCGAACGGGATATCGAAGGCGGGGTGCAGGTCCTGGAAGTCCAATTGCCCGCGGTGGTCAGTGGCGCCAAAGGCCTGGCCGAACAGCGTATCCCGAATATGAAAGGAATCATGGCCGCCAAATCCAAGCCTCTTTCGGTCAGGGACGGCGTTCCCGGAGAGGATTTGATCCTGCCCGCGGGCTTCACCCTTCCCCCTCCAAAACAAGGGGTCCGAATGGTGGCGCCGGAAGACATGGACCAATTGGTCAGGATACTCCACGAGGAAGCCCGGGTCCTTTAAACTTTAAATGAAACGAACATGTCGGTATTGGTATTTATAGAAACCTTCCAGGGCGGTTTTAAAAAGCCTGCCCTTGAAGCCGTGAGTTATGGTCATGCCCTCAGCAGGTTGATGCAAGGTCAATGCCAGGTCCTGGTATATGGAAAGACCGACCAGCCGGGTCTGCCGGGAAGGCACGGGGCAGATTCGGTCCTTTACCTGGATGACGAGGATGGACTTGCCGATACCGCCTGGCTGTCCGGTATTATCGCCCGCGAAGCCGCCAAGTTTGGTGCAAAGGCCCTGATCCTGGCGCAGAACAGCACCAGCCGCGGGATCCTTGGCCGTCTGGCGGTCAGTTTGAAAAGCGGTTGTGCTTCCGGGGTCACGTCACTGCCGGAAATCAAAGAGGACCGGATGGAGGTGAGCCGGTCGGCCTTTGCCGGAAAAGCTTCAGCCCGCTTGTCCCTGGGCGGGCCATGTAAAGTATTGAGCATTGCATCCAATGCGGTCCTTATGAAAACCGATGGACAGGATGCTCCCGTTGAAGTCCTTACCCGACCTGAACCCTCAGGGAAAGTTAAAGTATTGGAAACCAAACGGATCAGCGGAGAGATCCCCCTTGCCGAAGCGGAGCGGGTGGTTTCCGCTGGCCGTGGGATGAAAGAACCGGGCAATTGGGGCATTATCGAGGATCTGGCCCATGAATTGGGGGCGGCCACGGCCTGTTCGAGGCCTGTGGCGGATTCCGGCTGGCGGCCACACCACGAACATGTCGGGCAGACCGGGCTGGCGATCAAACCCAATCTCTACATCGCCATCGGCATATCCGGCGCCATTCAGCACCTGGCCGGGGTGAATAATTCCAAGGTGATCGTGGTCATCAATAAGGATCCGGAGGCCCCTTTCTTCAAGGCAGCGGATTACGGCGTCTGCGGAGATTTGTTTGAGGTGGTACCCCGCCTCACCGCCGCAGTGAAGCGGTACAAAGAACAACATCATTGATGGATATCATCAAATCCTACAGCAGCTTCGGGCAATTTTCCGCATATTTGCACTAGAGAATAATGAAAAAAATTGAACTGGAAATAGTAACCCTTTCCCACAGCATTTCACAATCTCACAACTATGCCGTGGTATTGGGCGAACTTGAAGGAAACCGGAAACTGCCTATCGTCATTGGGAGTTTTGAAGCCCAGGCCATTGCCGTGGCCATGGAAAAAATGAACCCCAACCGGCCGCTCACCCACGATCTGTTTAAAAACACCCTAGATACTTTTGATATTGAGATCAAGGAAGTAGTGATCAATAACCTGCTCGACGGCATTTTTTACGCCCGTCTCATCTGCAACCGGAATGGGGAAACCATTGAAATCGACTCCCGCACTTCCGATGCCATTGCCATGGCCGTAAGGGCCAACTGTCCGATCTATACCTTTGATTTTATCCTTGAATCCGCCGGGGTCGTATTGGAAGAAACCGAAGAAAAACCGGTCGCGGGGGTTAAGAAAGAAAAAACGGGCGGAACCTTCAATCAATATTCCATCGACCAACTGACAAAAATGCTGGAAGAAGTGCTGGCCGATGAAGACTATGAGAAAGCCGCCAAGATCCGCGATGAGATCAACAAACGGAAGGAGACCAATCAGTAAGTTTTATTTCCCCCGCTTTCTCAGGACTACCCGGTTGAGGATAAATTGATTTTTTGTATCTGAGGCCTTGAAGTGAAAGGAGATCGTCTGATGAAGGCGGTCGACCCGAAGTTGGGTGATCTCCTGTTGCTCGATTCTTTTTGTTTCCACCGAGCCTGCTTGCACCCAATCGCTTTTCCGGCTTTGCCTTTGCCAGATTGAAAAATCACAGGCGCCTGGGCCGGTGATAAAATCCAGATCCAGGCTGTACTCTCCTTCCGGGATCTCGGCCAGGGACATCCGGATGACGGACCCCGGTTTTATTTCAAAAGAGTAGGTCAGTCCGCCGGTCGGGTAGGACCAACTGGTTTTCAACCGGATATCGCCGTCGAGCGAAAAAGAGGCGATCTGGGGATAAAGTACGAAGGTATCCGGCCGGTGGACCCGGGTGCTCCCGGCTTCCGGCGCAGGCTGCGGAATTCCGGCCTGATCACTGTAATAATAGGTGACGGAAGTATAGGCTGCAGGGATATTGTTTTGGACCGGGCCGTGCTCAATGGTATGATGAAAGGATGTTTCATAGGATATTTTATCCGCAAGGAAGAACCGGTATCCGCCCGTCCGGCAATAGGGCAGGGAATAATCCAGGGAACCGGACAAAGGTAAACTGTAGGTTCCATCCCAGCGGTCCAGGAGGGCATACCAGCCCCCGTTGAAATAATCCTCCGAACCCGTGCCATGGATGCGGGTTTCCCCATCGATCCTGCAGACGTCGTCCCCTTCAAAAAACAAGGTCATCCCCGGTCTGAGGCCCTGACATTGGAGGGTGGTGCCAATAAAATGGCCTTTACCGTAAACCTCGAGCAGGTGGTGAGGCCTGCCTTCCGGTAATCCGGTATTGGAGGAGTAATAAGAATAAAACTTGCCCTCCAGGGCGGGATTTCTTTCAACCGGTTGAAACCAGAGTGTGGATTCGATCCGGACCGGCTGTTGCACAATGCCCGGCCTGCGCCGGTAGATCAGTTCGATCCTGGCCGAACGGTCAAAGGGCATAGGGAAAAAACAGTAGTTTTTATCTCCGGAGGATCCCAGCAACAGGCTTTTCATGGATACCCGCCCAAAGGCAAATCCAAAAAAATCCGCCACGGGGCAATAGACCGCGGGCCGGTTTTCCCCGTCCCAGGTAATACGTATATCCAGGTCTTTGTGAAGTCCTTCAAAAGCGGAGGAAGGGCTGAGTTCAAAACCGGCAATGCGTCCGCCCCGGGCCAAATCAAATAAGGTGGTTTGCCCGCCCGGCTGGAGGCTGACTGCCTTTTGGTAGGTGGTCACCGGGTGATTTCCGGAAAAAAGCGCTATCGTGGGATCGGCCGACCAGGCCTTTTCCAGTTGATCCAAAATCTTTTTCTCCTCCGGGTTTAACCGGGGATCAAAGGATTTTATGGTCCGGGATTCGGGATACAGCCGGTATTGAATCTGGTGGAATTGGGTCCTTTTGCCTTTGTAAACGATCCTGCAATGTTTTGAAAAGGGAATGGGCAGATAGGAATAAAAACCACCCAGTTGATTGCCGCAGAGTGGAGCGACAAAAGGATAAACCTCGCCTGAAAACAGGTCCCGGTAACGGGTGGTAAAAGCGGGGCGGAGGGTATCATCAATAAAAAAATCAAGGCTGTCGTCAGAAGGGGTAGGGGTCCAGATGCGCTGGATCACCCCGGGCCCCTTTAAATCAAAGAGGACCAGGCTGCTGTCCGGATTTCTGCGGAGGTAGGAATATTTTCCGCTGAAGCCGTCGTCGTTCCCGCCGGTTGTATCGTAAGAGGACACCTGGGCGCAATACGTATCCGGCTGATAAGAAGGTAACCGGTGAAACTCCAGGAAGTCCTTCAATAAACCGGCCAGGCCCAAAGACTCCGGAACCTGACCGACAGACCTGGGTCCGAATAATATAAGGGATGGGAGCAAAATGCTTTTCAAGATGGATTGAAAGCGATAGGAATCTGGCATAGCCGTTATTTTCGTCCAATTTATGGACAGGTGCGCGGATTTTAAGAGGGAATGACCAACTTCTTGTCCTGGAGGGGCAGGAAGGCCGAGAGAATAAGCGCAATCAAAACCACCAGGCCGCAGCCGATCAGGTTGAACCAGAGAAATCCGATATCGGTGGTATTGTATAAAACGATGACTGTGATTTCAGACAGGATGGCTGCGGTAAAAACCGCATGGCCCCGGGTGTACTTCAGGTAAAAGGCGCAGAGGAATACCCCGAGGATGGTTCCATAAAAAAGGGAGCCGATGAGGTTGACAAACTGGATCAGGTTTTCAAATAGGGTGGCGTACATGGCGAAGCCGATGGCAAACAATCCCCAGACCACCGTGAATACCCGGGTGAGGAAGATGATCATGAGATCGTCCAGTTTCCTCCTTTTAAATAAGCGGTGGACCCAGTCGATGGACGTGGTGCCCGCCAGGGCGGTGATTTCCGCTGAAGTGGAGGACATGGTGGCAGCGAAAACTACAGCCAGGAGCAAGCCGATCAGCCCCATGGGCAGATGGTTGAGGACGAAATGGAGGAAGATAAAATCGCGGTCATTGGTCTCGGTATCCGGCAGGGCCTGTTTGATGATGGCTTTTCCTTCGGTCCTGACCGTATTTTCCTGCTGCAGGAGATTTTGGAGTTGGGTCTTCATGGCCGGATCTGCGTCAGTTTCTTGCAACAGCCGGGATTGCACTTCCTGTTTGCCTTTCGAAATTTCTGCCAGGGCGGTTTGTTTTTCCTGGTAGGCTGAGGCATGGTTTGAGCTCAAAATCTTTGCTTCCACCTGCTGGTTGAAAAACAGGGGACTGCCGTTGACCTGGTAGAATACAAAAACCATGACGCCAGTAAGAAGGATAAAAAATTGCATGGGCACTTTCACCAGGCCGTTGGCGATGAGGCCCAGGCGGCTTTGGGTGATGGATTGCCCGCCGAGATACCGCTGGACCTGGGACTGGTCGGTACCGAAATAAGCCAAAGCCACAAAGGCTCCTCCGATGATGCCCGACCAGAAATTGTAACGGTCCTTGAGGTCAAAATTAAAATTGATGGCATTCATTTTTCCGGACCATCCCGCAATCTGAAGAGCCTGATCAAATGAAATTCCTTTTAACTTATATAGGATGAGGAAAAAGATAAACAGGAGCCCCCCCAGCATGACGATCATTTGGATACTCTGGGTTTTACTCACCGCTTTCGCGCCTCCGCTCACAGTGTATAAAATGACGGCGATCCCGGTGAGGAGGATGACCAGTTTGAAATTCCAGCCAAAAAGGGCGCTCAGGATGATGGCCGGGGCGTATAAGGTGATCCCCGCCGACAAGCCCCTTTGGATCAGGAAAAGGAAAGAGGTGAGCAGGCGGGTCTTGAGGTCAAATCTTTTTTCAAGGTATTCATAGGCGGTGAACACCCCGGAACGGAAAAAAGCCGGTATAAACGTGACGCAGATGATGAGCATGGCGATGGGTAATCCCAGGTAAAACTGTACAAACCGCAGCCCGTCGCTGTACCCTTGTCCCGGCGTGGAAAGGAAGGTAATGCCGCTGGCCTGGGTCGCCATGACGCCCAGGCATACAGCCCACCACCGTCCTTCCGTATTGCCTTTGAGGAAAGAATCCTTGTCCTGAGGCCCCCGGGTTTTATATATCCCATAAGCGACGATACCAACCAGGGAGAAGATCAATATGGCCCAGTCAAAATAACTCATGAACGCGGGCAAAGATAAGTTTTGCCTTATAGAAATCAGGCCCGTTGCCCTGTTATGATATGCTTAAGATTTGGAAAGGAATCAAATTATGCAAAAGAGCCCGGGATCAGGAACACAGCCCTTTTCCGCGGCATCGGGGGAAAGGATTGAAAGGGAAAAACTTTGTAGGAAAACTTTAGAGAATAAAGCTGTATCTTCGTTGTATATACAATCCGTTTTTCTTATGCGAACCAAAGTTCAAAAATGGGGAAACAGCCTTGCCGTTCGTATCCCTAAATCCTTCGTCGTCGATGCGCACTTAAGTCCGGATTGCCTTGTTGAAATCAGGTTAGAGGATGATCACATCATCATCAAACCTGTTGCAAAACCATCCTGGACGCTTGAAGAATTGCTGGCTGGTATCAATAAGCGCAACGTCCATCGGGAAGTGTATGCAGGTCCGGCCCAAGGCAAGGAAATCTGGTGAATCATGGCCTATATTCCGGACCGCGGGGATATGATCTGGATCACTTTAAATCCACAGGCAGGGCATGAGCAGTCCGGGAGAAGGCCGGCTTTGGTCTTATCCGGCGCCGCTTACAATAAAAAGGTTGAACTGGCCATTCTTTGTCCCATTACCAGCCAGATTAAAGGTTACCCTTTTGAGGTGTTGATTCCGGACGGATTGGAAATCACCGGAGCTATTTTAGCGGATCAGGTTAAAAGCCTGGATTGGAAAGCCAGGAAAGCCACCTTCGCAGGAAAACTGCCTGAATCCTCCTTGTTCGAGGTTATAGGAAAACTGAAAACTTTGATCGGATAAATAAAAAATTAATTGTACCGATTGGTCAATAGTATCAGAATCAGGATGATGGCGATCAATACGGCAATCATCATTCCATACCACCTGTTCCAGTTGTAAATAGATCCGCTTTCTTTCATGGTTCAGGATTTAGGGTGTTTTTTCAGGGCCAGCAGATTTGCAAAAAGCCGGTAGGCGCCGGGCACACCGGAAGGCAATTGCCGGAAAAACGCGAGGCCGGAGTACACATAATGGCCATCCCCGTACTTGGCCACGAGCAAACCTCCATCTCGGGGGGGCTCACCCGCGTCATTGGCGGACAGGATGGCCTCAAAATGTTCCTTATCCCATTCCGTAGGATAATACAATCCTCTTTCCTGGACCCAGCCGCTGAAATCTTTTTGGTTCAGTTTATTGGGCACGTTCAACACGGGATGATCCGGTTTGAGAAAGCGCATCTCGGCATCTTCTTCGGAGACCCGCTCCCTTCCCAGTTTTAAAGCGTAAGGTGCAAGTTCAGGGCTTACCAGGCGGAAATTGGTATTGTATTGCACGACCACGGTGCCTCCGTTTTTGACATAATCCATCAGCACCGGATGCAGCTCTTTGAGCTTTTCATTGGTATTGTAAGCACGGATACCCAGGACAATGGCGTCATATTTCGTCAATTGTTCGGCGCTCAGGGATTGTTCATTGGTCAGTACGGTCACCTGGTATCCAACCTGACTCAGCGATGAAGCTACATCGTCACCGGCTCCATTGATGTAGGCGATTTGGGTTCCTCCCTTTTTAATATCCAGCCTCAGTAATCGCGCTTCACTGGTGCGTTGCACGGTCTGAAAGGGAATATGGTCATAGTTGATCGTGACCAGTTCCTTGCTGTAAACCTTGCCATCGATGTCGATTTCAGCCGTGACCTTGGCCTCCTGGCTTCCTGTGGGAGGATACAGGAGGAAGGAATAAGACTGCTGGTTTCCCTTGGTTTTGATATCCACCGGGAGGCTTGCCGGTTCCGTGCGCCAGCCCGCGGGCAGGCGGAGCGCCAGTTTACCTTTTAGGGCTGAGATCCCCGATTTGACCTGGATGGTCACTTTTTTTGGTGCATCGTCGGCGAAAACATAAACTTTACTGTCCAGGTTCACAAAAGCCGGTGTGGTTATTTCAAAAGGCCTGTACAATTCGCCCTTTGCAGGATCCACCCATTTGTAAACCATCTCTCTCTCAAATTGAAAGGGGGTGCCATCAATGGTCATATTTACCTGGACCTTGCATTCCCGGGGAGTAAGGGGTAAACCTCGCAGTTTTTGGTCGGCCACGGTATACATCCCGTCTTCCCAGGGTTCGGTCAACCAATAGGGGCTGGTGTTTTTGGTGTTTTCGGGGATCGTCACGGTACGGTTGAACCTCCATCCCATATTCGGGGCCAGAATAATGGCGCCCGCCGTATCGGCGCCCTCCATGGGCAAAAACCGGACGGACTCGAGGATGACCCTGGCATTGCTGCGATTGATGATTTCAGCGGTAACCACTGTCTTTTCACCCGGGGCGACGGTATGGGTGTTGCTGACGGCTTCCATAAAAAGGCCGGCGCATTGGGCGATCAGGTTTTTTACATCCTCGGATTTTTTTGATTTCCAGTAACCGTCCGGCAGGGCCTGGATCATTTGGTAGACTTTATTGAGTTTTGGTATGGAGGCGGCCGGGTTGTCGTATTGGAAGGTCCGGTCCAGGTCCTGGATCAGTGGGATCAGGGCAGCGCCCCCTTTCACCCGGTTCCAGGTAATGTCCATTCCACTGAAGGGATTGTCCAGGGTGGTGGGTTTATCACCTTTTAGCAAATCCAGGTATTCCATGGATGTTCCCCGGTTGCCGAGGCCACCCATGCCCTGGCAGCGATGCATGCTTCGGCTTTCCGCGGCGATTTCGCCATTGGATTTTCCCAGCCAGGGGAAATAAACGCCTGCGTCCATGACTACCATATTGGATTTGTCGACTTTATCAAAGGCCTCCTGGCTGCCGTACAGAAACCAGATGGTATTGAAAAACAAACGCCGGGGCTGCCATGGACTGACGTATTTGAGCTGGTCCGGGAAAATATCTTTACGGCCGGTGAGGTCAAAGGCTTCGGTGGAAAGGATTGCCGAGGTGATGTGGTGCCCGTGGTTGGCCCTTTCGATATTGTCATTAAAGCGGTTGATGATGATGTCCGGTTGATGCTTTCGGATCTGCCAGACAATATCGCTGAGCACTTCCTGGCGGTCCCAGGTCTTCATGGTTTCAGCGGGGGTCTTGGAATAGCCGAAATCATTGGCCCGGGTAAAGAGTTGGTTTCCTCCGTCGATTTTCCGGGCCTCCAGCAGTTCGTTGGTCCGGATCACGCCCAACAGATCTTCAATTTCGGAACCGATCAGGTTTTGGCCTCCGTCTCCCCGGGTCATGGACAGGTAATACACATCTGCTTTGTATTGATTGGCCAGCAGGGAGATCAGCCGCGTATTTTCATCGTCCGGATGTGCAGCTACGTAAAAAGCCGTAGCCAGCACATTCAGTTTTTTTAAGGATTGGTGGATTTCGGCGGAGGTGGGTTTTTTAGGCGACTGGGCGACGGAGAAGGCAACCAGAAAAAGAGTTGGGAGCAAAGCGGTTAATCTTTTCATGCTGATGGATTCGGAGTTGATTGGCCAAATTTATAAAAATTAGGTCCGCCGGGCCCGCAGGGATGTATTAAAGAATTTAACAGTTGTCAGCTGGGAGCTGGGAGTTAGGGCGCTTGTGCAAACTACTACACAGCTTTACCTCTTCAGCACAGGGACCGACTTTTAATTTGCATGAATGAATGGGCAAGGCCCCCTAACTTCTTGCTTCCAGCTTCTAACTACTAGCTTCTAATTCCCGGGAGCTGGGGGTAGAGCGCTCCTGCAAACTACCTTGCAACTTAGCCTCTTAAGCACAGGGATCGACTTTTAATTTGCAGGAATGCCAGAGGCAATGCCTCCCTAGCTTCTAGCTTCTAGCTTCTAGCTTCTAACCTCTAATTCCCAAGAGCTGTGAGCCAGGGGTGGAATTTGGATTCTCCTTTCTTTCTATCTTTAACCTTCATTAAAATTATCCAGCCCGATGGCCTCCTCACCTTCCAGTCCCGATTTCAGTTCCCTCCTGCTCAGGGTAAACAATTACAAACGAATCCTCCAGAATACGATTGAATACCGGAAAGCCTGGCCTACAGAGCTCAAGCCCCTGATTGAATCGGTTCTTAAAGAATTTCTTGCTCAATCCGGACTGAAGGGGGAAGTGCGGGTGCAGGACCGGATTGAAAACCTGGAGTCGGTTGTGCTGGACCTGGGCAAAAGCCACAGCGGGATCAGTGAAAACCTGGACGACACGGACATCAAGCGGACCATGATTAAATCCAACGGGACCCTGATCTATCAGCAATTATTCAACGGGAAAATCATGGTCATGGTACTGAATCCCCATATTGAAGGGTACGGTGAGCCCAAGGCACCGATTACCCTGGAGATCCTCAGGCCTGAAGAATTAAAGGCCGGATTTATGCTCCGGCACCTCGAGACCTTTCTCAAAAACATCACGGAATGGGAGGATTACGACGATGACCTGCCCACCAAAACCCCGATCGGGTTTCAACCCGTGGGCTTCCAGGTGGATGTCCCCAACGAATGATTCACCGGGGTATACCGGGGAGATCACGCGTCCCGGCGGGTCCTCATGCTAAGGACTCAACCGCGCGCAAATGATGCCTGCCACGGCCGCCTGGATCACGCCGTATAAACCCCAGGACAATACCATGGGCACCGAAACCGAAAACGCGCTGTAGATCATCCAGGTGCCCGGGAGGATGGCCACCAAGGCATAAACCAGGCCCAGTTTAAGCCCGCGAAGCCAAAAACTGCCCGTAAACATGGACTTAAAATTGTTCCAGAACCAGGCCAGTACGAAACTGATGATATAGGGATGTACAAAAAAGGTCCAGGCCTTGGAGCCCTCCAGGCTGAACATCGGGTCATAATATTCTTCGGCCAGGTGGGGAAATATTTTTACGAGCAGGAAAAGGGAAAAGTAACTGAATAATAAAAGCACGGTTCCTGCGGTTAATCCTTTTAAAATGATTTTTTTCATATCTGTAGTTTGAAAAGGTTATTGGAGTAAGGTCTTGCCGGGCAAAACTTCTGCATGCACCAGGAGGTTGAAGTGGAAGGTAATGGGGTCGTCGACTTTGATCATGCCAAACAAGGCTACCGGGGGGCTGATGTTGAAGTCGGTCATATTCATGGTTTTTTTCCCTGTAAACCGGAACTGGAGATGGGCATCCCGGGTCGTCCTGACCGGGATTTCATAACTCCGGGTCACTCCTGCGATGGTGATGTTTACTTTAGCCAGGGAAGGAAGTCCTTCGTCGCTGCCGGAAAGGGGAATTTCGCCGGGATACATGGAAAATTGTTTGAGCTCAATCCCAATATACGGATATTGTTCGGCCTTGAGGGCCTTTTGAAGGTCCCGGTCCATTTTGCCGTTTTTGCAGTCAAAGTAGATGACCGGCAACTGGAGGCTGGTACCGGTGAAATCCATCAATTGCTGCGGGTTCAGGTCCAATTGAAATTTCTGCGGATCGAAGGTATTGCCGCAGTCGCATTTGAATTTATTGACATTGGTGGTACCGGCTAAAAAAACTTTGCTCTCCGGCAGGATTCTGAACCTGCCTTCGAGCAAATCTTCGGGGGCAAAAACCCTTGTAAATAAACCGGATATCAGTAAAAAGAACCTCAGTATCATAACAAAAAAAATGGGGTAAGGCCGTTAAAACCTTACCCCGAATTTAAAAAAATCAGAATCCCACTACTGCTTCTATTACTGCTCCATTGAACTTACCATTGTACCTGTAATCGGTGCTTGGGAAGTCTTTGTATTTCTGGCTGACGATTTCAGCTTTGAGCAGGAGGTTTTTGGTCGGGAACCAACCTGCAGCCACGGCAAACCGGTTGATGTTCACATCCGAGGTGATCCCGCGGAGTTCCGCTTTGGCACCGATCTGACGAACCCCAATATACATGGACTCATTGGCCAGGAAACGGTAGCTGGCTTCAACACTGTATTGGGATGAATTTCTTTTTACCCATTTGCCTTCTTTTACATCGCCATAAACACTGCCGGAAAGGGTTTCATAAGAACCGGTGACCTCAAGGCCTTTGTATTTCAAAAAGGGATTGATCATGAAGGCGGTGATGCGGTTGGCCATATCCGGATTAAGCCGGCCTGAAGTGAACTGGGCAGCCATCGTGGTGGCGGCTCCATTGGTCAGGGCAGGTTCCATAGCCAGGAAATAATGGGATCCGGTCCGGTCGCCTGCGTACAGGGTATTTCTGGAAATGTTGGGATTGGTATAAACGGAAGCGGAAAGTCTGAAGCGCAGGTCTTCAAAATTGTTGTCATAAGCCAATTTTGCAAAAATGCTGGGGGTTTTTTTGGTTGGGACCACTCCGCTGGAATTGTTGCTGGTGGGGAAATAATCCACGTTCCCGTTGATGTAGCCGGAGGTCATGCCGACCATGGCCATAATGCTTTTGGTGGGCCAGGCGTAAACTTCTGCACCGATTTCGGTGGTGAACGCATCAAAGATCAGGTTCTCCACAAAGGGATTGAACATGGCGTTTCCTCCATCCGTCCTCCTGAAATGCATGTCGCCGAAATTGGGGACAAAATGGCCGATCTTCACCCTGAAATTATCGGTGAACCACTGGGGATTCCCGAACATCGGGAGTTTATCGATTTGGACATATCCGCCTTTTACCCAGAACTCGGAATGGTGGCGGGAAGACATGTAGTTTTCAAGCCTGACCATGATCCCGTCTTCGATCTGGAAATCAAAATTGAGGTTGGCCATGGCGAGGTTGAATCCGCGGAGCAGGGCAGAAGTTGAATCTTCAGCTTTTACTACGCCATACAGGTAATTGGCGCTTTTGGTAGGGGTGTTGGAGTGTTTGAGGTGCTGGTAATCCTGGGTAAATGAACCACCGATCCGCAATTTGAAGCCCTCATAGGCCGGTTGATCGCTGGATTTGACCGGTTCAAAAATGTTTATACCTTCCTTATTCCAGGGGCGGGAATACTGGATGTCGGACTGACTGAACAGGCTTGTACTGATTAGGAGCAGGGCAAGCAGCAGTAATGTGGATGAATTTTTCATATGGTAAGTTATTTTATGTTTGAATAATAGATTTTTCATTTTACGAGTTTGACTTCATATTCAATGGTGATCTCATCGCCGGTGGTCATGGTGCCGAGCAGGGCGGTCGGGGGTTTGATGCCGAAGTCGGTCATTTTCATTTTTTTACTGCCCGATATGCTGAACTCCCCATTGCCGAGGGATTTGACCGTACTGGTCAGGTCGATCGCCTTGGTGCTGCACGCGATGGTCAGAGAACCTTTTGAATTGAGGTTCCCGCTGCCATCCGGGCTGGGAGCGGACAATAAAAAACTGATGTTGGCACATTCCTCGGATTTCAGGGCATCATAAGTCTTGTTGTCCATGATCTTCCCTTTCGGACTTTTGATGCTTTTAACGGGTATGTCAAACCGGGCTTGATTCAGGCTTTTCAGTTGTTCTCCGTCAACAGTCAGAGTAGCGGTGCCACTCAACTGGCCTACCGTGGACTCCCATTTGTGTACATTCGAGGTACCTTTTATAATCACTTTGGTAAGCGATATGCGGTAACTCTCCTGGCTGCAAACAAAAACCGGGAGGAGGAGAATTAGTAGGAGATTCGTGATTTTCTGGATTTTCATTTTTTAAATTTACCATAAAGGAAATATCATTTTGAAAAACCGATTTTGACCTGGGTCACGCAGAAGGATAATCTTGGGCAGGACTTTGGAATACCATGAATTCATTCGAGTAGTTTGGATCTAAACCATTGATCATCAGCACCAAACGAATTAACGGGAAAAAATTTCTTTTTGAGGCATCGGGCAATCTATGATCGTCGTCAGGATAATCGATGACCTTGATTGGGTTGCGAGGGGGCTAATTGGTCGGTTTTCGGAGCGGGCGACTAGTTTGCCGGGGTATTTTAACGGGAGCGGCCGGGATTTGGGGGGCCCTCCCTGGGGTTCCGTCCCACCGGTTTCCGGTATAAATAAATATTGTACAAGTCGGGATTAAATCGTATTTTTGCCGACCGTTTTCGGCTTCGTAGCTCAACTGGATAGAGCATCTGACTACGGATCAGAAGGTTGAAGGTTCGAATCCTTCCGAAGTCACTGAAGGAAATAATTAAGAATCAATAGTTAATAATTAATAAATAAATCAACTATGTCTAGAACCTGCGACCTCACCGGCAAAAGACCCAGAAAGGGCAATCATGTGTCGCATTCCAACCGCAAAACCAAGAGGCATTTTTATCCCAACCTTCAGGATAAGCGGTTTTGGGTACCGGAACTGAATAAGTGGATTTCGCTCCGTGTTTCGGTTTCCGCATTGCGCACGATCGACAAGGTCGGGATCTACCAGTTTATTAAAAGTCAAAAAGCAAAAGGTCTGGCACAGGGTGTGCGGATCTGATCCTTTAAAAACAGACAATTATGGCAAAGAAAAGCAAAGGCAACCGTCAGCAGATCATCCTGGAATGCACGGAGCATAAAAACAGCGGGCTTCCGGGCACTTCCCGGTACATCACCCAAAAAAACAAGAAAAACACTCCTGACCGGCTTGAAATTAAAAAATACAATCCGATCATGAAGAAGTATACCATTCACAAAGAAATTAAATAACCATGGCTAAAGTCAGTAAAAACGCAAAAGTGGCACAGCGTGCCGCCAATGCAGGGTCGGGTAAAGACTTTGTCAAAGTCATCAAGAGCGTAAAGGATCCGGTCACCGGAAAATATTCGTTCAAGGAAATGATCGTGCACAAAGACAAAGTGAAAGAGTTTTTTGCCAACAAATAAATTCTTCACCTGATTAAAGAAAAGAGAGGCTTTTGGTAAACAGGAGCCTTTTTTTATTTCTTATCCATCCATCATGAGTTTTTTCAACAAGTTTTTCACGCGGGAGAAAAAGGAGGACCTCAACCAGGGCCTGGAAAAAACCAAAACCTCCTTTTTTACCAAACTAACCAAGGCCATCGCCGGCAAGGACAAGGTCGATGAGGAAGTCCTGGATGAACTGGAAAATGTACTGATCACCTCGGACGTCGGACTGCCGACCACCGTCAAGATCATCGAACGGATCGAAGCCCGGGTCGCCCGGGACAAATTTCTCAATACCGCCGAACTCAACGGTATCCTCCGCGACGAAATCGTAAACCTCCTGAGCGAAAACAACACCGTTGACCTGGAAGACTATGACCTTCCAGCCCAGCCCCGTCCCCAGGTGATGCTGGTGGTGGGCGTCAACGGCGTAGGCAAAACGACGACCATTGGAAAAATCGCTTTCCAGCATACGATCCGCGATAAAAAAGTAGTCCTGGGGGCGGGCGATACCTTCCGTGCCGCAGCAGTCGATCAACTCAAAATCTGGTCGGAACGGGCCGGCTGCCTCTTTTTTAGCAAGGGCATGAATGTGGACCCGGCCGCCGTGGCCTACGAAACGGTTGATTTTGCCCTCAGCCATCAGTGCGACCTGGCGATCATCGACACCGCCGGCCGCCTCCATACCAAACTCAACCTGATGAACGAGCTCGGCAAGATCAAACGCTCCATATCCAAAAGACTGGAAGGGGCGCCCCACGAAGTCCTGCTGGTCCTCGATGCCACCACAGGCCAAAACGCCATCGAACAGGCTAAACATTTTTCGGAAGCCACCGACGTCACCGCCATCGCCCTCACCAAACTCGACGGTACCGCCAAGGGAGGCATTGTACTCGCCATTTCCGACCAGTTCAAGATCCCCATTAAATATATCGGAGTCGGGGAAGGCCTGGATAAACTCCAGATCTTCAATAAGAAGGCCTTTGTGGATTCGTTGTTCGAGTAAGGAGTGGCGAGAAGCGAGATAGGAAAGTGACAAAATTAAATTTAAAAGTAATTTACAAAACTCACCAACCCTTTTTTAAGATACTTTTTTTTATGACTAATCTAGACTTGAATTGAATTATATTTAAAAACCTTGAAACTCATTCCTGATCGGACAACAATAAAGTATAATCCTTTAGCCAAATTAAATTCTCTTAAATTAATATTTCTATAAAAGTATTTTTCAGCGAATAATTTTCCATCAATGGTATAAACATATATAGTTGATTTATTATCATCCTGTGTAGAAATAATATCTCCATAAATATCTGCTTTTAGACTTCCTTTTTGCAAATATTTTAATGGTACAGTTTTTTGATTACTGACTATCAATTGACCATTTCCTTTTATTGAATGGTCAATTAAAATGTAATAATCATCATTTTCTATTGTATTTAAGACCATGTAAATATTTTTGTTGAAGACATTTATTTCAGAACAGGTTTTTTCCTTTAAACATGAAATATTGCCACTTAAAATTGCGACTTGCGATGGAGCGTTTGAAGTTACTCTGAATGAATAAGATTTTCCGTTACCTTTAAAATAATAAAAATAAGGATAATCCAAATTTTTACTCGAGAGCCAACAAGATGGCAAAGGGAGATTGGATAAATAATGGGATGTCAGATCTGTTTTAAAATTAAAGATAAAGGAATCTTTTTCTGGTAGCAATATATTCTGAGAATATATCGGAGCATCATAAATTCTATTTGAATTATTGCAAGAATAATTATATAAATTTTTATGATATAATCCAATGGCGCCATGATGTCCGAATGTAATAATTCTGTCAAAACTATAATAATTATGATTAGCGGTACATCCTCCATCAATTGACAGTCCATCACCCATCCAGAAAGTATTTGTATCTAATACTGCAAATATCCCAGGAGATGTTTCTTGTGCCATGAGATATTTATTGAATATTAACTTATCAAATTGTTCTCCTCTATAAAGGCCATTAGAAACATATATGAATAATTGATTGTTAGAAAATGTCAAAAAATGAATATTTGATCTAAAATTTGGGTATTTAATTAATGTGTTGTAAGGCTCCTCTTTCGAATAATATAGCTCATTTTGTGAAGCTATTATTAATGTGTTTGAAATATAACATATGCCGACCAATCTATCTACCGTGCTTGAAAATATTTTATTCTTATATTTTTCTAATTTATCATCCTTAAAAATTAGTATTGATCTATCCAATCCTATAAAGAATTTATTTTCATTGTGAAAATATATACTCCTAATGCTTTCAGAAATTAGTGTATTTGAATATACTAAGCTCCAATTTAAGCCACCATCCGTAGTTTTTATAATAAAAAATCCATTAAAATAATTTGCTATGACATAACCAGTTTTAGCATTTATAAAATAAATTCTTGAAGTTGAAAATATTTCAAATGGTAACTTATAAATATTTGTTGAAGATGAATTTTGGTATTGATAAATGGAATTATTACTTAGAATAAATCCAAAATCTGGTTGTGTAAATGAGATATCAATAATATTTATTTTATCGTCACTAAGAAATAGTTTCCAACATGGAAATGTATGATTAGTGCTAAATGGATTTCCAATAAAAGAATAACATGATGGATATTTTGTATTGCATGAGTTTCCTTGCGAAAATACAGGTCCAATGGCGGAAATTGACATGTACAGAATAAACGAATTTAAAAATTTTAAACTAGAAGTGAATTTCATTTCATATTGATTTATATTAAAATATATAAAAAATGTTAGAAATTAAATTATTTAATTTATGACTTAACTGAGATAATATATAATCGTCAATCATTAAGTTGTAGTTAATAATTTATAGGTTTTTATAAAGAAATTTAAAAGTACAGGAACTGAAATTATCATATAATATTCCGTAATAGATTCCTTCGGATAAATTTGGTATAGTTAAAGTAATGAGATTCTGATTGGACCATAGATTTGCATTTAGAATAGTTTTTCCAAGGCCATCAATAATCTTTATAAAGTATTTATTAGTACTGTTGACATTTATTTTTAAATTTAAAATAGAATTTGTTGGATTTGGATAAATTAAATTTATTTTAAGTTTTGAAGAATTTAAAGTTTGACAAAAGTATGAGTTTAATGTATCTAATGCTCTGGCAATATTGAGGCGGCCTCCGCTCACGGTCTTGCCGGAGAGGTCACTGTTTTTGTCTACCGAAGCCAGGAGGGCTCTTTTCACCAGGCGGGCTGCGTCGGCAGGATTGGCCTTCTGATAATCGGCCCATTCCCGGCAGGGATAACTGTACAAAAGGCCTACCGCCCCTGACACGACGGGGGTGGCCGCCGACGTGCCGGAAAATGAAATATAGGCATTGATATTGGCCGATTGGGTCGAATAGATGCCTTCCCCGGGGGCACCCAAATCAATATGGTTGAGCCCGAATCCGGCGTTATAGATCCGCCTGTTGTCTTTCCCGGTATTGGTCACGGCGATCAGGAAATCACTGGGACAGGTGGAGGGCATATCCCCTTCCTCATCCACATCAGCATATTTATTGGTCGTGGCTCCGCAATTGACAATGCCTTCCAGGCCCATCTTATCGTACATGCCGCACCAGATGGGGTAATCCGCGGCTTTGGCAAAGGAAATGCCTCCGCTGTAATTGATGGCCACAACAAAAGCCCCTTCCTTGCCTCCCGAACGGTTATACCGGATCCTTTGGTCAAGCATGTAATTGAACATCTCGATCAGTTCCCCGATATTATTGGTGCCAAAAGTGGCGATCATCAGTTTGTTGTTCCACATCATGCCGGTGACCCCTTTGCTGTTGTTGGATTCGGCCCCGATCAGGCCGGCGACGCTGGTGCCGTGGTTGGAAAGCCCGTCGTTGATATTGTCCGCGGGATGTTTTTCATTTTTATACTTCAGGCTCAGGCCGTAAACATCATCTACATAACCGTTGTTGTCGTCGTCCTTGCCGTTGCCGGGAATTTCCGCGTGGTTTTGCCAGATCCGGTTTTTGAGATCTTCGTGGGAGGTGAGGAAGCCGTGGTCGATGACCCCGATGACGATGGTATCGTTGTTGAAATTAAGGCCGCCCTTGGTGACATCCCAGGCTTTGGAAGCCGAGATATTGTCCAGGTGCCATTGTTGGTTGATCAGGGGATCATTGGGGGTCGACCGGGTCTCGAGGGCCAGGTTTAACTCGGCAAATCGGACGGCCGGATTGGCCAGGAGGTCTTTTTTGTTTAATGGAGCACCTGCCTTCAGCGTATAGATATTAAAATGAGGGGCGATGTTTTGGGTTTTGATGTCCTGCCTGGATCTCAGGGGGGATTTGGACCAGCCGGAATGAAGGTCGGAATCGGATTTTCCATCCCATAACTGGATGATCCAATCCTGCTGTGCACGGACCTGGAAGCAGGCCAACCCAAGGAATAGAAGGAGGGTACTGCGGTATTTATTCATGGGCGATTTTTAGAATAACGAA
>JAKQHS010000103.1 GCA_029557915.1 Bacteroidota bacterium | reverse complement strand
TAGGTGGGGGACAGGGGTCGGTATACAAACCATTAATAACCAAAATTTTTAAGATTTTTTCAACGCCCCTGACCCCTAAAGGGGAACCAAAGATCCTGGCAGTATACTCAAATAAAACTTTCTTCCCTGCCCTTACCGGAATGAGCGCAGAGATTGGTCAATTAAAATTATATCGGAATACCAAAGGTCGGGTTCCCCTTTAGGGGTCAGGGGTCGGAGAAATAATACAAAAAAGAATCTTCATATAAAAGATCTTCAACGCCCCTGTCCCCCTCGGGGGGACCAAGGTTCCTGGAGTATACCTAAAGGGGGAACCAAGGATCCGGGTGGTCAGAGGTCAGAGGTAAGAGGATGGAGGTAAGAGGTAAGAGGTCAGAAGTTAGAGCTGGGAGGTAAGAGGTAGGGTAGATTAACTTAAAATATCTTCAACGCTCCTGACTCCCACGGGGGAACCAAGGATCCTGGCCGTATCCTTAATCAAGACAGCCTTCCTTGCTCTTGGGAAGGAGTACATAGATGGGTCGAAAAAGGACCTTCATAGAAAATATTATCAACGCCCCTGACCCAGTCCGTGCATGGGGGAGCAGGTTTAAATCTCCAACTATAAGAGAGGTTCCGGGTTTCGAAATAGACGTAAACCAGACCTGCTCTTGCAAGTGCGGGATGGTCATACCCCTCTTCCCCCTTTTTCAATTCGTCCTGATTAAAGATGAGTATATTTGCAGCCAAATTTTTTTTGACCATGATGCCGGAAATCAGAGCCTATATCGATGAGCATAAATCCCGGTTTTTAGATGAGTTGATTGGCCTCCTCCGGATCCCTTCAATCAGCGCCGACCCGAAATACAAGCCGGATGTGGACCGTACTGCGGAAGAAGTAGCTGCTCATCTGAGCAAAGCCGGAGTGGACAAGGTGCAGGTCTATTCCACACCCGGACATCCCGTAGTATATGGGGAGCATATCCTGGATCCTTCCCTCCCTACCGTGTTGGTTTATGGACATTACGATGTCCAGCCTCCGGATCCCCTGGAACTTTGGACCACTTCCCCCTTTGAGCCTGAAATCCGGGAAGGAAACATCTATGCAAGGGGAGCCGCTGACGATAAGGGACAGTTTTTTATGCACATCAAAGCCTTCGAAGCCATGAAAGCTTTGGGAGCCTTGACCTGCAATATAAAGATCATCATCGAAGGGGAGGAAGAGATCGGTTCCAATCATCTGGAACTCTTCCTCAAAGACCACCGGAACATGCTTGCCTGCGATGTCGTGCTGATCAGCGACACCGCTCTGATAGCCAACGATGTTCCTTCCCTGACGACAGGCCTGCGCGGGATGAGTTATGTTGAAGTGGAGGTCACCGGTCCAAACCGCGACCTGCATTCAGGGGTCTATGGAGGCGGCGTGGCCAACCCGGCCAATGTCCTGGCAAGAATGATCTCCTCCCTGCACGACGACCAAGGCCGGGTCACCATCCCCGGGTTTTACGACAAGGTTAAACCGGTATCCACGGAGGAGCGAAAGGAAATGAATGAAGCCCCTTTTGACCTGGAAGAATATTGCAGGGACCTGGGCATTGAAGAGGTGGCGGGGGAATCGGGTTATACCACCCTGGAACGGACTTCGATCCGGCCGACCCTGGATGTGAACGGAATATGGGGTGGGTACATTGGGGCAGGGGCCAAAACCGTATTGCCCTCCAAAGCTTTTGCCAAGATCAGCATGCGGCTGGTACCGGACCAGGATCCCGAGGAGATCACCCGGTTGTTTACGGATTATTTCATATCCCTGGCTCCATCCAGCGTCAAGGTCAGGGTCTTCCCTCATCATTTTGGCCTTCCTGCGGTCACCCCAACGGATTCTTTGGAGTATAAAGCTGCCGAACTGGCCATGACGGACAGTTTTGGTAAAAAGCCCATTCCCCAGCGCGGAGGGGGGAGCATTCCGATTGTTTCGCTTTTTGAACAGATCCTCGGCGCCAAAACGGTCATGATGGGGTTTGGCCTCGATTCAGACAATATCCATTCACCCAATGAAAGATACGGCCTTTTCAATTTTTATAAAGGCATTGAAACCATTCCGCTCTATTACCATCATTATGCTCAATTAAAAAAATCCTGACATTCATGAAAAACCTGTTAACCCTTTTCTTTTCCCTTGCTTTTTTACAAATCTCTTTCAGCCAGACCATGACTATTTCCAAAGATTCCGTGATCACCGACAGCCTTTCTTATTCCCTGGGGACCCTGATCGGTTCCAATCTGAAGTCCCAGGGCTTCAATGAACTTCATATCGAAGACTTTACTAAAGGCGTGCTGCACGCCATTCTCGAAATCGGGACTCTGGACCTCAACCAGTGTTCATCCATTGTGGACAAATACCTGGCGGAGAAAAGGGAATTGACCTATGGCCCGATCAAAGAAGCCGGTGAAAAATACCTTGCGGAAAACCTGAAAAAACCAAATATCCATGTTTCGAAATCAGGCCTGCAATACGAGATCCTTACCGAAGGCCAGGGCCGAAAACCCGGGATGTCCGATACGGTCACGGTGCATTACGAAGGCAAACTGATCGACGGCACGGTTTTCGACAGTTCCATCAAACGGGGAGAGCCCATTCAACTGATCACCAACCAGGTCATCGCCGGATGGACCGAGGCTTTACAATTGATGAGCGTGGGTTCCAAATACCGCTTGTACATTCCTTATTACCTCGGTTACGGAGAAAACGGCGCCGGACAGGCGATCCCGCCTTATGCCACCCTGATTTTCGATGTGGAATTGATCAAAATAGGTTCATGATCCGATGCGGCTGGATATCATAGCAGCCCTTCCCCGCTATTTCGACAGCGTTTTTGACAATGCCATCTACCGGAGGGCAACAGAATCCGGACTTTTCCGCGTTGAAGTTCACGACCTCAGAGACTTTGGAAAAGGAACGTACCGCCAGATCGACGACTATGCCTATGGGGGCAGCGCCGGCATGGTCCTCATGGCCGAACCGCTTTCGGCTTGCATTGAAAATCTGAAAAGCCAGCGTTCCTATGACGATATCATTTATCTGAGCCCCGACGGAGAGGTATTCAACCAGCACCTCGCCAACCGCTTGTCCCTCTGCCAGAACCTCCTGCTGATCTGCGGCCATTACAAAGGGATCGATCAGCGCATACGGGACCTTTATGTGACGCGGGAAATATCCATCGGGGATTACGTCTTGTCCGGGGGGGAGATCGCGGCGGCGGTTTTGACCGATGCCGTCCTTCGCCTGATCCCCGGAGTGATGGGAGATGAATCTTCCGCACTGACCGACTCGCACCAGGATGGTTTGTTGTCCCCCCCGGTTTATACCCGCCCGGCAGAATTCAAAGGATTAAAAGTGCCCGAAGTGCTACTGGGTGGCAACGATAAGGCCATCCGGGAATGGCTGCACGAACAGGCCCTGGAGAGGACGAGGGAGCGCAGGCCGGATCTATGGGAGCAATGGGGAGATGGATGAAACAGTTTGCAAGTTAGCAAGTTAGCAAGTTTGTTAGTTCGAAAGTTCCGCAATTCCACAATTCAACACCTCAGTGCGGCAATTTGCTCCTGAACTTTCCATAAATATAAGTCCCGGTCATAGCCGCTGCCAAAAACAGGACCAGTACCGTATATCCACTGCCCATGAGAATAAACATCGGGGCGGGACAAATGCCGGCAAGAGCCCAGCCCAGGCCGAAAATAAAACCGCCGAGAATATAACGGGGATAGGTTTTGGCTTTAGGGGGGATCACGATTTCCTGTCCTTCGACCGATTTGAGGTGAAAGTGGCGGATCAGGTAAACCACGCCGACACCGAGCGCCACCGCAGTGCCGATGATGCCAAACATGTGGAAGGACTGAAAATGAAACATTTCGAAGATGCGGAAAAAAGAAACCGCTTCCGTCTTATATAAAGTGAACCCGAGGAGGATTCCGATGAAAATAAATCGTGACATCCGCATACCGAGAAATTTTTACAGTGAATAAAAGAGGCCTTGGGGTTTATATCAACAAGGGCAGGATCAGGTAAGTCATCACCAGCCCGCCCAGAAAAAAGCCAATGACGGAGACCAGGGAGGGCAGTTCCAGGGCGGAAAGCCCGCTGATGGCATGGCCCGAAGTGCAACCCCCGGCATACCGGGCGCCAAATCCAACGAGGAAGCCTCCCCCGACAATACAGAGGATACCCCGGAGACTGAAAATTGCCTCCCAGGAATACCATTCGGGTACCAGGGGCACCTGATCATTCGGGTAAGAAAGGCCGAGGTTGCGAAGGCTTTCGACCGTCGCGGGAGAGACGTGGGCCACCGCGCCTTCAGGGCCGGTAAAATAATGGGAAGCCAGGTAGCCCCCGAAGACCGCGCCAAGGGCAACGAGGAGATTCCATTCCTGGTCTTTCCAGTTGAATTTGAAAAAATCAGTGCTTTGATCGGCTCCGTCGGCCGCGCACATGATCCTGAAATTGTCGGAAATCCCGAAATTTTTGCCAAACCAGAGTAATAAGAACATGATGAAGGCAATCATCATCCCGCCCAGCCACCAGGGCCAGGGCTGGCTGATGAATTCACGGAGATCGATCAGAAATTGAGGTACCATAACGGCGGAAATTTAGAATGGGATAAAGATAATTTGCGAAGGCGGCCCGGAAGAAATAAAAAAAATAAAGGATAAAAAATCGGTTGGAAAATATCGAAACGCCGGCAGGGACAGCTCGGGGGAGCGGGGATCAGTCTGCCTGTTTTTTTACCAAAATCTTGTCGATCCTTGCCCCATCCATATCAATGACCTCCAGGATAAAATCTTTCCACATCGTCCGTTCACCGGCGCGGGGAATATGTTTCAGCTCATGCAGGACGAGGCCACCCAGGGTATTGAACTCAAATTTAGAAGCCAGTTCGTCCAGGCCGAAATAATGGAGGAAATCCGCGATGGGATAGTGGCCATCGATCAGCCAGGAACCGTCCTCCCGTTCTTCGAAAGAAAATTCTTCATCGTAAAATTCATCGGCTCCCCCGACCAGGGCTTCCAAAAGGTCGTTCATGGTCACCATGCCCTGGACCTGGCCATATTCGTCCGTGACAATGCCGAAATGCAGTTTAGTCTCCTTGAATAATTGGAGGGCCTTATAGGCGCTGGTGTTTTCGATCAGGAATTTCGGAGGTTTGAGGTATTCGGCAAGCCGGAACTGGTCATCGTCAATATGGGTAAAAAGGTCCTTGAGGAAAACGACCCCCTGGATATTGTCCTTGTCCCCATCCATCACCGGATATACGGAGTGGAGTTCGTTGCTCACGGTATTGCGGATGAGGTCTGCCGGGTCGTTGATGTCCAGGAAAACGATCTCGTTGCGGTGGGTCATCAGGGAAGATATTTTCCGGTCTCCCAGGTGAAAAACCCTTTCTACAATGTCCTGTTCGATCTCCTGGACTTCACCGCCTTCGGTTCCTTCCTGGATGATCTGTTTGATTTCTTCTTCCGTAACCTTGCCTTCCGGGGTATTTTTAATGCGGAACAATTTGATCAGGAGGTCACCGGTATGCGAGAGAAGCCAGACAAAAGGGGCGGCGATCATGGAAAGGGTTTTCATCGGCCGCGCCGTAATCTTGGATATGGTCTCCGGATACGCCATCCCGATGCGCTTGGGAACCAGTTCTCCAAGGACCAGGGAGAAAAAAGTCATGATGATGACCACGATGGTGACTGCTATGCTGTGGGAATAGGGCCTCAGGTCTTCGAATCTTTCCACCCACAGTTCCAGGTCCTTGGTGATGGTTTCGCCGCTATAGATACCCATGAGGATCCCGATCAGGGTGATCCCGATCTGAACGGTGGAAAGAAAACGGGTGGGGGATTGAAGGGTGGCCAGCGCGATTTTAGCGTTTTGGTCCCCTTTTTTTACTGCGGTTTCCAGCCTCGACTTCCTGGAGGATACCAGTGCAATTTCTGACATGGAAAACAGCCCATTCAGCAAAATCAGCAACAAAATGATCAACAATTCCATGCTCGTAACTAAACCGCCAAAATCTCAGGTCTGTAAGATTTCAGCGCAATGATACGACATTTCTTGCTTTTTGTTTAGAACTGCCCAGGAGATCTATGCCGATTTCGATCACATCTCCTTGATTTATAAATCGTTGCGGTTTCCTTCCCATTCCGACTCCAAAAGGGGTCCCGGTGGTGATGACATCCCCCGGAAGCAAGGTCATAAACTGGCTGATATAGTGTACCAGGTAATGTACCCCAAAGACCATATCGGCAGTGGAAGAATCCTGGACCAGCTCCCCATTGAGTTTCGTCCAAAGTCTTAGATTTTGGGGATCGGGCACCTCCTCTTTGGTGAGGATAAAGGGCCCCAGGGGGGCAAAGGTGTCGCAGGACTTCCCCTTCACCCACTGACCGCCTCTTTCCAGCTGGAATTCCCTTTCGCTGTAGTCGTTGTGCAGGCAATAACCGAATATAAAATCGTCCGCTTTGTCAAGGGGTACGTAAGACGCTTTTTGACCGATCACAATAGCCAATTCCACTTCATAATCTGTTTTGACCGAACCGGGTGGGATCAGCAGGTCGTCGTTCGGACCACAAATCGCCGTTGTGGATTTGAAAAAAAGCACCGGTTCTTTTGGGATATCGGCGCCGGTCTCGCGGGCATGGCCGGCATAATTCAGGCCCACACAGATCAGTTTGGAGGGCCTTGCCAGAGGGGGGGCCAGGCGGGTATCGGGGTCGACCGGTCGAAAGCCATCCGCGGTATCCAGGTATTCCTGCAAATCACGGACCTGTCCGGAAGCAAAAAAAGATTCATCATAATCCGGAATGACATCGCTGACATCAATCCAGCGGCCGTCTGCAAGAATCAGGCCGGGCTTTTCCAATTCAGGCCGGCCAAAACGGATGAGTTTCATTATTCTGTCGTATTTATTTGGATGAGCAAGATGATCAGGAATTGAGGGTGATGAATCCTCCGTCAATCGGAAAATCGGTCCCGGTGACAAAGGCAGATTCCTCGCAGCACAGGTAAAGGGCGAGGTAGGCGATTTCCACCGGTTTTCCCATACGGCCAAGGGGTTGTGTTTTTTCAAGTTGGGCAAAAACCTCGGCTTCCCGGCCCGGATAGTTTTTGGCCAGGTAACCATCCACAAAGGGCGTATGCACCCTGCCCGGGCTGATGCTGTTGCAACGGATGCCGTGACGGATAAAATCCTTGGCGACCGAGCGCGTCATGGCCAGCACGGCTCCCTTGGTGACCGAATAAGCAAACCGTTCCGAAATGCCCACGGTGCCCGCTACGGAGGCAATGTTGAGGATGACCCCTGCTGCCCTTTTGATCATATAAGGTAATACGGCGTGGATCATATGGTAATAGCCTTTTACGTTGATGGTCATCAACCGGTCAAAATAGTCCGGGCCCGTATTTTCCGCGGTCCCGACGTGCCCGATGCCGGCATTGTTGATCAGAAGGTCCACTTGCGATTCCGTTTCTATGGCTGCAATCCGCGATTTGATCTGCTCCAGGTCACTGACGTCCGCGGTCACCGCCCTGCAATTTCCGCCGGATTCCGTGATTTCCGCGACGGTCTGCGCTGCGGCCTCTTCGTTAAGGTCAAAGATGATGACCTCAGCGCCGCGGGCGGCGAGGACGGTGGCAATCGCTTTGCCTATCCCACTGGCTGCCCCCGTGATCACAGCGGTTTTACGGCTTAGGTCAAACATCTCATCGGAATTATAATTTAAAAACAAGTTTGGCCGGCATCCATTTTTCACCGGCCGCCAGGCCGGGCAGGCCCTGCTGGTAATTCCACATCAGTTCCTCCCATTCCTGTACCTTGGGATTTGCCCTGTCCATTTCCATTTTTTTCTCAAAACTGAACTCTTCGTTGCCTTCGATGATCATAAAAAGGCGGTTCAATACCCGGTATATCTCCATGTCCACGATGCCGGATTTTTTGAGGCTTTGGAGAATGTCCGGCCATACCGCTTCATGGTATCGTTCGTATTCTTCGATGAGTTTAGGGTCATCTTTGAGGTCAAGGGCAAAACAAAATCGGGGCATGAACGGGATTTCTAGGCAATAAAATTAAATTCAAAGGATCCATCAGGTGAGGGCGCGGTCCAGATGGGTATATCCTCCATCGACGTACACGTGTTCCCCGGTGATGTGTGAAGCCCTTGCTGAAACGAGGAAGACCGCCATATCCGCGATTTCCTGGGGCGTGGTAAACCTTTTTCCAAAAGGGATCTTGGAGGCGATCAATTCTTTTTTGGCCTGGGGATCCGGGAAGGTGCCCACCCACCATTCATAGAGCGGGGTCCAGACTTCCGCAGGGACCATGGCATTGACCCGGATGCCGTATGGGATCAGTTCGGCGGCCCAGTCCCGGGTGAGCCCCAGGATGCCGGCTTTGGCGCACACATAGCCTGAGGTGCCGCCCTGGCCGGTGACCGCCGTTTTGGAGCTGGTATTGAGGATCACTCCTTTGGTTTTTTTCAGGTGGGGGAGGCAAAGGTGGGCCATGTTGTAATAATGCATCAGGTTGAGCTGAAGGCTTTTTTCAAAAGCTTCGGGATTGCCTTTCTCGAGGCCCACATTGTCGTTGATGCCTGCATTGTTCAGTAAACCATCCAGCCTTTGGTAATGATTCACTGCAAAGTTTACCGCGTCCAGGCATTGGTCGTATTCCGTGAGGTCCACCTTGAGGAAGATGCTGTGTCCGCCGGCTTCCTTGATTTCACGGACGAGTTGCGCCCCCGCCTGGTCGTCCTTGTCCAGGATGACCGGACGGGCGCCTTCGGCAACCATGGTAAGGGCAATGGCTCTGCCGATGCCCTTGGCCCCGCCGGTGATGATAAAGACTTTGTCTTTTATTCCGAGATCCATGATCGGTCTAAGTTATAGAATTGAACCGCATTTTTATAAAATACCATTTCTTTTTCGCTAACCGACCAGGTTTCCGTAAACGTTTTGACGATATCCAATACATTTTTGAAACTGGCTGCGAGCAGGCAGACCGGCCAGTCCGAACCAAAGACCAGGCGTCCGGGCCCGAAGATTTCCGATACGGCCTGGAGGAAAGGAAGAAAATCGGGATATCTCCAGTTTTTCCAGTCCGCTTCGGTCACCAATCCCGAAACTTTGCAATAGACATTGGGAAGGTCCGCGAAATTCCGCATCAGGTCTTTCCAATGTTCGAATTGTTTTGATTTAATCATCGGTTTGGCCAGGTGGTCGATGATGAATTTCTGATCGGGAAATTTTTTTACCATTTCCCAGGCGGTGAATAAATGCCTCGGGTAGATCAGGATGTCGTAAGTCAAATCCAGCGGTGCCAGCCGGCTCAGCCCTGCCAGGAAATCCGCCCTTTCCATAAAATCAACCGGTTCGGCCTGGAGGACATGACGTACCCCCTTGAATTTGGATTGGGATGAATAATGTTTGAGTCTTTCCCCCGCGCCGGGATCGCAAAGATCCACCCAACCTACGACTCCTTTGATGAAGCCATGCTGTCCGGCATGCTGCAGCAGGATATCCGTTTCGTTTTCCGTGGAGATCGCCTGGACCGATACACATCCGTCCACCTGGTTGGCGGCATAGGTGGCATGCAAATCGTCCGGGAAATAATCCTGCCTGAGTATGTCCATTTTATCATCGATCCAATCGTAATAAGCAGGCTCGTATTTCCAGAAATGCTGGTGCGCGTCAAGGATATGCATATGGTACAGCGGGGGCTAATGTAAGCAATCCGGGTGAATTGATTTTTTTATTTAAGTTTGTTTATTCAATATTCCTGATCCAATGAAATGCAAGATTTTTTTTAGTTTTTTTATTTTAACCATCACGCAAGGATTTTCACAAAAAATATACAATCCTGCCCAAATCGAAGCGCTAAAGGCAGAGGTCAAAAAGTCGATTGACGGCCAGGCAAAAATGGCCCAGGTCATGATCGATAAAGTGTTCAGTTTTGCGGAACTCGGTTTCCAGGAAACGGAAACCTCCGAATACCTGACCGGCATCCTGGAGAAAAACGGATTTAAGATCGAACGTGGGATTTCGGGAGTGCCCACGGCCTGGTGGGCCAGCTGGGGAAAGGGAAGGCCGGTGATCGCCATTGGTTCCGATCTGGATTGTATCCCCAAAGCTTCGCAAAAACCGGGGGTGGCCTATCACGACCCGATCGTGGAAGGGGCTCCGGGGCATGGAGAAGGGCATAACAGCGGAATACCCCTCAACATCCTCAGCGTGCTTGCCGTGAAAGAAATCATGCAGCGCGACCAGATCCCCGGCACCCTCATTCTCTGGCCCGGCGTGGCTGAAGAACTTGTAGGGACCAAGGCCTATTTCACTCGCGATGGATATTTCGACTCCGTGGACCTCTGCATATTCACCCATGTCAGCAGCAACCTCGGGGTCTCTTACGGACAGGCGCAGGGTACCGGTCTGATCTCGGTCGAATATGAATTTGAAGGGGAGGCCGCCCATGCCGGCTTTGCTCCCTGGAGGGGCAGGAGCGCGGCGGATGCCGTGGAACTGATGAGCATCGGATGGCAATACCAGCGCGAGCACCTGGACCCGTTACAGCGTTCACATTCCGTGATTAAAAACGGAGGGGACCAGCCGAATGTGGTGCCATCCAAAGCATCGATCTGGTATTACCTGAGGCATATCACTTATCCCCAGATCATGAACCTCTTTGAAAAAGCAAACCGCATCGCGGACGGTGCAGCCCTAATGACCGGGACTAAAGTAAACCGTAAAATTCTGGGCTCCGCCTGGCCGAGGCATTTTAACCAACCCATGGCGGAAGCCGCTTATGAAAACATCAGGCAGGTGGGCCTGCCTGCCTGGTCCGATGCCGATCAAATGCTGGCCAAAGCTTTGCAGCAGGAAGTGGGTGCCGTCAACAAAGAAGGATTGGCCAGTAAACTGGATACCCTGGAAGCCCCTAAATCGTCCCCGGTGAGCGGTGGATCCGATGATATCGGGGATATATCCTGGAAACTGCCTACCATCACCCTGACCTATCCGTCCAATATACCTGGCCTCCAGGGCCATCACTGGTCCAATGCCGTCACCATGGCTACCCCCATCGCCCATAAAGGGGTGATCGCCGGGGCGAAAGTGGAGGCCATGACCCTGATCGACCTTTTTACCAAACCCGAAATCACCCGCCGGGCCTGGGAATATTTTAGAAAAGAACAGGGTATGGAGATCAAGTACACCCCGATGGTGGGTCCTCAGGACAAACCCGCTGTTTATCTTAATAAGGAGATCATGGATGAATTCCGTCCTAAACTGCGGCCTTATTATTACGATGAAACCAGATACAGCACATACCTGGAACAACTGGGAATTAAATATCCCACCCTCAAAGCCAAATCCTGATCCCTACTTCAAACTCATTAACCGGTTATTCCTTGAAAATCATACCAAAAGGGGAATTTATATTCCTTGAAGGCCCCAAGCCCAGAACTTTCGAGCTTATTTTCGCTTGGAAGGTTTGGAAAGAATTTATCAAAGGCTTTCGCGCCCTCCATTTTGTAGGCCCCGCCATCACGGTCTTCGGGGGAGCCCGTTTTAAAAGGGAAGATGAATATTACAAAACCGGCTTGGAAATCGGCAAACGCATTGCCCTGTCCGGTTTTGCCACCGTTACGGGGGGCGGCCCCGGCCTGATGGAGGCCGTCAACAAAGGAGCTTTCGAGAACGGAGGCAAATCCATTGGGATCAATATTCTGCTGCCCTTTGAACAATACGCCAATCCTTACCTGCACAAATCCGTCACCATCGACTATTTTTTCGTTCGCAAGACCCTCCTGTTGAAATACTCTTACGCCTTTATCGTATTGCCCGGAGGTTTCGGGACCATGGACGAGTTGTATGAAACGATCACTCTCATGCAAACAAACGTCGTGCACGATTTCCCGGTCGTGCTGATCGGCAAGGCTTACTGGAAAAAAATGTTCGAGTTTATCGATGAAATGGTGGCTTACAAAACCATTTCACCCCAAGATCCCGGCCTGATAAAGGTGACGGATTCACTGGATGAAGCGATGGAGTATATCAAGGCGCATATCGATACCCATTTCCGGGTGGCCCAGAGGCATAAACCCATCTGGTGGCTTTTCGAAAGGTCCTGAAGGTGTTTAATTTAAATCACGCCAAAAGCCTTGACCAGGTAGGTACCGAAGAAGGGCAGGGCAACCCAAAACCATTCCGGTTTGACGGCCAGCAAAAACAACATAATAACCAGGGATATCAGGGTATAGACCCACATGAGCCGGCTGGATTCACTTTTTGTCTGATTCATGATTCTTGTATTAAAGCGCCACAAAAATAGAAGGATTTTGCAAACAAGGGCAGGAAAGGAGGAAGGGAGAAAAGGAGGAAGGGATAAGGGGCAAAAAAAAGTGCGGAAACCCCGGGTCTGGGTTTCCACACTCTGTTTTGGGATTAAAAAATGTCCTTACAAGTTTATCCGGTATCCAATATTCATGCCAAATCCGTAATTCCTGAGGCGGAGGTCGATGAGGGTATTATCCACCACACGGCTGAAGCCATGCTGATACCCTGCCTGGACAGTCAGGGCGCCGCTTTTAAGCCTTAGGGTCCCCCCGACACCGGCCAGGCCGCTCCATTCCATGCGGTTGTATATATCCTGGTCCAGGTTGAGTTTTGTTTTTGTCAGATTGACATCAAAGATCAGGTTGGCCCGGGTGCGGACCTCCCCTTCCAGGGCATAGGAGAGGGCGGGGCCGGCAAATACAAAGAATCCAAGCGGGCCGTCTCCCTGGGTATGATATCTCCATTGCAAAGGAAGTTCCAGGTATTTCAGGGTAGTGATGGCTTCCACTCCGAGACTGACCGGAAGATTAAATACATCCATATCGATCCCCTCGCGGACATGAAATCCCTTTTCCTTGTATCCGAGTCCGGTAGCCATGGAAAAACCGCTGCCCAGGTCCTGGTCCCATAAAGCCTGCACTTGCAGTCCCGTGTGCAGCGTCCGGTCGGGCCTCAGGGAAGACTGTAAACCCCGGACTGAAACGTTGGTGAAAGATGGACCGATACTCAGTTCAAGGCCCTGTTGCGCGAATGCGTTGACCGCGATAAACAGGGCAGAAGCGATGGTGTAAAATGTTTTCATGATTGGCATGTTTGGAATAAACACGCAAATCATGCGTTAAGCAGGGTTAAAATAAATTATGAAAAGATTAAAAGAAGTAATCAGTAGTCAGCGTTCAGTGGTCGGCAACGCGAGCCCCAATGACTACTGACTACTGACTACTGACTACTGATTATTGCCTAGGCAGCGGGAGCTTTTTTAAACAGGCCGCCGAGCAGGGAACCCGCACCTCCACCTACCAAAGCGGTGAGGATGGATGTAAGGTTGAGGCTGCCGCCGTCACCGCTGTTGGCAAAGAGGCCAAGCGCCGAGGTGATCAGGGGAAGCACATTGCCTCCAACCGCCCCGGATAACAAATTACCTACCAGGCCCAGCCCGTTTTTCTTGAGCATGGAAGCCAGCCAGCCACCTCCACCACCAAAAATTGCATTGATCAGAATGGGAAGAATAGAATCCATAACATTTAAGGTTTGGTTTTAAAATAAATATTTCGAAATCTAATATAATAAAAGTTTTGATATGAAATGCAAGGACATAGGTCAGAAGTCAGAAGTCAGAGGTTAGAGGTCAGAGGTTAGAGGTCATAGTAGATCTTCTACAGCTTCCAGGAGCTAGAAGCTAGGAGTTAGAAGCTCGGGGATGCTTTGTGATTGGGTATTCCTGCGAATTTAAAGTAAGTCGGTCCCATTCTTCAATTGGCTCAACTGCGATGCGGTTTGGGCGACCGCCCCAACTTCCAGCTCCCAGCTTCCAGCTACCCCTTGATGTCTTTTTCAACAAACTTCCCCGACTTCTTATCTTTCAGGATCAGTTTGTGCCGGCCGTCATGGGTGACTTCTTCTTTTATAAAATAATGATCGGCATCGTATTCCTGGTAACCGCTGAATTTTGAAAGGCCGGTGCGGCCCCGCCATTCTTTGAGTTCGACGGGTTCCCATTTACCGCTTTCCGCGGACCGGTAGCAGGCATCAAGAATCGCGTTTACAATATACCCGTCGTAAAAGGTTTCCGCCGGCTCGCGGCCTTCCTCCGCCGCAGAAAACATGTCGGTAAACATGTGGTTGTACCCCAGTTCATTGACCTCATCGCCCACCGGGAACAACCAGCCTGAATTCGTTTCCGATTTTTCAGCAATATAATCCCCTCCCTTGCCCGTGGTGAAGGCTTCAAAGCCGGTACGCAGGAAATTGTTGAGCCAGATGGTGCCTTCCGTGCCCATCACTTCGTCGCGGAGGTCCATGCCTCCCCGGAATGACCAGGAGGTTTCAAACTGGCCGATGGCCCCGTTTTCATATTCGATGAGGGCGATGCCGTGATCTTCGGCGTCTATGGGTTTCACCTGGGTGGCGGCCCAGCAAAAGGCCCGGATGGGTTTGATGTCCTTGCCGATGTAGTTGCGTCCGATTTCCACACAGTGACAGCCCAGGTCCAGCATGCATCCGCCGCCGGCTTGTTCCTTGTCCCAAAACCAGTCGCTGTGAGGCCCCGGATGGGTTTCCCTGGACTTGGCCCAGAGGATGCGGCCCAGGGACCCGTTGCGGGCCATTTCCACCGCTTTGAGATTTTTAGGCGTATAACACAGGTCTTCCAGATAACCGGCGAAGATACCGGCCTCCTCGACGGCTTTGAGCATCCGGTAAGCTTCTTCGCTGTTGCGGCCCAGGGGTTTGGTGCAGATCACGCTTTTACGGTGTTTGGCGCAGAGGTGCACGGCGCTTTCGTGGAGGTTATTGGGCAGAGCGATGCAGACCATGGTTACTTCCGGATGGGCAATGACGGTTTCCATATCGGTGGACCAGATGGGGCAACCGTAGTCGTCCGCAAATTTTTTCGCGCTTTCTTCCCGGCGGGCGTAAATGGCAACGACTCTATCCCGGCTCCGCTGATTGTGGATGGCTTTGGCGTAAAAACGACCGATGAAGCCCGAACCCAGCATGGCTACTTTTTGCATGAGAATATGGAAGATGGGTTTGTGAAAAAAAATTATAGTTCTTTGATCCGGATATTCCTGAAATAAACGCGGTCGTTATGTCCCTGTAAGGCGATCTTGCCCCTGTGGTGAGGATTGGCATAGGGCCATTTTGCAAACTTGCTTTTAGCCACCGCTGCTTTCCAGGCCTCATCCCCATAGGTATATTTTACCACGGTCTTGCCATTGACTTTATGGGTGATCTTGTTTTTCTTGACGGTGATGCTGCCGCTGTTCCATTCCCCGGCGGGCCTGGAGGGCATGGATTTCGGTGGGTTCAGGTCATAATTTGCGCCGGTTTTCTGGGTTTCATTCAGCTTGGAAGGGTAGTTGACATCGTCGATGAGCTGATATTCGGGCCCGGAAGCATAAGTGGCGAAGTAGGCTTCCCCTTCCCCTTCAACGACTTTGTAAACAATGCCGCTGTTGCCTTTCGGACTGACTTTAAAGTCAAACTCCAGGATAAAATCCCCAAACTCCTTATCCGACACCAGGTCGCCGCCTTTCCCATCGGTGGTGAGCACCCCGTCTTCGATCATCCATCCGGAGACCGTCGTTTTCTTAAAGTTGTGCCAGCCCTCCAGCGATTTGCCGTCAAACAATGTAGTCCAGGATCCTTGTGCCATGGCCAGGTTACTTGAAAGGATAAGAATTATGATTAACAGGTTTTTCATCAAACTTTATTTTCTGAAAGATAGTCCGATTTGCTTAAACATTGGGTGCATGACTTATAATTTTTACTGAAGACCTGTACTGAAAGCTGACTGCTGATTGCTGATCACTGACTGCTGATGGCTGAATGCTGAAGCTGACCGCTGACCATTGACCATTGACTCCCGACTCCTGACTATTGACTATTGACTACTATTCCACAGTTTTCCTTAATTTGGTACCAAATCTCATCCAATCATGAAGTCAACCACACTGGGTCGCCGGGACTGGCTGAAAGCCGGACTCGGACTGGCTTTGGGCAGCGCCTTCCCACTAAGCCTTCAGGCGGAAACCAAACAATACCTCAACCGGGTGCATCCTCATACCGGAAGGTGGATGCTGGAAGAAGCCCCGGTCGCTTTGAAAGCCAGGCTCACCTCCAATGAAAATCCTTATGGACCATCGGACCGGGCTAAAATGGCCATTATCCACGGTTTTAAGGACGCGAATTTGTATTCCCGGACGGTCGCGATCGAACTCAAATCCAAAATTGCCGCTTATGAGGGAGTCCGTCCGGAACAGGTCTTTTTATGCGCGGGCTTGTCGGAACTCCTCAACCTGGTGGGTGCGGTCACCGGCCTGGAACATGGCGACCTGGTCTCCGCCCATCCCACCTTCGATCTGATGCTAACGACCGCTTCCGCCATCGGGGGGCAGTGGATCAAGGTCCCGCTCAATAAAAAATTTGAACACGACCTGGGGGCGATGGAAAAAGCCATTACCGCGAAAACCAAGCTGGTCTATATCTGCAATCCGGGCAATCCCTGCAGTACGATCGTGGATCCGGAGGAGCTCAGCGCGTTCTGCAGCCGGGTTAGTAAGAAAACACTGGTTTTCGTCGATGAGGCTTATAACGACTATATCCCCGATGCGGCCCGCCACAGCATGGTCAGCCGGCTGAGAGCGGGGGACCAGGTCATGATCGGCAAGACCCTTTCAAAGATCCACGGCTTTGCCGGGCTCCGGGTAGCCTATGCCCTGGCCACCACCGGCTTTATAAAGGAACTCGAAAAATACCGGACCTGGGATTTCACCATGAATGCCCCTTCGATGCACGGCGCCCTGGCTACCCTGCAGGATGAGGAGTTCAAACAATACTGCGTGATGAAAAACCGGGAAGCCCGCGAACTGGCTGTTAAAGGTTTGATTGCCCTGGGATATGAGCCCCTGCCCAGTTATACCAACTTTCTCATTTTCCCCATCCAAAAGGAAGGCAAATCCTTTGTTCAGGTTATGCAGAACCAGGGGATCGGCCTGAGAAGCTGGTACTTTAATGACAAACACTGGTGCCGGGTGAGTGTAGGGACCTCCGAGGAGATGCAATTGTTCCTGGATGCGCTTAAACAAGTAGGGTAAGCTCACCTTAGCAAACAGGAGTTTCTAAAGGTCAAATTTATTGAATAGAAAAAGTATCCCTTCCCCTGAAAAAACAAAAGCCCGGTGTCGCCACCGGGCTTTTCATTTATCCCGGCCCGCTGGTATTGGCAAAACCGGAAATCCGTCTTTATTATTGAATCA
>JAKQHS010000111.1 GCA_029557915.1 Bacteroidota bacterium | reverse complement strand
ATGGCCCGGTTGAAGCAGGAGTATGAATCCCTGGGTAAAATGAATAGGAATGAATACAAATCCATCGCAATCTTTCTGGTGGTCCTGGCCTTATGGGCAACCGATAAACAGCATGGGATTTCACAGACCGCGGTGGCCTTTATGGGAGCCGTAGTGGCTCTGCTGCCGGGGATAGGGGTGGTCAAATGGAATGATGTGGACATTCCCTGGCACCTCATGTTGTTTTCGGCAGGCGCCTATGCATTGGGGACCGGCCTCGACTCCACGGGCCTGCCTTCCAGCCTGGTGGATGCCCTGTTCAGGTATTTTGGCATTTCCGCGGAGACGCCGTTTTGGGTTTTATACCTCTCCCTGACTTTTATCATGCTGTTCAGCGGCATATTGTTCCAGGCCAAAACCATGAGGACGCTGATCTTTGTACCGATTGCCATCGGCATTGCCCAAAAATTCAATTACCCGGTCATGAGCCTGGCATTTCCGGTAGCTCTCCTGATCGAGCACGTCTATGTGCTCCCCTTCAACAGCAAGCCGGCGGCCCTCCTGTATACGACCAATCAATACAGCGTCATCGATTCCTTTAAATTCGGGTTTACGATGATGGTGATCAGCTGGATCATGATCATCATCTGGGGGGAGACGGTGCTGCGTTTCCTGGGTCATACGGTAAATGGGGTGTTTTAGATATTCCAAATTTTCAAAAATTGGAATATCTATTCTTTCCCCTCCACCAATACTTTTGGCATCGCCTCAATCAAAGGCAAAGCCGAATTGGCATTGGTAAAAATCACATATCCCATTTTCAGGTCCTTATAAAGTTCAAAGCCGCAACGGAAGTCCCCGTTGTTCCCTCCGTGGCCAAAAACCAGGCCGTAGGGGGATTCCCTTATAGCCAGGCTGATTCCCATATACTCCCTGAATTTTGGTTTCTCCTGTCCTTCAGGGGTATTATATTCCGATTGCAGGCTGAGCATTTCACGAAAGGTTTCCGGTTTTAGCCCTTGTTGATGCAGCAGGGCGAGCATAAACCGGGTAAACGCTTTTGCTTCGGTATGCATGCTGTAAGCCATGCCCGGTTCTTCCGGCAACCCGTCGTTCGAGGGGATATTGTCGTTATGCCCTGTGGCTACCAGTTTGGCCAGGGTATCGTTTTTGGAAAAATAGGTATGGTATAGACCCAGGGGATCCAGGACTTCTTCCCGTAAAATTTTTTCCACTTTTTTACCTGTGATTTTTTCAACCACCTTTTTCAGGTATTCAAATCCTTCCCCGGAGTAGCCGTAACGGCTGCCCGGTTCAAATTTGATATCCAGTTTTCCGTCCGCATTCATATACCGCCAGTTGGGGAAACCGGTCCGGTGGGAAAGCACATGCCTGGCTGTGATCTTTTTATAGCGGGCATCGTGTGCAATGTCCGGATAAGGCAGATATTCATACAGGGGTTTGTCCAGATCGATCTTTCCTTTTTCCACCAGCCGCATGACCGCATAGGCAAAGACGGGCTTGGTGACGGAAGCGGCCTCATAAAGGGTATTTTCATCGGTTTTTTCCCGGGTCTGGCTGTTCTTGACGCCATAAGCCCGGCTGTAAATCACTTTCCCGTCTTTGATCAGGGCCAGGGATACACCGGGGATCTGATATTGTTTTTGGTAGGTTTCAATGAAGGCATCCAGTTCTTTGGCCCTCAGGTCATTGAAATCATGAAGGATGCCTTTGGCCGGGATTAAACCGGGCACCGGAGTATATACCAATTCCAGGTCCGGACTTTCTACCCTCGCGCCCGGAGAGACCCGAATGGAAGGCGAAGGGCTGGCTGAAAGAACATACCATTTATTTTCAAATGACAGGTAAGGATTCCGGACGGCCATACGGTAAGACCCGGCCGGAACCGAGGCGCTGTACCTTCCGGTTGAATCCAGGGCCAGGTCCAGGAACACACCAGGCTCCTTTTCGGAGTTCAGGCCGATGGTGGCCGGAAAATTAATTTTCTTTTCACCAGCCCATTTTACCCTGCCCGAAAGAGGATGGGGTTCTTCGCCTTCTTTCAACAGGATGAGGTCACCCAGGCTGTTGGGATTTCTGTATTTATAACCTTCCGGTCCCCAGGCCGAATAACTAAAATCCCCGCCGGCATCTTTGTCAAAAACCTGTAGATCCAGGCCAATGGATTTCGGAGTGGATAAAGGTCCTTCCAGCACCACGCGCCATTCATAAAAGGATTTATTGCCCTGTCGGATGACCGCACCTTCTGTCTTGTCCCAACCGGCTGGGGTCACCGGGTCCCACCTTGACTTGTTGTAGTTTTTATGATCTACGGACAACAAATAAGAAGTCACACCCGAACGTCCGGGAAGGTGCAGCAAATCAAGGTCAAGTTCTACCGCATCCCGCGAGTTCCAGGATGCATTTTTTGCCGTATCCCGGATGTGGTCGTCATCGGTGACTTCGACCGCGATGTAAAGGGATCGGGACTCCAGGTGGTACCCGATCTTGAACCAGGCCTGGAAATCAGAGGCGTCCCGCGGTTTGATATCTGAAAGGTGGATGGCGATCGGATAACTGGTTTTTATCCAGGACCAGTCGGAGAGGTCTCCATCGATTTTGATTTGATGGATGGGATAGGCAATGGCTAAGGCCCCATTGTTTGCCATCAACCGTTCTGGCAAAAGTGGGCAACAAATCAGTAGGCCCCAAAAGGCAGTCAGGTATCTAAATTTGACAGGCATGGCGGTGGAGTATGTTGGAAATAAATGAAAGACAATTAAACTCTGTGCAAGGTTGCAGAGACCAGGTCGCCTGTTATATACTTCCTGACCGGGAAAGGGTTACGCGATTTGATTATTTTCTTTTGAATTTAATGGATGGAAGCCCGTGTAACCATTTACCAATTCTGTAATTCCACAATTCCACACCCTATGATGAATGATCCGCGAACATCAGCCATTTTCCCCCGACTTTTTTCATGACCACCGTAAAATAACCGGAAAGGGCTTTGGCCTCCGGATAAGTCAGGTTAAAACGGCCATGGACCAGGTAAGCTTTGGAAGAAAGTTTATCCATTCTTAGCTGATCGAAATGCAGTTGTCCCATCCTCTCCTTTGGCCAGTTTTTTTGATAACTTGCTAAAATGGCCTCATAACCGCTGGTGATGCCGCGGCTGGAGACGATCCGGGTTTCGCCGCTTTTGAGGTAGCCCTGGCAATAACATTCTATATCACCGGCGTTCCAGCAGCGGACCTGTTCATTAAAATTATCCAGGATGGATTGCTCAGCCTTGGATTTGGCTTGGTATTGACAGAATCCCGGCACAGCCTGAATGAACAGCAGGAACAAAAGAAATTTTATTTTCATAAAAACAAGATAGGACGTTTTCTTCGAAAAGGAGTCCAGCGGCCGCGGGAGGGAGGAAGGGAGGAAAGGAAGCGCTCAGTTTCCAGCCCTTTGTCTTTCCTCTTCGGAACCTGTAGTCCTTCTCCTGGCCTGGGCCACTTTAGTGTTTCCAAAACGGTAGGTAAAATTCAGGTTAGCCACCCGGGTTTCCCGGTAGGCATGCCAGTTTTCGATATAATTGTTAAACCGGATGGTGGCCTTGGGCAGATTGGTCCAGAAGATATCGGTTACGTTGAAACGCAGGGTCCCCTGTTCTTTGAGCACTTTTTTCTGGATGCCGGCACCCAGGGCCCACTGAGGTTCAAAGGTGAGGTATCCATACTGATTCCCGGTATTGAAATTAAATGAAAGTTCGGCCGCCCAGCCTTTTTTCATAGTGAAATTGTTGTTGGTGCTCCCGGAAAACACGGCTTTCCCGTTGTTGAGCGAGGTGCCGGACAAATTGCCGTTGAAATGGTTGTAGAACAGGGAATAATTATTGATCATGTTCCACCAGGATTTTACGGCCAGGGGAGTGGACATTGTGAGGCCGTAATAGTCCGAGGAGATCAGGTTGACCGGGATCTGGACCGTCACATTTTCTTCTGAGGGAATATGGGGGAAAACGTCTTTGAACCTGGAAAGGATCACGGTTTGATTTTGCAGGGTCCTGCTGTAAGCCAGGGTCAGGTTGACCGTTTTTCTCGTATACCCGGCTTCAAAATTCCAGGTAAACTGGGGCAGCAGGACGGGATTGCCCGTGGCATAGGTGGTCACGTCGATCAGGAATAAAAAGGGATTCAGAGAATTGTATCCGGGGCGGTCGATCCTGCGGCTGACCGAAAGGCTGAAGGTCTGGTTTTTGTCCAGGCGGTAATTCAGGAAGGCGCTGGGGAACAATTGGAAATAAGAGGAATCGAAACGGATGTTTCCCTTTTCCTGCCGGGTATTGATTTGCGTGTGTTCTCCCCGCAAACCGACCAGCAAACTGAATTTTTTAAATTCTTTGCTCCAGTTCAGATAGCCCGCGTTATTGCCTTCCTTATAATAAAACCGGTTGGTTTTGGTTTCATCCACGGTGACTTCCTGGCCGTTCTTTTCCCAAAATTTGGCATCCTGGTCCGAGGAGACAAAGGAAGTTTTGAAACCGGCCTCCCACTTGGTGGTCTTATTGATCGGGTGGGTATAGTCTGCCTTCGCGGTGATGAAGTCCAGCAGGCCGTCCTGGTCCCCCAGGAGGGTGTAATCCGGGCGCAGCACTTCACCGTTGAGCTGGAAATAGCGGGTGGTATTGGATGAAGTGCCCAGGGTGGAGAACCGGCCATAGTCGATATCCGCCGTGATTTCCCTGCCGGTACTGTCCAGGCTTCTTTTAAAATTGAGGTTGGCGATCAGGTTGTTGTTTTGATTGTGATTGTCGGTATTCGTATTGAAGTTAAAAACGGGATTCCGGTTTTGATCAAAGACCCGGGAGGAATTCCGGTTAAAAGGATTGAAGGCATTAAAATTGGCATTCAAAACCACCCCGAGGATGGTTTTTTCATTGGGAGAAAAATCCGCTCCCCAGCGGAGGGCGTGAAAATGGCCGGGGATCTTGGTATAGTTGTCCTTTTCGTCCTTTCCGCTGAATTCAAAATTGTCGTAAAAATTGCGGTCCAGCAACAAGTGGTTGAGTCCGAGGCGGTAAGCGTAATTGTAATTGCCGAAGACATTGATTTTTTTATTGCGGTGATTCAGGCTCAGTCCGGTATTGGCCTTGGGATACACTCCCTGGCCATAACCTGCCGAAAAAGTCCCGTTGGTGCCCAGCCGCTGGTCCTTTTTCATTTTGATGTCGATGATCCCTGCATTCCCTGCCGCATCGTACCGGGCGGAAGGATTGGTGATCAGGTCGATGCGGTCGATGGCATTGGCCGGCAAACCTCTCAGGAAATTGGCCAGGTCGGCCCCGGACATGGGGGATGGTTTGCCGTCCACATAGATGATGACCCCGCTGCGGCCCCTCATGGATATATTGTCGTTGGCATCGATAAGGATGCCCGGAGATCTTTCGAGTACATCAAAGGCAGAACTGCCCGCCCCGACGATGCTGCCATCTACATTCACAATCAGCCGGTCCAGCCTGCGCTCAATAAAGGGCTTCTGTGCGGTCACCGTTACCGTGGAAAGGTTGACGGCCTGATCTTTTAATTGTATAATTCCTAAATCGTGGACGGCGGATCCGGCCTGAAGGGTAAAAGACCCGCTGACCGAAGGACTATACCCCAGCATGCTCACTTTGGAAAAATACGGACCACTCTTAAAACCCGTGAGTTCCTTCGCTTCCCCCGTTTCATTGGTAATGTCCCCCTTGACAAAAACGGAATCCGGCAGCCGGTAAATCAGGACATTGGCTCCTTCCAGGGGACGCTGATTCTCATCCATGACCTGCATTTTAATTTGAATGGATTCCTGGGCAAAAGCCATATTGAGTCCAAAAATGGAGATCAGAAGGAGGTTAAAACCTTTATTTGATATTGATTGGAGAGTGGCGGCGTATGGGCGTATTCGATTTTTCAGGGACTTTGTCATTGGATGAACCGGAGTTTGGAAGCAAAGAGGCAAATAAACCCGGTTTGGAAAGATCGCATTTCCCCCGGATGGGGGGAATCTGGGGTGGGAGTGAAGGGGTGACTCGCAATCACCCCTTCACTCCGCTACTATCTCCGATGGGGAACGACTTCCATATCGTTGTCGCGCGGAGGGATGGAGAACACGGAGTTTTGATCAGGGTTGGTCAATAAATAAAACCCCAAAGCTCACTCGCCTTTCCCTTCTTTGTTATATAATCTCCGTGTGCTCCTTTGCTCCGTGCGAGACAAACAGGCCTCTACACTCTCTTTGGACATCGGGTGATCGATACCTGGGCGCTAATGCCCTGTATCGATCTGAACTCCATGACGGACCAACTCCATCCACTCCTCCTCCAGGCTGAGCCTGGGCCTGGAGCTGCCGCTTCTCCGGTACCAGTAATCTGCATTCCCCAGGTCGCCTTCCTTTCGGTGGAGATAGGCATGGATCCGGGCTGAAAAGGCATCCCCCTCATCCTGGATAGCTTTATGGGCTGAATCCCAATCCTCATTGGCATCATACCACAAGGCCTTGAGGTGAAGACTCATCTCCTTCGGTGGCTCGGCCAGGCTAAGGCTTGACTTAAAATCTTCGAGAGTTTGGAATTGGGACATTGGACAAAATTAGCAGATTGAACTGCACGACAGATAGGTCGTCTTCTTCCTCCCTTTCCCCCATCCTCCCTTTTCCAAACATTCCCTTAGTTGTGATTGGTGCTTGGATCGAGGCAGGTAGCCTTAAAACAATTCCGCACTTCAACAATTCCACAATTCAACCATTCGAATGCAGGGCAATCGAATTCCCTTCCGTATCCAAAAAGAAGGCCATGTACCCGACGTCGTCCCCTATATGGGTTTTGGGCATGGTGATTCGTCCACCCGCTCCTTCCACTTTAGACAAGGCATTTTGAAGGTCCGGGTTACCGTTGAGATAAATTTTTACCCCGTTTTCACTGGGAATGTGATAGTCGCTTTTGACCAATGCGCCGGATGCTTTCCCGCTTCCATTTTCATAGGGGAAAAAGGCCATTTCCATGCCCATCATGGTGTCGGTGGGCATTTCTATGCCGAAAAGAGTTTCGTAAAATTTCCGGGCACGCGGCAAATCGCTCACGGAAATCTCAAACCAGTTGATGCTGTTGGTTTCTGAGGTCATAAAATAAGGTTTTAAACTTTAATAAAGGAAATGAATCGGTGATTCAGCGAGTGACCAAAATTAGACAACAAATCAAAACCCGTGAAAATTATTATTTGAGGCCACTCAAGACCACTCGCCTTTTTTGAGGGTTTTGTTTCATTTTGGATTAAGAATGTGATATGGGCCAACGATTTCAGGCCGAAATCCCAAGGCGGTATAGCCCCCTTTGCAGATCCCGTCCTAACTTAGTGGCCCAATCATTTAATCATGAAGAAAAGCATTTCTGTAATCCTTTTGTTATTCTCGATTGCCGGCTTCGGGCAAATGAATCCCATCGGGCAGTTTGACCATCACCAGGACGTGGGAAACCCTAAACTGCCGGGTTCGGCCGTGTACGATGAAAAAGAGCAGACGTATACCGTCACGGGAGCAGGAATCAATATGTGGGCCAAGGCGGACCAGTTTCATTTTTTATGGAAAAAAATCAAAGGGGATTTTACGATCAGCGCCACCATAAAGTTTATTGGCAAAGGCGCCGCGGAGCACCGCAAAATAGGCATCATCGCCCGGGATGAACTGACCACTAATTCCCGGTATGCCGACGCCTGCGTACACGGGGATATCCTCAGTTCCCTGCAATACCGGCCCACGGATACCTCCAACACCTACCAGGTCGTCCTGTCCTCCTATCATCCGACGGATATTGAATTTTCGCGCAGAGGCAATCTGTTTACTTTCTCTGCCGGGACCTTCGGGGAGAATTATAAATCGGTTTCAAAGGAAATCGAACTCAATGAAGAAGTCTATGCAGGCCTGTTTATTTGCTCTCATGTAGAGGATGTGCTGGAGACCGCGGTATTCAGCAATGTGCGGATCATCATTCCCGTGAACCCGGATTACCGCCCTTACCGGGATTATATCGGCAGCCACCTGGAAGTGATGGAGGTGGCCACCGGTCACCGGAAAATTTTATACAGCGTACCCAATTCCATCCAGGCTCCCAACTGGACCAAAGACGGGAAACATCTGATTTACAACAGTTCCGCCGGGCTCTTGTACAAGTACGCCCTGGCGGACGGAAAGATCACGGAACTGAACACGGGGGAGGCCCGGTCCAACAATAACGATCATGTGATTTCCTTCGATGGGACCAAACTGGCCATCAGCAATCATGTGGGGGAAAGAAGGATCTCCACTTTGTACACTTTGCCCATCACCGGTTCCGATAAACCGGTTCAGATCACTTCCCCGGATTCCGGTCATTCTTACCTGCACAGTTGGTCTCCCGATGGCCGCAAACTCATCTTTACCGGCCAACGAAAAGGACAATATGATATCTGGGCCGTGGACATTGCCACCCGGAAAGAAACCCAGATCACCAACAGCCCCACCCTGGATGACGGGCCGGAGTACAGCCCCAACGGCCAGTGGATCTATTTCAATTCAGTCCGCACGGGCACCATGAAACTCTGGCGGATGAAACCCGATGGCAGCGGTCAGCAGCAGGTGACCTTTGATGAGTACAACGATTGGTTTCCCCATTTTTCACCCGACGGCAAACAAATCCTTTTTATTTCCTTTCCCAAAGAAATTGATCCGACCACCCATCCTTTTTACCAAAGGGTGTACCTGAGGATCATGCCGGCAAGTGGCGGGGTGCCCAGAACGATCGCCTACATATACGGAGGCCAGGGGACCATCAATGTACCCAGCTGGTCGCCGGATGGGAAAAAGGTTGCCTTTGTAAGCAACAGTAAGTTGTAAAGGGCCTTTAGCCTAAGGTTTTTGATCAGGTCTGTTCCTGCATGGCGTACATCACGGCTTCTTCAATTCTCCATTTTCGCCCTTCATCGTACCATCGATTGTTTTCGGCCAGTGTAAAATTGGGTTCAAGTTTAGATTTGACTTGGGCATATTGGACTTCTGATGCGCCAATCAGCGGGTATTGGGTTACTTCCAGGAAGGTGTCCAACGCTCCGAAAAGTTTGTAGGCCTTTTCATTGTTTTGGACGACTTTAAAATATCCAATGGCCAGCATGATGCCATAAAACTCGCTTTCTTTTTCTCCGCATTCCCTGGCAAATTCCAGCGCTTTCATCAGGGGAAGGTGGCTTGCTTCCGGTTTGCCTTGCATAAGCTGGGCGTAAGCGTAAGCATTCATAGCGGCTGATTTGAGTCCTTTATATCCCTTTTCGGGCAATAACTTATACATGGACTGGGCCTCCCGGGCCGTCTGCTCCCAATCGTTTTCCGGATTCATGACATCCAAACTGAACTTTTGTATAAACAAAGCACCAAGGATATAGGTAATTCCGAGTTCGGAGGCAATTTTTTGGGCTTGTTCAAAGTGTTTATTTACCAGGTCCATCCGGTTTTGTTGCCGGTAGTATTCATAGCCCCATACATAAAACATGGTCAACGGAAGGGGTTCCTTTAGCCCCTCGCAAAGCACCCTGGCTTGTTCTATTTTAACCGGGGCATCCGGAAAGCCCAGGAAGGCACCGAAACAGCCGTCAAACAGTAGGGCATAGGCGTAATCCCTGCGGTTATCGGTGGGTGCTAACATTTCTTCCGCTTTATGCAACAGTTGGTATCCTTCATCAATTTGCATGAGCATAAGGCGCACCAGGGCTGCCCATGTGAGGGTTCTTCCCCGGGACTCGACACTTATGAGTTCGGATTCCTGGAGCTCAGGATTTAAAATTCCGGCGTCTTCAATCCATTTCAGGCCTTCCGAAAATCCCCCCCGGATATTCCAGTATACTACCATGTAATAAAACAGATCCCATGCCTTCTCATATTCTTTTTGCTCAATAAAAAAATAGAAGGCAGAACGGATGTTTTGATATTCCGTTTCCAGCTTGTCCAACCAGGATTCTCCATGAGCCCACCAGGCATATTCAGAGGCCGCTTTACTTAAATCCAGAAAGTAATCCGCGTAGCGTTTTTTAGTTTCCAATGCTTCCGGAGCTTGTTCCAGCATTTCCATTGCATATTCATGCACCGTTTGCAGCATATTGAACCGGGGTTCTGAAGCGTGGCCTGCCATGGATGGTTTGATCAGGCTGACATCCAATAAGCGTTCCGTCATCTCTTCCACATCCACGGTTGGCTTTTCGCCATTCAGGACGACATCCATGGCATCGAGGGTCCAGCTTCTTTTAAAAATGCCCAATTGGCGAAATGCCTTGCGGGTATCCTCGGCCAGCAGACCATAACTCCATTCTATAGCCGCGCGGAGGGTTTGCTGCCTTTCGGGCAGGTCCTTTTGGCCTTTGGATACGAGGTCCAGGCTTTTTTCTATGCGGGCCATCATGGCGGCGGGCTGGAAAAATTTTGTCCGGGCCGCAGCCAGTTCGATGGCCAGGGGTAAACCATCCAACCGCCTGCAAATCTCCAGGATGGCTTCGGTATTTTCTTTATTAAGCCGGAGTCCCTGATTGACCTCAAGGGCCCGCTCGACAAACAGCAGGGTGGCGGGATATTTTCTCAGTTCCTCCGGGCTTAGAATCTGGTGTTCGCCCGGTAAAACCAGGGGGGCCAGGTTGTAAATGCGTTCATTCCGGATATGAAGGGAAGTCCGGCTGGTCACCAGGATTTTGACGTCTTTACATTGGCCGAGGATATCACTCAGAAATCGCGAGGCTTCCACCACCTGTTCGAAATTGTCCAGGACCATCAGGATTTGTTTATCCGACAGGAAGTCCACCAGGGTCTGTTCAATGGGTTGTTTGCCGCTGTCCTGGATGCCCATTACCCCGGCAAGGGTAGCTCCGACCAGGCGATGGTCCGTGACCGGAGCCAGGGGGACAAATATCGCTCCGTTCCGGAATCGGTCTTTTACAGCGTGGGCAACATGTACCGAAAGGGTGGTTTTACCCGTACCTCCGGCGCCCAGAAGGGTAAGCAGGCCGACACCCGGCTTGATCAGGAGTTCATTTACCCTGGCCAGGTCCTCCTCCCGGCCATAAATCTCCGAACGGAGATTAGGGATTTCTTCAAACCGATGATGCGGGGCGAGGGACCACTCCCCCTCGCTCCCGCCCTTTGGCTGCCGGGTTGACAAGGCGTTTTCAAAAGATTCAGAGAGGAGAACGGAGAGGTCGTTTTCAATTAGTCTTTGCAATTCGTCCGCGTCTGAGAAAGTCTGGTAACAGGCGGTTTCGCTTTTTTCGATATCGGCCAGCAATTCCTGCAATCTGGATTGCCGTTCGGAAGAACGTTTCACATAGATCAATTTCGGTTTATCATTCCCGCATAGGCGGTACTCATCTTCCAGACCGGAAATCTTTGCACCGGGGGCAACCCAGCCGTAACTGTTCCAGTAGATGCCCAGGAAAATATGGCTTTGGTCCAGATAGGCGGAATAAAGGTCCCGGGGGGGGTGGGGGCGGGCGCCCGCTTCAAAAAATACGGGAATTAAACGAAGGTTACCGATGGCTTCCCGGGCGGCTTTGCGTTCATCTGCCAATTCGTTTATCGTAGAACTGATAAATACCCTGACCCGCTGATCCGGAGTTTTGATGATCGACATTCGTATAAAAGGTTATTTCAAGACAATATATAAAAATCAGGGGATGCGAATGAACGATTTAAACCCTCCGGATGCGGGACCAGGTCTTCATACCTTTTAAAGCTCCCAGATCACCGCCTCATAGGGCCTCAATTCCTTTTTTCCGGGCGGATCCGGATAATTTCCGGTCCAGACCCTGGCATGACTCAGATCCAGGTCCGTCCGGAGCGTGGCCCTGGTATTTTTGAAATTCAAAACGACCAATACTTTTTTTCCTTCCCACTCCCGGCTGTAAGCAAAAATAGAAGGGTTTTCAGGATCGACCAGTTTCCAATCCCCATAGATCAGTACTGGATTGTGTTTCCGCAACTGCACCATTTTTCTGAAATGGTTGAGTATTGAATTCGGGTCGTTTTCCTGTACAGATACATTTACGGCCGGATAATTGGGATTCACCTTTAACCAGGGCCTGCCTGCGGTGAATCCGCCCTGTTCCTTATCATTCCATTGCATGGGGGTGCGTCCGTTGTCGCGGGAAGAAATTTTCATGCCTTCCAAAAACCGTTTCAGGTCGCCTCCTTTTGCTTTCACCTGGGCATAGTTGGTAAGCAGCTCGATATCTTTGTAATCTTCTATTTTATCAAAGCGGATATTGTCCATGCCGATTTCGTCCCCGTAATAATAATAGGGCGTGCCCCGCATGCTCAGGATGAAAGTGGTGAGCATTTTAGAAGAAAGGACCCTATATTCGGGACGATCGTCGCCCCACCGGCTGAGCATGCGCGGCTGATCGTGATTGCCCAGGTAAATGGTGCCCCAACCCCTTTCCGAAAAAGCATCCGTCCATTTGGCATGAATTTTTTTCCATTGCACCAGGTCAAATCCTTTCGGGTCAGGCATTTTGTATTCATTGGGCAGATAACCAAAATCGATGGCTTCAAAGGAATAGGCCATATTCAGTTCTTTCCGTGCAGGATCCACAAATTTCATCACCCGCTCCACATCGCCCATAGCTTCAGCCACTGTGGCGATATCGTATTTACTGAACACCTCGCGGTTCATCTCCTGCATATAGTCATGCAGATGGGGGCCGCTGGCATAATACAAGGGCCAGTTTCCATGATATTCTTCCGGTAAGGCCGGCCAGGTCGTGTCTTTGGAACAAAAGGCAATGGCATCCAGACGGAATCCGTCAATGCCCTTGTCCAGCCAGAAACGCATCATTTTATAAATTTCCTGCCGCAAAGCCGGGTTCTCCCAGTTGAGGTCGGGTTGAAAATCCGAAAAATAATGCAGGTAATAGGAGCTGGTCGCCGCGTTGTATTCCCAGGCATCACCTTTTTCGTCAAATATGCTCCACCGGTAAGGCGGTTTGCCTTTTTCCGCCGGCCACCAGTGAAAATACCGGTAATAGGGGCTGTTGCGGTCCCGGCTGGCGGATTGAAACCAGGCATGTTGATTGCTGCAATGGTTGACGACCAGGTCCATGAATACCCGGATATTCCGTTCATGAAAACCCCTCAACAGACTGTCGAAATCGGCCATGCTGCCAAACTCCTCCATGATATCCCGGTAATCGCTGATATCGTATCCGTTGTCCTTATTGGGGGAGGCATAGACCGGATTCAGCCAGACCATGTCAATGCCCAGGCTTTTGATATAATCCAGTTTTTCAATGATGCCTTTCAAATCGCCTATGCCATCTCCGTCCGTATCCTTAAAGCTTCGGGGATAGATCTGGTACACGACGGCTTCTTTCCACCAGGCGGGGTCGCTGGTATACGGAGTTGCATTGGATGACTTTTGCGTCGGAGGCATGTTCGGGTCGGGTGGTTTACACGCCGGGAAAAGACAGCCTGATATGATTAAAAGAGCAATTCCCCGGGGCAATGATTTCATATCTAAAAATACCATCTGTTTATGAGATACACGGAGCTGGGATGGATTGGAGACTTTTCATTTATTTCAATCCGGTTTTCTCAATCATCGGTTCCGGCCGGTTGTATCAAATCCCAGAGGTTCCCATAAAGATCTCTGAACACGGCCACGGTACCATAGGATTCCACCGAAGGGGGTCTTACAAACTCGATGTTTTTAACCACCATCTCCCGGTAATCCCTCCAGAAATCGTCCGTATGCAGGAACAGAAAGACCCGGCCGCCGGATTGGTTGCCTACAAAGCCCGCCTGGTAGTCATCGGCGGCCCGGGCCAGGAGCAAAGAAGTTTGGCCGGATCCCGGAGGAGCCACCACTACCCAGCGTTTGGTTTCACTCAAGGGGGTATCCTCCTTTAAGGTAAAGTGGAGCTGCTGAGTATAGTATTGTATGGCTTCATCATAGTCATTTACCAATAAGGCGATATGGGCCAAATGTTGTTTCATGCTTATTTCAAATTCATTTTAAAGCGATGCTTTGATTTTTTGGTAACAGAAAAGTTACAATAGCCGTTTGCAGTTAAAACAGTAAACTATAAAGGCAAAATTACAGCTTCAGGGCACCATCAGAACCTTTAAGTACTGAGTTTAAATTAAAAGGTCGTTGAATGCTTGTTTCTGGCGTCCCCGCCTGAAACCGGTTAATAATTATACTCCTTTAGGCGAGGACGCCTAAAGGAACCAACTGAGGAACCGTCAGATTGTCAAAGAAAATCAGGAAGACCTTGTTGGATTTTTATGGTATCGGTGAAATCGAATTTAACCACGTTTACGATATCAGCGCTTTCTTCAGCCATTTCGAAGCACTCAACGTTACCCAAGTGGCAACGCTGGCATCACTCAAACCATCCCTCTTGTGACAATAGGCGCAGGGATCAAAATTTTCAACGGCAAGACGAGGAGCCAAAATCGAAAAAGCCATCCATCCATGGGCTAAGGATCTAAGCCCGGTTTCCATCTGTGCCCATTTAGGTTGACCTCCCTTGCCGTCCTTGGATGGCGAGGCGGACTATGGTTGGGGGGTCTAAAAATTCAAGATATTGTCCAGTTAGTGTATAGAATGATCAGCACAAACGAGGTTGTTTCAGGGCGTCCTCGCCTGAAACTGGTTCGCAATATTTTAATGCCATCAGAAATGCAATATGAAATTGTATTTTAAACTCTCTTATGACATACTGCTAAAACGCTTCAGGCGGGACGCCCGCCTGACCACACCGTTATCTTATTGATCAGTCGGGCAGGCACTGAAGCAACCTCGCCTTTGTTTGGCCATTCATGTGAATTTTGTACTTTTTAGACACCCCCCTGGTTGAACTTCATAAACTTTATGTTCGATCACTTATAAATCAATTCGTCCGGTATCTAACCATGCCGGTGAGCGCCGGCCTCTTTTCCCCGACTGGCAGGGCGAAACCATCCTTTGGTGATCAAACCATGCCACTGCTAATTTTTATCTTTAAGGCATGAAGAACCTTTTCATCGTTATCCTGGTCGCCCTGAATTTTTCCGGATTAGCTGCGCAAAATTTTTTCGAGCTGGATAAAAGCCCCCTGGATATGGTCTATTATCCGAACGATTACGCCCACGACCGGCGATTTGCACCCCAACGCATAGGTTCGGATACGGCCATGATCCGGGTGATTTACAGCCGGCCTGCAAAAAACGGCAGGGAACTTTTAGGTAAACTGATTCCGTATGGTAAAGTATGGCGAACAGGAGCCAACGAAGCCACTGAAATAAAATTCTACCGGGATCTGCTATTTGGCGGGATGGAATTAAAAGCAGGTACCTATGCCCTGTTTACTATTCCTGAAACCAATGAATGGACGATCATCCTCAACTCCGCTTTGGATCACTGGGGTGCTTATAGTTATAAGGCAGAACAGGATGTGTTGCGGATTAAAGTACCGGTGAGGACAAATACCAAAACACTCGAAAATTTTTCAATCGTATTTGAAAAGGTGGATGATAAAAATGCGATCATGTACCTTGGCTGGGATACTCTGCTGGTCAGTATTCCAATCGGCCTCTAACACCAAGGACTAACCTCAATCCTCAATCCTCAATCCTCAATCCTCACTATATCGCCAAACCAATCACCTCCTCCATCCGGTCTACATATTTAAACTGCAATCCGGCGATGTACTCGGGTTTGATTTCCCGGATGTCTTTTTCATTTTCCCGGCAGAGAATGATTTCTTTGATGCCGGCCCTTTTGGCAGCCAGCACTTTTTCCTTGATCCCGCCGACCGGCAGTACTTTTCCGCGAAGAGTGATTTCCCCGCTCATGGCCAGGTGGGCCTTGACCGGCGTATTGGTAAAGGCGGAAACCAGGCTGGTCAGCATCGTAATCCCGGCCGAAGGCCCGTCCTTGGGTATGGCGCCTTCCGGAATGTGGATATGGATATCGTGCGTTTCGAAAATGTTTTCATCGATGCCCAGGGACTTGCTTTTGGATTTAACGAAGCTGAGGGCCGTGGTCGCCGATTCCTTCATGACATCCCCCAGGTTTCCGGTGAGGGTGAGTTTTCCTTTCCCCTTGCTCAGGCTGGACTCGATGTAGAGGATGTCTCCGCCCACTCGGGTCCAGGCCAGTCCTATGGCAACGCCGGGCATGGTCACATCCTGATAGGTATCCGGGTTGACCTTTTCCAGGCCGAGCATCCGGGTCACATCCGCCTTGGTGAGGGTGATGGAATAGGAGGATTTCAGGGCTACCTCCTTGGCCACCCGGCGCATCAGTCCTGCGATCTGGCGATCCAGGGCCCGGACGCCGGATTCCCGGGTATAATTGTCGATCACCTGGGCAATCACCTCGTCGTTCCACTTGATGTGTTTGGGTTTGAGGCCGTGGGCTGCAAGCTGTTTGGGGATCAGGTGCCTTTTGGCAATCTCAATTTTTTCTTCAGTCGAATAACCGCTGAGCTCAATGATCTCCATCCGGTCGAGCAGGGCGGGCTGGATGTTTTGCAGGGAATTGGCGGTGGCGATGAATAATACCTTGGACAGGTCGTATTCGAGCTCGAGATAATTGTCGTAAAAAGTCGTGTTTTGTTCCGGGTCCAATACTTCCAGGAGAGCCGATGAAGGGTCGCCGCGAAAGTCCTTGCCCAGTTTGTCGATTTCGTCGAGGATGAATACCGGGTTGGAAGAGGCGGATTTTTTAATGGACTGCAGGATCCGGCCGGGAAGGGCGCCGATATAAGTTTTGCGGTGACCCCGGATCTCGGCTTCATCGTGAAGCCCTCCCAGGGACATTCTCACGAATTTCCGCTTGAGGGCTTTGGAAACGGACTTGCCCAGTGACGTTTTGCCCACTCCGGGAGGGCCTACCAGGCAAAGGATGGGCGATTTCATATCCCCCTTGAGTTTGAGAACGGCCAGGTGCTCCAGGATTCTTTCCTTCACATCATCCAGTCCAAAATGATCCTGGTCCAGGACGGCCTTGACTTTATTGAGGTCAAAATTATCCTTGGTGTACTCCTGCCAGGGCAGATCCAGGAGAAATTCCACATAATTCAGGGTTACCCCATACTCGGCCATCTGGGGATTGGACCTGCGCAGTTTGGCCAGTTCGCGGTCAAAAGCATCTTTAGCTGCTGTGGGCCATTTTTTTGCGGCGGCGCGTACTTCCAGTTTTTTAAGCTCGTCTTCCTGCGGATTTTGGCCCAGTTCATCCTGGATCGTTTTGAGTTGCTGATTGAGGAAATAATCCCTTTGTTGTTTTTCGATATCCCCCCTCACCTTGCTTTCTATCTGTTCTTTGAGCTCGAGCAGCTGGAGGTCTTTGTGCATGTACTCCAGGATGGCCTGTCCTTTTTTAAGCAGGTCGTTCATTTCCAGCAATTGCTGCCTTTGCTGGAGGTTGACGCCCAGGTTGGAAGCTATAAAATTGAGCAGGAAACTGTCGTCGCTGATATTTCGGAGCATGGTGGCGGCTTCTCCCGGGATATGCGGCGAAAGGTCGATGATGCGTTTGCCCAGATCCTTGATGGTGGCGATGAGGGCTTCAAATTCAAGCTTGTTGCTCACGGGTTTGTACACCAGGGCGGCCACCCTTGCTTTCATGATGGGCTCCTCCGTCAGCTCCTCGAGGATTTTTATCCTTTTGCGTCCCTGGAGAATGGCCGTGGTCGTTCCGTCCGGCATTTTCAGCACTTTGAGGATGCGGGCGATGGTCCCGATCCGGTATAGGCCGTTAAAATTGGGGTCCTCATTGCCGGCTTCCTTTTGCGTGACGACCGCTATGCGCTTGTCGTGTTTATAGGCTTCATTCACAGCCTGTATGGACTTGTCCCGGCCTATGGTGATGGGCAGTACAATACCCGGAAACTGCACGGTGTTTTTCAGGGGAAGCACTCCCAAAATCTCCGGTTCATCGGTTTCCCTTGAAGGCTCCTCTTCTTCTTCGGTCGCCAACAGGGGGAATTCAATTTCTTCAGGAGCTGAAAATTTTAACGAGTCAAACATGGTTATTACTTAAAACGTATTAGTCGATTCAAATAGAAGCATCAAATAATATTCCCTTATCAGTATCCTGCCAAAAAGTCAGGAAATTATGAGAATCCATGACATAAGTTGGTCAACAGCCAACAGTCAATAGTCAATAGTCAATAGTCAATAGTCAATAGTCAAAGGAGGAGAACTGCCCATCTTCTCCCAAGGGTTAGGGCTCGGGACCTCAAACCTCAAACCTCACTCCTCACCCCTAAGATCATTCCGTAAACAGGGCCATGAAAAAAACGGCGCAGGCAGTGCCGTCCATGGTCGGTTCATTGGTACAGTAGTCACCGATATCGTCGTGATAGACTACGTAACCGTTTTGAAAGGCGGCATAGGGATCCGCATGAGTGAGTTGGAGGCCGATTTGTTTTTGGTAAGTGGTATAATAAATCGGTCCGTCCACCAGTCCGCCCGGGACCTCCTTTTTGGTCAGGGCCCAGGTGGAGGTATGGACATCACGCGGGTACGGACCCTGCGTGGGGATATTCATAAACATGCTGCTGCCCCAGGGATTGCGGCCGAAGAGCCAGTCCCGCATGTTTAATTTGTATGCGCTGAATTGTTTGTCCCCGGTCATTTTTTCATAAAGATGGATTTGCAGCACCAGGTCGATGAGCAGGTTGTTGGAACACCAGATAAAGGGTACTCCATGCTGGAAGGCGTTGAGTCCGGCCCGTTGTTTCAGTGTTTGTTTTATCCCGTTTCGGTAGTAGCCTGCCAGTTTGGCTTTAAAAGCCGGATCCACCAGGTTGTACAGGGCATAATGCGCAATATTCATAAAAGGATAAAACTGGTAGTGGGCGGAGGTATCGTGCTGGATCCAGGACAGTTCCCCGGTTTGGGTGGCATACGTTTTGGCATCGGTGAGATAAGAGGGCTTGCGGGTGGCCCGGTACAATTCAGCGGCGGCCCATTCCATATCGTCCGTCCAGGTATCCTCGTTGTACCGGTATGGCGCCCCATAGGAATTGCCCTGTTGGTATCCGGCTTGTTGTTTGGCCATGCGGTACAAATCTTCCGCGGCCTGCAGGCATTTGAGGGCAAAGGCCGGGTCATAACCCTTTTGTTTCCAGACCTGGTGACCCAGGGCCAGGGCAGCGGCCGACCGCCCGGCCACATTTGCAATGCCCGTAGCCTGGCTTTTATATTTGCCAAGTCCCTGGGGTTTGCCCGTGGCATAATAGGCAACCCGGTAAGAATCCTTGCCCCAGCCAAAATTGGAGGGGTCGTACATTGGCAGTTTCCAGCCTACATGATCGCGGTCGTCCGCCACCATATGGATCAGGTGGCCGGGGGCGTAATGCAAACGGAGAATCCAGTCCAGTCCCCATTTGGCTTCATCCAGCACATCCGGGATCTTATTGGCGCCGGGCTGGCCCAGGGCGTTAAATTGGTCCTTGAACACCTGGGGAAAATGCTGGTAAGCCATGATCATGCGGGCGGTGGCATTGCTCCCGGTGATCAGGTATTTGAGCTGGTCCCCGGCATCGTGCCAGCCTCCGGTCACATCGACATAGGTTGAGTCCGGTATGGGTCCATCCATGATGCGGCCGTCCTTCTGGTGACAGACGTGGTCAAAAAATGGATTGTATCCGCATCGCTGCTGCCGCATGAATTCAAGCAACACGTCGGGGAGATTTTTATATAAGCCGGGATCAATGTGGAAGGAGGGTGAGGTCGCCTGCAAGCGGCCGGGAATCACCAGCTGGTATTGCCCGCCTGCAGTCAGCCCGGAAAAATCCAATTCATAATAATTTTTAAAAGGCCCGTAGCCGGGGGCTTTGGCAGGAAGGATCGGACCTGAAAAAACAAGTTTACCGGAAACATCCACGACCTGGAATTCCCCGGACAGGTCCAGGTCTGTGAACGCGATGGCGGATTTATGGTCTGCAGGCTGGTATCCGACCAGGTTGGTCCGGATATGGACCTGGGCGTGGAGGGAAAGAGCGGTCAAAAAATATAAAAGAGTTATAATCTGGCGCATGATCGTCTATCGGTTATCGGTAAGCGTGAAAGATAGAGACAATCCGTTTGAAAAGCAAAGGGGTGGGCAGTGGGCGTGGATAGTGGGCGGTGGATAGTGGTTAGTAGGTTGTGGTTACACAGTTATAAAAATGTAGACACAAAACAATTCCACAATTTTACAATTCCACAATTCCGCATCACTTAAGGATCTTCGGACAGGGCAGGGGATTAAAAAAATACATGAGGCCGATACTGAGCATGCCAAAGCCGTCGCTCTCCCTCCGGTCGCCCCGCTGTCTTCCGGGTTCCGTGTCCGCTTGTAGGCTGCGGTCGCTCAGGATGGCGGAAAGCGGGTCCCGGTTTGCCAGTTGATCCGGTGAAGGATAGACGGTGCTCACATCATCGATATAATCGGTGTATAAGGTCCGGGCGCTGATTTCGATATTGAGGCTCCAGGACGGACTGAGATCGTATTTGAATCCCATGCCATAGAGCAGGGCGGGTTGAAAGAGGCTGTATTCCTCACCGATGGGCTGGCCTTCCGTACCGAGGGGCTGCAATTTAACGACGGCTCCGTTGTACCTCGTTTTGGGATTGTAGTTGAAGGCGGATGCTCCTGCAAAGAGATAGGGGGTGAAGTAACGTTCCTTATCACCGTGTTTATAGGGGAAAAAATTAAATTCAAACTGGGCGCTGCCTTCAAAAACGGTAGAGAAAAAACTGAGATTGCGGTTTTTTTCAAAGGCATTGGTGGATAAAGCGTCGTCCGCCGACACGCGGAAAGCGTTCAATTTGGCCATGGCGGCGAGCCGCTGATTAAAATTATACCGCAGGGCAAGACTGCCCAGCGGACCGGGCCTGTTAATTTTATAAGTGGTATTAAGATCGCCGAAATAATGTGCCCCTCCCAGCCAGGGTCCCGCTTCAAAACCACGCTGGGGCTGGGCCGAAAGACCCAAAGAAATCAGGATGCATGGAAGCAGAAGCCGGCTTTTGAACATAAAAGGGTCAAAGGTACGAATAGACCAATAAAACGAATTCGCTGGTCCCCTGGGTATCCAAACGCAATGCCATCAAGTGCTAATGTTTTCTTAAACCTAAATGATACCTTTGCGGACACTCCCGTTCGCATGGCCATTTACCGGCGTGAATTTGTCCTCAATATCGGTTTTCTCCTGCTTGCCAACCTGTTGATCAAACCGTTCTATGTTCTTTTTATAGAAAGGGATTTTCAAAACCAGGCCGGCAATGAAGCCTGGGGCCTGTATTTCACTTTGTTTTCCCTGTCCATGATACCCCAGATCCTGCTGGATTTGGGCATGACGGTTTATGTCAATCAAAAAATCTCCTCTGACCGGTCCGCAGCCCTGGAAATCTGGAAAAATACGGCTTGGCTGAGGCCTTTCTTTGCTCTGGCTTTCCTGGTTTTATATTTCCTTTTGGCCGGGAACTCCATGCGGTCACAACCTTTCCTCATCCTGGGTATCGCGATCAACCAGATCTTACTGGCAGGAATCTTGTACCTCAGGGCCTTTGTGTCCGGCCTGGGTCATTACCGTCTGGACAGCCTCTTTTCAGTTGCGGATAAATTAATTTTTATCCTTCTTGCCTTGTTTATTTTCCCTGCCTTTGAAGGTCAGCCTGTTTTTATTTTCCTGTCCATCCAGTTTTATTCCCTGGTGATTCCCCTGGTTACCGGATTGTTTTGGTTTTGGTTTAAAACAAAGCCGGGATTACGGATGGGCACCTTGCCGGCGGCAATAGGGATTTTAAGGCAATGCTTTCCTTATGCCATGATTTTTATCCTTATGGTCCTCTTTTCCAGGATGGAGCCGGTCTGGCTAAATGGGCTGCGGAACGACGGAGCCCAACAATCCGGGATTTATGCGGCCGCCTACCGCCTCCTTGATGCGGCCAATATGCTCGGTTTTTTATTTGCCGGAATTCTGATGCCCATGTTTGCCCATGCGACCGGCCAGAAATTGTGGGAACAGCGCCAGTCCCTTTTTGACCTCGCCTGGAAACTGATGATTGTGCTTGCCTCTCTGATCGCAATGCCCCTGGCTTTCCAGCACCGGTATATCATGCAGGCCCTTTATACCGATCCGGCGGAAGACATTCTCCACCTTACGATTCTGAACCTGGTTCCCCTAACCATCAACTACCTGCTCAGCACCCTGTTAACCGCGGTGAAGGAAGCCGGTGCCATGAACCGGTTGTTTTTAATTTCCATCTGCATCAACGCAGCCGGTCATTTGCTGGTCACGCGCAGCTATGGAGCCGCCGGGGCGGCAGGGGTGGCCCTGGTCACCCAAACCATCACTGCCTTTTTACTCGCCGGTTTGATCCATTTACGCAAGATCATCCGGTTTCAATGGAAGCACTTCGGCCTTATGGTATTGGTTCTGGGGATGGCTGTGTTGACCGGGACAGGAGTGCTTTATTCAGGGCTTCCTGCACCGGCTGCGATTCCGGTTCATGTGCTGGCCCTGTTGATTTTGGTGTTCTCCTCAAATTTGTTGCCCCTGGCCCAAGTTTTCCGTTTAGTCTTTAAACCAGGCGTCGATTGAGCCCGGGCGTCGGCTGACCAGAAATTCATACTTTCGTTGTATGGAAGAACCGGAGCAAATCAGGGACGCTATCCGAATCCTCTGGGATAAAAAAAAACCGATTTTCACCTGGGCACTCCTGGTCGGGATCTGTGCGGCGCTGCTTTCCCTGACTTTAAAAAATTATTATAAGGCCACTACGGTATTTTATGCGGCCAGCCCCGACCTGGCCAAGCCCGAGCTCATCTTCGGCAATTCCTTATCCGACCCTGAGTTTTATGGCAGCGGGGAAGACCTGGACCGGCTCCTCACTCTTTGTCATTCCAACGAAATCAAAGATCACCTGATTTCCACTTTTGACCTCTACCGGCATTATAAGATGGATTCCACCCGTCCTTTTGCCCATCATAAAATCCGGAAAAAACTGGACAAAAGGATGGAAGTCGTGAAAACCAAATACGATGCCATCGAACTGAGCATAGAAGACCAGGACAAAGCCCTGGCTGCCAGCATGTCCAATGAAGCGCGGGAATCGGTAAACCGGGCTGCGGTCAAACTGATCACCGATCGCCTGAGTGCCGTATCGGTCACCTACCGGGCGAGCATCCAGGAAAAGCAGGCTTTGCTGCATGCGCTCAACGACAGTTTGTACCGGTTGAGGAAAATTTACCCCATTTACAATATTGAGGCCCAGACGGAATCCATGTCCGCCATTGCCGCACAAGTGTCCAGCGACCTGGCCGGGGAACAAGCCCGCTATGAAGTATTGAAAAAAAGCAATGCCCCCAGGGATACCCTCATGTACCTGGCCGCCCGCATTAAAGGCCTGGAAACGCAATGGCGGAACATCACCAGGTCAAACGCAGGGGTGGCTTCCTTCAGTCTTGAAAATTTTAATGAAGGGGTTTCACGGATCCAGTCGCTTGACCTCAATATTGAAAGGTTGAATGCCCAGTTAAATGAAGACCGGATCCGCTATCAGCATGCGGTCAATACGGCTGGCGCTGCAGCCCCCGCCCTGATCACCGTATCCCAGGCCGAAATACCCATCTACAAATCGAGGCCGACACGCAGTCTCCTGGTAATCGCCGCTGCCTTGTTTTCCGCCCTTTCGCTCAGCCTGTATTATATTCTGAAATCCTTCTGGAAATAGTTTTTATGCAGGCTGAGGGATTCCGGCTGTGGATTGACCGAAACGGATTTCCGGTATTTGTATTGATTTCCGCCTTGGCGGGAATCGTTTTTCAGGAAACCTGGTGTTTTCTGGCCCCCCTGTTTTTGCTTTTTTTCCAGATCAGCGTTCACCGTCTTCACTGGATATTTTACCTGTTATTGATCAGTATCCCCTTGAGTACCGAAGTGGACCTGCCGGGCGGTTTTGCCACGGATTTTCCGGATGAACTTTTGATGTGGTGGTTGTTTGGCTTCGGCCTGGTGTATGTGCTCCATCCTGCGACCGCGGATATCCGGAAAATTCTGAAACACCCCATCACGGTTGCCCTGGCCGTACATTGGTTGTGGATATTATTTACCAGCCTTTCCAGCCAGGACGTATGGGTTTCGTTGAAATACTGGATATCCAAAACCTGGTATCTTTTTGTATTCTATATCCTGGCCTATCTTTTTCTGAAAAATGAAAAAAGGCTTTTCCGTTTCGCTCTTCTTTCCATCGGCACGGCTGCCCTCACGGTGATGATCATCGAGTGGAAACATGCCGGTTCGGGATTTGCCTTTGACCAGATCAATACCGCGGTGCGGCCCTTTTACCGGAACCATGTGAATTACGCCTGCCTGCTCGTCTGTCTTCTTCCTTACGCCTGGCCGGTCTGGCATCTGTTAAAGCGTAAGGCTTTTTTCAGAATGGTATGGATCGGACTGGTCCTGGTCCTGCTTGCCGGTATTTTTTTTTCTTATACCCGGGCGGCCTACCTGGCCCTGCCGGCGGTGATCCTGGTTTATCCTGTAGTAAGATGGAAATGGGTCAACAGGGCTATGTTGATCCTGCCGGCCCTGGGCATTGCGGCCATGATTTATTTTACTTCGGGTAACCGTTACCTGGAACTGGCTCCGGATTACAACAAAGCCGTGACCCACGTGGAATTCGGCACCCTGCTTGAAGCCACTCCGCAGGGAAAGGATATCTCCACCATGGAAAGGCTTTACCGCTGGGTGGCCGGGGTGAGAATGGTGGGAGAAAAATACCTGGTGGGATTTGGCCCGGCAGGTTTTTATTCCGCTTATCCCGCCTATACGCTTCACCGTTTTTCAACCTATGTGAGTGAAAACCCGGACCGGAGCGGGATTCATAATTATTACCTGATGACCGCGGTGGAGCAAGGCCTCCCCGGACTGATCTTTTTCCTGGTACTGATCTGGTTGTTTTTTCTGGAAGCCCAGCCCCTGCTCCGGGCAAAGCTTCCGGCGCTGCGACATTGGGGCTTTGCGGCCACCATGTCCATGTCCTCCATCCTCGTCATCCTGTTTTTCAATGATATGGTGGAAACCGACAAAGTAGGGACTTACTTTTTTCTAAATTTCGCTATATTGCTACGATTGAACCAGATCCGGATACTGCATGAATCCAATTAAATTCTGACCCATGACGATTGAGCGCGTTTTTGAATTTTTTGATTACCAGTTAAAACACTACCCGCAGGAAAAATCGTTCGGATCGCGCCAGAATGGGGAATGGAAATTTTACAGCACCGCTCAGATCATTGAACTGGCCCGCCAATTGGCCCAGGGTCTTCTGGACTCCGGTTACGAACCGGGGGACAATATGGCCATCATCTCCTATAAAAACCAGCCCGAATGGATCGTCATTGACCTCGCCATTCAATACGCGGGCATGGTCTCCGTGCCGCTTTATCCGACCATCAGCCCGGGTGAATATGAATATATCCTGACCGAATCCGCCTGCAAGGCCGTTTTTATCGGAAAAGGCGACCTCGACCAAAAAATCGGAAATGTCCGGGCAAACCTTCCTGCGCTAAAACAAATCATAGGCATCGATGAAGGAGTCGGCGAAATCCACTGGAAGGATTTATTGCGCAGCGACCGCACCGGTGAAGTGGACCAAAGCATCGCCCGCATAAAACCTTCAGACCTGGTGACCATCATTTATACCAGCGGCACCACCGGGAAGCCCAAAGGAGTGATGTTGTCCCATTTCAACCTGGCCAGTTGCATCCGGGAAGTCAAAGACATCCTTCCGGTAAGCTGCGGGGAAAAAGTACTCAGCTTCCTGCCCATCTGTCATATCTTCGAAAGGGCTGCGACCTATGCCTTTGTTTATGTCGGGCTCAATGTATACCAGACCGGGACGGACAACCTGGGTGGAGACCAAGGCGATCTCAAATCGGTCAGTCCTCATTTTTTTACCTGTGTTCCGCGTTTGCTGGAAAAGGTTTATGAAAAAATATACAATAAGGGTTCAGACCTCACCGGGATTAAAAAGAAATTATTTTTTTGGGCCATCAGCCTCACCGAAGAATATGAATTCGATTTCAAACCCACAGGACTGAAAGCCATCCAGTGGGCCATCGCCGATAAACTGATTTTTTCAAAATGGAGGGCTGCCCTGGGAGGACAAGTCAAGGGGGTGGTCACCGGTTCGGCGCCCTGCCCCACCCGGATCATCCGCGTTTTTTCGGCAGCGGGCATCCCGGTCCGGGAAGCCTATGGACTTACGGAAGCTTCGCCCGGCATCAGCATCAGCCTGTTTGAACCCCATAAAGCCCTGATCGGGACGGTCGGCCCCCTGATGTCAAACGTGGAGGTGCGGCTCGACAACAGCGAAGCCATATATAAGGAAGGGGAGGGGGAAATTCTCGCTTCCGGTCCCAATATCATGATCGGTTATTACAAGCACCCGGAGTGGACCGCCGAATCGCTTAAGGTCATTGATGGAAAAACCTGGCTGTGCACCGGAGATGTCGGCACTTTTGTCACCGGCAAGGACGGCATCCGTTTTCTGAAGATTACGGACCGCAAAAAAGAATTGTTCAAAACTTCAGGTGGGAAATATGTAGCGCCCAGCCCCATTGAAAACAAATTAAAGGAAGATTTCCTGTTAGATAATATCATGCTGGTCGGCGACCGGATGAAATTTGTGACCGCCCTCATCGTCCCTGCGGAAGAAAGCCTTAAAAACTGGTTTGAAGAAGAAAAAATACCCTGGACCGGCCTTAAAGAGGCGGTGAAGCTTCCCGAGGTTATTAAACTCTATCAACAGATCGTGGACCAATACAATCCGCTTTTTGGACATATCGAACAAATAAAAAAATTCACATTGGTGCCCGAGGTATGGGTTCCCATCAAATCCGATGGCCGGGAGGGAGAACTGACACCAACCTTAAAACTCAAGCGAAGGTTATTGCTGGAGAAATACAAGGATGCGATTGAGAGGATGTATGTGGAAGGTTAATTAGTTAGTAAGTTGGCTAGTTGGCTAGTTGGCAAGTTAGCAGTTGGGAAGACTTCGAGTTCGCCACGGCTTATTCTATGGGGCTTAGGATAAAAGCCGCGTCCTGTCCAATGTAAAATCCCCGTCCGCCCTGGATCTTCAGCACCGGTATTTCAAACCGGATCTGATTGCCCTGCGGGACCACCTCGGATTCCTGGATAAAAGCCCCCCGCCAGGTATGGTAAATCCTGACCTTATATTTTGAGGCGGGACTGCCTGTCAACGTCAAACTTACCTGTGCCCCGCTGACATCGGAATCCGGATTGACCACCCAGCCATAGATCAGCTGGTCACTGCTCATGGCGTAGGCATTACTGCCTCCCGTGATGGCTTCCACCGGTTTTGGCTTGCTGAGTTTTGCAAAGGGAATTTCCTGGGAAAACCGGGCGATATTCCGGACCTGGTTGGTGATGATGTTGTCATTGAGGTAGCCGGAGTGGGCCCACCAAAAAGGCGTCATGGCGGTGCCTTTTGCGAGGGTTACCCACAGGGCATTGTGATACATGGCCTGGTAACCCGGCATGCTGGGTTCATAGAAAGTGTGGTCCCAGCCGGTTTCCCCTATGATGGCCGGTTTTTCATAACCTTTCCAGAGCCTTTCTATTTGGCCGGCATAATTCATATAACTCAGGGCCAGGGGATGGGTATCGGCGCTGTCCAGCCTGCCGCTCCGGACAATGGGAAATCCCTGGGCTTCATATATTTCCCGGTTGGACAAATCAAAGATCTGGTAGCCTTCATGCCAGAATTCACCAATGCCTCCGCTGCGGGTACCCGTGGTGAGGTGGCCATAAGGATCGTGGGCCTTAAAATAATCATGTACTTTTTTACCCCATTGGGCAGCCATCAGGCTGTCGCCGGAAACCCAGCCGTCGGTGCCGTTGACTTCATCGATGACAAACCAAAGCAAGAGGGACCGGCTGTATGCCCAGCGGGCGATCATATATCGGTACAGCAGTTGCTGGAATTTCCAGGCTTCTTCACTGCGATAAAAATCTTTGGCTGAGGTGATTTGTTTATAGGGGTTGGTATTCCACCGGATATTGCCCCCTCCCCATACGGTTTCGGAGAGGTAGGAATGAAACCAGATATTGAGGCTGAGCTGGATGTCCCTTTCCTCACAAAGCTGCAGCACTTCATCCAGCCTGCCGCAGATGCTTTGATCGTACCGTCCCAGCCCGCTTCCATGGGTTTCAAGCGGGGTGATGAAGGTGCTGATAAAATTTACCCCAAGTCGTTTGAGCTCATCCAGTTCCTGCGGGTTGATCCTGCCCTGGTTATAGGCCGCGTAACTGTCGTTATACCAAAGGCCGACCCCGAAATAGGAGTCGCCGTTGGCATGCTGGAGAAAACGTTTGTTTGCAGCTATTTTTACCGGGCCCTTGTGAGCGGAAGGGCGCACCTGGAACACCCGGTTGATGCTGTCGTTTACGCCCGTTTTGTCTTTGATGCTCACCGTGTATTTCCAGGTCCCGGTTTCATCGGGGGAGAAACGGATCATCCAGACGGCCGTCCAGCTGCTGTAATTATAGAAGCCGGGAATCTGCCAGACCTTTCCTGTCGGGGAAGTGAACGAAGCCCGGAGGTCCACCTGGGCCGGATCAAAGGGATTGGTAAAATCGGCTTTAAAATCGAGGCTGATCTCAAATTTTTCGAATTTAGCCACCGTGTCCGCGTTGGCCCTGAAAAAAAGCACAGCGGGTCCGGTAGCAAAGACCTTGAACAGGAATGGAGGACAAAAAAAGAGCATCAACACGCATCTGGGGACCATCATTCGTTTCATAATTAAGGCATCGATTGAATTGAACAAAATTCTCCAGGCAATGTAGGCCGAATATCCTATTTTTGAAAACTTTAAATTTCCGTAACCCCGTATTATGAAGTACTTTCTTTTTCTTTTACTGGTATTCTCCGGAAGTATTTCGTTTGAGGTGGCCCCCTCTTCCGCGCCTCCCGAGAAAAAACTGTTCACCCTGCTTTCACCCGACCACACCCGGATCCGGTTCAACAACCAGATCAAGGACACCAAGGAAGCCAACATCACCATCTATTCCAATTTTTATGGCGGCGCCGGGGTGGGGATCGCGGACATCAACAACGATGGCCTCCAGGATATATTTATGGCCGGCAACCTGGTGGAGGATAAACTTTATCTCAACAAGGGCAACCTCCAGTTTGAAGACATTACCAAAAAAGCGGGCATCCTCAGCAATGGTGGATGGTCTTCGGGAGTTCTCATGGAAGACATCAATAAGGATGGGTATATTGATATTTACATCACCCGGGAATTGTACGACGACAAACCGGAACTGCGTAAAAACAAATTGTACATCAACAACGGGAACAGCACCTTTACTGAAAAGTCGGAACAATATGGGGTGGCGGATTCCGCCCGGACGCGGCACGCCAGTTTTATCGATTACGACAAGGACGGCGACCCGGACCTCCTCCTGCTCAACCAACCGCCCAATCCGGGTGACTATTCCAGTTATTACGGCACCGAACTCATCAAAGAGGAATACAGCATCAAACTGCTTGAAAACCTGGGGGATCGTTTCGTGGACATCACGGAAAAGGCCGGCCTGAAAAAAACGGGTTTCCCCAACAGTGTATCTGCGAGCGACCTGAACGGGGACGGCTGGACCGACCTGTATATTTCCAATGATTTCTGGATCCCCGACTGGCTTTTTATCAATAATGGCGATGGCACCTTCACCAATAAAATTCACGACAACCTGAAGCACATTTCCTATTTCAGCATGGGAGTGGATGCCGGGGATATCAACAACGACGGCAGGCTCGACCTCGTCGTCGTGGATATGGTTGCGGAGGACAACTACCGGCTGAAGGCCAATATGAGCGGTATGAATCCCGCCGCGTTCTGGAAAGTGGTCCAGGACAGCGGGCATTACCAGTACATGTTCAATACCCTCCAGTTGAATTCGGGAGGGGCCCATTTCAGCGATATCGCGCAGCTAGCCGGGACGGCTACCACGGACTGGAGCTGGTCTTCGCTTTTTGCGGATTTTGACAATGACGGCTGGAAGGATTTGTTTATAACCAACGGCCTTATGCGGGACATCCGGAATAAGGACGCGCACAAAGCCTTTGTAGACAACATCCAGGCTGCCATGGCCGAATATATGGCGGAGCATCCCACCCTGGATCAGAAAGTATCCATCTGGGATATCGTGGATATCAACAAAGCGCTTTCCCTGACCCCTTCCGTCAAACTGAGGAACTATATTTTTAAAAATGAAGGCGACCTCCGTTTTTCCAAACAAATGGAAGAATGGGGCCTGACGGAAAAAACCTTTTCCAACGGAGCCGCCTACGCGGACCTCGATAATGACGGAGACCTGGACCTGGTCGTCAGCAATATCAACGACCTCGCTTCCATTTACCGCAACAATGCCACCGAAAACAACCACTACCTGCGCATCCAGCCGGTAGCCGATGCCGGGAATATCACGGCCATGGGTACCAAGATCTGGATTGAAACCACCGCCGGTCCCCAGTTTTTTGAGATTACGGGAGTGCGGGGCATGTATTCCACTTCCGAAACCATTGCCCATTTCGGAACGGGCAAAAACCCGATCATAAAAAAAGTAAAAGTGCGCTGGCCGGATGGGAAAGAAAATTTGTTTACCGACGTCAAAGCCGACCAGGTGCTCAAAATAAATTATTCGACCGCAGCCTTCCCCGAACCGGAAACCAAAACGGTCCCGGCGCCGCTTTTTACGGAAATCAATAAAGAGATCAACTTTTCCCACCGGCACATTGAAAACAGCTTCGATGATTATAAAGTCCAGGTCCTGCTTCCCCATAAAATGTCCTCCTTCGGGCCGGTATTGTCCACCGGGGACGTCAATGCGGATGGCCTGGCGGACCTGTTTGTCGGCGGAGCGGCAGGCACACCGGGGGTGCTTTATTGCCAGAAGGCGGACGGCAGTTTTGAGGAACTGATCAATGATTGTTTTACCAGGGATAAAAATCATGAAGATATGGGCTCGGCCTTCCTGGATTTTGACCTGGACGGAGACTTGGACCTTTATGTGGTCAGCGGAGGCAATGAATTCAGGCCGGGTTCCAAGTCCTACCAGGACCGGATCTACGTCAATGACGGAAAAGGCCGGTTTACAAAGGGTGAAGGCATTTTACCTGAACTCCTATTCAGCGGTTCCAAGGTGAGGCCCTGCGATTTTGACGGGGACGGGGACCCGGACCTCTTCATAGCAGGAAGGCATACGACCTGGGCCTACCCGGTCCCTGCCAGCAGTGCATTGTTAAAGAATGACCAGGGGAAGTTTACGGATGTCACCGCCGCCATGGCCCCTGGATTTAAGGACCTGGGCATGATCAACGATGCGGTCTGGACCGATCTGGACGGCAACCAGAAACCCGACCTTGTCCTCGCCGGGGAATGGACCCCTATCCTGGTGTTTTTGAACAAAGGGGACCAGTTGGTCAGGAATACGGATGATTTCACGCTTCAATCCAGTACCGGATGGTGGTTCAGCATTAAAGCCGCCGATATGGACCGGGATGGCGATCAGGACCTGATCGCAGGTAACCTGGGTCTGAATTATAAATACAAAGCCAGTGAAGAAGAACCCTTCGAGGTGTACTATTATGATTTCGACGACAACGGTTCGAAAGACGTGGTCCTGACCTATTACAATTTCGGGGTGCAGTTTCCGCTCCGGGGCAGGCAATGTTCTTCGGAACAGGTCCCCGCGCTCAGTCAAAAATTTCCAACCTACGATATGTTTGCCTCATCCAACGTGGCTCAGGTTTATGGCAAGGATAAATTGAAAAATGCACTGCATCTCGAAGCAAAGACTTTTGCAAGCACTTATTTTGAAAATCTGGGGAATGGTTTATTCAGACCCCATATTTTACCCACAATGGCCCAATTGTCTTCTGTAAACGATATTATCACCGAAGATTTCAATAAGGATGGTCATATGGACCTCCTCCTGGCAGGCAACCTTTACCAGGCCGAGATAGAGACCACCCGCAACGATGCCGGCTATGGGATGATCCTGCTTGGGGATGGCAAGTCCGGATTCACCGCCCTTGATCGCATCAAATCAGGAATATTTATGCCTTGGGACGTCAAATCCCTGGCTTCCATGGACAGTCCTTCGGGCAGGGTCATTCTGGCTGGCTGTAACGATGACATTCTCCGGGTATTTCGGCAAAACCCGGCGGAAAAAAAGGGCAAATAATTTTAATCCGGAAGGGCACAAGCCCACCTGCCCAATCGTTGTAAAATACCCCTTAGGCAGAAATAGTTAAAATTTTACACTCACTATTCGTTTTTCAGAGGCTGCTTACACGGTATTATCCAATATTTGAATTTTTTAATCCTTTTGTTGGAAAACTAAATAATTTCTTAACAATGAGGTACATTAGAGGTCTCTTATACGTTTTTTCAGGTAAAAAACACTCCGCTTTATTCAGATTTTAAAAAACTAATATTTGTATTGTTATGATTAAAAAAACTTTACTGATCCTGCTTGTATTCTGCGGGTGGCAAGCCATTGCCCAGCGCACGATCACAGGCAAAGTAACCAATGGAGAAGACAGCGAACCTCTCGTTGGCGTTACTATCCTCATTCTGGGGACTACCCAGGGTACAGTGACCGATTTCGACGGGAATTATTCCCTCGACAACGTGCCCGACAATGCATCGCTGAGATTTACATACACCGGATTCCAGGAGCAGGTGATTGTGGTGGGCAACCAGTCCTCCATCAATGTAACCATGCAGCCGGGCGTTGCCCTGAGCGAGGTGGTGGTTACCGCTTTGGGTGTTAGCCGGGAGAAAAAGGCGCTGGGTTACTCCGTGTCGGAAGTCGGCGGAGACAATTTTATCCAGGCCAGGGAAAACAATATTGCGAACGCCCTCACCGGCCGCGTGGCAGGGGTTAACGTTAGCAAGGTGGCTTCCGGCCCGGGCGGATCTTCCAGGGTCATTATACGGGGGAACAAATCCCTCAACGGAAGCAATCAGCCGCTATACGTAGTTGACGGCGTCCCCATGGACAATTCGGGCTTTGGACAGGCCGGTCTTTGGGGTGGTTCCGATGAAGGGGACGGGATGTCCAGCATCAACCCCGATGACATCGAATCCATCACCGTGTTAAAGGGAGCCAACGCGGCCGCTCTTTACGGCGCTCGTGCAGCCAACGGGGTCATCAACATCATCACCAAAAGGGGAGCCAAAAGAAAAGGAATCGGAGTGGAATTCAATTCCAACTTTGTATTTGAAACCCTCAATGATTTGTCCGACCTCCAGAATGATTACGGATCAGGCGGTTTTACCGGGGCTTTGCCCAATGGGGTATCGACCAAACCTTCCACCATACAGGAAGCCGGGAACTGGGGTCACCAGGGATGGGGACCCAAATTTGACGGTTCATCCGTGATCCAGTTTGATGGTATATCCAGGCCCTATTCCTATGCCGGCGACCGGTTTAAGGAATATTTTGAAACCGGTACCTCCTTTACCAACAGCCTTGCCTTTACGGGCGGTACGGACAATTCCTCTTTCCGCATATCCGCAACGGACCTCAGAGGCTCAACGATCCTTCCCAATACCGGATTTGACCGGACCAATGTATCGCTGGCGGCCAATTCCAAATTCGGGAAAAGAATCACCATGGATGCCAAAATCCTTTATTCTTTGGAAAACAATAAAAACCGGCCAACCCTTTCAGACTCTCCGGGCAACGGGATTCAAAACGTCTGGAAAGTGGCTCCCAACATTCCCTACTCCGTGCTCCGCGGGGACCCGAATAAAATCGGCGCCATACCCGCTGAAGGCATTCCTGCCAACGTGCTCTCCTACTGGGGACGTATCCCTGGTGAAGAATTGCAGGTCAACCCGGTCAACGACCAGTGGAGTTCCGGAGGTTACTGGGCTGCCTACCAATTCATCAACAACGACAAAAGGGACCGCGTCATTTCCTCAGGGAGACTGAGGTATGACATCACTGACTTCCTTTATGTGGAAGGCCAGATTGGTTTGGACAAATATGCCAGAAGGGCAAAAGGCCTGACCCCGCAGGGAACCGGATATAATCGCGCCGGGGCCATCAGTGAAGGCATCGACCGCGTACAGGAAACCAATTTCCAATATACCGTAGGGTTTAATAAAACCTTCGGGGATATTTCGGTCAATGTATTCGGCGGTGGCAACCGCATGCGCCGCGAATCCGATGTGATCAATATCAGCAGCGACGGGGGCTTTAACGTTCCCTTCCAACCTTTTATCAACAATTCCGTCCGGAGGAACTGGGGATTTGGCCAAAGCGAGACAGGGATCAATTCCCTCCTTGGCCAGGCTGAATTGGGCTACAAAGGTTACCTCTACCTGACCGGGACTGTGAGGAACGACTGGTTTTCCGTATTGAACCCGGAATTCAACAGTATTCTTTATCCTTCCGTCCAGGCCAGTTTTGTGGCTTCCGACGCCTTCAAAAATTTGCCTTCTTTCATCAGTTATCTCAAGCTGAGGGGTGGATGGGCCCAGGTGGGAAATGCTACGGTGGGAGCTTATTCTACAGCCATTACCTACGGCCTGAACGGCGCACCGCACGTTGGTACCCCTCTTGGTGGGTTTGCCTTTGCCATCGGCCAGGGAGGGACCATACCCAATCCGAATCTTAAGCCTCTGACTTCCACCGAAATTGAATTTGGCGTAGATATCCGTCTGTTCCAGAACAGGGTTTATGCAGACCTGACTTATTATTCCCAGAAAACGACCGACGACATCCTCCCTGCTACCATTTCCAGAGCTGCCGGATTTGATGCCACGGCTGTGAACCTGGGCAAATTGACAAACCGTGGATTTGAAGCCCTCATCGGGGTCACCCCCATACAAGGCAAAGTGACCTGGGACGTTTCTCTCAATATGGCTAAAAACAACAATGAAGTTGTAAGCCTGATCGAAGGGTCAAAAGAACTGGTATTGGAAGAGCCTCGTACGAGGAACGTTTTCATCAAACATATTGTAGGCTATCCATACGGCATGATCACCGGGCGGGTTCAGAAAACAGACCCCAGCGGCAATCTCGTATTTGACCAGTGGGGAAGCCCGATCGGAGATCCCAATTACCAGATCATCGGAAATGGAGTGGCTGATCTGACGGGAGGATTAAACAACAGCCTGACCTGGAATAATTTTAACCTTGGAGCATTGGTTGACTTCAAATTTGGCGGTGATCTGTTCTCGGGAACCAATATGAGGCTGACCCAATGGGGTTACCATAAACAATCTCTGATCGGACGCCAGGGTGAAGCACCCCTCCATGTCAAAGGGGTGATCGAACGTTCTCCGAACGTATTTGAGCCCATCGACCGTGATCTCACTCCACAGGAAGCCCAGCGTTACTGGTCAACCACCGGCAGTGAGCAAAACGGTAAAGCCGACATGTATGTTTACGACGCTTCGTTTATCAAGCTTCGCCAGCTTACCCTGGGATATAATTTCCCGAATAAAATGTTGAGCAAAACTCCGTTCCAGAACCTCAGCCTTTCCTTTGTAGGAAGGAACCTGGCGATCCTGCACAAGAATGTGGACAATATCGATCCGGAATCTTCTTATACGGTCAGCAATTCCCAGGGCATGGATTATTTCGGATTCCCTTCCACACGGAGCTATGGTTTTAATTTAAAAGTTGGGTTTTAACAGTTAAATCAATTCGAAATGAAAAAATTATTATTTCTGACTATAGTATCCGTCCTGCTGGTGCGTTGCAATACCGACGAACTGCAGGATCTGAACATCAATCCCCAGGCGGTCAACCAGATTGATATGAATTTCCTATTCTCAGCCGCCCTATTGGGTATCGCTTCCAACGGGTCTTCCGGGGACAACCGGTACATCGACTGGAGGACCAATATCGGCCTGTGCGCCCATGCCATCCAGCACCTGGGCAACGCCAACAGCGGTGGAATTTCTCCCGGTGATAAATACACCGACAATGGGGAGACCCGCGCCGCGCCCTTTGAGATGTCTTACCGCGACCAGTTGAAAAACATCGCGGAAGTGCTCAAACAAACCGGTGACGGCGGTTTTGATGCCGGCAACAAACAAAATACCCGCAATGCGGCCCGTATCCTCAGAGCCTGGACCTATGCACGTCTGGTCGACATGTATGGCAACGTGCCTTATTCCGAGGCCAATCTTGGGACCTCAGGCATATTCTTTCCGAAATACGATGACGGCAAAGCCATTTATACGGACATTCTGAAGGAACTGGATGAAGCCGCCGCAGCACTCAACGCTTCCGATAAAGACCAGGCCAGTTTTGCAAAAGCGGATTTTGTATATAAAGGAGATGTGACCCAATGGAAAAAGTTTGCTTATTCGCTCATGCTCCGACTGGCCCTGCGTGCAGCCGATGCCGACGGGGCCCTTGCAGGGACCTATGCCGGGAAGGCGGTGACCGGAGGCGTGATGACGAGCAATGCGGATAATTTTGTTGTCCCCATGGCTCTGAGCCCCAGCGAATGGACCAACCAGAACGGGATATCCCGGGCCTTCTATCCCGGAGACGGCGGTCAGTCGCCCTACCTGGGCCAAACCCTGATTAATTTCCTGAAAGGCACGGATCCCAATTCCGTGGCCGATGACGATCCCCGTCTCATGATCATCAGCGGAGGGATCGGCAACTGGACCGCCAATGATTTCACGATCATCGGCGACGGCGCCAATCCGTTAAACCAAAAGGGCATGCCTCATGGTTTGGACAAAACGGACGTGGATGCCCTGGAAGGCAGAAACGTGGATTTCAACACGACCTACAGCAAAATCAATGTCAAGCTGATGCAGGACGACGAACCATATGTAATCATGCGTTATGCAGAGGTTGAATTTATGCTTGCCCTGGCAAAGCTGAAAAACCTCGGTGGGGTTGCCGGCACGGACAAGGAGCATTATGAAAAAGGCGTGAAAGCAGCCATGCAAGAGTATACCATACACGATGCCTCGCTGACCGTATCGGATGCCGCTGTGACCAATTATCTCAGCATTTACCAATATGGAGTGACGAAGCCTGCCATTCAGATGATTGCCGACCAGCTTTGGGTGGCCAATTTCCTCAACTGGTATGAGGTGTGGTCTTACTGGAGGCAACTGGATTTCCCGGTGCTGGTAGCCGCCAAGCATCCCTCCAACATCACAAATGGCACCATTCCCGTACGGATCCCTTATCCAACCAGTGAAACAGCGAGCAACCCCAACCTGGCAACAGGAGGGGTGACGCCAGACACATATACCACCAAGGTATGGTGGGATACCAAATAGGATCGTAAAGTTTTTTAAGACTACTTTAAACCCTCGTTATGCAAGTAACGGGGGTTTTTTTTATTGTAATTGAATTCTTAATTCTTAATTCTTAATTAATATTTAATTCCCTATCTTAAGTGACTTAACATCCTGCTATGAAATTCCCTTTACGTGAATATTTATTCGCGGCGAGCCTGTTTTTATTTACATTTTGCTCCCAGCCCCAAAATCCGGAAACGCCGGCTGAGGGGATGAAGCCCCTGTTGCTTGATAAGCCCGCCTCTTATCTTCAGGATTCCACCTCAGCTTTTGACCAGTTTCACCGGGCGGAGATTTATGCCTATATGTATAAAGTGGACAGCGCCCTGATGCTCGCGCAGGACTGTGTGCAGCGTTTCGACCATTTGCTTCAATATACAGCAGATACCCTGACCTGGATCTATTATATTGACAGTTATTTCAATGTCGGATACCTCTATCAGCTGAAACAGGAAAACGACAGCGCCTTTAAATACCTGAACCTGTCCCTTGACTGGTGCAGAAAGAAGCTGGGGGAGGACCACCTCATTGCCACCAAATGCCTGATCAAGCTGGGAAACTGTTACAGGAATTACGGCGAACTGGTAAAGTCCAAAGAGTATTTTTTAAAAGCCTATGAAATCAGGGTGCGCACCATGGACAGTTTAAATAATTTCCTGGTGAATGTCTATAATAATATGGCCTCTTTTTATTGGGAAATGGGCGACGTAGATCATGCGGAGATTTTTGCAAGCAGGATGCAATCCCTGGTGAAGACCCTGTACGACAACTTTGTCATCAGACATTCGGATATTCCGGACGCCAAATTCTATAAACAATTTATGGGCACGAACAGCCGTCCGCCCGTGGTTCGCAACCTGCTTTTAAGCAATATCCCCAGGCAATATATTGGTGCTACGATTAATAAAGTCTGGATACACCTGAACAATGATGAGCCGGAAATAGCCACCTACCTTGCTGACCTGGCGGATTCCCTGATTAAGAAACACGAACCGGGAAATGACTTCCTTCAGCGCAGTGCTTTGGATAGTAGAGCAGCCATTCATTTGTATCATGGGGAGTGGAAGAAAGCGGAAGAATTAATGACGCAATTCCGGAAATCGGAATCCGGCGCCGCATTGGTAAACAGGCATTTTCTGAGATACCGATTGGCTGACTTTTTTTTAAAAACAGGTAAATACCAGGATTGTATAAATTTGGTCGATGCATCCCTCAGAGATCCCGTAGTTTCTTCAAGCAACCCTGAATTTGTTCTTTTGGAATTAAAAGCCAGGGCACTGCTCAAGGGAGGACAGCCCGGAGATTGTATACGATTTTGTAAAGAAATCCTGGACCAAATACATCAAGTTCCTTCAATGGATTCTTTGGTTGCCGGGCTGGTTCAATGGGAAAGGTTTACCGGACAGGAGGTTCTCCGGGTTCAGGATTTTCTGAAGCCATTAATCCAGAGTATGGTTTCCATTGGAATACAGGAAAATTCAATAAACGTTCTGGAGCAGGGGTATCGTTTACTGCAAACCTTTCATGCTTCGATGAAGCGCCTCCAGGACGAACTCTACCGCCGCCAGTCCAAAACCAACCGCTTGCATTATCTGTACCCGTTTTATGAGGACGCCCTCGAATTGTGCGCCCATCTTTATGAACAAACAGGAAACGAAAGTTATGCCAGGGAAGCATTCTATATTTCGGATCTGGTCAAGGCATTTCAGATCAAAGAACTGCTGGACAAGCAGAACATATCCGCCTATGGGCAGGAGGCGGCGCCCAGGAGCCAGGCCGAACAACTTAAAACGGAAATTGCCTACCTCCGGGATCAGATCCTTGAAATGGAGCGGACTTCGCCGGTGAAGGATACTTTAAAATTGTTTAATCTGAAAAAAACACAGGCTGAACTGGCAGGCCAGTTGGTCATGCTTGCCGAGAAGGAACCAATGGAGACGGTCCATGTCCCAAACCCTTATTCCCTGGACCGGTTTCCCTTCGACCGGCTTCGCGATTATTTAAAACAAGAGCAGGCTGACCTGCTGGATTATTTTACCGGCACAAAACATTTATACCTCCTGCACATGAATCAAAGTCAATTCAGGATCATAAAACAGGAAGCCAATTCTGGACTGGAAGCTCTGGCTATTAAATTCTCAGATGCTTTGAATCCGGAAACTGATCAAACGGCCCGGGATTCCTTAGGTGTATGGTCCGCCGGATTATACGATTTATTAATCAAACCGGTGGAGGACCAGATCTCCGGGAACCACCTGATCGTCATCCCGGACGGCTTTCTGGCCCGCCTCCCTTTTGAATGTCTTCAATCCAGCATAAGGGGATTTGAGGATTCCCCGCTGGGCAAACGCACCATCCGGTACGAATACGCCAGCGGTTTGCTGTTGAAGGAACCCCCTTTGCTGAAGCCGGATGAAAACTATGCCGGGTTTGCTCCCCGCTATGAGGGCCATGAGATTTTCCTTCAGCGAGGATTGGACTCCCTGATTACCTATCCTTTGTATGCCGCCAACCGGGAGGCATATGGTAATCTGTTGTTTAACGAACCAGAAGTATTGGAATCAGCCAATATATGGAAGGGGGAAGCCTATACCGGCCTGGAAGTAGATAAATCAAAATTGCTCCGGAACGGGGCTAATGCGAGGATCCTGCACCTGGCCATGCACGCCATCGCGGATGACAAACACCCTGAATACTCCCAGCTGATATTAAAAAATCCGGAAGGTCCCGGAAGAAATGAAGCGATTTATGCTTATGAAATCGCCAGGATGCATTTAAACGCGGAACTCTCCGTGCTGAGCGCCTGCAACAGCGGAAAAGGCAAATACTTGAAGGGAGAAGGGGTGATGTCGCTCGCACGGGCTTTTAAGGCCGCCGGTTGTCCAAATGTAGTCATGTCGCTCTGGCAAGCCAACGATGCCAGTACCAAGGACCTCATCGTAAGTTTTTTTAAACACCTAAAAACCGGCCTCGGCAAGGCAGACGCCCTCCGTAAAGCAAAGGAGGATTACCTGGCCAACGCCATACCGGAATTAAAACATCCCTATTATTGGGCCGGGCTGGTCCTGGTAGGGGACAATGAACCTTTGATCTTAGAGGGCATGGATTCAATTAGTTACTGGATCCTTGCGGCGCTTTTGGCAGGCACCGTCTTATTAGCCTTTTGGCTTCGCAGACAGACCTGAACACTAAAGCCGGGACAACAGTTCCCGACTTTGCGAGTACCATCGGCTCTCAGCAGGAATGAGCTCCAGCTTTGACCTGGCTGCCGATGGCTCCCCTTGCTTCAGATGAGCCAGCGCTCCATACCATAGGATTTCACCGGGGCTATAGGCATTTATTTTCTCAAACACCCGGAGTGTTTCTCCGGCTTGGTTTTTTATTAACAAAAGCAGGCCGGTCTGAAAAAGCATCCGGTCGGATAACAAATCTTCCTGGGTCGACTGCAATAATTGCAAAGCCTGGTCGATTTGTCCATTGATGTAAAGACGGTCCGTTTCCATCAATACGGAATCTTGAAAAGAAATGCTTCTGGATTGCGCTTCGCCGGTCCGGTCGGGAGCCAGGTCCGGGCTGAGCGAAGCAGGGGCCTTCATATAAGCCAGGTACAAGGCCTCCGGACCGGAATTCTTTTTCCTGTTCAGGTATATGCCCAGGAAAGCAAAGATGGAGAGGGCGATTGCCGTCACCACCACGAGGATCCAGCCACGTTTTGAAGCCACCCGCAAGTCAGAAGAGACATTAATTCTTTCCAGGGTCTGCCTGAAAGGGGAAGGAGAATTCCTCAGGGCCTGGTGCAGCGCCTGGTTCAACCGGAGATATTCCTGGAGGGACGGATCGTTTTTCAACCGGTCCGCAAAACGGGCGCTTTCTTCCGGGTCCATTTGGCCCCTGAGAAAACGGTCAACGGCTTCATCCCATTCCTCTTCGATCATCCTGGAAATTTTAATTCTTGGTACATAGGGTCCTCTTTTACCAGCCGGAACAGTTTTTCCTTGCATTCATATTTGCGTTTCCGGGTACTGCCTTCGGAGATTCCCAGCAGAAGGGCTACTTCAGAAATATTTTTGTCTTCGGAAATGAACCAGTCGAGCAATTGCCGGCATCCCTCGGAGAGCAATTGGAATTTTTCGGCGACGATTTTCTTACGGTCCAGATCTGCCAGGGCCTCATGCACCTCTTCCATCCCGGTTTGTACCTCTCCGGCAGGATTTGTTACCTGATGGACGCGGTTTTTTTTCCGGATTTTCTTGGACCACTGAAAAAGACAGACCTGGATGAAATAAGTTTTAAAAGAAGCCCGGTCCAGCGTCAGGCCGTTGGATTGCAGCCGGTTGTAGATGGCTTCAAACGCGTCCATAAATACATCTTCGGCATCGGCTTCGTTCCCTCCCTGCCGGACGACCATTTGAATTACAGCGGGCTTGCAGGTGCTGAAGACCTTTTCAATGACGCGCAGATCGCCCCTTCGGAGGCCCTCCAGGATATGTTCATTTTCGGCCCGGATCTTATTATTCAATGGTGGGTGTGGTCAGCTTAAAATTATAAAAAAGTTTAGAACCGGGTAACATTTTAGGGTTTCGGGGTATAAATGAATTACAAATTACCTGAAATCATTATGGACACGATACCAGAGCGGACAGAGCGGGTGGCCCTGCCCTGTAGCCAGGGGATTTTATGGATGGAAAGAAAAAGGATCCTGTGGCTGCAATCGGAAGGCAATTATTCCTGGGCGCATTTTGCGGATGGTTGCAAAACCCTTCTTCCTTGTTTGCTTAAACAACTGGAAGCGGGGCTTTCGCCTGCCGGATTTTACCGCATTCATCATCAATATGTAGTCAATCTGAACCAGCTGGTCCGATTCGAGAAGGCGGACGGCGGCCAGGTGGTTCTCACCGACGGTACCGTCCTTCCGGTGTCCAGGGCCAGAAAACAAGGGTTTTTACAGAAAATTTATACCGTGCAATAACGGACCAGGAGCCCCGCACAATCCGGGCCTTTGATTTAAAGCGCATGAACCGTATTCCGATACCCATACACGAAGGCATAGAGTTTGTCCTATTACAGGAAATCCTCTATTTCAAATCCAATGGAAATTATTCCATTCTATTTCATCCGGAAAAAACTAAAAAATTTACCCTCCGGTCCCTGAAAGAACTGGAACGCCAGCTCGAGGGACGTGGTTTTTGCAGGATCCACCACGAGTTCCTGGTCAACCTGTCCCACATCGTCCGGTATTACAAGGGCGATGGAGGCGAAGTCGAACTCACCAACGGCGAGCGGCTGGCTGTTTCAAGGGGTAAAAAGGCGAACCTGCTTAGCGCCCTGAGGTTGAATGGCGACCTTATATAGAAATATCCTGATTCAAGAATTAATGCGAATGAAGGGAATTATCATTTGCAATTGAAGAGGCGCTTGTTATCTCATCAGGAGAGCCGGTTATCAAGAATATCTGGTGACGAGAAAATTACCTTTTTGTTTTTTGTAATTTTAAAATAGCTCCGGAGGTGAAGATTTAAACACCAAAAGACAACCCTTCACTATGAATAAAATTCCCATTCCGGTTCATCGCGGTTATGAACTGGCCTCCGCTGATGATATTTTATATATTCAGGCGGATGGCAATTTTTGCCTGGTGATCTACCAGGAAAATCAATTTGTCCAGTCCACTCATTCCCTGAAAGAACTTGAAAACCAACTGCGGCCCCTTGGATTTTGCCGCATCCATCATAAGTACCTGGTCAATCTGGAACATATCTACCGCTATCTAAAGGGGGATGGCGGAGAGGTGGTCCTTCGTAACGGAAGTAAATTGCCGGTATCCCGCGGGAAGAAGGGCAATCTGATCAGGGAATTAAAAGGACAATCCATTAACTAATGGATGGCCGGTCAGGATTGGTATGGGGCAGAGGGGCATCCTTAAACAGGGATATAAGAAAGGTCAGGCCGATTATAAACCAAAGGGCCAGGGCCAGGATCGACCCGCGCATGCTCCCGGAGGCATGGTCGAGGTAACCAAAAAGAACCAAACCGCACATCATGGCCATTTTTTCGCAGACGTCATAAAAACTGAAATAACCCGCATTGTTTCCCGTCTTGGGGATCAGCTTGCTGTAGGTGGAACGGGAGAGCGACTGAATCCCACCCATCACCAGGCCGATAAATAAGGCGACGAGGTAAAAATGAAAGGCAGTGGATATGAAATAGGCGGCGATGCAGATGAGGATCCAGGTCATCACGGCCAAGCTGAGGGAGCGGATATTGCCCCATTTTTTTGAGATCCATGCAAATAGAAAGGCGCCAGGAATGGCAATGTATTCCAGGATCAGGACGGTGAGGATCAGGTTCATCATGTTCAGATGGATTTCCTTTTCTCCGAATGAAGCTGCCATGAACATGACGGTTTGTACCCCCATGATGTAGAAAAAAAAGCCGGCCAGAAAAGTGCGCAGGTTCTTTTCCGTTTTCAGACGGCGCCAGATTTTGAGCATTTCAAGGTAGCCGTGGAAGAGGTATTTTTTTTCAACAGGTTTCACATTCAGGCCCCGGGGCAGTTTGTTGAAGGAGATCTGTGCAAAACCCATCCACCAGCATCCGGTGATCAGGAAGGAAAGACGGGGAAGGAGGGTTTCGTCCGAAATCCCCAGCCGGTTTTGATTAAGAATGAAGAACAGCACCAGGATGAGGAGGGTGGTGGAGCCCAGGTAACCGTAAGCGTAGCCCCTTGCGCTCACCTTGTCCTGCCGGTCCTCCGTGGCCAGGACGGGCAAATAGGAATTGTAAAAAACGATGCTGCCGGAATAGCCTATGGTCGCCAGCATCATCCCACCGAGTCCGAGGTACACCTGGGCGCTGCCGGTGAAAAAAAAGAGGGATATACAACCGGCCGCTCCCAGGTAACAGAAAAACCGCATAAAATTTTTTTGATTTCCCGAATAATCCGAGATGGAGGACAACAAGGGGGAAAGCAAGGCAACGATGCCGAAGGCAATGCCCAGATTGATGGCATAGGCCGCCGTATTCTCTATCTGAATACCGAAGAGAGAGACGCGGGAATGGTCTCCGTTGCGGGTGACCGAATTGTAATAAGCCGGGAAGATTGCGGAGGTGATGACCAGGGCATAAACCGAATTGGCCCAGTCATACATGGCCCAGGCATGGATGAGTTTTTTATCGTTTTTGGGGATCATAGGAAAAGATATGCCGGATTTCTATAATCTGGCATATCTATCGCTCACTATAAAATAAATCTCAAGCCCAGCGACCAATCGGAATAACTGCTTTTCACGAGGTCGGAATAAAAACTCAATCCGGATTTATAATACAGGGGCCTCTGGGCATTCAGGAATACTCCCAGGTAAGAAAGCGGCTGGACCTGGGCGCCCAGGCTGACCATGACAAACTGAGCTTCGCTGACCAAACGGCCCCCCTGGTAGTTTTGTTCATAAGCCCCAAGCCAACTCAGCCCGGGGAACACATAGAGCTTTTGATCAAGGAAGGATTTGACCAGGAAGGCGCTCAGACCGGGGAAATGAGTGGTCTGGTCGTGGTCCTCATTGGCTATTTGCAATAAATACCGGCCCTGCAGATAGAGATAAAAATCGGGGCTCAGGTTTTTAAAATAAGTGGCGGTGAGTTCGGGCTGGATCCGGTCCGCTCCAAGGAAGGACCTGGTCTCCATATCTTTGGCTACGGGGAAATGAACCGCCCCCTGCAGGGTAAATTCCGGAATATTTTCAAAAGGCAGGGCCCTCACCCGCAGCCCTACGGTGGAAATGGACTGATAACCGATACCCGTGGCATCCGGAGAGCCAAAGACCTTAAAGGGAGAATTGCGCGCGTTTTCATCCAGCCGCAAACGGGAGTACCGGACCTGTACCCCCAGATCCCATCGCCCGCTTTCAGAAAAGCCATAATTCAGATTCAGGTAGTTTTCCGACCTGGAAATGCGGTACCGGTCAAGAACTACTTTGCCAAACTGGGAGGTCACCCAATAGGAGGTCAGATTGCCGGTGGCCGTCACTTCGAGCCCGTCTTTGGGAAGAATGACCGGGGAGATATTGCCGAATGAAAACCGTTCTTCTGCGGCTTGCTCCTGAGCATTCCCGGTAAGGATCCCGAAGACCCCGAAGACCAGGAGGAAAATACTCCGGCCAACTGTTTTATGCATGCGAAACATGGTGTCTTCCGGTTTTATTTGCAGTCGATCATAAAATTGGGATCGTTGAAGGCCTGCTGGTAAATCACCAGTTGGCGGTTGGTCGTGGTGGAGGTCACCAGGATCATATGGTTGCGTTCCCTTTTCCAGCCGACCGCCGGGCTGCAAGCCAATTGTTCGAAAGGTTTGTAAGGCGTATCGTTGATATTGATAAAGCTGCCGATGAATTCTTCGGTCCCCAGGTTGCCGCCAGGATGTTTGGTCCGGTCAATCCAGAAATGGACCAGGTTTTTATCCTTGTCCACCACTCCGAAAATCGGATTCTTATTGTAAAGCAGGGCGGTATTGTTGCCGTTGCAGGTGGATTGCTCGAAGCTCTGCGTGGGATCAATGGAGGTCGTGCATTTGCCTTTGGGGTCCTTTAAGAATTTGAACCAGATGCAGTAATCCGTGTTTTCAGGGCATAGCCAGGCATTCTCCAGGGATGGAGGAAAGGGAGGAAGCGGGTTGATGGGTATAAAGATCTGCGGGATAGACGGGGGGATAAAACTTTTATTCGCTTCAAAAAAGGAGGCCGGGACCGCATTGAAAGGCAGTCTCTCCGAACAATCCGGATTGGCGATGACCAGGTCCACCTGGCCCTCGACCCCTTCGGGTACGGTCACCACCAGGCCCAGCTGGGGATGAAATTTTTTCTGGGTCACCGGTTTTGAATTAAACCTGATTTCCAAATCCTGGCTGACCAGGGATTCCAGGGGAGTGGCTTTGATCAGGACCTCGGTCCCGCTCTCTCCCACGGCAGGCAGTACCTGCAAGCCCAGTAGGGGCGTGCAGTCCGGGTTGCAGCCGGAATGGAGGAAGCATTGAATCAAAATCAACAGCATTGTGGCAGGTAGCCAGGATTTGCGGGGCTTGGGGCTAATCATTGAATCGAGTTTGTCATCAGGTTAAAAACAAATGCTTTTTTTTCATCCAGGGTTCGGATCAGGGGTTCCAGATCGGCGGCCAGGGCATGGCCTGCTTCCGAAACCTGTTTTTTCGTTTTATTGAGGCCGGCATTCCCCTGGGACCTCTGTTTGATGGGTTGAATGACCGTTTTGTTCATTTTTTCGAAGAGATAGGGTTCATGAATGGTGTCCAGGACGTACCCGTAAATTTCTTTTAAGCCGGCGGCCACCGACGGGTCAGACCAAAAATGTCCCACCGCCCGGAGGTCTTCCTCCAGGTGTTCATGGATTTGGTTCCTGGCCTGGTTGTATTTTTCGATGTAACCGTAAAAACGGGTGCAGGCCCCCGGGGTATTGGCCAGGCAGGCTTCGGCATCTGTGGGCAGGATATGATGCAGGTCTTTCAGCCGGGAGATATAGTCGTTGAGGCCGGTGCTGATGGATTCAAAATGTTTTTGCTGGGCGGTGAATTTTTCGCCCAGGGCCAGGAAGAGTTTTTCTTCCAGTAGGGCGTTGGTTTTTTCCAGTTCGGTGATTTTATTTTTCAATTCCTGGTTGGCCGTTTCGGCTTTTTCAAGCTGACGGTTCGCCAGGTCCAGCCGGGCCTGGTAAAAGGTGATGGTGTCCAGCATGGTCCGGTGCATCTGCTCCAGTTGCCGGTTGGTCAGTTTCTGCGTCTTTTGCAGGGAGCGGATCCGGGTATTGAGCTGGGTTATTTTATTTATCAGCTGTTCGTTTTTTTCCTGGCAGAGTTTGATCTCAATGGGTTCATTAAGCGGGGGGATGCTGACCTTTCCTTCATAAGGAGAGATCATCATGGAGGAAGATCCCTTGATGGTGATGGTGATCTGGTCCAGTCCGCCGGGTGCAAACAATTTAAAGCTGCCGTCCCCGGCGGTCACATCGTAACTCTCCCCGCTGACGCTGACCACCACTCCGGGCACGCCGACGGTCCCCTCCGGAGTGATTTCCACGACCTTGCCCCTTAAAGTCACGCTTTGCTGGGCAAAAAGCGGCCCGGCGATCCATAAATACAATAGAAGGGTCAGGAATCGGGGTTTCATTGAATAAGAATGTAAACAGTGCGGGTAAGATGACGAATCGAAGGGCAAATTAACAAAAAAGGATGCTGGGAAGACGTTAAAAAATGGGTCGTGGCGATAATGTTCATAAAATACAAGAGAAGAACTAATACGTTTCAGGCGAGGACGCCTGAAACAACAATGTTTGGGAGGAGCTTAGCTCCGACCGTGTAACCACTCATTCAATCCGGCTATTTCATCCCTGACGGGACGAATGTCCCTTGTACGGTGCGCCTACCCATATCGAATCCCTGACGGGATAGATTGCCCATATTTGGGGCTGACCAAAAAACTTTAAACTCCACGTTAGCAGCCAAACAAAGGCAAGGTTGCTTCAGTGCCTACCCGACTGATCAATAAGATAAAGGTGTGGTCAGGCGGGCGTCCCGCCCGAAGCTCTTTAGCATTATGAAAGGGTTAAATACAAGAGATGATTTTTGCCAATGTTTGGGAGGAGCTTCGCTCCGACCTGGCAATCCTTATTGAGATAATATTTTTTCACCTATAAATACCCCCTTCGTTAAGGAGGAGCTTCGCTCCGACCTTACACCTATTGAAACATTGATAATCAGGGTACCCCATCTCCGAGTTTGCCCTGAAGGGGCATCATTTCCCGAGCATTAGGCGAATAGCCCGATGCTCGGGAAGGTCAGGTCGGATCGCCCTGAAAGGGCTTCATTCCCCATCCCCGGAAATTGATAATTTTATACATTAATTTAAAACCATTGCAGGGCCTGGACCGATATACCCGCAAGCTGGCCGCCATTCTCTTCACCGACATGGTGGGATATACGGCCGTCATGCAGCGGGATGAAATGCTGGCCATCCAGATGCAAAAACGACACCAGGCCGCGGTGGATTCCTGTGTAAAACGGTTTGGAGGCGAAGTCAAAAACGACATGGGCGACGGGAGCATGAGCATCCTGCCGAGTGCCATCCAGGTGATCAAATGCGCCATGGCGATCCAGGAAGAACTCCGGAAAGAACCGCGGGTCAATATCCGGGTGGGCATCCACATCGCCGATATCCTGGAGGAGGAAAACGGCAAGGTCCACGGCGACGGCATCAATATCGCTTCCCGCATCGAAACCCTGGGCGTGGCCGGCGCAATCCTGTTCAGCAAGGAGGTGTATAATAAAATTAAAAACCAGCCTGAGTTTAAAACGGTGCTGGTAGGCTCCTTTCCCTTTAAGAATGTGGAAGAGCCCATGGATATCTATGCCATTGCCAATGAAGGCTTTTCGGTGCCCACCAGCCAGGAGGCCTTGTCTGCCGGGAAATTGAAAAAACAGGATGGAACCCTAACAGCTGAGGTAAAAAATAAATCTTATTCGCCCTGGTGGTGGTTGTTGTTGATCCCGGTATTGATTGGCGTGATTTACCTTTTCAACAGAGCAGGTAAAAACCCTGAAGGAAACAGCTCAGTACTTTCTGAACCAAAACCGGAATTGCAGTCCTGGACCGGAAGGGTGGTACATTTTGACTCCCGCCCCGCCGCCGGGGTGATCCTCGATATCAATGCGGGGGTGGCGCGGGATACTACCGGACCCGAAGGCCAGTTTGAACTCTTATTGCCTACCCATTACCAGGGCCAGCAAATCACCCTCAGTTTGTTTTACCGGGACAAACTCAATCTGAGTCATGAGATCCGGCTGAGCGGGCCGGAAGTGCTTAAGACGCTCAAATTGAAGCCGGAGGAATAAACAGATATGCCAGATTTTCAAAATCTGGCATATCTGTTAAAAATTAAGAGAATTAAGGTAATTATAGAAATTAACAGAATGAAGGGTTATTGTTTGATCAAGGACAAGGTCTTCAACTGGTCTCCCTGAAATAATTTGAATACATACATTCCGGCGGGTTTTGCACCGAGGTCGATTTCAAAATCCATGGCCGCGGGATGGCTGATACCCTGGGAGCCGCCCATCATATCGACCACATCAAGCAGGAGGGTGGGCATGCTGGCCCGGATTCGCACCAGACCGGTCGTGGGATTGGGGGAAGCGGTCAGGGTTGCGAAAAGGACCGCTTTGAAATAAGGCATGGCCGGAGAGGGGCTGCAGGCGTTGTTGATTTCATCCAGGCTGTGGCATCCGTATTTATTGTTGGAGATATTGATTTTTCCGGGTACGGATTTTACGGAATTCAGGAGGGGCTGGATCGCGCAGCAATAATTTAATACGGGGTTGTTCTGAATAGTGATGAGATCCCCGGTACTCACCAGATTTTTTAAGCCGGAGAGATTGACCAGACTGGCATTGTCGCGGATGGTCAGGGGGCCAGGGAGATGGGTGAGCTGTTCCAGTCCATTGATATTGACCAGGCCCGGGTTGTTCAGAAGGAAGAGCCCCCTTATCCGGTTGCCGGTCAGAATTGCAGATAAACTTTCGAGACTCGTCAGGGCAGGGCATTCCTGGATCTGAAGAAAATAATGATTCACCACGCCCGGCTTTAGGCCCTGCAGGCTGGAGAAAGCCTGCAGTTTGGATAGGAATAGTCCGCCTCCAATACTTTCAAGGGAGGAAAATCCTTCCAGGCTGGACAACAGGGGGGAGGCGCTGATATTTATGGCCCGGGAAACCGATTTCAGGTTGTTCAGTCCGGTAAGATCTACAAGTCGGGTATTAAAAATAACAAGGTGGCCGGAAGTGATGCGTTGAATCTTATGCAGGGAATGAAGGTTGACGATCGGATCGGAGGTGATGCCGGATGGATCGCCTATGACGAGTTGTTTTAATTCGGTGCAGTTGGGGTAAAGTTGGACAAATTCATCCACTTCCTTCTGGGTCTTCAGCATAGCTGTTTCAGGGCAGGGTGCAGCAAGGCCGCAGGCAAGCCGGATTTCGTCCTGTGACCGGCAACCGCCCTGGGAACCACCGTTGTTGTAGATCGATTGGTTTTTTGTAAAAATGACATTGCAGAGCGCTTCGATGGCGCATTCGCTGAGCTTATCATTATTATAGATATAAACCCCGGGATCAGGACCTGAACCGATGGATTTCAAATTGCCCAGGCCTTTGAGGCTGGTCAGTCCGATATTGTTGTCGATGACCAGGTTTCTACCGATGTTTTCAAGGGAAGCCAGCCCTTCGAGAGAACCGAGTTTTGTATTCCTGACCAGGCTGAGGTCGCCACCGATTGATCTGAGGCTATTCAGGCTGTTCAGATCGGAAAGGTTGTTGTTCTCCCATAATTCAAAATGTCCACCAATGGTTGTCAGGTTTTCAAAGCCGCTCAATTTGATCAGAGCGGCATGAATATCAAAATGCAGGTTTCTACCGATCATACTCAGATTTTCCAGGCCGTCTGTGGATTCAAGGGCGGGGTTGGAGCCAAAATAAAAATCATGTCCGACATGCGTCAGTTTGCTCAGACCATAAAGGCTTTTAATACTTGGGTTTCGTACAAGTATAAAACTCTCGCCCACGTTTTTGAGGTTATCCAATCCGGTGAGATCCGACAGTTGAGCATTGTCATCAATCCCAACATATTTTCCGATATTCTCCAGGCTGTTTAAGCCCTGGAAATTGCGCAGGGTGCCGCAGCGGGTTGCACCGAAATATCCCCCGATCGACTTTAAATTTTCTAAACCGGTAAAGTCAGCCAATTGAGCACAATCGTGTACATTAAAATCATGGCCAATACTCACTAGGGCGCTTAGGCCCTCAAAACTTGCAAGATTATTATTGTGATTGACCGCCGCAAAGGTTCCAATGGAGGTGAGGGATTCAAACCCCTCGAAACTGGTAAGGGATCCGTTGTTATGAATATCAATACTCGCCCCGATGATTTTAAGTTTGTTTAAACCATTAAAACTGGTTAGTCCATTTCCGTATGCGGCAAACCAGGTGGAGATGGAAGTAATGTTATCCATACCCGCCAGGCTGGCCAAGGCAGAATTTCCTGCCAGGAAGAGGGACCCTTCAATAGCGGTGATGTTTTTGAATCCCTGAAGGTTAGTAATATTTGCTCCTCCCTGAATGTTGACATCCCCGTTCAATACCGTACAATTGGGATATTTAATGGCCAGGCTGTCCACCTTTTCCTGGGTGTTGAAGAAAAGATCGTCGGGACACTGCGCTCTGACCAGGAATGATCCCATGATCAGAAGCAGGAAGGATAAGGTAAAGGGTAGATTTGTTTTTTTCATAATGATGGGTATTTATGGATAATGGATTTAGGTGACTTGGACTCTGTTCTCTGATTTGGATGTAGGAGGAGGGGGGAGGTAACCCTTTTTGGGAATTAAGAATTAAAGAAATTAAATGAATTAAGAAGATCCTCTTTTTTATCGGGGACGAATTAGGTTGGTCTAATTCCGGGAGGAAGTGGGTGGTATGCCTGGGCATTACCACCTTGTCCCGTCAGGGATTTGATATGGGTAGCCCATTCGATGATGAATATATTTCGCCCCATCCTGGACGAGATGACCTTCTAAATCCGATCTACCCACATTAGGTGCCTGAAGGCACGATGCATGGGATATACCGATCGTCTATGTTACTGCATAGGAGCATTAATGGGGGCTGACCATACCTGCAGGGTTTAAATATCTGAATAAAACCGACAGAAGGGATATTGACATCTTGGAATATTGTTCAAAAGGTAATACAGGGCGGCTGAAAAAGGGTATTCAAGGTTTGAGATCTAAGGAGGATCACCTACCCATATTGGATCCCTGCGGGTAGATTCCGCCAGATTACCACCGACCCCACGTTCGGGAGGAGCTTAGCTCCGACCCTACACCTATAGAGGCATTGATAATTTGAGCACTCCATCTCCGAGTTTGCCCTGAAGGGGCATTATTCACCGAGCATCGGGCGAATAGCCCGATGCTCGGGAAGGCCAGGTCGAATTCGCCCTGAAAGGGCATCATTCCCCATCATCCCCAGAAATTGTTCAAAAGGGTGATACAGGGCAGACCGAAAAATGGTTATCATGCTTTGAGATCTAAATATCCCATCAGGGATTTTATATGGGTGGCCCATTCGAAAAGGAATATATGTCGTTCCATCCGAACTAACACCTATAGAGACATTGATAATTTGGAAACCCCATCTCCGAGTTTGCCCTGAAGGGGCATTATTCACCGAGCGTCGGGCGAATAGCCCGATGCTCGGGAAGGCCAGGTCGGATCGCCCTAAAAGGGCATCATTCCAAATCCCCGGAAATTGTTCAAAAGGTGATACAGGGCAACTGAAAAAAGGGATTCAAGGGTTGAGATCCAAATATCCCGTCAGGGATTTTATATGGGTAGCACATTCGAAAGGGAATATATTTCGTCCCATCCGGGACGAGATGAGCTTCTAAATCCGACCTATCCAAATTAGGTGCCTGAAGGCACGATGCAACCCAGATGCAGATCGTTTTAAACATCACAGGAGTGGATCAATGTTTGATAAATTTAGCAGGGTCAAATTCGGAGCCCGGCTTGCTTCCCATGATGAAATATAGGCCTGGCGGTAATGCGCTGATATCAATAGGCCGCGATATAAGAATTAAAAAATTAAAAATTAAAAAATGAAGGCCCCCTTAATTCTTAATTCCTTAATTTTTAATTATTTGAAGGTAAACTACATTTCCCATCGCGTCCCTGTATGTCTTTACCTCCCCGACTTGTGAAATAGGCAAATCCTCCGCCAATGCCTCCATTTGATTTTCATCCCGGTAGATCAGGTACCAGTCCATGAAAGCTTCCATATAAGCTTGCTCTACAAGGTCAGGAGCGAAATTAGCGACCAGGATACGGCCACCAGGAGCCAGGAGCCTGAAGGAGGAGGTGATGAGCTTTTGGGCCACTTTATCGTTGAGATAGTCAAAGAGACCTGCGGAATAAATAAAATCTAGCGGGCGGTTTGGTTTGTATTTTTCCCTGATCACATTCAAAATTGATTCCTCCCGGATATCCAATTGTAGGTAGGGCAGGGACCGGCGGGCTTCTTCATTGCTTCTTGGATCCTGGTCGATTCCATAGAAGCGCTCTACTTTTTGATCAAAATCACGGACATAATGCAGCTCGCGTAGGTGACCGGAGGCGAGGGAAAGGATGTTTATTCGTTTTTGATTTGACTGGTGGACTTCATCTATTTTTTCAGCGAGGTGGAGGGCACGCCAGCGGACGCTTTGGCATGCACTGCTTTCCATAAGATGCCAAAAGAGTTCTCTGCCAAAATATGTATCAGAAGGATTGGGAGCAGAAAGTTTGTACATGAAATCAATTAAACAGGCATCCCCTGCATATCCCCTGGGTTTTTCAACAGATCTTCTGGTATATGGGTCTTCCAATAAAATTTTTCGAAGTGAAGAGTGATTGCAGATATTAATAAAAGAATTCCATCTTTCAGATTGGCAAAATAATTTATAATGGTTTGCCAACTGAGGGATGAATGAATTAAAAATGCAATTAATATTTTCCAACTCTAAATCCGTTTTGCTTTTAGCCAGGAATTCTAATAGAGAAGTTTCTAAGGCTGAAGGATCTGAGACTGTATACTGATGCATGGTTTTACCTTTAAATGATTGATTAATATGTTTTATGCACCTATACGGGTAAAGTAACCCTTGAAGAAATGAGATATTCCAAATTTTTTAAAATTTGGAATATCTAAAATTTGGAATATCGTTTAATCCCCACAGCCATCCAGGCCTGTCCCGCATATACCGCCTGTTCTGGCCCGACCGGCCAGAAGCCATGACCGAGCATCAGGGAGTTTTGTTCTCCCCTGTGAATAAAATGAAAGGTACCGGCGGCATCGGCCCTTATGATCCGGGCATTGTACCAGAACATTTTCAGGGTTGGAATGAACAGTCGAAGGACCTCGGCCAGGGTATGTGTCCAGCCCCTGAGCCTGACACTTTCCCGGATATGTTCCCGGTAGATCCGCAAGACCGAAAAGCCTTCCCGGATATTTGAAAGGACCAGGGACCCGCCCGGCCGGAGCACCCGGTAAAATTCATCCAGGACCAGAGGCCATTGATCATAGGGCAGGGTATACAGGGCATTGTTGCAGATGATATGGTCCACGGAGTCCGGTTCAAGAGGCAATGGGTTTGTCAGGGATGTTTTTAAGGTGAGGGCCTCAGGATTTTTTTTATTCGCAAGGGCCAGCGCTTCCCCGGACTGGTCCACGAAAATGGTTTTCACGCCCTGCGGGAGATGGTAGGCGAGGTTGCCGGTGCCGCTGCCGGCATCAAGAATAATATGGCCGGGCCGGATGCATGCTGCGTCCACTAAGGATTGCAGGAGCTGGCGATATGGAATTACTTTTAACAGGACATCATAGGTATGAAAATAGTGAGACCAGAACACAGGGTCATAATCCGAGGATTGAATTCTTTTGGAAACCTTTAATTTATTCCAAGACTTGTCAAGAATCAGGGATTCCATATTCATATTGGGTTAATATTTTTCAAAAACCAATGCTTCCACCCGGAAACCCAGACCGGCCAGGAGATAGAGGCAAAGGAGGAGGATTATTCCAAAAAGGAGGTAAACCAATAAAACAGAAATGGATTGATTTTTCATGATTGTAATGAGACGAGGTTGAAAAAGTAACCCTGCTCCTGATTCCTGATTCATTTTCAGAAGCACATTTCTTTCATCGTTTGAAGTTTGGCCGTCAATCCGCGGTCAGTAGAACTTCGGAATCCTCTTGTTTTTCGGAAAACTTTAGCTAGGACTATTTCGAATACGCCTGCCAGAAAATGCGTTCGCTTGGCATAAAAAATATAGGTGTCGCGACCCCCGATTTGGTCGCTATGAAGAAGAAAAGCATTTTTTGGATATCCATACATTTTGGCCAGGCCGGAGGAATTAGTACCAAACAACAGGATATCGAACGAACGCTCCATACTGGCTGCCCAGGCCATCCTAAGCCAACACCAGGCATTTATCCAGGGGATTTTGCGAAAAGAACGTTCGATCCAAAAACAACAGATCTCCAGGACCCGTCCCTTTGATTCCAGGGACCGGTTGAGACGGTCCCTGGAATCAGGGGAACAAAAGACCTCCGTGGTGCGAAGCGGCTGCTCTTTACCCAGGATGAATCCTCCGATCATTTGCCCACGCCGAAAGAAACCATAAACCGTCTGCCCGCGAAGATAGCCAGGGGGGATGGATAGGCCGGACAAGTCAAGGTACCTGGTTTGGAAATGGCAGAGATCTTTGGAGGACAGGCGGGATATGCGTATCATGAGACGGGAAACGTGCGATTAAGCGGTTGGAATCGGACAGACCAGGTCCAGGTTTTCGATGAAAATTTTAATGGCTTCTTTTATTTTCCTTGGAACAAAGGGAATGCTAAGGATAACCAATAATATTGGTTTGATGATTTTATAGAGATCACATATCCTTACCAGTTTCTGTGACTGGTTTAGTGTCAACATTTGATCTGCTTTGAAATTGTCTGCATTCAGTTCTTCGAATTGAAAAAGGAACTGATCGTCTTCAATAAATGATAAATTTTACATAGAAATTAGGTTATAAAAAATATTTTAGTGCGTACTCTATTCGATTTTCCGCGTTCTCGCCCTTACTCTTTTAAGGATTTTCAGGGATACTCCTTTGAGGTTCTATAGTTTTAGGAGGACGGCTGGAAGCCATCATTCTCAGGGTGATCGGGGCAGAGGCCCCGATATGAATGGCCAATACGGGATTTATGGTTTGCTCATTGTGGAAATAGGTAAACCCTAACAATCCGCCGAGCAATGGATTTACGAGATAAGGAATCCAGTACACCAGAGATTTTAGATCAGGTCGCTGGCTAATCGGAACTTTTGCAAGTTCCAGCAGAGACAGCAACTGGATCGCAAACCCGCCCATTGCCGGTAAAAGGATGTTTTCATTGATCAAATTGGCTATCATTTTATAAATTTTAATCTATTCTGTTTTTGAATGCACCCAGCACCTTGTCGATGAATGCGGTACCGGACCTGAATGATTCTTTGGTGGCATATACCGGCTCTCCGTTTTTTATCCATCGGGTCGATTGCACAAAGTCAGGTGAAGACCTCAGTATCCCTGATACCTGATTCTGATCAATACCTGTTAAGGAGGCGAGTTCATTTATGCTTATCCACTTATCATTTGGACGTGAATGGAAGGCATCGATGATTTTTTGCTTATTAGCCATAGAATTATCCATATTTTATTGAATTCCCTTGTGTGCTTAATAGGTTGGTTTTCTTATTGTGTAATTTGGGTCAGGAGGTAACCCAACTTGGGAATTAAGAATTAATGAATTAAGAATTAAAGAAGCGGGGAGCCGGTAATCTTAAAGGCTGCTATTAGTCATTACCGCTTGTGCATAGTTTATCCCCACCGGATTGTTTGTGGTGGGCCTGGAACATCTATTTTGGATGCTTTCCTCTTTTCACTTAATTTACAGAATCAAAATGCCACTCTTGGGAAATACACTGAAATGCACCGCCCTCCTCTTCCTTTGGGGGTTTTTATTGGCAGCCTGCCGGACAGATAAGACCGGCATCGATATAAACCAGTATATCCTGGATACGGACGCGGCATATCGGTCTTCGGTACGATTCATTGCCGATAGCCTTTTCCGCTTGCACAGGGGTAAAGAAGACAGCCTTTATGCGGGTTTAGGTAAGGATGAAATATTCAAGGAGAGAAATAATACGCGTTATCTGGACATTAAATACCTGGAAAGGAAATTAAACAACCGGAATTATTCCCTTTTCGATTCTTTGTATGCAAGGCTGGCAGGGGATAGTCTGGGGATCCTGCCTGAACTGCAAATCGAATGGAAGCTTTTGTTTGCTGTGCGGATAGGAATCAAAGGACAATTTGAAAATTCAGACCGCCTGTTCAAAGCAATCACCGGGGAGGGCGAGCGGATTTTTCTGCCACAATACGATCTGATGCTCCGCATCCGGGAAAAACATGCCGAGATGTGGCGCTACGATGCCAACAACCCGGGAAAGGCCATGGCCATATTACAGGTATTGGATACCATCCTGGCCGGCCGGCCGGGTTTTACCGGATTTCACCGTAACCAGCTCTATACCCTGGCCACCACCCACCGGGTCCTCGGCAAATTCGATGATGCATTGGCCCATGCGCTGATCCTTCGCGAAAAACTCAACGGGGAGCCCGTGATCGATTCCAATTACCTGATCTCCGTATCCAAGGTATTGGCCAATATCTATACTGATATGGACGACCCCAATGAGGCCAACCGCTATTTTGAAGAACATATCCGGTACAATCTTTCCAAAAACCGCCTGAAAGCCCATGACCTGATCAATTTTGCCATCCAGCTTTCCAGGAATTACCAGTTTGAAAAGGCGGATACTTTCCTGGACCGGGCCCTTCCGATGGTCCAGACTCCAGAAGACAGTTTTTATTATCAGCGTACGATGGCCTTTCACATGATGCATCAACAAAGGCAGGAGGAGGCCCGGCCCTACCTGGCCTGGGTGCGGACCTATTGCAGCAACAGGTACGATTATCAGCTCTGTCCGAGTTCCACCTACTGGCTGGGTGAGTATTATGACCTTACGGGAAAACCGGATTCGGCCATCCCGCTGTACCGGGAAGCGGTGAGCCATGTATGCGGAAAGCCCTTTGAGCGGATCCAACCCGCGGACCTGGTCAATAAAAAAGACGTCGAGCTTTATTATAGTATGCTGGCCATGACCCACGTCTACTTGAATATATTGCTAAATAACCGGAAAATATGGTGTTAACGTTGCTTAAATATTGGATGTTATGCATAAGTTTTTGCACTAGCTGGATATGTTGTTATACAAAAGGTATTGACTCTTCACAGACCAATTCATTTTATGAGATCATTGAATTTATTGAACCCAACATAGAAAAATCCATGCTTGTGGAAATAGCTTCGGCTGATTCTTTGTTTTATGGTCACTTGTTAGAAAAAGCTATTGAACGATATGATGACTTGATTTCTAAATCATCAGAAAGTCTTAAAAATTATCTCTATTTCAGACGTAATGAGGCAGCGCAAAGGCTCAATGCCCATATGGTTCTTACCACTGAATTATTTGACCATACTCCCATTCAGTTAAGTGAGTTTTCAACAACAAAGGATTTGCTGTTATATTTTATGGATGAAATTAACCTGTACAATGAAATCGAATTCGGAGTTTTTACAACTTTGTGTGACAGCATTCTATTGAATGAAAAGGTTCCTGATTATTGGAGAGCAAAGATGGACCTACTTCGCGGAGAATATACCTTTTATGTTCTGAATGACCTGTATGGTTCTTATGCATATTATATAAAGGCTAATTCCAAATTTGATTCCTTACCCTTTATTACGCATGAAACAGTTTACACAAAAAAAGAACTTATTCTTTTAACCATCGGGCAACGTCAATACCTGTTTGGGGGCCAACTGGGAGAGGAAATGAAGGATTTGAGTATATATTTTACAAAAGATACAATCCTACAATCCTATGCTTTTTATAATTCCGGATATATACGGGCAATTGTGGACCGGGATTCCGGATACATTAAGGATTATAACGAAGCGCTTTTAATGGTTAAAGGTACTAAATACATCAAACTTTACCAGCAAGTTTTGTATTCATTTTCCTATTCTTGCATTAATCGTGGCAATGAGCGTTTGGCTGAATTATTGAACAATGATTTAATGAAAATCGTTGCTTCAAGTGACACTTTTGTCAATGTGGATAAGATCAGTGCAGAAGCGTTTTATTCGAATGGTAAGTATTTAAATACCATAAATCATTCCCAAAAAGCTATTCTCTATCTTTTTTCACTTAAGCGGTTCCCTCCCTCTGTGTACCTCACGTTAAGCACACTTCTTATTGAAAGTTACCGTAGAATCGGTCAATTAAGTGAATCCACGGCGGAAGCATTTAATAATATCAATTATAAAAGTCCAATTAAAGCATTTACTGTTGAAGATATTCTGATGGGGATGGCGGATTATGGTTATTTTAATTTTATAATCGTTGGTGACATAATAAAAAACTTGTTTTTGGAATTTAAATTAAGTGGAAATGAGAATAAATTAAACATGGCCATTCGATTATTGGATAAAGCAGAAGACATGATCAACAAAGAAAACTATAGCATTGAAGAAACCCGTCGGTTGGAGGTATTGTCATACAGTAAAAGTATATATGAAATGGCAATGGAAATATATTTTGTAATGTGGAAAAGTAATGAAAATGTTTGGGCATTTGAAAAGTTTTATAGATGCATGGAGAAAGTTAAAGCGAGCATTTTAAGTGGTGAAATGAATGACGTTAAATTAAAATTAATGATTCCTGAGGATGTTGTTAGAAAAGAAGAATTCCTAAAAAATGAAATTCGAGCCTGCCGCATGGGGAAGAAGAAAGAGGCGAAGCTGGACGAATTGTATTTCCAGTATGATGAGTTTAATAAATATCTAAAAATGAATTTTATTGAATATTTTAATGCGAAGACAGTAGGAGAGGTAAAATCATTAAAAGAAGTTGCTATTCCAGATACAGTATTGTTTTTATCCATATATTTAATTGATTCAAATCTGTATATATTAAATATTAGTACTGTAAATCAGATATTTAAAGAAAAAGTGGATTACCGTTTTCTTCAAACGCTGGATTCATTAATAGAGTATCAGCGATTGGGGAAATACGATCATTTAGAATATATAAGGATGTCCAATATAGTGTATAAAGTTATTTTAGGAAAGCTAAATTTAGATGACAAGAAGAGTATTGTATTTTGCCCATCAGGAAAATTTTATAACTTAAATTTTAATTTATTATTATTTCCAGACGGGAAAGATTATTTAAAGGAGCATTATAATCTGTTTTACACTTTTTCAGCTTCCACCATGAAACAGGAAGGTATGATTCAAAGAAATGATTTAAAGACTGCTGCATTTTCGTTTTCGGACCCTAATACCATTAGAAATCCTACTTCCTCATTCGTGGAGCTTCCAGGAGGATATCATGAGATTCTTCAGTTTAAAAAAAAGGCGAACAATATAAGTTATTCGGGTTTAAAATCCACAAGAGCAAGGTTTATTGATTGTTTAACGAATGGAAAATATAACCATTTGTATATTGCACACCATGGTGTTGTAATTTCGAATGAAAGGGAAAATGTATATCTAATATTTAGAACCAATACATTTTCAGAATTTGATACTCTATTTGGATATGATTTGCTAAAATATAGATCTAAAACATTTCAGATTACACTCGCAGGTTGTGAAACAGGAATTGGGGACATAATTGATTATGAAGGGACATATAATATGGTGAGATATTTTAAAATTATTGGAGCTCGTAGAATTATAGCATCGTTAAAAAAAATTAATGATGTTAAAAATGAATTTGAGTTCGTGGTATTTATATAGGAAAACAATTTGCTTTGGAGTAAGTTTTTAGTTTTTAATATCACTAAAGAAGTAAACAAAATAATTATTGTTTCCTTGTTCGATTGCTTTTCTAGGACAAAGTGTGGTTCCAATTTTTGTATGATAGGATTTGAAGTTTATACATCTGATATGGTTTATACCATCACAGTTTATATTATGCTGCACATATCCTGTTTGTGTTGCAGAATAAAATTCGGACTTAGTAAGTCTTATAAAAAAGCCATGAATGTAATTTTTTTGCAGGCCATGATGAGAAAATAAGCAATTCCATTCGTGATCATATATGCCATCAAATGGGATAAAATATAATGAATCCTTGTTAATAGCATATAAAGTACCATTGTAAAATGATGCGTTTCTATGAGAGCATAAGCGGCCCTTTTGGGCCAATATTTCCACTCCATTCAATGAAAGATTTCCATGGTGACCTAACGGCATTAAACCTTGACCAGAAAGTTGATAATCTGTTGAGACGAATTTATATAATACCGATTGAGGTTGACTAAAGTCCCAATTTCTAGGAGCTCTAAAGTCGTATTGAACAATATTGGAATACGGTTTATGAGCTTCAATGGAATCGTTATTAAAAAAAAAGAAGGTATCTGTTTTGATTTGGGCTATGCTCATGAATGGATTAAAACTTATTACTGTGTCAAAAGTAATAGTTTCTAATAACTGAGTTGGTAAAAGAGTGTGATTCTTTCCCTCAAATTCGCAGGAATATAGAATCATGAAAGATATAGTTGAGATTAATAGAAGTTTCATATCACTTTATTTTGTTTAATAAAATTTGATACAATTGAGATTGTAAGACAGGACTTGACTTGTATTCGCGAAAATATTTATTATTACCAAGGGCTGCATGACTGACAGTTAAATAAAAAAAGGATAAAGTATCGTTTGAGTTTAACCAGCTTTTTTGTAGATAAGGTAATGCTTCTGTAAATTCTTGCAATACAAAAAGATCGTAACCAATTTCTTTATCTTTGTTAAAAGTTAATTTCTCGGATTTGCTTCTTGATTTTTCATGTAAAATATATTCGTCAAAGTGTGTAATTAAATATTGGTTTATATATTTAGGACGATTCAGGTTATTGAATAATTGCATTACAAGAAAAAACCCTATAATGCCCGCAGCAATAGCCCCCAGCCAGATCCTGCGAATAACCAGGATGCGGCCGCCAGCCGGACGTGGGTCGGCAGTTTTTTTTTCTTCCGCTTTGAGGCCGTTCAAGGCCTGATGCAGCCTGGAAAAACGGATGCCTTCAGAGGTATTCCGATCGATGGTTTCTTCCATGCTTTCAGGCTGGGACGTTTCCGATGCCTGTTTTATATGGTTTGATTCAGGACTTGATGTCAAAACAGCTCCGGGGTCACCCCCGGCCGCCGTTTTTTTTTCCGGATCTTTTAGTTCGGCCTCCAGGGATTCCAGGACGGACAAGTTTGTTTTGAGCCTGTTCAGCCTGATCCCCGCGGTTTCCGAGCGGAAGCTACGCCAGGCTGCCTGCCAGGCCGGGTCTGAGCGTAATAAGGCCTGGACTTCAAGCAAACGGGAAGGGTCGAGCTCTCCGCGGTCATAGAGTTCCAGGGTTTCTCTGATATGTTCGGGGGTGTTCGTCATACTTTTACCCCCTTAATGTCCGCACAAATGGATTGTAACCGCTTGAGGCATTTGTATTTCTGGTTCTTGGCCGTGTCTTCGTTTTTGTAGTCGAGGCGTTCACAGATCTCGCGCATGCTGAGTTTCTGGTAATAAAAATAGCTGAGCAGGCTGCGGCAAGGCTCGCCCAATTGATTCATGCCGGCATCCACGGCCCGGAGCGATTCTGCAAAGTCGGCTTCATCCACTTCGGGGTTTTCTTCATGTAGGTAGTTGATCAGGAGTTCGTCGGAATGAACCCCCTGCCTTTGCCGGTGCCGCAACCATTCGTGGGCCTTGTTTTTGCCGATCCCGAAGAGATAGGTTTTGACATGGCTGTTGAGTTCGGTGAGTTTGCCGGTGATGATATTGTCATAGAGGATGACTACGGCAGTCTGGAAAAATTCGATGGCATCATCATCTGAACAGAAAAATTCGCCCTTGATCCACTGGATGAAAGGCTGGCGGTATTCGCGGTATATCTCACGGAGGCTATCCTCATCTCCACTGCGAATCCGGTCTATGATATGGGTGGTATCCCGGTGCATAAATTGGTGTCTGGGATGAATATATAAAAGGAAATTCAGACTACCAAACATGAGGGGTAGAAAATATTCGGGGTAGTGGGTATTTAACCAATTATTGTTTTATTCTCACGGAGCCAACAGGGGATGGTTTCCCACGAAGGCGCAAAGAACACGAAGCTTGATGACACAGGCAAAAGGAGATGGTTTCTCGCGAAGGGATGAAGACGCGAAGTGGATGGTTTCTCGCGAAGGCGCGAAGACGCGAAGCTTGATGTACATAGGCACAGGAGATGGTTTCTCGCGAAGGCGCAAGGTGGATGGTTTCTCGCGAAGGCGCGAAGACGCGAAGCTTGATGCACATAGTCACAGGGGATGGTTTCTCGTGAAGGTGCGAAGACGCAAAGGGTTGCCCATGAAGGCACGAAGAACATGAAGTGTTTTGGGAAGGAGGAGATTCTTAGGAGATTTGTAAGCCCTTGTGGGATTTTATGGATTTGTGGTATTTCATTGTTTCATGTATAACATTATAAAAAACCCCGCACTTTCGTGCAGGGTTAAAATCGAAATGAATATGCTCAAGGGTATAGATCAATCCACCAGCACCAGTCTTCCGACCGGGTACCGGATTTCCTCTGAAATCAGTTGGATGTAAATGATTCCCCTGGGCAAATCTTGTGTCTGGAATGATTCGTTTCCCAATTCCGTAATGGAACGCTCAAACTGTCTGAGCACCCGGCCATAAGAATCCGTCATCCTGACCGTGATCTTTCCTTGAGATGGGAGTTGATCCATTTTTATCCTGAAATAACCGGATGCAGGATTAGGGTAGAGTTTAAATGATCCGGTGTGGGATTTGGGAAGGCTACCGTTTTGAAATGTGGGGCTCAAGCTGTATATCCTGGAAGGAAAGGTAATTCCTGAAATCAAAGAATCACAGAACACGCTGTCGATAATCACAATTCTTCCCTCCGATATACAACCGGTAGTGTTGGACTTAACCCGGACATAATATATGGAAGGCGGCAGGCCGGATAGGGTTCCGGAATCCTGAAAACTTTGGCCATCGTCAAAACTATAAGTATGGCCGGTTGTGGGTTTACTGACCACAATTGTACCTGAAGGGGAATCACAAGTAGCTTGCACTGTAACCGAAGCATCGGGAGCTTTTACAAATGGCAATTCATTTACCGTCACGGAAATGGGACCAGAAAGGCAGCCGGTGGCGTTCGATTTAACCCGCAGCAGATAAGTACCGGACGTCACCCCATTCTTTATCCGGGATGTCTGGAAACTCATCCCATCGTCAAAACTATAGGTATGCCCGCTGGTCGGAAAGAAAATGGTTATGGTTCCGGTAGGAGAAGGACAGGTGGGTTGCACGGTCACGCCGCCAATGGGGGGTGGAGGTCCACTGGTTGGGACAGCGTCAATGAAAACCGGAGTGGGTGTGGAAACACAACCCGTTGTGATGGATTGTGCCAGGACCTGATGATATCCGGGAGCAAGCCCGGATTTTGTTTTTGAAGACTGGAAGGTCAATCCCTGGTCAAAGCTATATTTAAAGCCAGGCAGGGTATCGGTTACTTTCACCGTCCCCGTGGGTATGTCACAGGTGGGCTGGGCACTGACCATCACTTGAGGAGCCGGAGGATTATCAGGGAGTCCGCCGATGTAAATAAAGGTCGCTTCCGAAATGCATCCGGTAAGATTAGATTTGACCCTGACATGATAATCACCTGAATCCAGGCCGCTTTTTACTCTGGATGTCTGAAAACTCAAGCCGTTGTCAAAGCTATAGGTATGCCCGGTGGTGGGATTGGAAACCGTGATGGTTCCTGTCGGGGTGTTGCAGGTGGGTGGTTTAGTCACGCTGGCAATGGGAGCAGGCGGGCCGCTGGTGGGTATGGAGTCAATGAAAACCAGGGTGGGAGCGGAGATGCATCCGGTAGCGATGGATTGGGCGAGGACCTGATGGGATCCGGGTGCGAGTCCTGATTTGGTTTTCGAAGTTTGAAAGCTGAGTCCGTTGTCAAAACTGTATTTAAAGCCGGTGAGGGTATCGGTTACTTTGAGTGTACCGGTGGGGGTAGTGCAGGTAGGCTGGGCACTGACGATGACCTGGGGAGGAGCGGGGTTTTCCGGAATGGTATCAACATGAACTAAAGTAAAATCGGAGATACACCCGGTGGCATTGGATTTTACAATGATCTGAACCCAACCCGGTTGCAAGTCCGCTTTCACTCTGGATGTCTGAAAACTCATGCCGTTGTCAAAGCTATAGGTATGCCCGGTGGTGGGATTGGAAACGGTGATGGTCCCTGTCGGGGTGGTGCAGGTGGGTGGTTTGGTCACGCTGGCAATAGGAGCAGGCGGGCCGCTGGTGGGCACGGAATCAATGAACACCAGTGTGGGAGCGGAGATGCATCCGGTAGCGATGGATTGGGCGAAGACCTGATGGGATCCGGGAGTAAGCCCGGATTTGGTTTTTGAAGTCTGGAAGGTCAAACCCTGGTCAAAGCTGTACTTAAAGCCTGGGAGGGTATCGGTCACCTTGAGGGTACCGGTAGGAATCGCACAGGTAGGTTGCGCGCTGACAATCACCTCAGGGGCGGGAGGATCGGGGGGAAACCCATTTATGATAAGCTGGATGGATTCCGAAATACATCCGGTGAGGTTTGATTTGATTTTTACAAAATATAGGCCTGAATCCAAACCGCTTTTTATGCGGGAAGTTTGAAAACTCAAGCCATTGTCAAAGCTATAGGTATGCCCCGTGGTAGGATTGGATACGGTAATAGTACCCGTAGGGATGGTGCAGGTGAGTTGTTTGGTCACACTGGCGATGGGGGCAGGTGGGCCTGAATAATGAATTGTACCACCTGTGCAGGTTTGGCATGATACGACGATAAATCCATCATCGGCTGATCCATCACAATCCTCGTCGATGCCATTGCACGTGGAATCCGGTGCCCCGGGAAAGATGGCCGGATTCATATCGTTGCAGTCATCTACCGGGATAGAATCGGAAGTATAGTACATCCCTGGGGCACTGCAGGCCTGGACCAGGGCAGAGGCATGGCCATCCCCATCTGCATCCAGAAACCAATTTAATTCTGTTCCGGCTGAGCAACAGGATCCGGTACTATCCATGCAAAAGGCTGCCAGGTTGCCTCCTCCGGGAAGCTCAGGATTTCCGGAAAAATCTCCTTCCACCAGCTTTTCGCATAATACAGATAGTTGGGAAGGAAGACAACCGGATAACTCATTATTGTTAAGGAACAAATAGTTCAGGTTAGGAGAATCCCCTATATTTCCAGGAATGGATCCGGAAAGCTGATTGTGATTTAATTTAATCGAGAGGATATTCGGAATTTCACCGATGGAGGCAGGAATTGAACCGGAAAGCTGGTTGTGACTCAGATTTAAATAATCCAGGTTGGAGAGACTGCTGCCAAGAGTGGAGGGTATAGTTCCGGTGAGTTGATTATTGTGAAGAATCATCGAGCTCAGTCCTGATAAATTTCCAAGTTCGGCGGGAATGGATCCGGTCAATTGATTGTCATTGAGATATAAAAACCGAAGGGAGGTCAGATTACCCAGGCTGGCGGGAATGGATCCGGTTAAGGAGTTGTTGTCCAGGAAAACTTCACGAAGGTTCCTGATATTTCCTAAGTCCGACGGAATACTTCCGGTGAGTAAATTACCGATCAAATTTAATTTGCCAAGTTTTGAAAGTTTGGTCAATGAGGCTGGCAAAATTCCTGTCAGATTATTATAGGCCAGGTTTAGCTGGCTTACCTCGCCAGTAGTATTGCAGGTAACTCCATACCACTCGCAAATATTACAGCCGGATAGCCATCCGGAATTGTTGGTCCAGGCATCCCCATTAGTGGCCGAAAAAAATTCAACCAGAGTAAAATAGTCCAAATTGGCGGATTCCTCTCCATTAGTACAAAGCGAGCAGTTAACACCTACATAACCCTCATCAACAGTGCTATTGCAATTGTTATCAATTCCATTGCATAGGGAATCCGGGGCCCCGGGGTAAACCAGGGCATTGACATCGTCGCAATCATCCAAAGGCAATGAATCCGCAGTATAGCCTTCACCAGGCCAGAGGCAGGTCGTCAAAGATAAGATAGCATGTCCGTCACCGTCTGCATCGAGAAACCAGGTATTGGTGGAATCGTTTAGAATTCCATTGATGCATATTTGGCATTCCGGATTTGTATAGCTTTCATCATACGATCCGTCACAATTCTCGTCAATGCCGTTGCAGGTGCTGTCTAACACTCCAGGATGGATCCATGAAATGCTGTCGTTGCAATCATTCACTGGAATCGTAGTATTAACGTAACCAATCCCAGGGGTATCGCAAGCCTGAGTACTTATTGATGCATGTCCATCTCCATCTGCATCAAGATACCAGGTGACGGGATAGCCATCCTGACACGGACATACTCCCACATTTGTACTGCAAAACGCATTAAAATTGTTATTATTATTTATCAGGTTCCCGGAAAAATTATAGCTGATCAGCTGGCCACACAGGTTGTTTAGTTGTGGAGGAAAACAGCCGGTGAACCTATTTTGGTTAACATGTAAGTTTATTAATTGCTCAAGGTTTCCCAGGGTTCTGGGCAATATGCCGGAAAATTGATTGCCAGAAAGCATGAGGCTCTGAATATCGGAAAGCTGACCGATTGAAGTTGGTAAAGGGCCCGACAGTTGATTGTAAGACAAAAGCAAGGACTTGAGATATATTAAGTTTCCAATGGATTCCGGTAAAGATCCAGACAGATCGCAATTATTAAAATCCAGGCTTTCCAGGTGGATCAGATTCCCGATATCTTGAGGGATCTGCCCGGTAATTGTATTTTGCTCCATCTTTAAATGTTTCAACTGAATCAGATTCGTTATTGATGGAGGAAGGCTACCGGACAGGGAGTTGTTGTCAAACCTTAAATACTCAAGATTCGTCAAGTTTCCGATAGAATTGGGTATAGAACCATTGATGGAATTGTTGGCCAAATCCAGGTAGGTAAGGGATGACAAGTTTCCAATGGATGCAGGAAGCGGTCCGTTTAAATTTTTACTTACAAGCCTTACTTCAGTTACCCGACCCCCAGCACAGGTTATGCCAGGCCAAATACAAACGTCACAATTGGCCAGCCAGCCAGGGTTGAGGTTCCAGTTTGGACCGTTTGTAGAATAATATAAATCCACGAGGGCATCGTAATCTGGATGACAGGAAACTTCCTCAAGCAACAAGTGGTGGAATTCATCGGCTTGGTAGACGGTATTTGATTTGCGGGCCCCAAAAAGCAATAATGATAAAAGGGGTAAGATGCTCAGGTAAAGGGTTTTGGTTTTCATAACTAAAGTCATTTAGAATTTCAATATTCCTAATGATGGAAGAGGAGAAAGGTAACCTCAGCCATCTTGGATATGGAATGAAGGATCTTGGCGTATGATGTGCGAAGGATCGTATGGAAGCTTCTTATTATGAATTATCTTTGATTCCGGAATTGAAATTATGTATGACCTCATCGGCGATGTCCACGGCCATGCCCGGGGCCTGATCCGCCTCCTGGAGCTCCTGGATTATAAACCGCAAAAAGGACTTTATCAACACCCCGGACGCCAGGCTATTTTCGTCGGCGACCTGGTCAACCGGGGGCCGGAATCCAGGGAAGTCCTGCAGATCGTGAGGCCCATGGTCCAATCCAAACACGCCTACGCCATCCTGGGCAACCATGAACTCAACCTGATGGCCTTTTTTACCCTGGACAATAACAATAAGCCCCTTTACAGCCACAGCATCCGCAACATGCTCCAGCTGCTGCCGGTTTTTGAGAGTTTCCGGAGCGCCGAAGCGGAACTTTATGACTACATCGACTGGATGTACACCCTGCCGCTGTTTCTGGAATTTGAGGACTTGCGCGTGGTCCATGCCTGCTGGCATCAGGACAGCATTAACTATGTGCGCAAACATTTTCCTGGACATAAATTCAACCGGGACCTGTTGATCCAGTCCCTGCAGTCCCGCGGCCCTGAATACAAGGCAGTGCAGATGCTGCTCAAAGGCCTCGAGATCCCCCTGCCCCGGAACAAAAAAGGCCTGGATGCGGAATCCGTCCGCCGCGGCTTTACGCGGGTAAAATGGTGGGAGGACCACCACGGCAAATCCTACCGCCAGATCTCCACCCAGGCCAAATCCAATCTGCCGAAATATAAGATCCCTTCAAACCTGATCAGCCTCGACCTTGCCTATCCCGAACTGGCGGTGCCGGTCTTTTTCGGGCATTATTCCCTCAACGGCAAACCCAATCTGTTGAAGAAAAATATCTGCTGCCTGGATTATGGGGTGGTGAAGAATGAGGTGGTGACGGCTTACCGGTGGAATGGGGAGATGAAACTGGATAGGAGGAATTTTGTGCAGAGTTAGGGCCGGGTGGGTTCACACGGGGGGTGTTGCGCACGGAGGGCACGGGGGGCACGGAGGATTTTTTAATGGGAGGATTTCTTTGTAATTTTTTGTCCTTTGACCCTGCCGTTATCTCCCGCATTCGCGGGATACACTGCACGCACAGGGTTTGTTGCGCACGGAGGGCACAAAGGGCACGGAGGATTTTTTAAAAGGAGGATCTCCTTGTAATTTTTCTCCTTTCTCCTTTGACCTTTAACCCTTACCTCTCATTCGAATCGTCGTGGGCGCCGCTACGCGGCTTTTTCGCGAATATTTCCCACAAGGACACAGCGAAGCGAAGGGCACGGAGAGATAGGTCATCCCATGGCATATTTCATTGTGGTCGTCAAGTCGTTGTGGGGTGTTGCGCACGGAGGGCACTGGGAGCACGGAGGATTTATTAATAGAAAGATCTCCCTGTAATTTTTCTCCTTTGACCTTTGACCGTTGCATCCACTTCGTGTCGTTGTGGGAGCCAACTTTGTGTTTATTGTGGGAAATGTGCCGCTATGCGGCTTTCCCGCAAATATTTCCCACAAGGACACAAAGCCACAGAGAAATTGGTAATCCATTGTATTTTTCTTCGTGTTCTTTGTGTCGTTGTGGGAGCCAACTTTGTGTTTATTGTGGGAAATGTGCCGCTATGCGGCTTTCCCGCAAATATTTCCCACAAGGACACAAAGCCACAGAGAAATTGGTTATCCATTGTATTTTTCTTCGTGTTCTTTGTGTCG
>JAKQHS010000110.1 GCA_029557915.1 Bacteroidota bacterium | reverse complement strand
ATTGGTTGAAATCTACACTTCTGGCATTACCCTCTCATCCGATAAACCGGGTGGATGAATTGCTGCCCTTAGCCAAATAACTAACCCTTCTTTATTCATACCGCTAATCCGAGTATATGTACTTGGCCGGGTGGATACGTTCTTCTCCGAAGCCAATGTTTTGTTCTTATGATTTTACCAATAAGGTCAGGCATCTTGCCGGAAGAATTAAATCCTATCCTATGATGCGTTGGACGAATACTTTTGTGCCCTTCGCTTCGCTGTGCCGTTGTGGGAAATTCTTTGTGCCTTTGCGTCGTCGTGGGAAAATTTTTTGTGTCCTTCGTGCCTTTGCGGGAAACCTATAGTGTCCTGGTAGGAAATCTCTTAAAGCAATTATCCCAAGCATCGAAGATGCTCCACGTTTTTAACACTCATTCCAGGACATCCTCGGCTTCGCTGTGCCGTTGTGGGAAATTCTTTGTGACTTTGCGTCGTCGTGGGAAAATTTTGTGTCCTTCGTGCCTTTGCGGGAAAATCTAGCCATGGCTCCCCGCCAACCACCCCGTGGTCCAGGCCGCCTGGAAATTAAAGCCACCGGTAAGCGCATCGATGTTCAGCACTTCACCGGCAAAATACAAACCCGGGATTTTTTTACTTTCCATGGTCTTCAAGTCCACTTCTTTCAAGTCCACCCCCCCGCAAGTCACAAATTCTTCCTTAAACGTACTCTTGCCATCGACCTTGAATTTCGCTTCCGTGATCTGCCTGGCCATAAATCCTATTTCTTTCATGGATACCTCCTGCCAGGTTTTATTGCCAAAACCCCAAAGGCTGCTCCAGGACTGCCATAACCTCGCGGTAAAAGGACCCGGAGGAGACTGGCTGACGAGTTTATTAGGATGGTTTTGTTTTAATTTTTGAAAAACAGCGGCTACCACATCCTCTTTATCTGGAAACATAAAATTCACGGCTATCTCAAAACGGTACCCGGCCTTATGGAAATCAAGAGCGCCAATAGCGGAGAGTTTTAACACCGCGGGGCCGCTCAGCCCCCAGTGCGTAATCAGCAATGGCCCCGTGGCCCGGTGACCAAAATCCAGGTCCCTGACCTCAACATCAGGCCAGGTCAGTCCCTGAAAATCGAGCAGCCGTTCATCCCGGATGTTAAAAGTAAAGAGCGAAGGAACCGGAGGCAGGATCCGATGACCCATTGTTTCGAGTATTTTCCATACTTTTTCGCTGGATCCGGTGGTGACGATCAGCCGGTCCGCAAAAACATGCCCTGGCTTTCCGGCAAATTGAAGTTGAAAGCCTCCGCTCTCACCAAGCCCTATGGATTCCAGGTCCTGCGATGTGTGGAGTTCTATTCCAAGCCGTTCGGCCTCCCCGGTGAGGCAATCGATAATGGTTTGGGATTTGTCCGACACCGGGAACACCCTTCCATCCGGTTCCGTCTTTAAGGCAACGCCCCGGTCTTCAAACCACTTCATGGTATCTGCCGGCTGGAACCGGTGAAAAGGGCCGATCAGTTCCCTGGCGCCACGTGGATAATACCCGATCAGATCTTTGATTACAAAACAGGCATGGGTGACATTGCACCTGCCTCCCCCGGATATTTTAACTTTGCCCAGGACTTTGCCGGTCTTTTCGAATATCACCGTCTTGTGGCCAGGATGGAGCGACTTATACCGGATGGCGGCAAAATAACCCGCGGCTCCTCCCCCTATGATAGCGGTCTTCAGAAGCAATGGATTAATTTTTCACTTGTTCCTTTTTCAGATATTGGTCAAGGAAGACCCCTACCTGGCCATATCCTTTGATTTCATTTTCCTTTTTCAAAAAACCATGGCCCTCATCGGGAAAGAGGACATACTCCACCGGTACCTTGTTTTTTCTTACCGCCTCTACTATCTCATCGGATTCGACCTGCAGGACCCTCGGATCATTGGCGCCCTGCAAGACCATCAGAGGCTTTGTGACCCGGGCAGCATGAAACAGGGGGGAAATATTAAACAACCGTACACTGTCTGCTGAATAGGGATCCCCCATCTCATCATATAAAGCCTTACGGAAAGACTCCCAATAAGGCGGTATGGATTTGAGGGTGCGCAGCCAATTGGTCACGCCAAAAATATTGACCCCCACCTCAAAGGCATCGGGGGCGAAAGTCAGGGCGGCCATGACCATGTACCCGCCGTAAGAGCCACCGATGATCCCTATTTTATTGGTATCCACTTCAGGAAGGCTGGCCAGATAGGATTTGGCGGCGATGCAATCCCTGAGGTCGGCATCCCCGTGTTTCCGGTCATCCATTTTAAAAAAAGTTTTGCCATAGCCGCTGGATCCCCGGTTATTGATCCCAAGGACCAGATAACCCTGGTTGACCAGGTACTGGATGAGGGAAGAATAAGACTGGCGCGTCTGGCCTCCCGGGCCTCCATGAACAAATACCAGCGCAGGCACCTTATTGCCCTCGTGCGCCTGTTTAGGGATCCATTGTATGCATGGGATTTCAAGTCCGTCATAGGATTTGAATCTGATCACTGAGGCATCGACCAGGTTAGCCGGATCGACCTCCGGGGACAGGTTGCGGGTCAGTTGGGTGGTTTTGTTTTCTGCAAATTCGTGTACAAAAATATTGGTTGGGGAGCTCGAACTGCCGGCTCCAAAAGCCATCTTCCCATCGGATTTAGAAAAAAACACATTATTGATGCTTAGGGATCCCAGGTCAAGGTTTTTAAGTTCCGTGTTTTCAGGTTGTTGAAAAATATGGATGGCCGTCTTGCCATCTTCATTTACCCCGACCACCCGGTATTTCCCGGATTCCGATTCATAGGCATACATCACATCCCAGTTGGGCTTATAGACCGGTGTTTTTTCACCCGTAACCAGGTCATAACTCAAGAGGTATTGAAACTCAGAATCCTGGTCCGAAAGTAAAAACAAATATTTGCCTTCCTTGCCGAAAAACAGGGCTTGGTTGGCCTGATCACCCTCGTGTGGAGTGATATTGGTTGTTTTTCCGGAATTCAAATTAACCAGGTGAATATTGCTGTTGCTTGTGGTAATGCTTTCGGTCAGACTCAGGAAGTTTTTATCCTCGGAAACCGAACCAATGTTGTAGCCCAGGTCATTTTGGTAAAACAGTTTCGGCTTCCAGGTGGTGATATCCATTTCATAAACATCAAAATAGCGGGGGTCCCGTTCATTTGAAGTATAGAATAAACTTTTCCTGTCCCTGGCCCACTGAAGGAATCCGGCTTTGACTTTTTCACCAGGGGTGAGGTCCCTCACTTCTTCCCCGGGAACCTGCAAATAAATATGGTCGTTTTCATTTCCTCCCTTATCGGCAGAATAAAGGTATCCCGGGCTCCCGGGTACGTAACCGATCATAAAAATAGATTCGCTCGAAGAGGAGGTAAGGGCCCGTGCCGAATCTCCGTTGACCGGCAATTCATACCCGTTGAAAATGCCGGAAACATTGGAATGCACAAGGAGGGCGGACTCCTCTGCGTTAAATTCCACCGCTCCAACATTGGTGGTCTTATAGAACTGCTCAATCGAATATACTTTGGGCTGACGGGGCGTGGCGTGGTCACCGGCTTTTTTGCAGGACACCGCGAAGATGGCCGCAAAACACAGGATCACCTGTACTTCACTTTTCATGGTTTTTATTTTTGATGATGGTCTGGTTGATATATCCCTGCAGCACTTTAAGGGCGGGAGAGAAGGAGGTATTGTTGTTGATGATGAGATCCACATCGTCCTTATGGGGCAGGATAAACCGCTCAAAAGCCGGGAGGACATGCTTCTCATAACGGTATAATACGTCGTCCAGGGGGTAATTTCTTTCGACCTGGTCCCTTTTGATCCTGCGGATGACCTTCAGGTTTTCTTTGGCCTCGATATATATTTTCAGGTCCAGCATGGATTTGAGGGCGGGAATATGAAAGATAAACAGCCCTTCCACCACGATGACCGGAGCGGGAATAAACTGAAGGGTCCTGGGCTTTTTGGACTTATTGTTGAAATGGTATTCCTGGAGTGTGATGGTTTTGCCTTTCATGAGGGCCCGGATGCTTTCCGCGAATTTTTTGAGATCTACGGAGGAGGGCAGATCAAAATTGATCACTCCCTCCCGGTCTTTTTTTTGCTCCTGGCGGGGATGGTAAAAATCATCCTGTGAAATGATACAGACCTCCTCAGGAGTGTACATCGATCTCAATTCCCTGATAAAAGTCGTCTTGCCGGAACCGCTGCCTCCTGTAATCCCAATCAGTACTGGTCTTTTTTTCATGCCCCCCGAAGGTATTAAAAATGGGCAGGAGAACCCTCCGGAAAGCTGGAAATATATTTTCAACATTTCGGGGGCTGTCTTCCGGAGAATTCCGGTGAATCTGGCCTTATTTTCTATCTTTCAAGCTCAAAATGCAATCATGGATCTACTCTCCATATTAAGGGCCCTCTTCGGTATCAGCGTTTTGCTGGGTATTTGTTACGCCATGAGCGACCACCGCAAACGTATTGACTGGAAACTGGTGGCCAGCGGCCTGGTGCTCCAACTTGTAATAGCCATCGCGATGCTCAAAGTCCCCTTCTTGAGGGTGGTTTTCGAAGCGGTGGCCAATTTTTTTGTGCTGATGATCAACAGCGCCGGCCAGTCCGCGAAATTCCTTTTCGGGGATTTGGCCAACGGCTCGCCCTTCGGATTTGCCTTCCTCGTCCTTCCAACCATCATCTTTTTTTCGGCCTTGTCTTCGGTCCTGTATTATTACGGGATCCTTCAAAGAATCGTGTATGGCTTTGCCTGGGTAATGAACCGGACCATGCGGCTTTCAGGGGCCGAAAGTCTTGCAGCAGCCGCCAATGTTTTTATCGGCCAGACGGAAGCCCCCCTGGTCGTAAAACCCTACCTGGAAAAGATGACCCGTTCTGAAATCATGTGTTTGATGACCGGTGGTTTTGCTACCATCGCCGGCGGGGTATTTGGAGCATACGTGGCCATGCTGGGCGGGGACAGCCTGGAATCCCAGCGTTATTTTGGACTGCACCTGCTCACCGCTTCGGTCATTTCCGCCCCGGCGGCGATCGTAGCCGCCAAAATGATCATGCCGGAAACAGAGCCCGAGAAGGTGAGTTCAAAAATTCAGATCAGCCGGGACCAGGCAGGAGCCAATGCCCTGGACGCGATATCCAGGGGCACGACGGATGGTCTCAAGCTGGCAGTGAATGTCGGGGCGATGTTGCTGGCTTTTATGGCCTTTATTTACCTGTTCAATCATTTTTTTGATTGGATCGGGGCCATTACCCACCTCAATGAAACGATCAAAAATGCAACAAACGGCTCCTATTCCGGTCTCAGCATCCAATATATGCTCGGCATGATTTGCGCTCCGATCGCCTGGCTCATAGGAGTTCCTGCCCAGGACATGGTCGCCGTAGGCCAATTGATTGGAGAAAAAACCGCCTTAAACGAATTTGTAGCTTATTCCTCCCTTGCGCAGATGAAAGACACTTTGGCTCCCGCATCCGTAGTGATTGCAACTTACGCTCTCTGCGGCTTTTCAAATTTCGCGTCCATCGGCATCCAGATCGGCGGCGTGGGTTCCATTGCTCCGGGACAAAGACAAAATCTCATCAGCCTGGGATTGCGGGCCATGATCGGCGGTACTATTGCCTGCCTTCTGACCGCCGCCATCGCACGATTGCTCGTCTGATCAAGGAAATTTTCCTTTTAGCTCCTAAAAAAACTAGTGTATTGATTCACCCAACCACTGACTACTCCTATGTATCTTTTTCGGTCTCTTCCTGGGAAACGTGTCCCATATCCACCAGGCAACAGGAACCTGCGGTGGGTTCTGCCTAAATAGTTGGGGCTCGATGCCCCAACTATTTAACTAAACCTCCAGTGTAACGTTCACCTTTGGTGGGTTCTGCCTTTTAAATTTAATTCATATTTATATTTTTTCGATCATAATTTAACCTTGCTTGAAACTCCTATTAGTGGTCATTCCGCCACAGGTTCCCATCATGGTTTAGTAAAATCAGGGCCGTAGTCTGAAAAGAGCATTGAAATGCAGAGTCAGTGGAACGGTCATTCCTGAATGTATCGCATAAGTTAAATTTATAATCATTTAATAATCAAATTTTTACACTTAACTGCACTTCAATTATACCCCTTCTGGTAGGGTCTTTTGTATTTCATCATGACATAGATCCGGTTTAACAATTTTCTTGCGATTCTTATTATGGCCCGCTTTTTACTCATTCTTTTCTGGTATTCAGTATAACACTTTAATAGCGCGGGATCCGTTCGGATTGCCACCCAGGCTGCCTCGATCAGATATTCTCTAAGGGATTTTTGTTTGCGCGGAGTAATCTTTCCTTTCTTTTCGTTGTCCCCAGTCGAGTGTTCCATGGGGCATAATCCAACAAATGAATTTAAATCATCAAATTTCTCAAATCGTACAATCGGGTGTATTTCCGTCAATAGATTAATGGCTGTGATCATTCCTATTCCTGGTGCAGTCACTAATAACTCTCCCATTTCCCTATACCGGTCCTTTTTGATTAGCCTCCTTAATGCACCATTCAGTGATAATTGTTGTGCTCGAAGCTGTTCAGCCCGACTTAAACTTTCATCCAACATGTACTTCCAACTCTCCTGATTTATATCCAGACCTCTGATCCATCCAATAAACCCCTTCGACCAGCCCTTATACTTTTCAGGTATCTCTATCCCTTGCAAGTGAAGCTCCGATCGAATCCGCATTCTTGCCCTGATTAAATCCTGATGATTGGTCTTCCGGAATCGCACCAATCTCCTTTCCGCTTCCATTTGCTCATCCGGAATATAAATCGCCTCCAGTTTCCCGGCCTGTAGATAACTTGCTATCCGCCGGGAATCCACCCGATCATTCTTATTCTTTTGGGCCTTGTCCGTTTGCGGGACATCCCCTGCATTCACGACGATACATTCTATTCCCAATCGGGTCAGGTCTCGTTGTATCCAAAAACCGCTAAACCCCGCTTCATACGCCGCTTGATATTGCGCTCCCGGAAAATTTGACTTTAAGTACTTTTCTAATTGCTTCGGATCTGGTGATTGATGCATACTCTTGTGAAAACAATCATCCAGATAGATCGAAAGATCCCAACTTTTCAAATGACTGTCCAGGCCAACATATACCCTGTGACCCGTGAAATCCGCTTTTTGTGGTACTTTTAACATAGGTCTTAGCTTTAGTGGTTAAATAATTTATTATTCGTGCGGCATAACGACCGCTTCCCGAAGCTAAGACCTTCTTTTATCAGATATCATGGAATCTGACTACTGATTGCAAGATAAGGAGAAAGTGATTTAAGGAGGAAGGGAGAAAGGGGAAAGGGGAAAGGGGAAAGGGAATTCTAAAAATTTTATTGTTCAATTTTGGCTTGCGACACTCCTTCTTTTGATGCCTGCCGGGTCATCAGATAGACCTTGTATATCAGGTAAGCGCAGAGCATCATGACGGCCACGCTGATAAATCCGAGGGTAGGATAATGTTCAATCGGGCTGTTGGGCGTTTTCTGCGTTACGATCAGGCCGGCAAAAGCGGCAGCAATGCCGCCGGCGATTTGCTGCAGGGAGGAACTGATGCTCATAAACGCCCCGCGGTCGTGCAGGCGGGGCAGGGAAATCATGATGGTCGATGCCGGGATCATCCGGGACATGATGCCGGCAAAGAGGAGAATATTCAGGACGATCACGGCCCATAAGGGAACTACAGGCAGATTGGTATAAATGACGATGAATATGGATGCCCAGACCGAACCGAATAAGAAGATCTTAAACCGGTTGGTGCGGTCACTCAAGCGGCCGACCAGGGGCATGATCACCAGGGAAGCGATGCCCGTGGCCATATAAAGGATAGGGAGTTGGTCCGGACTTATTTTGAGGTTGTTGATCGCGAAGGCGCTGCCAAAAGGCATCATTAGGAAACCCCCGATGGAAAGCAAAGCCGTGGCCAAAAATGCCAGTTGATACGGCGGGTGGGCGAGAACATTCCTGAAATGGTTTAGTGCGGTGGTTTTCTGGTTCTGGGACAAATGGTGGACGACGGGCTCCATAAAACGGTAGACCAGAATGAAGATCAGGAGGGCCAGCCCTACGATCATGAGGAAGGGGGCATGCCAGTCCCAGATATTGGCAAGGTAGATGCCGACCGGTATGCCGAGTACCGAGCTGGCGGCAAAGCCCATCTGGATAAAACCCATGACGCGTCCGCGGAGCTCCGGCTTGAATACATCACCGATGATGGCCATCAGCACCGAACCCATGACCCCGCCAAACAAGCCTGTGAGAATGCGGGCAAAAATCAAAAAGGGATATGTGGTGGCCAAGCCGCAGGCAAGGGTACCCAAAATAAAACCCGAATAAAAAAACAGGAGCAATTTTTTACGGTCATACCGGTCCGCAAAACCCGCCGCAAGCAAGCCGGATATTCCGGCGCTGAAAGCATAAGCGGATACCGCGATGCCGAACTGTCCCGGACTGATGTGCATGGCTTTGATCAGGAAATCACCCAGGGGGGACATCACCATAAAATCAAGGACAATGGTAAACTGGGTAAGGGCAAGAAGGAAGATGATGATCTTGTGGTAGGTGGAGAAGGAGCTGGGTTTGGGCATAGAGAGGTTTGAGGTTTGAGGTATGAGGTTAGAGGATGGAGGAATGAGGAATGAGGAATGAGGATTGAGGATTGAGGGAATCCTCATTGCTGAAACCACAATGGTCATTGAGTTTTAGTTTGAGGAAACAATCCTTTTTGGGCATCGCGGGCTATTTGCAGATCCCTCTCCACCTGGGGCAACAAAGCCTGCCAGGAAAAAAGCGGAAAGGTATCCCGATAACGGCCAAGGGCCACATGGGGGGTGGCTTTAATACGATCCTTGGTGAGGAGGGCCACTTCCTTCCATTGAACGAGGGCGGATTCCAGTTCACGGATGGCTTTGTGTTTTTCTGAAATCCGGCCGGTTTGACGAAACGAATGCAAAGCCACACCGGCGCGGAGTTTGTGTGCAAAATAGAGCCCGAGGCGGGCCCAGGTTGCCGCGTCGACCCATTCGGAAGCAAGGGGAGGTGCGGCCGATGGATTCCTTTTTGTCCAGGCCTTATACCCTCGTAGTGCTTTTTTACTGTCTTTTTCCGATTGCCGGGCGATTTGGAGAGGGCTGATCAGACTGTCCGGCGCTTTTTTATTTTCTTTTTTCAGCTTGCTATAGTCCTCGATGGAAATCATTTTCGGATCCAGGGTTTCGTGATGGATGAGTTCGTCAATGGAAATGAAGGGGGAGGTCCGGTCAAAAAAACCATCAGGGTTGGAAGGTTCCGGGGCAAGGAAGCCTTCGGAATAAAGGGTATAATCCCAGGTGGACCGGAAAAAAGAAGCCAGGCGCAGGGGTATTTTACTTCCCAGGTTGATGGCTTGCCATAAGGTTTTCCCGGATCCCTTTCCATATCGTTTGTCCAGGAGGGCGATAAAAAATTCATCGGGCAAGGCCGGGTCATACAATAAGCGGCCCCAGAGGGTATAAAACAACCATTGGTTTTCGAAGGCATATTGGGGCGCGTCCTGTCCATCCCGGATGGTATAATAGTCCAGGGCGGGAACATATCCTTCCGACCCTATAAAATATCCATTGACATAATCCTTGCTGTTTTGATGGATATGCTGCCGGATAAAATCCGCCTGACCCCAGCGAAGAATAAAAAAGTCCTCATTGCGGATCATCCACTGGATATGGTAATCCTCCGGTTTGGGAGTCCAGAACCGCTCATCCAGTTTGCCCGAATGATAATCATGGGTGATGGCGAGCCTTGGGGTGGAGTGGCCATGGGACCAGTTGAACTTTATTTCGACAAGGGCCGGATCTTTCAGTTTTGCCTTTTCCAGAAGTGCGCGCATGGCCATCGGATCACCGGCCAGTACGGAACGGTGGATAAATTTTACCGGACGGGAGGCGGCCTGCATGCCCGCGACAAAAGTTTTTTCAATCCAGTCTTCCCGCTGTTGGGGTGTCATTTTTTCATCAAAAGTGCCCATCCAGTCGGCCAGGGTGACGCCGATGCCGGTGAGGCCGGGGTACTCATCGATGAGTTGCGTGACCGATTCGCGGGTATACCGGATGACGGTATCCGAAAGGCTGCTGTATTCAGGCACTCCATAATTTTTGGCAAAGGAAGGAGAGACGGCTATGTTCCAGTTGATCACAAAAGTCTGGATTCCCCGGGTGCCTGCCATTTCAAAAAGGGAAGTCCAGAATTGTTTCCAATCCTGCATTTCCTGTTCGGTAAATTCATTGGCAAAGGGAAAGGATTTTGACCTGATCATAAAAGGGAAGGGGTGGATATTCCAGAGTGAAAGTGCATTCCACCGGTTGTCCACCATCCTGTCCAGGAATTTTTCCCAAAATTTCAGGTCCCGGCAGGTGGAAGTATGGAGGGTAACGGCCTCATTATTCCGGTAGGGCGACCAGGGCAGGTTGAATTTGATGATCCGGTATTCCAGGTGGGGATTGGAAGTTTTTTCCGGAAGGGATGACCAGGCTTTCCCCGATTCCAGGCTTTCCTTGAGTTCCAGGATTCCATACAAAGCTCCTACCGGGTCCCTGTGCAACAGGCAGAGGGTTTTATGGTCGGAAAGCCATTTAAACCGGAACCCTTCTGTTTTGACCGCATCAAATTCATAAGCCTGGATGCCAACGTACAAATAATTTTTGAGGTCATCGGGAGCCAGGACCAGAAGGTCGGGTCTCCGGCCCGGACTTTTTTGAAGATCGAGGGTTTCATCCAGGCTGATGGCCGTTTGTTCCGATAATCGCTTTAAACCGTAACGGATGGTTTCATTTTGCAGGTTGCCGGCTATCCGGACTTGGCTGAGAAGGGAGGTTGAAAAAAGAAAGAGAAACGCTGTCCATAAACCAATGTCTATTCTATTTTGTCGCTTACTAAGAAGGCCTTTCATAATATAAAGGTAAGGTAAGGAAGGAGGCACCTAAACTGGGAAGTAATGTTGATAGTAAAACATTATAGTTTGAAATTCAATCCTTTATTTATATTAATATTTTTATTTATATCTCCGGTCTCAATAAAACTATTTTATTTTGCCTGAACAAAAGGAACGTTTATTAATGAAAAATTACAATCCCGAAACCTATTGGTCCGCAGTGGCGAATAGAATTGAATTGAGAGATGGTGGTCCTTTTTTGGCAGGAGATGATGAACCCTATTATCGGTACAAGAGAAATCTTTTCCTGCAAATGCTGAATAAAATCGAATTTAAGGATAAATCGGTCCTTGAAGTGGGTTGTGGACCCGGTGGAAATCTGATCGAAATTTTAAAACATCAACCTAGAGAGCTCTGCGGTGTGGATATTTCAGAAAAGATGTTGGAAGTGGCAAAAAGAAATTTACCCCCACCCGTAAAGCTTGTGAAATCATCGTTGGGATTATTGCCATTCGGGGACGGAACTTTTGAGGTTGTGTTTTCGGCTACAGTTTTGCAACATAATTTAGATGAAGGCCAGTTTTCTAAATTATTAGAAGAAATGGCCAGGGTGTGTTCGGGAAAAATATATTTATTTGAAAGAGTAGAAAAAGCCACTTATGTAACCGACTATTGCATTGGCCGCCCTTTAAACGCTTTTGCGGATATATTGAAACCACGGGGTTATCAATTGATCAATGCTGAGAATATCAGCATTAAAGCGAGTTATATTATGGCAGGCGTGATCAGAAAACTTTTCAATCGCAGGTCAAGGGCCGAAGGCGAAAACCTGTCCGAGATTACTATTAAACTTGAGAATTTATTATTGCCTATTACCTCCAAGCTAGACCGACTCTTAAAATTGAAAAGTGATCTGACAAAAATGGAATTTGTAAGAACCAATTAAATGCTCCTAAATTAGAATGGATGATGCGCTTCTTTTAGCTATATAAAAATTTAATTTGCATCCTTCTTTCAATTCTTTTTGAATGTTCAAATTTAATGGCTGAATGAATAATAAGAATTTTTAATCCTCCACAAATTCCGCTTCCGTCTTTTCCCTCACCTCTTCCAGGCCGTGCCCCGGCATCAATTCGGCCAGGGTAAGTTTTCCCTCGCGGAATACGAAGACGGCCAGATCGGTAATGATCATGGTGACCACGTTTTTTGCAGTCAGGGGCAGGGTGCATTCACGGACGATTTTAGGCGAGCCGTCGGGGTGGGTATGGGTCATGAGGACCATGAGTTTTTTAGCCCCGGCAGCCAGGTCCATGGCGCCACCTACGCCCAGGAGGGGTTTTCCGGGAACCGCCCAGTTGGCCAGGTTTGCTTTTTCATCCACCTGAAGACCTCCCATCACTGCAACGTCAATATGACCTCCGCGGATCATTCCAAAAGAATCGGCGCTGTCAAAATAGGAACTGCCCGGAAGGGCGGTCACCGGGATCTTACCGGCATTGACGGGGTAGTGCATCGCCCCTCCGCCATCCTTGGGGCTGGGCCCGATGCCCAGCATGCCGTTTTCGGAGTGAAGAATAATGCCGTCGTCCGGTGAAATAAAATCAGCCACCAGGGTGGGTATGCCAATGCCAAGATTGACCACGTCCCCCCTTTTAAGTTCCCGGAAAGCCCGTTCTGCGATGAGTGTACGCAGGTCATTTTCCTTTTTTGAACTTTGCAGGCTGGCCGATATACCCAGATCCTCCTGAGTCAGGTGTGCATGAGTGAGATAGTCCACAAAACACCCGGGAGTGTGGACATCCTCCGGTGCGATATGGCCCACCGGGACAATTTCTTCCACTTCCGCGATCACGAGGTCGGCGGCGGTGGCCATGGCTTTGTTGAAATTTTGTTCCGTCATCCGGTATTGAAGATTGCCGGAGGTATCCGCCCGCCAGGCCCGGATGAAGGCCACCTCAGCGCGAATGCCTTTGATGAAGACCTGTTCGACGCCGTCAATCCATTTGGTCTCTTTGTCCCTGGCCAACAAGGTCCCGGCCGAAGCAGGGGTGTAGAAGCCGCCGATCCCCGCCCCTCCCGCCCTGATGGCTTCGGCGAGGCTGCCTTGGGGAAGGAGTTCATATTCAACCCGGCCTTCCTGCGCTGCGGCCACGGCATCGGGATTGCTGGTAAAAAAGGAGCCGATGATTTTTTTGATCTGGCCATTTCGCAAGAGGCGGCCGCCGCCCAGGCCCGGTTCGCCAGTGTTGTTGGCGATGTAGGTCAGGTCTTTCACCCGGGTTTCGGCAAGGGCGTGCAACAAATGCACGGGATTGCCGGTCATGCCGAAGCCACCCACCAGGAGCCGGTCCCCGGATTTGACGAGGGAGACGGCGGATTCAAGGGAGAGGATGGGGACGGTTTTCATGTCGGGGATCAAATTTAGGGTAAGGGGGGCGAACGGCTGCGGGTGATTATTAAAAATGCCGAAAGGGTGCAGAGTTAAGTGTTGAGGGTTTTGGTTTACCAGGCCGAAGCCAAGCTTCGTCCGAACAATGAGCCAAGCTTCGTCCCAACATTAGTACCAGGCCGAAGCCAAGCTTCGTCCCAACAATGGGCCAAAGCTTCGTCCAAACAATGGTAAGCTTCGTCCGAACAATCCTCAAAACCTTCCTTACAACTCAGTGTGCTCCGTGCGAACTAAACCTGTGTACTCCGTGCGAAATAACCCCATCAGACATCGAAAAAGACCGTCTCTTTCTCCCCCTGCATATGTATGTCAAAATGATAAACCGGCATCCCGTGTATGACAGACCGGCCCACCAATAAAGTGGACCGTCTTTCGGGCGGTACGGAAAGGAGGACTTCGTCCCTCGAATTGAGCGCGACTTCCTCTGCAAAATAAATGCGGGTGTATGAATGGCTCAGTTGTCCGCGCATGAATACGGAGACGTGGATGACCGGAGCCTGTCCGGCGGAACTTCCGGGTTTGATGGTCTGAAATACAAACTCCCGGCTTTCGAGGCTGCCCGTACCCTGCCTGCCAAACAGCAGTTGCCTGCCCAGTCCGGTCTGGAGGTATTGGCCCCGGGCATCGGCTTGCCAGAGTTCGATCATGGCATCCGGGATGCTTTCCTCCAGCCCATCAAAGACCCGACCCCGGATCGTGATCCTTTCCCCTTCTATGCTATCGTCGATCATCATGCCGTCGTTGAGGCTGGGGAAGGGATAGCCGTATTGTTGGGAGGTGAGGCCATAGGCAAAATAAGGGCCCACGGTTTGGGAAGGGGTTTGCGGTAAGCGAGGCATGGTGATTTTCAATCCTAATAATCCTAATAATCCTAATAATCCTAATAATCCTATAAATCCTATAAATCCTATAAATCCTATTACTTATTCGAAGGGAGTGGCCCTGAGTACGATATTAAATTCATATCCCAGGGCAAAAGCTTCTTCCGTAAAATCCATGTTGAAACGGGAGATCAACAGATGCCGGGCTGCTTCCGGTACGCTTTTAAAGACGGGATCAAAATCCAGCAGCGGATCACCCGGAAAATACATCTGGGTGACCAGGCGGTTGCTGATGTTCCGGCCGAACAGGGAAAAATGGATATGATTGGGCCTCCAGGCGTTGGCGTGATTGCCCCAGGGATAAGCGCCGGGTTTGATGGTATAAAATTTATAATAACCCTCCTCGTCGGTAAGGCATCGTCCGCCTCCAAAAAAATTAGGATCGAGCGGTGCCGGGTGCTGGTCCGTTTTATGCAGGTAGCGGCCCGCGGCATTGGCCTGCCAGATCTCAATGAGGGTAAGAGGTATCGGCCGGCCCAGTTCATCGGTGACCCTCCCGGCCACAATGATTCGTTGTCCAAGGGGTTCTCCGTTGACGGCGGCATTTTTGGTGAGGTCGTTGTCGTGAAGGCGCACCACTTCTTCGCCGTAAACCGGACCGGACAATTCACCCAGGCGGTGTTTTAACGGGATCAAGGGTTTGGAAGGGGCGCGGTAAACGGTGGATTTATAGTCCGGGTATAAAAAAGGCGGATGTACCGTCCAGTCGCGTCCTGAAGAATGGCTCATGGTCAGGCTTGATTAAAATCAATCATTTAAGAAGAGGATCCGGTCTCGTTTTCAAATACCTTTTTGGCAATCTTAAAGGCATGGTTGGCTGCCGGCACCCCGGCGTACACCGCAGTATGAAGGAGGACTTCCTTCACCTCCTCAAGGGAGGCCCCTGTATTCCGGCTCGCCCGAAGGTGAAAAGTGAGTTCTTCAAAGTGGCCCAATGCGGTCAGCAGGGCAATGGTCACCAGGCTCCGTTCCCTTTTGGTAAGTCCCGGCCTGCTCCAGACGGAGCCCCAGACATTCCGGGTGATAAAATCCTGGAAATCCGAGTCGAATTCCGTTTTGACCGATTCGGCATGGTCCACATAGTCATCCCCGAGTACCGAGCGCCGGGTGTGCATGCCTTGTTCGTATAGATGATCTTTCATGATTCTTGAATAAAATCTGTGATCAGCCTGCTCAGTTTCGCTGCATTATCGATGCAGGGCAGGTGGCCTGAATTTTCCAGTACAAGGTATACCGATCCCGGGATAAGGTCGGCCAGATTTTTCACTTCTTCCGGGGTAGTCGAAAGGTCTTCGGCGCCTACAAGGCATAGTGCAGGGACCGCGATCTTCCGGGCAATGTCCCCCGTGTCCGCATCACGAAGGCCTTCACAGGTCTGGATATATCCATCCACCGGCGTGCGCTCCAGCATGTATTTATAGCCCAAAACCGTTTCCGGAAAGCGGGCATGGAAATCCTTTGAAAACCAGCGGCTGACCACTCCTTCCGATATGCTTTCGATCCCTGCGCGCCTGACCTGGGCGATCCGGTCGTTCCAATTTTGGGCGTTGCCGATTTTGTATCGGGTGTCGCAGAGTACCACCTTCGGGATCTGATCCGGGATGCGATGGATGAGCAGTTGCGCGATGATCCCTCCCACGGATAAGCCGACCGGGATGATTTGTTGACGGATCCCAAGATATTCTAACAGCCCCAGCAAGTCTTCCGTGAAGTCTTCCAGTCCACGGGGGGAGGGAGTGAGGCCGGAGAGTCCATGACCACGGAGGTCGAATAGGAGGATATTGGCTACGGGGAATAAATTCCCCGCTACTATATCCCAAATCCTGAAATCGGTTCCCAGGGAATGAATAAAGACCAGGGTTTGATTTTTCCCCTGGTCCAGGTATTTATAATGGATGAGGTGTCCCCGGCAGACGCAAAAAGGCATGGTCAGATTTCTTTTAAACCAACGTAGTTTTCCGCCAGGGAAGTCTGATAGGCCCTGGAAATCTTAAGATAATCAAATTTGGACCGCTGCAGCCGGTATTCGAGGCTTTCACGTTCTCCAATCCGGTGGAACAATTGGGTCATAAAATGACTGAAATCCTGGACCCTCCAGATCCGGCGAAGGCAGTCCTGGCTGTAGGAGCGGAGCTTTTGTTCATCTCCCGATTTATAGAAAGCGATCATAGCTTTCGCAAGCCAGCGGATATCGGCCACGGCAAGGTTGAGCCCCTTTCCGCCTGTGGGAGGTACAATATGAGCGGCATCTCCCGCCAGGAACAGCCTTCCGGATTGCATGGTCCCGGTCATATAACTGCGCACGGGGGTGATGGATTTTTCAAGGATCCGGCCGGTCTGGAGCTTGAAGCCCGGGGTGAACAACCTTTTTTCGAGAGATTCCCAGATCCGGGAGTCGTCCCAGTCCTCCAGTTTTTCCGTATTGTCCACCTGGAGGTAAAAACGGCTGATGGCATCGCTGCGCAGGCTGTGCAAGGCAAAGCCTTCTTCATGAAAGGTATAGATCAATTCCTCGCTGGATGGTGCGGTTTCCGCCAGGATGCCGAGCCAGCTGAAAGGATAGGACGTCTGATAGTCAATATAAGAGCCGGGCGGTAAAAACTTTCTTCCGATGCCGTGGAATCCGTCGCATGCGGCTATAAAATCACAGGCCAGCGATTTCCGGGTCCCGTCTTGAATATACTGGATATAGGGAGCCTCGGTTTCTATCCGGTGGAGTTCCCAGGCTTTGGCTTCAAAGCGGATTTCAATCTGTCTTTCCAGGCAGGCAGCGACCAGGTCTTTGACCACCTCCTGCTGACCATAAATAGTGATGTGGCGCCCTCCCGTCAATTCATCGAAAGGGATGCGCAGCCTCTCCCCTTCAAAACTGAGGATTACGCCAAAGTGTTCGAGGCCTTCCCGGCGAAGCCGGCCGGCGACGCCCAGTTCCGTGAAAAGGTCCACCGTATTCTGCTCCAGCAATCCCGCCCTTACGCGGGACTCCACATAGGCCCGGGAATGTCTTTCCAGAATGAGGCAAGGGATACCGGCCTGATGAAGCAGTAAGGCGAGGCTAAGGCCGGCGGGACCTGCCCCGATAATGGCGACGGAAGTTTTCAAAACGATGGTAATATAGTGAAATAGTGAAGGTTTGACTAACAGTCAACCCTTCACTAAAGTCAACCCTTCACTTTAGCTCACTTTTTGCTGAACATTTCCTGTCTACCTTTGTTTTGAATAATTCAATCCCTCAGATATGGCTGAAAGATCAATCGAAATCGTGGTCCCTCCGCGGGAACCCCATTATGTAGGCGATGGTTTCCGCGTACATAATTTTATACCCAGCGGTTACCGGCTGGATATGGAACGCATGGATCCCTTCATTATGCTGGACTATGGATCGCCGCATTATTTCCCCCCTTCAGATAAACCGAGGGGGGTCAGCGTCCATCCGCACCGGGGCTTTGAAACGGTGACCATCGCTTACAAAGGAAGGGTGGCCCATCATGACAGTGCCGGCAACAGCGGGGTGATCCGGGAAGGCGATGTGCAATGGATGACCGCCGCTTCCGGGATCCTTCATAAGGAATATCATGAAGAGGAATTCAGCAGGTCCGGGGGAGACTTCCAGATGGTGCAGCTCTGGGTCAACCTCCCGGCTGAATTTAAAATGTCGCCTCCGAAGTACCAGGCATTGAGCCACCATCAATTGGGCAAACACATCCTGTCCGAAGGGCAGGGCATGGTCGAGGTGATTGCCGGAAAATATGAGGAAACCCAGGGCCCGGCAACCACCTTCTCACCCGTGCACCTGATGAATGCCCGTCTGAATCAGGGCGCCGAAGCCGATTTCAGTTTTCCCGCCTGGTTTGCCACGGCCCTACTGGTGATTGAGGGAAAGGTGCAAGTCAATGAAAAAGAAGAAGTGCCCGCCAATCATTTTGTGCTTTTTGGGACGGATGGGGATTCCTTCAGCATCCAGGCATTGGAACCATCTGTGGTCCTGGTCCTGAGCGGCCAACCTCTTGAAGAACCCATTGCGGCCCACGGCCCTTTTGTGATGAATACGAGGGAGGAGATCGCTCAGGCTTTTGATGATTTCAGAAAGGGGAAGTTTGGGTATTTGGAGTAGGAACAAAGGAGAAAGGGAGAAAGGGAACAAAGGGAGGAAGGGATATTCCAGAGACTCTGTAATCAGTAATCAGGTATCAGTTAATCAGGCAAAAAGGTAAATACGGAGTGCGGACTCCTTTTCAAATAATATTCAAAACGATCAATAAAGTGGCGGCAAACAGAAAAAACAAACCTGCAATAAAGACAGAATCCGCTGCGGTTTCCAGTGGCCATTTTGATTTTTCCCCCTTGCGCATGGACATATAGGAAAGCAAACAGGCGGCCATAAAACCCAGGATCGCCAGGCCAGTAAGATAATCGATTACCGTAATTTCCGCCTCAGGCAATACATTCCGGGAGGTGAGCACAATAAAACAAAGCCCCAACAAGGTAGCTGAAGTATTGAGGATATGCGGGGTCCGCTCATTATTCATAATTAATCCGGTTTCTTCCAAAGATCGGAATTCTCCTTTCTATTTACTCCCTCCCGCTCCCGAATGGCTGGTTTTTCTCTATTTTTTCTTTTTACGGGAGGCTTTTGCTTTTTTATTGAATTCAAGCGCAAGGTTTATCCAGTAATCAAAGTCCTTATCGGAGTGCATGCCGGATTCATCCACCAGGACATAACCGCGCATGGGACGATGGGTAAAATCCATGGTCCGGCAACCCTGTTTTTCAAGGGCCAGGTCATGGAATTCCGGGTCGATCCGGCACATCAGTGCATCCTTGATGATTCCTGCACACATCTTGCCGTTAACCATAAAAGTAAGACCGCCCATCATTTCTTTCTCTTCGACATTGGGAAGGCCGGACAGCCGGTGGCGGATCCGGTGAGCAAGTTTTTGATCGTATGCCATAAGTCAATCATTGAAAAGGATGCTTTAGGGGTATGCATTTCGGAGGTTCGCAATCGGTTCACCTAAAATGGATACAAATCTTTATTGATTTTTTTGAGTCCTGACCGCTTCAAGGCTAGGACCCAAGAAACAATCCCTTGTCCGTGGCGCTGTTTTGCAGGAGTTGTTTTTCTTTTTTTATCGTTCGGTAGCCCAGGTAAATTAAATACAAGCCGATCAGCTCAGTGACGAACAAGACTTCCACGTAACCCATCCGGGTGAAGGTGCCGCCTATTCCCGGAAGAAGCCCTCCAAGGGCGATGAGGATATTGCCTTTGAAAAGAGCTTTGCGTTCGCCGGAAGTGAAATATTTAAAAGCAGAGTATAAGGCTCCGCCTACGAGGAAGAAAAAGGCATACATATTGATGAAGGGAGAAAAGGATCTGACCCATTTCCAGGAAAAAACCGCCCCGGTCAGTTTGCCGTTAAAATCCTCCGGTATAGTAATTGGGCTGAGCATGACGCAGACCGAAGCAACCAGGATAAGCGTCACGAAGAAATAACAACTGATCCTGGCAAACCAGCGGGGCATGAGCAAATAAACGGTGCCTTGCGCAAGTGGAAAACCACCCAACAGAGCCCCAATGATATACCAATATTTTAAGTTTATCTCATTCCAGCCTGCAAGGGCATGGATGCTTTCGGCCAGCGTGCCGAGACCAAAAGTGAGTACGCCAATGGTCCACCACAGCAGGTAAGGTGTTCTCCGCAGTTGGTAATGCCTGTAAATAACCACAGTAAAATAAATGGAGAAGAATGTGGTGACGATAGGGATGTAATCTATAATACTTTTCATTCCGGTCGCTAAATCAGGGATTACATACTGCAATATTTTTTATTTTTCTCTTTACCGCCCTTTTTAATCCACTGAATGCATTCCTTCATCCAGTCTCTATCGCTCGTCGGATTAATCATTCCAAATCCATGACCCCCTTTTTCATAAATGACAGCGGTCACGGGAATGTGGTTTTTTTCAAGGGCTGAGATAAAAAGCCGGGTATTGGCTATGGGGACCGTTTTGTCGTCTTCCGCGTGACTGATGAAGGTTCTCGGAGTAGTGGGATTGACCTGGAGTTCGTTGGAGTAGTAGGCGATTTTTTCAGGATCAAAGGAATCGTAAGGCGGGGTGCCCACCAAATTATTCCGGGATCCGCGGTGGGTGACGCTGTCGGCAAAACTGATCACGGGATAGTTGAGGATCATAAAATCGGGCCTCAGACTCAACCCTTTTAGGTTTTCAATCTTTTGGTCCAGGAAATGGGTCCCCGCCGTGGAAGCCAGGTGGCCGCCCGCCGAAGAACCCAGGATGCCGATCCTGTTTTCCCGGATGCCCCATTCTTTCGCGCGGGTCCTTAGCAAGAGCATCGCCTGCTGGGCATCCTGGAGCGGAACGATCTCTTTATTTACCACATATTCAGGTTTGGGACATCGGTATTTCAGCACGATCCCTGCGATTCCTGCTTCCACCAGTGTTTTTGCCATGTCATGACCTTCATGGTCAATGGCCAGCCCATGATACCCGCCGCCGGGGCAGATGAGGACCGCATAACCGCTGTTTTTCTTTTTATCCGGAAGGTAAAGAGTCAACTCCGGTTTGGTGATCCGGGTGATGAACCGCTTCACGGTATGATCAACCATAAAGGTATTCGCGGTATCGCTGATCCCGGAGACTTCCTTGTTATTGGGTATGTTTCCGGGGTACAAGGGCAGAACCATCTGGCCAAGGACAGACCAGGTCAAAAACAAATGAAAAAAAATGATGCATACGGTTTTCATGATGGATGTATTCCAAACTCTTTCTCTGGGTAACATGGTTCTACTAAATTAGTGAAATATGTTAAACAAGTGGATCTGATGGCATGATACCGGTAAAAGGGGTATGTTTGAAATACGATATCGGCGAAAGAACATGCAGTTTATTTAATTTATTTATAAACCTAAATTTTTTAAACATGAGATTTCCACAACTGATATTCAGTGGCTTGCTTTTTATTACAATCAGTTCCTGCAGCCAAAGTACAGACGATTCAAATTGCAGCGCTTCTGAACTTTCTCAAAAGGAGCAGGCAATGCTGGATGCCCAGAACCTTTCTATCAGTGCGCAAATTGCCCATGCGCAGGATGACTCTGCTGAGAATTGCATGGCATACAAGAAAGCCTATTTAGAATATCTGGATAAGTTTACATTGTGGATCAATTGCCTGGATGAGTCCACCAAAGAGCAATGGAGACCGGTCTATGCCCAGGCCGAACAGAAAAAACAGGATATTCCCTGCTGAGTAAAAAAGGCAGCCCGGACCGGACCATCTTCCGGCTGTCGGACTGAATACGGATAATCATGATTCTGATTTCTTTTATCGGCTGGTGCATGCTGCTGGGTAAACCTGCTATACCCGGTTCCCATGACGCTTCTTCCTGTTTTAAGCCTACTGCCCCTCCCTCCTGTTTTGAAAAATACGCTGACCGGCTGGATGAATGGCTGACCCGGGAAGATATTGTTTCCATCTTTCCCGGCCTGCCGGCCGAAGCGGCAATCAATTATTCGCGGAACGTGCCAATCGCTTATCGATCCAGCGTTTATCAATGGAAAAGCGACAGGTTTTCGATTTCATTCGTAGGCTCCCGGGAAGTTCGCTCACCAAGACCCAATAAAATAGGGGTCGGACACTTAACCGTTTACGGAGACCGGGTTAAAGATCCCTTGACCTATTTCCGGAATGCACACCGGACGCCGACGGCAGAAGAAAAATCAGAATTGCAGCAAAGGATGAAAACGAAAATGGAGGAGAAAGGATTGACCAGTTCCCAGAAAGGGGCGGGTACCACGCTGACTGCTGCCTTGTCTGAGCAGATTTTGTTCACGAACGTAGAGGGTCTCGGCGATGCGGCAGCCTGGGACCATATGGACCATTCCCTGGTCATCCTCGTCGGCCGGGTCCGGTTTAAGGTATTCGTGGAGATCAGTGGGAATGTGGAAGACAACCAGGAATTGGCGATAAAGTTGGCTAAAAAGATCCTGGAGAAGTGTTGAAAGCTTAGGACCCTGGTTTATGTGAGACTGAAATTTCTCCCATTGAATAACCGCGTGCCTTGGCAATCCTTGGTTTTATGACGGCTTGCGTTCTTTGTATTTTATCCAAGCGAAATGAAACCCGGAAATTTCACGGAAAGGCCATTTATTACTTGTTCATTCAGGGTTTTAAAGCGGACCGAATGATATGCTTGTGAAAAATTATGTAAAGGGAATACCGTTTAAGAAATTTAAATGGCTTAATTAATTTATGGGCCGCCGGGGGATCAGGCTTGGATCGGTTTGGCGGGCTCTCTCTTCAGTTCAAACCTCGTGGCCGGCTGATAAATCAAAGGAACCTGTTCGACCAGCACATCGCTTTTATCCAGGCCAAAGGCTTTTTCGTCACTTAAACTAACCCGCTTTAAAAGAAAATAGGTCTTCAGGAGCAAGCCTTCGCGGAACGAAAATTCGTTTTCAACCGAGAGGTATTTTTCGATGACCACAAATTTAAAGGAGGGTTCGTGGTTGTACTTGTTGGATCCGTCCGGCCTCTGGTGGAGATTCAGTTCCTGGTTGGCCACCAGGTCCTGGATGATTTTTTTAAAATAGAGTTCGGTACGGGGTTGAATGCGAAAGCCCACGTTTACATTTATTTTGATCACCTGGTCATCCACAAGTTCGGTTACGCTGTAGGTAAGGGTATAAGGCTCTTCGGTCCGGTGAATATGAACAAACCAATAGACGTCCGCCCGTTTGGGTTTGCGTGCAAAGATGGATTTTATGATTTTTTCTTCGATCTCATGCCGGTTGTTGGCCTTGGTCAGGTATACCAGATGGGTTGAAAATAGTGGGATGTCTTCATCCCGGCTGAGCTCGCGGATGGCGGGGACGTGCTGGCCTAGTTCCACGAAACGGGTAAAGCGGTTGTTGACCTTCCGGGCGTAATACCATATATACATGACCAGGAATATAAAAAGTTCGAAGAAGAGAAACATCCAGCGTTCTTTTATTTTGGCCGCATTGGCGATGAAAAAGGAAGATTCGATAGCGGCAAACAACAGGAAGACCGCGAAGACAAACCATTTATTCCACTTCAGCTTATACCGCAGAAAGTGGATCATCAGGAAGGTGGTCATGAGCATGGTGATGGATATGGAAAACCCGTATGCAGCCTCCATATGGGTAGAGGAGCGGAAATAAAGGATCATCAGGATGCACCCCATCCAAAGAATGCCATTGACGCTCGGGATATAAATCTGTCCCTTGAGTTCAGTCGGTTGCCTGACCGCGATCCTGGGCCAGAAATTCAGGTTCATGGCCTCGCTGATCAAGGTATAACTGCCGCTGATCATCGCCTGGGAAGCAATGATGGCCGCCAGGGTGGCGATGACGATGCCGGGAATCAAAAACCACTCGGGCATGATTTCGAAAAAGGGATTCCTGCCGTCGAGGAATTGTCCTTCCCCCAAGTTCATGATCCACGCGGCCTGGCCCATATAGTTGATCATCAGGCAGGTTTTGACAAACACCCAGGTGATGCGGATGTTTTTCCTCCCGCAATGCCCCAGGTCCGAATATAAAGCTTCCGCCCCGGTCGTGGCCAGGAAGACGGCGCCGAGGAGCCAGAAACCATGCGGATATTCAGTCAGGAACCGGAAGGCATATACCGGACTCAGGGACTTCAGGATGCCGGGATGCCGGAATATCTGGATCATCCCGAGGGTAGAAAGCATGGTAAACCATACCAGCATGGCCGGCCCAAAGGTGGAACCGACTTTATGCGTGCCAAACCTTTGGAAGAAAAACAGGGCCGATAAAATGACAATCACGATCGGGACGGTAGGCAGGTTTTCAAGCCCTTTGAGCCCGGTCAGGCCTTCGACCGCGGATGCCACGGAAATGGGAGGGGTGATGATCCCATCGGCCAAAAGGGTCGTTGCCCCTAGAATGGTGGGAATGGCCAGGTATTTGCCATATCTGCGGACCAGGGCGGAAAGAGAAAAGATCCCCCCTTCGCCATGGTTGTCGGCTTTTAAAGTGAGGTAGATGTATTTAAAGGTCGTCAGGAAACTAATGGTCCAGAAAACGCAGGAGATGCCTCCGTAAATCAGGGTTTCCGAAACCGGCCGGTCACCGGCAATGGCTTTTAAAACATAAAGTGGACTGGTCCCGATATCTCCGTAGATAATGCCCAGGGCGACCAAAAGGGTGGCCGCGGTCACTTTGTGATAACTCCCGTTTTTTGGCTTTTCCATCTTAAATCAATAAGGTGCAAAGGTGGGCCGGCGGATAAGGGTAAAAAGTAAAACTGTACCGGGCGGATATAAAGAAATTATAAAGACAAACAGAAAGCTCAGACGCTGACCCCATCCATGGAAATCGCCGGATCAAACCAGGGGACTCAAATAAACCGGTAGCCCACCCGGCTCTCGGTGATCAGGTGCCTGGGCTGATTGGGATTGTCCTCGATTTTTTTACGAAGGCTTCCCACGAAAACCCTGAGGTATTGAGTTTCCGTCTGAAACCCGGGGCCCCAGATTTCCTTGAGGAGATAATGATGGGTCAATACCCGCCCTTCGTTTTTGACAAATAAGGCGAGCAGGTTAAATTCGGTGGACGTGAGCCGCACCGGTTCATTGTTTTTTTTGACGGTCCTTGCGGCAAGGTCTATTTGCAAGTCGTCGCAGGTGATGCATGCCGTTGCCGGACCGGGCTGGCTTCTTCTGAGGGCCGAGCGGATACGGGCCAATAATTCCGCCGCCCGGAAAGGCTTGGTGATGTAATCGGTCGCACCGTGGTCGAGCGCGGAAACTATGTCTTCTTCCTTGTCCTGGACCGAAAGCATCAGAATGGGCCGGTTGTACCAGGTTCGCAGCTCTTTTAGAATTTCATGGCCGCTCCGGTCGGGCAAACCAATATCAAGGAGGATCAGGTCCGGGGGATGATTGGCTGCGAGGACAATGCCCTCCTTTCCGGATAGGGCCTGCCAGACTTTATAATCGTTGCTTTCCAGGAGGATCTCCAGCAGTTTGCGGATCTGGGCTTCGTCCTCAATGATCAGTATTTCCTCCTTATTCATTTTTCAGGTTCTTCAGGTATGAGGCTTCGGCGGGTATGGATAAGCTGAATTTTGCACCCCCTTCCTTGTTATTTTCCAGGCTTACTTTTCCGGACAGCGCTTCAACAAAACCCTTGACAATGGATAGACCCAAGCCGCTGCCTCCCGTTTTGCTGTCCGGCAAGCGGTAGAATTTGTCGAAAACCCTTGGGATTTCTTCCTCCGGGAATCCCGCGCCATGGTCCGAAACCGTGATCAGACAGGTGTTGGACTCATACCGGACGGAAAGGTCTACGAGGGCGTGGCCGGGATGGTATTGTATGGCATTCTGCACCAAATTGTCGAGCACGGTCTCCAGCAGGCCTCCATCTATTTTAAGCAATGGGAGCATCTCGTCGGGTTCGAAGCGGAGGGTGCAGGTTTCTGGGTTTTCATATTTCCGGATGACCCGGTGAACCAGTTCATTCAGATCGCACCATTCGGGCTTGGGCTTGAGCAGGCCGGTTTCCAGGCGGCTCATGTTGAGGAGGTTTTCCACCTGGCGGTTCAGGCGAATGCCGGCTGTGTCGATTTCCGTAAGCAATTCGGCCTGGTTTTTTTCGGAAAGTTTATCACGGTTTTCTTTCAGGGTATCCACTGAGCCGAGGATGGTGGCGATGGGGGTGCGCAGTTCGTGGGAGAGGGAATTGAGCAGGGTATTGTAGAGCCTGATGGTTGTTTCTTTTTCTTCCTTGTCCCTGGCCCGGCTTTCCGCTTGCCTGATCTTGATGGTCAATACCGCATTGATCAGGGCGATGAGAAAATACAGTAAAAACATCAGGGCGTCTTCGGTGTGATCGATGTGAAAGGTAAACCGGGGCGGTATAAAAAAATAATTCCAGATGAGGGCGCTCAACAGGGCCGCGAGCAGAACCGGTAAGATCCGGAAAAGCATGGCCAGAACAGAAACGGTCATCAAAAGGACCAGGGCAACCACCCGGTACCCGGTATAATCGGTTAGATAATAACTGACCCCGGATACCAGGAAAATGAGGAGAATACTGACGAGGTACTGGAAACGAATGGATAATTGCAGGGGACTGAACATTGCCCGGCCGGAATGTTATAGGTGTTAAAGGTATGGATCTTAAACGGAACTGCCGTGATTAGCAATTTCAGGGGTATGACAAAATGCAGTTACTCCGGCGGATCCTTATAAACGCGGCACCTCATCCAGGCAATTGTCCTTCCATATTTTTAAGGATGTTTCCTGGTCAATATTTCCACCCGACAGGATTACCAAAGCCCTTTTTTTTGAAGTTTGTTTGGACAACCATCGGAAAGCGGCTTCCATGGCCATGGCGCTGGTAGGTTCCACTCGGACTTTTAATAAATGGGTCAGCCACTGGGTCCAGTACCGGATCCGGGATTCTTCAATTTCATAAAAATCGTCCAGCTGCTTCAGATATTCAAAGGTGAGATCCCCAACGGCTATGGTCATGGCCCCGTCCGCCAGGGTATCGGGTACGGATTGCAATTTCTGGATGGAATTCATGCGCAGGGATTGGGCCGCATCGTTGGCATTCAAGGGTTCTGCCCCGATGACGCTGGCCTTCGGGGCCAGTCCGCGGGAAGCCACCCAGGTGCCCGAAAGCAAGCCGCCTCCTCCACAAGGCGCAAAAACGCCATCGACTTCCCCCACTTCTTCTATCGCTTCATAAGCGGCCGTGCCCTGGCCGGCGATGACCTGGTCGTGGTTAAAGGGAGGGATCCAGCAGGTCCCTTCTTCCTCTGAAGCCAGCTTAACTTTTTCATCCACCACCGCCCGGGTCTCACACAAAATCACCTCAGCGCCATAAGATTTGGTTGCCTGGATTTTGACCTTTGAGGAATAGGCGGGCATAAAAATGGTCGAAGGGATACCAAACCGGCTTGCGGCCCAGGCCACGGCCTGGGCATGATTGCCGGAACTGTTGGCAACGATGTGTTTGGGTTTCTCATTATTTTCCAGGAGCCAGGCTACCGTATTGCATGCTCCCCGGGCTTTGAAGGCTCCGATTTTTTGCATACACTCGGCTTTGAAGTATAGTTCATGGCCCATCCATTGGTTTAATAAGGACGAAGTAAAGATGGGTGTCTTATGGACCAGGGAGGCGACTCGTTCATTTGCTTTGGAGATATCTTCGATGCTTAGAAATTTCATGTTTGCAAATCTAATAAAAGAAGAAAGACCGGGTGTCGAAGTTAAGGTTGACTGGTAGTCATCCCTTTAGGTCATATTATCCGGGGCTAAAGCCCTATTATCCTCTTTTGCGCTGAACCCCAGGCTGAAGCCTGAGGTTTGACAATTTTTCACCGAGTCGCGCCTCTACCTGAAGCCTGGCATAGGCGATACTTCTTCAGTTATGGATAGGGCATACAAACCCCGGCCTTCAGGCTGGGGTTTATGAGTTCCTATCGAACCAGGGGCTTTAGCCCAGATCCTTTGAACTAAAATGATCTCCCCGTCCGCATGAAGTGCCCAATACCTAAAGCCTCCGTGTCCTCCTCTGCTCCGTGCGCTTTCAACCGCTGCATTCAAACCCCGGCCTTCAGGCTGGGGTTTATAAGTTCCTATCGAACCAGGGGCTTTAGCCCAGATCCTTTGAACTAAAATGATCTCCCGTCCGCATAAAGTGCCCAATACCTAAAGCCTCCGTGTCCTCCTCTGCTCCGTGCGCTTTCAACCGCTGCATTCAAACCCCGGCCTTCAGGCTGGGGTTTATGAGTTCCTATCGAACCAGGGGCTTTAGCCCAGATCGTTGAAACTAAAATGATCTCTCCGGTTACATGAAGTGCCCAATACCAAAAGCCTCCGTGTCCTCCTCTACTCCGTGCGCTTTCAACCGCTGCATACAAACCCCGGCCTTCAGGCTGGGGTTTATGAGTTCCTATCGAACCAGGGGCTTTAGCCCAGATCCTTTGAACTAAAATGATGTCCCCGTCCGCATGAAGTGCCCCAATACCAAAAGCCTCCGTGTCTTTTTTCGCCCTGTGTGCTCTTACTGTTGAAACACTTCGGGATATTTCCTTATAAAATAAGCCGGCGTGCAGCTCCAGGCATGGCAATAACTGTTGACCGGGTAAAATTTATAGGGCGACGCATAATCGTTTTCGGGATCATATACTTCCCAGAAGGTGTCGGCCCCTTTGATCACCATATTGCCCCAGTAGGACAGGATCTGCTGGCGGGCGGCGCTGGTCAGGCCTGAGCGCATGAGCGCTTCGACATAATAGTGCATGAGGTAAGGCCCGCCGGGTTTGACGGCAGTCGGGTGTTCTTTGACATAGGTAAGAATCTTCTGACTTTCCGCGGTGTCCGTTACCCCGGCCAATACCATCCAGGCCTGAGAGGCAAATGAAACCTGCTTGCCGGGGCCGCTGACAAAGAGCCCCAGGTCCTTATCATAAAGATGGTCCATGCAGGCTTTCTTCATTTTTTCAACCAGGGCGGGGATTTCCGCGACTTCGTTTTGTTTGCCCAGCATTTTGGCAAGTTCGACGGTTTGATTCAAGGCGAAAATGATCAGGCCCTGGATCGGGGCTTGTTTGTCCAGGCCTTCTTTCCAGTCGATGAAGAGCCACCAACGGTTGGCAGCCGCGGCCGTGTCGTTGAAGAGCCCGTTGTCGAGCATAAATTTTTTAGGGTTATCGAGTTGTTTTTTGGCAACCGGCCAGAGGTCGAGGGCTGTAGTCCGGTCGTTGGTGGCTTTGAGGTATTCGAGCAGGGTGGCATTGTAAAGCAGGGAATATTCAAATAAAAAAGGCGCTCCTTTCTGGGAATGGGGTCCGGGCCTTTCAAAGACGTTGGAAGGGAGGTAACCCTCTTCCGTACTCAGTCCGGCAAGCAGATAGAGACACCGTTTGGTCAGGTTGTGGTTTTTAAAGGTATGATTGTTGGTGATGGATTGCAGGTAAAGGTCGCCGATCCAGAGCCGGCGGTCCCGTTTGGGCCCGTCTTCAAATACCGTCTGCATACATTCCTTCAGGGTATTGCGGGCAATCGAATCGATTTTGGCTATGGCTTCATAGGTGGTGGGTTTCAGCGGAGGAGGAACGGCCGCCGCGGAGGTGCCGGCCATACACCAGGCATCGGCGATCTTAAAATCAAAAAACCGGGAAGCGCCCAGCAATTCCAGTTTTACATATCGGAAGGAAACCCGCCTGGTTAAGGTGAACTCCGAAGGCATTTCGGAGACGGTAACGATCTCGTCCTGGAGCCAGGCCCTGCTCAGATCGCCATTATAAGGTTCAAAAGGGACACTGACTTCCGAGGGGACTTCTCCGAATGTAAGTTTGATCCGGGTGGGGGCGTCCGCCACTCCGCGGATCTCCTCGAGTTTCATGGTGAAATACCCGGTGAGGTGTTGTCCGAAATCAAGGATCAGTCCGGTCTGGTTTTTAAACGACTTCGTAAACAAACTGTCGGTAGACCATTTCCGGTCCACCCTCCATCCCTGGAAGGCACCCCGGTCAGGCCTCGTGGTGATCGCATGAACGGGTTTGACTTTGACCTGGGCCAGTTTGGGTTTGAGGGCTTCGGCTTTTTGGAGCCAGGCGGTCCTTTGGGTTTTGAATACATCCTGGCTTTGGAGAATCAGGGAAGTCAGGGTATATATGGCTATGAGGAGGATTAATTTGTTTTTCATATGGATTGCAAACCTAAGGAAATAGTCAATAGTCAGTAGTCAATAGTCAGTAGGCAATAGCAAGTTAACATATTGGTTTATCTCGCTTCTCGCATCTCGTTGCTCGCTTCTTAATCTGTGCGGCAGTCCCCTTTCAGGGGTCAGGGGTGTGCGGATGAAGAAGTAATCAGTAATCAATGGTCAGGAATCAGTCGGTAATTAGTGATCTGTAAATCAGTGGTTCGGAAAACTTGAAACCGCAGAGCCCGCCGGGAGCACAATATAACCGCAGAGAAATGAGTTCCAACGCTTGACTTTATTTCCCCTTTTTCAACTCCCCATCCAGAAACCGGATCATCTTATCGTAATAATAATCGATCATCACCCCTGGCCCATGTCCTCCTCCCGGAACGACTATGGATTCGCTTTGGATATTTTTCATTCTAAGATGCTCATGCAATTTTTGGCTCTGACAAGCAGGCACCTGGAAATCCTGATCCCCATGAAAGATAAGAAACGGCGGTGTGCCCGGGTGGATATAATGGACGGGGTTGGTAAAGGCGACTTTAGTTTTGATTTCCTGGATAGGGCTTCCCATGAGGAAAGATTCGGGCGAATAAGGGCCGTTGTGACTGAAGGAACTTCCGCAGGAATCCATGATGAGGAAATCCACAGGGCCAAACCAGTCGACCACTGCATCCACCGCGCAGCTCATACCGGTATGGGGCCCAATGGAACCATCGAGGTCCATGGTCCCACCGGCTAAGGTATACCGCCTGATATCACCGGTCACTCCCGCCAATGCGGAAAGATGGCCGCCCGAGGACCAGCCCGTGATCCCGATAAAAGAAGTGTCCAGTTGGTATTTTCCCGCATGAGCCCGGACAAACCGTATGGCCGCTTTGACATCCTGGATCTGGGCGGGGAAGAGGGCGTCGCGGCTCGAACGGTGGTTGATGCTGACCACGGCATACCCTGCTTCCAGCAATCGCCGGCCCAGGTTTTCACGAAATACATTTTGTTTGGCGTTGTTGGAAAACCAGGCGCTTCCATAAATCGCAACCATCACCGGGAAGGGGCCTTTTTTATTATATGGCAAATGGATATCCAGTTTATGCCCCGGGATTTGATCCCCAACATAATCGAGGTCTTTCCAGAACGAACCAAATTCCTGAACGGGGAACTGGTAATTCAACCATTCGGCCAGGCGGTTTTCCCAGCCATCGGAGGCCTTGCCTTGTTTCCGGATGCCATACCCGTGCCCGCCATCCGGATAAACATGCATTTCAGCTGGCCTGCCGGCAGCTTTCCATTTTTGGTATAAGGCCGGATTTCCATCCGATATAAAATCATCCTGTGAAAAAGCGAGAAAGAGGGGTGGAGCATCAGCCGGTACCTGGTTTCCTTCAATGGCGCCACAATAGGCGTATATAGGTGCTGCAAAATCAGGACGGAACATAGATTGAGGGGTGAGGGGTGAGGATTGAGGGGTGAGGATTGAGGATTGAGGGGTGAGGGCAACGGAAGCCGCCACCGTACCCCCTGCCGAAAAACCCATGATTCCGATCCGGTTGGGATGCAGCCCCCATTCGGCCGCATGGGTCCGGACGTATTTTACCGCCTCGCGGCCGTCCGCCACGGCAAGCGGTACGTAGGGAGCATTCAGAGAATCGATCCTCCTGGAATTTTGAGTCCTGATATCCTCCATGGCTTGTTCCCTGGAAGCAATATGCCCCGGTACCAGGCGGTATTTCAACACAAAAGCGGTGATTCCTTTGGTATTGAGCCATCGCGCCACATCGGTGCCTTCGGATTGAATGGAGAGGGCCCTGAATGCTCCCCCGGGGCAGACGATCATGGCCATGCCGTTGGGTTTTTCCGGCCTGTACACGATAAGGCTGGGATTTACTACGTTGGAGACGAAAATGTAGTTATTCGGGCCCCGGAGGGTATCTGTTTTTTCCTGGTGGGTCCAGGATTCGGATCCGGGAGCAGAACCGGAGTATAATGGGATGACTTGTTGTGAGGATATATTCAAACTCAATAAAAAGAAACAAATGATGATGGAGAAGCCTTTCATGTAGAATTAAGAAATTAAGGAAATTAAAATAATTAAGAACTGCAGTCAGGCATTATTCAGTCCAACTGTTCATCCCATCGAGGGGTAAACAAGCCTGGTAATCACCGGGCACCGGATCATACCTCAACACCCCTTTCCCGATTTCCTCCGAGGTAAAATAAGCCATCAGGGTCAGGCTTTTTAAATCACGAAAGAATCCAACAGGCTTGGATTGTTCCAGGGTGATGCCCCACAAAGACAGGGGATAAGTTCCCGCTTTCCGGTCCAGGTCCAACAACAGCGAAGTCCTTTCTTCCTCGCTGCAAGAGGGAAATTTTTTGCCGAAAGTGGTTTTCGCCATGCGGTCTATCTGGTCCAGGCCGTCCCGGATTTTTTGTTGGGTTTCCGGATCGAATAAGGCCGCGATAGCCTTATCAATAAACCGGGGCACGCCCGTTTCCATCGCGCCGGCTGTCTGGGTTTTGGGCAGAATGGTTTCCGTGATAGCGGTTAAGAGGGAGGCCTCCTCCACCGTAAAAAAACCGGGTTTCCAGTCTAGAACGGGCATTGACCGGCAGGATAGGTATAAGCCGGACCAGGCGCTGGCCGATACGGCCACTCCGAAAATGACCAGGCTTTGATTTTTGATCGCTTCTCTTCGGTTCATGGAAAAGGATTTAAAGGTTGCGTTTATTCAGCGCCTGGAGGGCAAAATCAACAGCTCTTGCCGTGAGCGCCATATAGGTAATGGATGGATTGACGCAGGAAGCCGAAGTCATGCAAGCCCCGTCGGTCACAAATACATTGGGTACGCCGTGGACCTGGTTGTTCCCGTTCAGGACCGAGGTTTTGGGATCCCGTCCCATGCGCGCGGTGCCCATTTCATGGACCCCTACACCCATGCCCCCGATTTCATCAAATACCCGGACGTTTTTAAAACCGGCCACCTCGAGCATCTCTGCGGCATCGGCTTTTATTTGTTCGCGCATCTTCATTTCATTTTCCCTGAAGCCGGCATCGATGACCAGGAGGGGCAGGCCCCATTTGTCTTTTTTCTCGGGGTCCAGGCTTAGCCGGTTGTCCTCATAAGGCAGGCATTCGCCAAAACCCATCAGGCCCATATTCCAGCCTCCGGGCTTGAAAAGGGATTCCTTGAATTCTGCGCCCACGCCGGGTTCCTGGATTCCTCGGCTCCAGGGGTTCCGGGTACCGCCGGCGCCCTGGTAATCATAGCCCCGGATAAAATTTTTATTCTCCGTGAGTCTGTCCAGGTTGACATAACGTGGGATAAAAAGGCCGGTGGGTTTCCTGCCCTTATAATATTGGTCCGCATAACCCTCGTGTTCGCCATAAGCGCCGCAGCGGTAGTGGTGGTCCATGAGATTACGGCCCAGTTGACCGCTGTCGTTGCCCATTCCGTTTGGGAATCGGGAGGATAAGGAATTCATCAGGATCTGGGTCGTAGCCAGGGTCGAAGCGCAGCAAAAGACCAGGGAAGCCCGGTATTCCGTACTGATCATGGTTTCCGCGTCGATCACCCGGACCCCGGTGGCCCGGCCGCTCTGCTCGTCATAGAGTATCGAATGCACTACGGCATGATTCCGGAGCGTGAGGTTGCCGGTACGTGCGGCAGCGGGGAGGGTGGCCGAATTGCTGCTGAAATAGGCCCCGAACGGGCAACCCCTGGCACACCGGTCGCGGTTCATGCATTTGCCGCGGCCCAGTTCCAGGTGCCAGGGCTGGGGATCGGTCAGATGGGCAACCCGGGCAGGGGTGATATGCCTGCCTTTGAATTTTCCTTCTACTTCTTTTTTCAGGTGTTGTTCGATGCAATTGAGTGGGATCGGGGGCAGGAAATACCCATCGGGCAAATGGGACAGCCCCAGTTTTTCCCCGCTGATTCCGGCAAATTTTTCCACATAAGTATACCAGGGTTCGATATCCCGGTAGCGGATGGGCCAGTCTATGGCTATCCCGTCTTTTTTATTGGCTTCGAAATCCAGGTCGCTCCAGCGGTAGCAGTTGCGGCCCCAGGTGAGGGAGCGCCCCCCGGTTTGATTGCCCCGGATCCAGTCAAAACGTTGTGTTTCGATATAAGGGTTGTCCAGGTCGTCGGTAAAAAAATGTTTATTGTCCCCGCCCACGAAACCGCTCCGGGTCTGCACGGGAAATCGTTTGGCTTCTTCCCGGGTCAGGGCTCCCCGGAATTCCATATCCCAGGCATCCAGGTTGGCCGTGGGATAGTCCCTGACATGGACTACCGGTCTGCCTTTTTCGAGCACCAGGGTTTTCAGTCCTTTTTCGCACAATTCCTTGGCGGCCCAGCCTCCGCTGATCCCGGAGCCGATGACGATGGCATCGAAATTATTTTGCTGCATGAGGGTCGAATATGGGGAATGAAAGTAAGAAAGTATAACAATTTCTACTTGTGGTCTGATTGCCTGTAATTTTTTAAATATAAGTAAACCATGATTGGAAGTCCCAGCAATTGAAAAATTTGAAGCCCGACAGATGGGAACACGGTCAAACCTTGTCCGTTATTGCTGTGAATTAAAAATTGATTTCCCAACGGCCCTTGTGAGAAAACGACTATGTTCAGTAAGTTCCATCCCAAATGAAGCCCCGTAGGTAAGTATAAAGACCGGGTCTTTGCAAAAGCGAAAGCAAACATCAGTCCCCAGATACCGGTCCAAAGGAAAATATAAGTCATTTGTACTGGGTTGCCCAGCACTCCAAATGAAAACCAATGATAGACCCCAAACGCTACAGAGGAGATGATACACCCTGCCTTTATATTAGTCTTTTGAATCAAAAGAAAGAGTATAGCCCCTCTGAAGATCAGTTCTTCATAAATCACTGATTTAAAGGTCCACCAGGTTGAGGATAAAAATTCTTTTAGTGAAAAATCCTGATTTATCGTCCAATGATTATTGGTCAGGAAGGTGGTCGTCTGGCAATAAACGGTAAACCAGGCGGCAGATATTATAAAACCAAATGAGAATTTCCGAAGTCGGTCGGTGGTCGGTTTTAATCCAAGAACGGTGAGGTCTTTTTTGTCCATCAACCATAGCAGTATCCATGAAACAGCCAGTTGAATGAGTATGCCAATCATACATTCGAAATTTCAGTGTTTTATTAACCCGTCATTTTTTGCCGGCTCGCTCCAAAAGCAACCTGTAAGCCATAAAGGAAATACATTCAGCCAAAGCTCTTAAGATTAAATGGTCATTGTTAAGTTACTCATCGCTTGGGTAACCAACCGTTTGTATGAGTGTACGAATTGATCCAGTGGCGGTTGTTCGGGGTCGAAAGGGGGTAGTGCCTTTAAATCCTTAAAAACGGTCATGCTAAAAAAGTCAAGGGTTAAGTTGACCATATAATCGATGATTTTTTCGTTTGCGGAATTTTTACTTGCACTTCCGATGATAACAAAAATGTTTTTCCTGGCGGTCACGGTTTTGAGTAAGGATAAACTTAATAAAAGCTCAATCAATGTCAAAATACCTACTACGATGAGTATTTATTTTGTCTCGGATATTCTCCTTTGCTCATAACTTTTTTTATACTCCTCCAGGTATTTTTTCGCTGAATAACAACCGATCTCGTACATGTCCTCGGCTTTATAAAAATCAAAAGTTCCGCATGAGTTTCTTGAAATATTGATTAGAATATCCGGTGAATATTTTTCAATGGTGGTCAGGGTAATGCGCTCAATCATTAAGTGGATGGTTTTATTGATCAGATCGAAATAATCAAGGCTTTCATCCTTATTTGGAGGAATGATCTTTTGCAATTGAATTTGAAATTCCCTGATTTTTTTTCTGTAGATGGATTGTTTGGTTTCAAATTCTTCCTTTAATAAGGAGGGATGATAAAGGGGAATATCGGCGTTAACATTCACGGCAATCAAGAGATCACCCGGACTTCTTTTAGCGTGATTGATGGGGATATTATTTAATACCCCTCCATCCACCAGCAGCATATTGTCTTTTTTTACCGGCGTAAAGACGGTGGGGATGGCAATAGAGGCCCGCATGGCTTCATAGATACTTCCCTTGTCAAGTACGACTTCTTTTTTGTTTAAAAGGTCCACAGCCACGGCGGCGTAAAGCAGGTTCAAGTTTTCAATGTTTTGATCCGGGATGAATTTCTTTAATTCGTTAATTACTTTATCGCCCTTTATCAAACCCTGAGAACTGAACGAAAAATCAAAGAGTTTAAAGATTTTCAATTTATCGAGGGCAAACAGCCATTTTTTAAATTCTTCCATTTTCCCCAAAGCATAAATGCCCCCGACAAAGGCTCCCATAGATGTTCCTGTTAAGGACGCAATTTTAAAATTCTGTTTTTCCAATTCTTCAATGACCCCAATGTGGGCAATCCCCTTTGCCCCTCCTCCGGATAATACCAAGGACACTTTCTGTTTCATATAACATTCTCAGGTTAATCCCCATTTTAAATTGGAAGTCATTGGCTACTATAATCGGGATGGTAGAAAAACGTATTGTGATCTCTTTATTTATTTTCCTCCTCCATCGGATAATAATGAAACCCCAAAAAGGCAATTTTCCATTCCCCATTTTCCTTTTCAAGAATGCGGGTTTCTAATGATTTCCCAAGGAACTTCCGGGTGTCTTTTTCATAAGAGTTTTGCTCAAAAGTATACCAGGCCATTTCGTTCGAAATGCGAAAATTTTCGTTTGAGCGCTCCTCGGTTGAGCCCCGCCAAAGCGTTTCATTGGCATCGAACTGCTTTTTCTTTTCCGCTGCCAGGGATTCAAATCCAATATTGGAGGTCACTTTTTCAGGGTAACCCTCCCAATAGCCGAACTTGCGAAAAGCGGACGATTGTAAGTAAGTGCTTTTCCATGCATCATAATCCTGCTTATAATAGGATTCCGTTTCCTTGGCGATGACGGCCTGTATGGCTGCTTTTTCCGTTTCAAAGTCAACAGTATGGGTCACCGGAAGTTGTTGGCTGCAATTCGTAAACAAAATACAAAGGGCCAAAAGAGAAAGAATTATTTTCATAAGGATCAGATAGCTGGTTTTAGAATTGATTTTGATCTGGAAAAATGATTTCACATCGCTGTTCACTTTGAGACCGCAAGCTGTTTTTGCGCCCCCAATTTATCAATACCCAGTTCGATCACATCCCCGGGTTTCAGGAATTTTGGTGGCTTAAAACCCTGGCCGACTCCGGAAGGGGTACCTGTAGCGATTACATCCCCGGGAAGGAGAGTCATGTATTTACTTACTTCGCTGACCAGCCGGGCTACCTTGTAGACCATGTCGCCGGTATTGGAGTTCTGGCGCATCTCGCCGTTGACTTTGAGCCAGAGGTTTAGATTATGGGGGTCGCCTACTTCCTCTGGAGTCACCAGGTATGGGCCGAGGGGAGCAAAATGGTCTGCGCTTTTTCCCTTGTCCCACTGAAGTCCGGGTTTTTCCAATTGCCATTCCCTTTCGCTGTAATCGTTGATGATGGTGTAGCCGGCAATATATCCGGGGGCGTCTTCTTCATGGATGGACGAAGCTTTTTTTCCGATGACAATGGCCAGTTCGACCTCATAGTCTGTTTTGACTGAATTTTTGGGAATAATCAGCGGGTCGTTGGGACCGCACAGGGCGGTGGTGGCTTTAAAGAAGATGACGGGTTCTGAAGGAACGGATGCTCCGGATTCCTGGATATGTTTAAGATAGTTTAATCCGATGGCGACGATTTTGGATGGACGGGCCACACAGGGGGCATAGGTAAAGGAGGGGGGTACGGGTTTGCATTTTTTCCGGTTTTTTTCCAGCCATTTGACCAATCCCGGGATGCCGCCTGCTTCAAAAAAGCGTTCATTAAAATCCGTGGTGTACCCGGAGACGTCAAGCATGGCACCCTCGGAGGTGCGGACGGCTGGTTTTGCGCCCTCCGGACTGTTGTAGCGGAATAATTGGATATGCTGGGCATGGCCCTGAAGGGAAAGCAAGGAGAGGATAAAGGGGAGGAGCTGCAGGACTTGTTTCATTGTTCTAATGTAATGATTCTTTGACTTTGTAATGCAATGTTATAAACCGCAAGGAAGGTGCTGAGAGGGCGAAGAGCAAAAGGGGGATGGAAATATCTTCGAGGAACCTCAGCATAATTCGCGATCCCGGTGGTTAAATGAACGATTTCTTTCTTCGATTCTTTTGGTTGGAAAGGAAGAATATTTCATTTAAATAAACCGCAGAGGGCGCAAAGGTCGCAAAGGAGGCGCAGAGAAAAAAGGGTAATGAAAAGTCTTTGCGGAACCTCTGCGTACTTTGCGAACTTGGCGGTTAAATGAACGATTTCTTTCTTCGATTCTTTTGGTTGGAAGGGAAGAATATTGCATTTAAATAAACCGCAGAGGGCGCGGAGGTCGCAAATGAGGCGCAAAGGAAAAAGGGTAATGAAATGTCTTTGCGGAGCCTCGGCGTACTTGGCGGTTAATGAACAATTTTTTCCTTCGATGCTTTTGGTTGGAAAGGAAGAATATTTCATTTAAATAAACCGCAGAGGGCGCAGAGGACGCAGAGGAGGCGCAGAGAGAAAAGGGTAATGAAATGTCATTGCGGTACTTCGGCTTACTCGCGATATCGGCGGTTAAATGAACGATTTCTTCCTTCGATGCTTTTGGTTGGAAGGGAAGAATATTGCATTTAAATAAAACCGCAGAGGGCGCGGAGGTCGCAGAGGAGGCGCAAAGGAAAAAGGGTAATGAAATGTCTTTGCGGAACCTCGGCGTACTTCGCGAACTTGGCGGTTAAATTAACGATTTCTTCCTTCGATGCTTTTGGTTGGAAAGGAAGAATATTCCATTTAAATAAACCGCAGAGTGCGCAAAGGTCGCAGAGGAGGCGCAGAGGAATAAGGGTAATGAAATGTCTTTGCGGAACCTCAGCGCACTTCGCGATCTTGGCGGTTAAATGAACGATTTCTTTATTTTAATAAACCGATGGGGGCGCGTAGGGCGCAGAGGAAAAAGGGGTGAAAACAGAAGCCGATCTTCGGTTTAACAGGTCAAATCCTGACTTTTCGGGTCATCCTATTGAAGAACGACCGGGTGTTTACCAATTCGTGGGTTAAAGCCGGAAAAGGTATTTGTCGTTCTATTAATTTTGTATTATGAATCCAGTGATCCGCGAAGCAAACCGGCACCTTGCCAATGCCAAAGAAATACTGGTACAAAAAGCCAAAAGAACGAATGGCATCTATAAAGATAAAAAATATGTAAAAATGGCAGGGCATACTGCTTATTGTGGAGTGCTCCATGCATTGGATCAGCTAATTATGCCCTCCGAAAAGTCGAGAACTCAAAAAAATATCAGAAAATCTGTTGATTATTATCGTTCCCTATTGGCGAAATATGACAAAAAAATGTTGGC
>JAKQHS010000095.1 GCA_029557915.1 Bacteroidota bacterium | reverse complement strand
TCTTGACTCTTGACTCTTGACTCTTGACTCTTGACTCTTGACTCTTGACTCTTGACTCTTGACTCTTGACTCTTGACTCTTGACTCTTGACTCTTGACTCTTGACTCTTGACTCTTGACTACTGTAACATTAGTTACTGACACGGCATGTTTTCTCCTACCACTTTTGTGGCTTCAAAAAAACATAATAAATGAGAAAACAGATCATCGACGTGAGGACTCCCGAGGAATTTTCCGCAGGCCATGTGAAGGGAAGCATCAATATCCCCTTGCAGGATATTCCGTATCAGGTCCAAAAAATCAAAACCATCAAACAACCATTGGTACTTTGCTGCGCCAGTGGAAACCGGAGCGGCCAGGCAGCGGTTTTTCTGAAAAATCAGGGAATCGATTGTGAAAATGGAGGCAGCTGGCTGGACCTTCGTTACCAGATGAATTAATAGTCAAGATCCTAACCAGATTTTGAAGCCGGTGGCCCTTGCTTCCGGCTTTTTTATTTCCGCCCACTAACCCACCACCCACCACCCACCATTAAAATTCTCCCTCAGATACTATACCCCTTGAATCCTTCGTGATAATCCTGTTAATTTGATTACCGGTCAAGGAAAGACCGGGATGTTCTTTTATTATCTCATCATTTAAACGCTTTGGATTATGGTCACCGTCATTATACCTGCCTTAAATGAAGAAGAACACATAGGATACGTCGTCGATTTCGCCAGGCAACATCCCCTGGTCAGTGAAGTGCTCGTCGTGGACGACAAATCCCTGGATAATACGGTAGCCATTGCCCGTGCCCACGGAGCCCGGGTGATCACCAGCACCCGGCTTGGAAAAGGGATTTCCATGCGCGAAGGTGTCCTTTGCGCCGTGAATGAAATCCTGGTTTTCCTCGACGCGGATATCGAACCTTATCCAGCCGGGACCATCGATGCCCTCCTGGCTCCCATCCTGTCAGGAGAAGCGGATTTCACCAAATCCAAATTCAACCGGAACGCAGGCCGGGTGACCGAACTGGTCGCCAAACCCCTGATGAGTATTTTTTTCCCGGAACTCCTCGAGTTTGAACAACCCCTCAGCGGGATGATCGCAGGAAAAAAATCAGCCTTTCGACAAATAGAATTCAACGATGATTACGGGGTCGATGTCGGCATCCTGATCGACCTGCATAAACTAAAAGTCCCCAGCCGCCAGGTGGAAATCGGTTATATCGAAAACAAAAGCAAACCCTGGGAGGCCCTTGGAAAAATGAGCAAGGAAGTGGCGCGCACCATTTTGCAGAAAGCCGGATACCCTCTTCCGTCTGCATCCGAAGAAGACCCGTCTCTGCTGAGTCAGATCCGGTCCCAGCTTGAATTTGCCGCAGAGGACAAATTATCCACCCTGCGGAAACTGGTCGTCTTTGACCTGGACAATACCCTGATCAAAGGGTGTTTTATGGATTATTTCGCAGGCGCTCATAATCTCATCGATCAACTGAACCAAATCAGGCGTTCAGAAAAAAACCCAATCGTAAAAGCAAAAATGATCGCCCAATTGTTGCTTGGAAAATCGATCCATGAAATCATCCAGGTGGTCGACCACATCCCCATTGTCTCCGGCGCCGTGGAAGTGATTGCCGAACTCAGGGAAAAGGGTTACATGGTCGGCATCATCTCGGATGGATTTGATTTTATTGCCAACCACATTAAAAACAAGCTGGGCCTGGACTTCGCCATCGCCAACGAACTGGAATTCTCGAACAGTGTTTGTACCGGGGAAGTCAGGATTCCTTCCTATTTCCTGAAAGGCCCGGAAAGTGTTTGCGGGCACCTGTATTGCCAGACCAATGCCATGCTCCGGGTCCTGGAAAAATTCGACATCAGCAAGGAGGACGCCCTCTCGATCGGTCAGTCCAGGCACTATTCCTGCCTCCTTGCCGAATCCGGGAATGGACCGGAACTCAAGGCCCGGCTCATCAAAGGGAAATCCGCAAAAGGGCCAAAGGATCAAAAGGAGGGGTAATGTCCCTTGCTGCGACGGGTCAAATGGACCCACCTCCGGATTTATACCTTCCGGATTCACGCGTTCTGAACTTTAAGTGTAATTTTCGGATCCATGAGTACCATTCCGGCCTTCGATTATTTGTTTGAACCCGCCCTGATTAAAGAAATGGAAAAAGAAGGGCGCCGCGTTCACCTGGATGCCGGAGAAACCCTGCTTGAAATCGGGCAACCGGTGCAGACGGTCCCCATTGTCCTTGCAGGCAATGTCAAGGTGAGCCGGAGGGACCAGGAAGGCAGGGAACTCTTGCTTTATTACATCAACCCCATGGAAAGTTGCGCGATGTCCATCAATTGTTGCGTGCAAAAAGTTCCCAGTGAAATCAAGGCCACGGCGGAGGAGGAAGTGGATGTCCTTTACATCCCGATCCAGAAAATGGACGAGTGGATGATGAAGTATGTCACCTGGAAAAATTTTATCCTCAAAACCATCAGCATCCGTTTCAACGAACTGCTCCGGACCATTGACCAGATCGCCTTCCAGAAACTGGATGAAAGGCTAATCCGTTACCTGAAGGAAAAATCAAAGGTCACCGGGTCCACCGTACTCAATCTTTCCCACGAACAAATTGCCCATGAACTCGCCACTTCGAGGGTGGTGATCTCCCGCTTGCTCAAGGTGTTGGAAAACCAACAAAAAGTATTGCTGTACCGCAACCAGATCAAGTTGCTCAAAAACCTCTAAGCCCCTGTCCGCAAATATGAAAGCGCTCAAAACCTGGGACTATGTGTATGTATCCGTTCAACTTGTCCTGTTTATCCTTTATGCATTTCCCCCCTTCCGGTGGACCTTCCACCTGGGGATCCTTTTACAATATCTCTTTCTTGCGGGATCCTTTTTCGGGCTGATCGTCCTCTTCCTCGCGATGGCCCAGCTCAATACCAACCTCACCCCCTGGCCAAGTCCCAAAATAGGAGGGACACTTGTAAGTTCCGGGCTTTACCGTTTCGTACGGCACCCGATCTACGCTGGAATCCTGGTATTTGCCATTTGTTTTGCCCTTTACAGCGGAACCGGTTCGCGTCTCATCCTGAGCGTCCTCCTGTGGCTGCTCTTTCATTTTAAATCTTCGTATGAAGAAAAACTTCTGTCTGCAAAATTTCCTGAATACGAGGAATACAGGACCAGGACGGGTAGGTTCGTTCCCGGCTTTCAGCTATGAGATATCAGCTATCAGCTTTCAGCTGTGCTTGTTGCACTACAACCTTTTAAGCTTTAGTTTTTTGGATAAAGGTGCCAAATTGGGTTCAACAAATATTGTTTATACAGGTAGAGGGTAAGCCCATATGGAGGATGGCATGGCCGGAAAAAGCAAAAACTGAGGGTA
>JAKQHS010000205.1 GCA_029557915.1 Bacteroidota bacterium | reverse complement strand
CAATGTTCTATCAGCACACCGACAAAACGTTCCATAGACCCGAAAGGTGCCCGGTGGATCATGACCGGCTGGTGGGCCTGGTTGTCCGCGCCGATATATTCCAGTTTGAAACGTTCGGGCAGGTTGTAATCCACCTGGATGGTACCCAGCTGCCAGTTTCGCCCGAGGGCGTCTTTAACCATAAAGTCCAGTTTGGGCCCGTAAAAAGCGGCTTCCCCCAGTTCGGTGACGGTTTCCAGGCCGGCTTCGGCGGCTGCCTCGATGATGGCGGCTTCGGCTTTTTGCCAGTTTTCATCGCTGCCGATGTATTTCTCCTTATTGTCCGGGTCACGGAGGGAAATCTGGGCGGTGAATTGGTCAAAGCCCAGTTTTTTCAGGACAAACATGGTAAGGTCGATTACCCCGATGAATTCCTGTTTGAGTTGGTCCGGGGTGCAGAACAAATGCGCGTCATCCTGGGTAAATCCCCTCACGCGGGTGAGCCCATGGAGTTCCCCGCTTTGTTCATACCGGTAAACCGTTCCGAATTCAGCGATGCGGATGGGTAATTCCTTATACGAACGGGGTTTGTGCCCGTAGATTTCACAGTGGTGAGGACAGTTCATGGGTTTGAGTAAAAACTCTTCCCCTTCGCTGGGCGTGTGAATGGGTTGGAAGCTGTCCTTCCCATATTTGGCATAATGGCCTGAGGTTACATACAATTCTTTCCTCCCGATATGAGGAGTGATCACCGGCTGGTATCCCCTTTTAATCTGTTCCGCCTTGAGGAAGTCCTCCAGCCTGGAACGCAGGGCAGCCCCCTTAGGGAGCCAGATGGGTAGCCCGGCGCCCACCCGGTCAGAGAACATAAACAGGTCGAGCTCGGCTCCTAATTTCCGATGATCGCGTTTTTTGGCTTCCTCGATCATGGTGAGGTATTCGGTGAGCTCCTTTTGTTTCGGAAAGGTGATGCCGTATATCCGGGTGAGTTGTTTCCTTTTTTCATCCCCCCTCCAGTAAGCGCCGGCCAGGGCCGTCAGCTTGACGGCCTTGACAAAGCCGGTATCCGGGATATGGGGGCCGCGGCAAAGATCGGTGAACTGGCCCTGGTGGTAGAAGGTGATCTGGCCGTCCTCCAGGTCCTGGAGCAATTCAAGTTTGTATTGGTCGCCTTTTTCGGTAAAGTACCGGATGGCATCCGCTTTGGAGATGTCTTCCCGGACGTAGGCATTATTTTTACGGGCAAGCTCCTGCATCTTCGTTTCGATGGCGGAGAGATCAGCCGGGGTCAGTATGCGGTCACCCGTATCGACATCGTAATAAAATCCCTGCTCAATGGGCGGCCCAATGCCGAATTTGGTGCCCGGTATTATGCTTTCCAGGGCCTCCGCCATCAGGTGGGCCGAAGAATGCCAAAAAGCGCTTTTGCCTTCCTTGTCGTTCCAGGTCAGCAATTGCACGGTGGCATCCTGGTGAATGGGACGGGTGGCGTCCCAAACCTCACCATTGACTTTCGCTGCAAGTACATTGCGGGCAAGCCCTTCGGAAATGGACCGGGCAATATCCAGCCCGGTAACGCCTGATGCATACTCCCTGACGGAGCCATCGGGCAAAGTGATTTTGACCATTTTAACTACAAAATAAAATGAGGGGCAAAAGTAGGGATAAAATAGCAGTCAGCCGTCAGCTTTCAGCCGTTTATCCTGATAGCTGATAGCTACTCCAACTCAAAGGTCAAATGAAGGTTGACCCGGTATTCCTTGATTTTGCCGCCTTCGATGGTGGCGCTCATATTCTGGACATTGACCGAGCGGATGTTC
>JAKQHS010000061.1 GCA_029557915.1 Bacteroidota bacterium | reverse complement strand
TACCCTCAGTTTTTGCTTTTTCCGGCCATGCCATCCTCCATATGGGCTTACCCTCTACCTGTATAAACAATATTTGTTGAACCCAATTTGGCACCTTTATCCAAAAAACTAAAGCTTAAAAGGTTGTAGTGCAACAAGCACTGCTGAAAGCTGACTGCTGATCGCTGACTGCTGATCGCTGACTGCTGATTGCTGACTGCTGATCGCTGAATCCTAGTATATTTCACATCCCAGCGACTGCAAATCCTTCCAGAAACCGGGATAGGACTTTGCCACTACCTCCGGTTCTTCAATTTCAATGGGATGGATCAGGGATAAGGGAGCTAAGCTCATGGCCATCCGGTGATCCTCATAAGTGGCAAAGACCGGGGTGTGATCGAAGACGGCTTTGCCTTCCACCATATGATATTCGATTTTGCTTGCCTTGGACATTTTGGCCGGCAACCGGTAAAAAGGGACCTGCAATTTTTTGAGCTCGGTTTTCATGGCCGCGATCCTGTCCGTTTCCTTGATGCGCAGGGTTTGCAGCCCGGTAAATACTCCGTGCACCCCGGTGGCTGCGCAAAGGGCGATCACGGTCTGGGCCAGGTCGGGACATTTGATAAAATCCCATTCAAAGGATTTAGGCAGGGGCCCGGGTAATTTTTTCAGGTTTACATGATCCGGGTGCCATGTCGTTTGGATATTGAATAGTTTGCCGATCTCCGCGATGGCCGCGTCACCCTGGAGGCTGTGGTTCGAAATGCCGTAAAGGTCCAGTTCGGCTTCCTCGGCGATGGCCGCCAGGCTGTAATAATAGGAGGCGGCAGACCAATCGCCTTCCACAAAAAGCGGTTTTGATACATAGGGCTGGGGCTCAATGGTAATGGTATCGTTCTCCCAGGCGCTGCGGATCCCGAAATGGTCCATCATGGCCAGGGTCATCTCGATATAAGGCCGGGAGATCACCTCACCGACCAATTGCAGTTCCAGGCCCAGGGGCAGGCAAGGCGCGATCATGAGTAGGGCCGAGATGTATTGGCTGCTGATGGTGGACCGGATGGAGATCCGGCGGGCAATTTGTTTTAAGGGGGTTCCCGGGAACCGGAGAGGGGGAAAACCCTCTTTTTCCACATACTCAATGCCTGCGCCCATGGCGTTGAGCGTGCTGACCAGTTCACCTATTGGTCTTTGTTTCATGCGTTCGCTGCCGGTCAGGATCACTTTGCGGCCCCGGGTGGCGAGGTAGGCGGTGAGGAAGCGGTAGGTGGTGCCGGCGGCCCCGGTATCCAGGACTTCCTCCCTGCTTCCGAGCAGGTTTTGCATAAGCTGGCTGTCTCTTGAGGTGGACAAGTGTTCCAGCCCGGCCGGTTTGTCCTCTGCGAGGGCGAGCATGATCAGGACCCGGTTGCTGATGCTCTTGGATCCGTCGAGGTGGATTTTTCCCTGGATCACCGGCTTTGGAAAGTGAAGCCTGATTTTGTTTACCCCCATTGAAACAGCACGTTTTGCAGCAGGTCGGAATGAAGGCTTTTAGCTACGGGGCAATGGATGGCCGTATATTCCATCAGGGTTTTTTGTTCAGGGGTATAGGTTTTATCGGAAGGCATTTTGATCAGTAGGTCAATTTTGCTCACCCTTCGCGGGTCCGAAGCCATGTGTTTGGTGATTTCCGCGCTTGCCCCGTCCACATTGATCCCGTTTTTATTGGCCACGATGCCCATGGTCGTCAGAGCGCAGCAGGCAAGGGAAGTGGCCAGGAGGTCGGTAGGGGAAAAGGCGGCGCCCTTGCCCATGTTGTCCACCGGAGCATCGGTCACAATGGCTTCACCCGACCGGAGGTGTATGGCGGTAGTGTGAAGTTCGCCTTCATAGTTAATGGTTGAGGTAATCATGAGCTAAGATTGAGGCTAAGGTTAAGGCTAAGATTGAGGCTAAGGCTAAGGCTAAGAAACTGACTACTGATTACTGACTACTGATTACTGACTACTGACTATTAATATTGATGAAACGCCTGCGATACAAACTCCAGCACCTCGGGCAATGCCTGCCTCCAATAGGTCCAGGTATGTCCTCCGTTGCGGATGCGGAATTCATGCGGAATTTCTTTTTTACGCATGGCGATATGGACGAGGGAATTGCCTTCATACAGGAAGTCGTCATCTCCGCAGTCGATGTACCAACGTACGGCCCGCTTCAGGCTGTCGGGCATATTATTGACCAGGAGGGGCACGCTTTGCCGGTTGAAGAAGGCTTCGACCTGGGCGTCGGTGGCCGTGGAATCGAAACGGCGCACATTGGTTTTGGCAACATCCAGGGTGAGGGGACCCGTACCCGCGCTCAGCGGACAGGCTGAAGAAAACAATTCCGGATGATGAAGGGCATACGTAAAACTGCCGTCGCCTCCCATGGAGAGACCGGCAACGGCGCGGTACCTTTTTTCGCCCTTGATGCGGTATTTTTTTTCCACAAAGGGCATCAGTTCCTTGAAGAAAAAATCCTCGTAGAGCCAGGTGCCGGAGGCGTTGTTGGAATAGCCTCTGCGGGTGGTGTTGGCATCGGGCATGATGATGATCATCGGGGTGGCCTTTCCTTCGGCAATAGCTTTATCCGTAATATGAAGCACCTCTCCAAACTGGACCCAACCGGTCTGGTCGTCCCCTCCGCCGTGGAGGAGATAGAGCACGGGATAGGAGCGGGAAGAGGATTCATAATCGGGAGGCAGGTAGATGGCGTACTTGCGTTCCATATTGAGGATCTTGCTGGGCAACGAAAGGTTGTCGTAGACTTTTCCGGACTGGGCAAAAATGGAAGCCAGGGACAATTGGGTGGCGATGAAGCCGAGGAGCATGGATTTCATAACGTTTACCGGTTTAGGATGGAAAGATAAACAGGTTTTTTGAAGTGAGGGGGTGACTTAAGTGATCCCTTCACTTAAATTTATATTATGTTTCGTCGCGAATTTCTCCAAAACTCGGCCCTTGCCGCGGCCTCGGTCCAGCTGCCGGGACAAGGCCAGTTCCTTGATTTTCTCAAACCCAAAAACAAGCTGCCGGCCTGGCGGGGCTTTAACCTGCTTGATTTTTTTAATCCAAACCCCTCTTCCTCGCGCCCCCAGACGAAAGAAGAACATTTCAAATGGATGCAGGACTGGGGCTTTGATTTTGTGCGCATCCCGATGGCTTACCCGGCTTATCTGGATATCGACCGAAGCCGGAACATCAGCCCCGAAGAAACCTACCAGATCAGCACCCAGGCTACCGACCGCATCGAACAACTGGTGCACCTGGCCCATAAATACGGCATGCACGTGAGCCTCAACCTGCACCGGGCGCCGGGCTTTTGTGTTAACGCCGGCTTTCACGAACCTTTTAACCTCTGGAAAGACAAAGCCGCAGTAGAAGCCTTTAATTTTCATTGGAATTTCTGGGCCAAAAAATTTAAAGACGTTTCCCGCAAGAAAATCAGTTTCGACCTGTTGAATGAACCTTGTGTGCGGGAAGATATGAATGATCAGCACTCGGCCCGGAGCGCGGTGCCGGGACTCCTCTACCGAGAGATCGCTGTAGCTGCTTCTGAAGCTATTTGGAAAGAAAACAAAAGGCACCTCATCATCGCGGATGGCAATAACGTGGGCAACCTGGTGGTCCCTGAACTGGCGGATTTAAAAATCGCCCAGAGTTGCCGCGGTTATTTCCCGGGCATGATCTCCCATTACAAGGCGTCCTGGTCCTCCAATAACCGGGAAAACATGCCCGAGCTGCTGTGGCCCGGACAGGTTGGGGACAAATATTTCAGCAGGGCCATGCTGGAAGAATATTATAAACCCTGGATCGATCTGAAAAACCAGGGGGTGGGCGTACATTGCGGGGAATGCGGCTGCTGGATCAAAACCCCGCACCCCGTATTCCTGGCCTGGTTTGGCGATGTATTGGATATCCTGAAGCAGAACCAGATCGGTTTTGCGCTCTGGGAATTTTCCGGGGATTTTGGAATCCTCAACAGCCGGCGGGAAGATGTGCAATATGAAGAATGGTACGGCAATAAGCTGGACCGGAAACTGCTTCAATTGCTGATGAAACAGGCCTGAGCTTGTTCCGCCGGATTATTCATATAATAAAAAAAGGCACCGGCCAAACCTTAGACCGGTACCTTTTAATCAAAAAAATGAACATTAACCCATTGCGGATCTCATCAATGCTCTTTCGCGGTATTTTTGCGCCGCATTATCATAAAAACTCACCAAACCGGTTTTGATATCGTACAAGGCCCCCACGATGGCGATCTGGTGCTGGAAAAACATTTCTCTCAGGATATCGCTCTGATCGAGAATCGTTTCGATCTGGTAATCCAGGTTGTGGTGCAGAATCCGGTTGACAAATTCCTTGTTTTTGGAATTGCGGTTATTTTGGATTTCTTTTTCCAGAGCGATGGCCGGCTCTATGTGTTTGAGGACCGAAGTGACGTTACCCAGTTCCACGGAGTCGCAAGCCGATTTGACGGCCCCGCATTCGGTATGGCCCAAGACCACAATGATTTTTGAGCCCAGTACCTTGCAGGAGAATTCCAGGCTGCCGATGGCGTTGGTGCTGGCGATGTTACCGGCCAGGCGGACGACAAAGAGGTCGCCGAGTCCCTGGTCAAAAATCAGTTCAACCGGTACGCGGCTGTCGCTGCAGCCCAAAATGGCCGCAAAGGGGAATTGCCCGGTGGAATACTGATCCACCAATTGCAGGAGATCTCGGTTTACCCGGATATTGTTTACAAAGCGGAGGTTGCCTTCCTTCAAATAAGTGAGGGCGTTTTCAGGGGTCAGTGTGTCTTTATTTTCATAAGTATGGATACGCATGTGTTTAAGTAATTAAGAAATTAAAGAATTAAGAATTAAGAATTAAAAATTAAAGGGCGATTTCAAAAAGGTGCTGACCAAAAGGGAGGCCAGCACCTCAAACTTTGAAAAAACTCACAAATTTTTTTTCAGGTCAGGAGATTGAGGGTTTCCCGCTGCGTGATGAATTCTTTTTTGGCTTCCAGCTTTCGAAGCGGTTCCGGGATCTCCCCGATATAGACATGATCGTTGTTTTTGATTTCGTACTCCTCTTTAAAGCCTTTCAGGATGAGTGAAATGCCTTGAGTCGGGGCGGTATCGTGCTGGAATTCCCGGATGATTTCCAACACGTCGTGGTCGATATAGGTGGAATGGGAAGCATCGATGACCACCCGGCTGCCTTTGGGAACTTTTGAAAGGGTCAACCGTATGGCGGCCTTGTTCAGGAAAGAGACTTCTTCAGCAAGCACCAGGGTGATGAGTTTGCCGGATTTATATTCATCTGCTTTGAAGAAGTAAGCGTGTTTGATATTGCCTATGAGAATGGCCAGTACGCTGAAGGCCATGCCGATCATCACTCCGGTGAGCAGATCCGTGAGCACCACGGCCGCGACGGTGACCACAAAGGGAAGCCATTGGTATTTTGATTTATCAAACATTTTCTTGATAACCACGGGGTGGCTTAATTTATATCCGGTAGCCACCAGGATGGCGGCCAGGGCTGCAAGGGGGATATGATTGAGGTACCTTGCAAAAAACAAGGCCCCAATCAACAGGAGAAAACCATGCACGATGGTGGACATCTTTGATTTTGCGCCTGCGTTGATGTTGGCGCTCGACCTCACGATCACCGTAGTGAGGGGTAAACCGCCGATTAAACCGCTGGTGATATTTCCCATTCCCTGGGCCAGCAATTCACGGTTGGTGGGAGTCACCCGCTTATTTGGGTCCAATCGGTCGGTGGCTTCGATGGTCAATAACGATTCCAGGGAGGCCACGATGCCCAAGGTGAGGGCCAGGATCCACACTTCCTTATTGGTGATGCCTCCAAAATCGGGAAAGGACAATTGGCTGGTCAGACTGCTGAAATTATCAAAGGTGGGAAGGTTGACCAGGAAACCGCTTCCCGCAACCATTGAGCCAGCACCGGTTAAAATAAAAACCTGGTTGATCAATACGGCCGAAACCACCGCCAACAGCGCCCCGGGCAACATTTTTACCGGTTTGTATTTGTCCCAGGCGAATAAGATCGCAAGGCTGATGAGGCCGATGAGGGCAGCGCCGGGATGAATGTAATCAAACAGGTCAAAAGAGGAGGAAGAGGCGGTGGCGCTTCCGGCATCCGTACGATATCCCAGCATGTAAGGCAACTGTTTGAGTATAATGATGATCCCGATGCCGGTGAGCATGCCTTTGATCACATTGGACGGGAAATAATAAGCAATGCTCCCGGCCCTGACAAAGGCCAGCAAGACCTGGATGCCTCCTCCTAGGAGGACCGCAAGGAGAAACAATTCGTAGGAACCCAGGCTGTTGATCCCCGCAAGGCAAATGGCCGTGAGCCCCGCTGCCGGCCCGCTCACACTGAGCTGGGACTTGCTGATCGGACCGATTACCAGGCCGCCTACAATGCCGGCAATCAGGCCGGCAACCAATGGCGCGCCTGAGGCCAGTGCGATTCCCAGGCAGAGCGGCAGCGCCACCAGGAATACAACAAATCCGGACAGCAGATCGGATTTAAGATTCTCTTTTATATTGGATAAGTTCATTTTTTTATTATTTATATTAATTGAATACACGGGCCCCGGACTTCCGGGAACAGGCCCGAACTGAATAATGGTTTTGGACGGAATCAGGTACAATAAGTATCTCAGGCAGGCACGGTGAAGTGCCTGTTATCGGATACCGGGTTGACGGATAACCACTCCAGGCAGGCTGAAAAATCCGGGAAAACATGTTCCTTGCTGATGAGGCCGGGAATCAGTCTTACCGCCTTCAGCCGCTGCAGCGGCTGTTCATTTATTCCACAGAGCAATACTTCTATATTTCTTTGTTCCAGCGCGAGTATGGAATCTTCCAGGGCATAAAATCCGGTCTGGTCGATGTAGGGCACCTTATCCATCCGGATGATCACAAAATGCGTATCGGGCATCTTTTTAAGCAGGTCCTGAAAGCCGGTTGCTGATCCAAAAAACAACGGACCATCCATTTGTTTTACAAACACGGAATCTTTAAGCGATTCAGGAATGGACTCATTGATCTTTTTTTCTTCAGCCTTTACTTTTTCCAGGCTAAGGATATAGGAATTCGCTTCCATCAGGTCTCCCATTTTTTTCATAAACAGGATCGAGGCCAGCAAAATACCCACCCCGACGGCAATCAGCAGGTCAAACAAGACGGTGATCACCAGGACGATCACCATGACCAGGGCATCCGTGAGCGGAGTTTGCCGGATCTGGCGAAGCGCCCGGTAGTCCAGGATGCTTATACCCACTGTAATCAGGATCCCTGCCAAAACCGATTTGGGGATCAGGGCCGCATACGTGCCGAGGCCGAGGGCGATAAACAAGAGGACGAGGGCATGGATCATCCCGGAGAGCCTGGTTTTGCCGCCTGACCTGACATTGACAAGCGTCCGCATGGTAGCACCCGCTCCCGGAATCCCTCCAAATAAGCCGCTCAACGCATTGCCCACTCCCTGGCCGATCAATTCCTTATTGCTGGAATGTTTCGTTTTGGTCACGTTATCCGCGATCACCGAGGTCAGCAGGGAATCCACCGCACCCAGCGCCGCCAGCGTGGCCGCGGCTTCCAGGATCACCATAAACAGGGATGGATCAACGGAGAAGATCTTATCCAGGTGAATGGGAGGAAAACCCTGCGGGATGTTCCCGATAACCGGGATTTCGTGGCCCAATACGAGGGACAGCCCCGTCACGGCCAACAAAGCCACGAGGGTGGAAGGAACCGATCGCGTCAGTTTAGGAAACAGATAAATGATCCCGATGGTCAGCAGGGTAAAAATCAATGCCCAGATATTGACTTGCGCCAGGGCGCCGGGTATTGCTCCAAAAACTTCAAGCGTGGTCGCCGGACTGTTGAGGCCCAAGGCAGGAAAAAACTGAAACAGGATGATGATCACTCCGATCCCGCTCATAAAACCGGAAATCACCGGGTAGGGAATGTACCGGATATAGGATCCCAGCCGCAGGGTCCCCACAACGATCTGCATCAAACCAGCCAAAACAAAGGTGGCAATGATCGCGGGGAAGGCCGTGGTGAAGTCCCCGGCCTTTGCAATCAATGCGGCTACGGTTGCCGCGGTCACCACCGTCATAGGCCCTGTTGGTCCGCTGATCTGCTGGGGAGTGCCCCCTAAAAGGGCGGCAAAAAATCCAAGAAAAACGGCACCATAAAGGCCAGCGGTGGCCCCCATTCCAGATTGGACTCCAAAAGCCAGTGCCAACGGCAAAGCCACAATACCCGCAGTAAGACCCCCAAAGAGGTCCCCTTTACTGAGTTTTATGGAAATGCGATTCATTGGGTTGCGTTTTTTGGATATTTCTGAAATGGAAATCGGTACCTTAATTCTATTCCATACCTCCCTTCCGGTTAATCCATCGGATCTAAGAACTGGACCTCTCCTGAATTCACATCATACAAAGCCCCGACCAGAATGATCTGGCCCTTTTCCACCATCTCCCGGAGAATCTCGCTCTCGTGGTAAATGGTATTGATCTGGTGCCGGATATTCAGTATGGTGACTTTTTTGAGAAAATCCTTGTCGTTGGAATCCCTTTTGAGATGCGCCACACTTTCATCGTGTACAGCAGGTTCAATGCTTTTCACCAGCGTCTCCAGGTTGCCCAGGTAGGTCTTGTCGCAGGCCGCTTTAACAGCCCCGCAGGACGTATGCCCAAGCACCACGATGATTTTGGAGCCCAGCAGTTTGCAGGAAAATTCCAGGCTGCCGATGGCATTGATGCTGGCGATATTGCCCGCCAACCGGACCACAAAGAGGTCACCCAATCCCTGGTCGAACACAATTTCAACGGGTACCCTCGAATCACTGCAACCCAATATCGCCGCAAACGGGGCCTGGCTTTCGGTATGTTCGTCCACCAGTTTTAACAGGTCCCGGTTGATCCGGATATTATTTAAAAAACGAAGGTTGCCTTCTTTGAGAATTTCCAGTGCCTGCGGCGGGGTCATCTCTGTCCGAAGGATGTCTTTATGAGTACGCATTGAATAGAAGTTTTTAGAAAAGAATAAATAAGAAACAGCCGGGCACAGGAGTGCCTGGTTCCGCGAAGGGAATGACTATTCAATGTCAGGCGTTGGGAGGCTGGGTAAGGGAGTCGCAGTGGTTTTCGAAAGCAATCTTCTGATCGACGATCAGCATGGAGGCGCGGGAATCGGATTCCCGGATGGAGGCCATATAAAGGCCAAAATATTTGTCTTGCTTTTCTTTACCGGATTTTTCCTGGGTATCGCTGTGGTTTTCTTCTTCAATGAGCGGCTGAAGATTCAATACGATATTATTGGGAAGGTACAGGATCATAAGGTCCCTGCAGGGTGACAAGGCAAGCACCAGGGTGAAGATCAATATATACCTCAGTTTATTCAAGATTTACAAATATAGGTTATTGCTTCAACAAAAATTGTAAGTGGGGAGTGTTAAAAATCTATTAAGGCCAGTAACAGGATAGTAAGTGGCTGAGGATGAACCAGGCAATGGGTGGCAGGATAATTCATTGATTTCAAATTACTTCTTGAACTTTCCGGTTCGGACCTTATCTTGAGGATTCCGATGTGGAAGGGAAAACAACGATTTTATACCTATTGTTGCTGGTGGATTTTATTTATTTCCTCAAACCTGGTTTCCGCCCAGGCCCCAATCGACCGAAAAGCAGTCGTCAACCGGCACCGGATTTCCATCACCCGATTCGACAGCTTGTCAGCCCTGACTGTCGGCAATGGGGCCTTCGCATATACCCTGGATGCCACCGGCATGCAGACTTTTCCGGAAGCCTATGCGGGCGGCATACCCCTGGGGACGCAAACCGACTGGGCCTGGCATTCATTTCCCAATAAGGGGGGCTATACTTTTGAGGAAACCCTGAGGGAGTATGTCTTTAATGGCAAGAAAACCGCATACGCTGTCCAGGACCATGAGGCTAAAAGGAAACAGGAAGCCACCGATTATTTCAGGTCCAATCCGCACCGACTCCACCTCGCCAATGTCGGCCTGGAAATGCAGCATGACGATGGAAGGTTGGTTCGGGTGGCCGATCTCGGGCAGATCCATCAACAAATGGATTTGTGGACCGGAACGGTGACCAGCAGCTTTGCCTTGGACCAGCGGCTGGTCAGGGTGATCACGGCAGCCCATCCGAAAATGGACGCCGTGTCCTTCCGGCTGGAAGGACCCTTGCTGGAATCGAACCAAATCGGGATACGGATCAGGATTCCCTCCCCCACCGGCCTTTGGAAGGATACCGGCATCAACTGGACCTACGATTCAACCCAACAATCTAGACTCGCAAGACACAAAGGGGGCGCAGAAATCTATGCATCAATTGACCGCAGCCACTATTTGATCCAAATGCAATGGAATGCGGCAGCGGATATTTATGAAGTGCAACCTCAATATTTTGTAATAAAACCCGGGACTAAGGGCCCATTTGAATTGACTGTATTGTTCTCAGAGCAGTCCTCCAAAAGGAAGGTTCCTGACTTTGAGAAAACCCGTTTGGCCAGCGCCCAGGCCTGGAAAAAATTCTGGATGAGCGGGGGAGCCCTGGACCTGTCCGGCAGCCTGGATCAAAGGGCTGATGAGCTGGAACGAAGGATCGTCCTTTCCCAGTACCTTACCCGGGTACAGGGGGTGTCTCCGACCCCGCCGCAGGAGACCGGGCTGACCTATAACAGTTGGTTTGGACGTCCTCATATGGAAATGCATTGGTGGCATGCCGTCCACTTTGCGCTTTGGGGGAGGCCCGAATTGATGAAGAAAAGCCTGGATTGGTATTTCAAAGCCTTGCCGAATGCGGAAAAACTGGCACTCCGGCAAGGTTATAAAGGGGTTCGCTGGCAGAAAATGACCGATCCCTGGGGAAACGAGACCCCATCCTCGATCGGATCTTTCCTGGTCTGGCAGCAAGCCCATGTCATTTACATGAGTGAGTTGTTATACAAAATCCAGCCTTCCCGGAAAAAACTGAATAAGTATAAAGAGCTTGTTTTTGCCACGGCGGACTTTATGGCTGATTTCCTGGCCTGGGACAGCAGCAGTCATACCTATAATCTTGGACCCGGCTTGATCCCTGCCCAGGAAAGCCACGATCCGCTCACCACCGTCAATCCGACTTTTGAATTGGCCTATTGGCATTGGGCCCTTTCGGTGGCCCAGCGATGGCGTAAGCGCCTGGGGCTGCCGGAACATCCGGAATGGAAAGACAAAATAGAAAGGCTCGCGCCCTTGCCTCACCGGGAGGGGGTATACCTGGCCGCCCGGTCTGCACCAGACTCATATACCAACCCCCAATACCTCCGTGACCACCCTTCCGTCCTGGGAGCCTCAGCCGGCATACCGCCTTCCAACGGCCTGGATACTTCCATTATGAATCATACCCTCAATACCATTCTTGAAAAATGGAACTGGCAGACTACCTGGGGATGGGATTACCCGATGATGGCCATGGCCGCCTGCCGCCTGAACCGGCCGGAAGCGGCCGTCGAAGCCCTGCTCATGCCTGTGCAAAAAAACACCTATCTCATCAACGGCCACAATTACCAGGACACAAGACTGACCCTTTACCTTCCCGGCAACGGAGGCCTGCTTGCCGCCATAGCCATGATGTGCGCAGGCACGGAATCAGATCCGGGCGGTAAGGCCCCGGGATTCCCTGATAATGGGAAGTGGAAGGTGAGGTACGAGGGGATGGTGAAGATATTTTAGAGTTGGTGGATGGTGTCCCCTTAACCTTAGCCTTAGCCTTAACCTTAACCCCTAAATCCATTTTCCTTTATCTTTATTCCATGGCTTGGAGGCTGATTTGGTCCATTGGATTCATTTTTGGGGCATTTTGGAGCTATGCCCAAAGCGGTATCGAGACGGAATTCGGAAAGAACAGGATCCAGCATCACGATGACTTTGATGACTGGTACATGTATGAGACCCAGAATTTTGTCAATTACTGGTATGGAAAGGCGAGGAATGTGGGCCAGATCACCCTATCCCTGGCGGAATACGATTTTAGAAGCATTGAGAGCATCCTGGAGCATAAGCTGAATGACAAAATTGAAATCATCTGTTATACCGATATCAGTGACCTGAAACAATCCAATATCGGTATCGATGAAGTTTTTATCAGCCGGAATGACCGGACCACGGTACTGGGCAACCGGGTCTTTGTCTATTTTGACGGGGACCACAATCACCTGCGCAGGCAGATCCGGGAGGGCATAGGAGAGGTATACCTCAATGCCATGATCTATGGCAGCGGCCTGCAGGGTTTTGTGCAGAAATCCATCCAGTTAAAAATTCCGGACTGGTTCAGGGAGGGCCTGATCGCTTACCTGGGAGAAGACTGGAATACCCGGGCCGACAACCAATTCAGGGACCTCCTGCAACACAGTCCCCCCAACCGCAAATTCGAAACCTTGGCCAAAGATCACCCCAGGCTGATGGGTTATGCATTCTGGAATTATCTCACCCGCGAATACGGGAGATCCAATGTCTCCAATATCCTCTACCTGGCCCGGATAAACCGGAACATTAAATCTTCTTTCCTGTATATCCTGGGCACGCCATTTGAAGAAATAGCGGCCGCCAGCCTCAGTTATTTCAGGAAAAATTACCAGGAGGACCGAAGCGCTTTCCGGGCAGTAAATGAAAACCAGGCGCTGACGATTAAAAATAAAAAGAAACTGCCGGTGTCCGCGGTCCGGGTGTCCCCGGACGGCAACCGGTTTGCTTATGCGGTCAACGATCGCGGCCGGTACAAGGTTTTTGTCCAGGACCGCAGGTCCGGCAAACCGGCGAGGATATTCCGGGGAGGGGTCAAAAACAATGTACAGGAAACCGATTACCAGATCCCGGTATTTGCCTGGCATCCGAATGGAAATGAAATGGTCCTGGTCACCGAGAAACACGACGTATGGATGTTGTACCGAATCGATCTCAGGACCGGCAAATCCAGCCAGGATAAATTGTCCCCGGAATACCAGCGGGTGTACGGGATTGACTGGATCGATGATAAAACCCTTTTGCTCAATGCGTCCACGGATGCTTTGTCAGACTTGTACTATTACCTTCCCCTGACCCGGGAAAGTCGCAGGCTGACCCAGGATTTTTACGATGACCTGGACGCCAGTTATATTTCGCTCAACGGAGAGAAGGGGGTCCTGTTTAAATCCAACCGTGCCCTGGACACCTTATTTACCATGCCGGTGGACACCCTCCTTCCGATTCAGCCTTTCAATATTTTTTTCATGCCCTTCGACCTGGGCAAAAACATTGAGTCCAAAAAGCTCCGTCGGCTGACTTCCAATATTCATTTTGAACTGGACAAACCCTGTCTTTCCGGTGAAAACCAGGTTTCCTTTCTTTTTAATGACCATGGCGTGACCCAGCGTAAAACCATGGTTATTGATGCGGACTGGTCCGGCAGCCTGGTACATTCTTCCCGTGGGGACCACGATTTTATCACCTTCCATGGTGCGGACCAGAGTGCGGTAGGAGTGATCAAAAACGGTCGAAAGGTCCTGGCATTTACGGAAGCCATCCGGGTCACGGATACCCTGGCTCCCGGTTACTCCGTCTATATTAAAAATCGAATGGACCTCAAAGGAATGGCTCCTCAGGGTCTTTCCACGGGCCGGATCACGGGGGAAGTGACCAGTACCCCCAAAACGATCGCTTTATTCCAAAGCGAATTTCCCGATCCTCCCGGCATGACCCAAGCCCCCCTCAGGCCTGCAATGGATTCGGAAAAAAAACCATCGGTAAGTTCCCCGGTCCGGGATTCCGCTGTTTTTAAACCACAGAGGACCGAGATTCCGGAGCCGTTTCAATTTACGAGGATGGTCGCCTCCAGGTTGAAATTCAAACTGGATAATGTCGTGACCACCATGGACAATGGCCTGTTGTTTGGCGGCCTCAACAGCTATGCGGGTCAGAAAAGGGGATTTGAGTACCCCCCCACGGGCTTTCTGGTCAAAGCCCAGACCAAAGATTTGTTTGAAGATTACAGCTTTGAAGGAGGGGTCCGGATACCCACCACCTTCAACGGCACGGAATATTTCCTGATTTTCGATGATAATAAAAGACGTATTGACAAACGATACGCCATCTACCGGCAGTCCAGGTATTCCACGGTGGAAATCAGCCAGATCCTTTCCCAAAGGGTACGCAATTCCAGCGTGATCGGGGTCTACCAATTGAAATATCCCTTTGATACTTATCAAAGCGCCCGGCTCGCCGCCACCTTCCGGTTTGACCGGAGCACTTTGCTTGCCACAGATCCCACCACGTTGCCCGCCGACCCTGAAACCAATCAGCGGTTTGGCCTCCGGGCAGAATATGTCTATGACAACACCACGCCCATTGATATCAACCGTTTTACAGGTACGCGTGCCAAGTTTTATGGCGAACTGGTTAAAAAAATGCAGATCCAGATCGTGGATGACTGGAAACTCAACCTGGCCAAAGGATTTATGACCGTTCTGGGTTTTGATGCCCGTCATTATATCGGCTTGGACCGCAGGACGATCTTGGCCATGCGCCTTTCCGGGGCAACCTCTTATGGCTCAGAGCGTATTTTGTTTTTCCTGGGCGGGGTCGACAATTGGCTCACCCCCCAATACGACGACGATACCCCAATACCCGGAGACAACAATTATGCCTATTATGCACTCGGGGCTCACCTGAGGGGATTCAAACAAAATATCCGGAACGGATCCAGCCATGTATTGTTCAATACGGAACTGAGAATCCCATTAATCCAATACTTGTCCAGGCGGGAATTACGTTCGGTCTTTCTCCGGAATTTCCAGGTGGTCGGTTTCGTGGATGCCGGAACGGCTTGGTTTGGGCGGAACCCCTTTGATCAGGACAGCCCGCTCAACACCACTTCCGTATCCAATCCCAAGGTCAGTATCAGCCTGGTTTACGCCAGGGATCCGCTGGTTATCGGTTATGGTACAGGCTTGAGGCTGAACATGCTGGGTTACCAGGTAAGGGCCGATTATGCCTGGGGCATTGAAACCCGTGAAGTGCTAAAGCCGCGGTTTTACATATCCCTGGGTTCAGACTTTTAAACCCACCGGGGAGGGAAACAGGGCATGCAGGCTTTTCCAAAAGAGGGATTCCTTTAATTATTTAATTCACGAAGTTCTGGCTAATTCCTTTAATTTTATTCGTATGGAGAGTTACATGGTCAATGTGCATCTGGACAAACTGGACGAGGAATTCTGGGAATTGTTGCCTGCCCACCGGAAGATCGTCAACGACCTCCTCATCGAAGGCGTCATCGAAATGTATGCGATCAGTGAGGACCGTTCCAGCGGCTGGATCGTTTTCCACGCCGAAAACCGGGAACAAGTTGCCGACCTGGTGGAAAACTTTCCGATCAGGGATTATTTTACCTATGAGATCACCGGGTTGTTTATCCTCAATAATGCCGTCAGTCTTTGGCCCAAAGTTCACCTCAATTAGACTCCCCGGCTTCCTGCGGGACTCCCGAATCCTGCCTTAAAACATGCTACAGGGACATGCAAAACAAGGCCGACCCTGAACGGGCGTCGGCCATGGCCCGGTATATGAAAAACCGGTTTCAATATTTCGGAATTTCTTCCACCGAACGAAACCTGGTCTTCAAACCCTACCGGAATCCCCTCCTCGCATTTGCCAAAAAAGGCCATCTCGAAACCATCCTTCTTCAAACCTGGGCCTTCGATCAGCGGGAGATGCAATACTGCGGTTTGGAAATTCTCTGGGCCGCCCGGAAGGTTTACACGACAGGGACCATAGACCTTATTGAAAAACTGATCCTCCGCAAATCCTGGTGGGATACGGTTGACCTCCTGGCCGCTAAGGCGGCAGGCCACTGGTTTTCGGTGTTCCCGGAGAAGAAAGCCGCCCGGATCCGTCGTTGGACCCGTCATCCGGACCTTTGGCTCAACCGCAGCGCCATTCTTCACCAACTTGGATATAAGGGGAATACGGATTTTGAACTGATGAAAAAGACCATATTGCCTCATATTCATTCAAAGGAATTTTTTTTGAGGAAGGCCATTGGATGGGCCTTGAGGCAATATTCAAGGGTCAATCCTCAGGCCGTCCTTGAATTTGTGAAAGAACACGATGCCTTGTCCGGACTGAGTAAAAAGGAAGCCCTTCGCCTGATCAAATAAGCGCCATGCCTGCGGCTGTAAAATATCTTCCCCTCTTGATATTAAGTATCGGGGCCGGTCCTCAAATCCTGACCGGACAAACGGGTCAATATCAGAACAAAACCTATGTCCAGGGAGCCATTACCCGGGGCCATCCCGCGGTCCCGGAAATCGCCCTGATTTTTTCGGGTGATGAATTCGGCGAAGGTTTGACCTATGTCCGGAAACAACTTAAAAGGAATAAGGTGCCGGCCTCCTTTTTTTTCACCGGCCGGTTTTACCGCAACCCGCTTTTCCGGAAAGATTTGCGCAGACTGATCCGGGACGGGCATTATATGGGCGCGCATTCGGATCAGCATTTGCTTTATTGCGATTGGGTCCGCAGGGACAGCCTGCTGGTCGACAAACACGAATTTTCAACCGACCTGGACTTAAACTACAAAGCCATGGAAGAAGCCGGGGCGGATGTAAGCAGGGCCTTGTATTATCTTCCTCCCTTCGAATGGTATAACGACACCATCTCGGCCTGGTCCGCCGAGAAAGGCATTCAACTGATCAATTTTTCTCAAGGTACGCTGAGTCATACGGATTATACCACACTGGCCGATAAAAATTACCGGAGCAATGAGACGATCTATGAGTCCGTAGTCCGGTTTGAAAAGGCCCGCGGGCTCAACGGATTTATTTTACTTATGCATATCGGGGCAGGACCGGCCAGACCGGAAAAGTTCTATTCCCTTTTGCCCCGTTTGCTCGTCCTTTTGAAAGAAAGGGGATATGTGTTCAGGGCGGTGGATGAATTGTTGAGTAATCAGTAGTCAGTAGTCAGTAATCAGTAGTCAGTAATCAGGTTGAGGCTTCCTGGATATGCTGGTTACCGGATTCAATCAGGGATTTCAACTGGTTTAATGAACGTTTTTGTGAGCGTTCCCCAAGGTATTTATACAACCAGGCCGGCATAAGTTTCATCATTCCTTTTAATTCGGAGTCGGAGAACATGGTCAATTTTGTACCCTGTCCCGTTGGTTCAAAGCGGTAACCACCCTCAATGGTTATGGGACCACTCCTTGCTTTCCATTTCCAGCCTCTCGGGAGGTCCCATTCAATAATTTCCCCCGGAAGTTCGAAACGCATGCCTGCATTCGCGGTGATGAATTTGTATGTCGATCCTACGCCCGCCGGGCCCGGTGAAGTCCAGGCTGCTTCGACCAGCCCGTCTTGCCAGTCTTTGTACCGGCCCAGGTCTGTCTGCAATCTAAAAACTTCGTCGATGGGACGTTTGATCACGATGCTCGCCTCGGTATGAATCATTTGCTTTATGAATATATCGGTGAATGCTTTGTATCTGCCCGGACCGGTCCAGGAGTGGCAAACCGGGTTTTCGGTAAAGATAAAAAAGGCTGTTGAAAGGATGGCAGGGGCTGGGTTGTCAATATTCCAGTTTCCTTAGAGAAGGCGCCTTAAACCAGGTAATGATCACCACGAGCAAGGTCATGCTGCCTCCGAAGATCACAGAGGGAACAAGACCCATCAGGCGGGCAGCGAGGCCGCTTTCAAACTGTCCGAATTCATTGGAAGAATTGACAAACATCGAATTGACGGACATGACACGGCCCTTAAGCTCGTTGGGCGTTTTGATCTGGGCAATGGTCCCGCGGACGATGGCGCTGATCCCATCCAGCATACCGCTCAGGAACAGCGCTATGAACGAAAGCAGGTAGGATCTGGATAAACCAAACACGATGATGGAAATGCCGAAACCGGCAACCGCGATCATCAAAATTTTTCCCTGTTTGCGTTTAAGCGGGGAAAGGGTGAGCGTCGTGACCGTGAGAATGGAACCGATATCGGTGGCTGCATTGAGCCAGCCAAAAGCCAGGGGCCCCACATTCAGGATGTCTTTGGCAAAGGCCGGGATCATGGCTACCGCCCCCCCAAAGAGGACCGCGAAGAGGTCCAGGGTCATGGAAGCCATCAGGTCTTTGGTTTTGTACACAAAGGACAAGCCCTCTTTTACACTGCTCCAGGTGGAAGCGTGGCGACGGGATTCGGGAAGGGGTTTGGGGGCAATCTTCCAAAGCACTAGGCAGGCGACCACAAAGCACAGGAATGAAATCAGCAGGGCGCCTTTTACGGCAATCAGGGCAATCAGGAATCCGCCTGCCGCATGCCCGATAATGGACGAAATCAGCCAGGTCCCGCTGCTCCAGGTAATGGCATTGGGAAGAAGGGCAAAAGGGACCAGTTGCCCCAGGAGGGACTGGAAGGAAGAGCCGGCAAAAGCCCGGATGGCGCCGGTGAAAAAGATGAGGAGATACACTCCGGCTATCCAGGTTTTTTGTACCGTGTGCGCCTGGACCAGGGAGGTGGAAAGGATAAACATCAGGAAGGATACCACTCCGTAGAGCATCACCGCCTTCTTCAGTACGGCGGACCTTTCGTGGGTATCCAGGAAATGGCCGGCATAAAGAGCCAATCCAACCGCCGGGATCACTTCCGCTAGTCCGATCAAACCGATGGCGAAAGGATCGCGCGTTGTCTCATACAGCCACCAGGCCACCACGGTCGCCATCATGCGCAAGCCGGTGATAAACAATAATCTTCCTAAAATAAAAAACCTGAACTCTCTTATCCGCAGCGCTGCGAATGGGTCGTGTTGCATGACTTAATGAGGTCAAATGTATAAGGAAAATGCAAGTCCATCTGATAATTCGGACCGGCTCCAAAAAATATTTACCCTGTGGGCCAAACCCTTTTTTATCTTCATATCTTTATTTGCAGGAATCTTAGAGTGTATGAAAACCATTTTTAACTCCTCCGCCGGGATTTTAATTCTTGGGGCATTCGCTGCCTGCAAGTCCGGAGAACAAAAAGAAACGCCGGCGCCCATGCCGCCAAGCACTCATCAAATGATCACGATCGCTCCTTTTGGCATGATCGATTCCGATACGGTTTCGCTCTTTACGTTTAAGAACAACAATGGGATGGAAGTCTCTGTCACCAATTTTGGCGCCACCATTACCCAACTGATGGTCGCGGACCGCACCGGCGTTCCCGGCGACGTCCTGCTGGGCTTTAATACCCTGGAAGGGTTCAGGCAAGCCGGCAATCCTTTTTTCGGCTGCATTGTCGGAAGGTATGCCAACCGTATCGCCAAAGCCAGTTTTTCCCTGAATGGCAAAACCTACAAGCTGGCGGCCAACAACGGCAAAAACAGCCTGCACGGGGGAATCCGCGGTTTTGACAAGGCCCTCTGGAAGGCTTTGAGCCATACCGACAGCAGCGTCACTCTTGGCTACCTGAGCGTGGATGGGGAGGAAGGATTTCCAGGAAATCTTAATGTGGAAGTGACGTATACGCTGACCTGGGACAATCAATTGAAAATCGATTATATGGCCACGACGGACCAGGCCACACCGGTCAACCTGTCCAACCATGCTTATTTTAACCTCTCTGCGGGCACGGACAGCACCATCCTGGGACATGAATTGTATATCAACGCGGACCAATTCACCCCGGTGGATGAAAGCCTCATCCCCCTGGGCAATCTGGCCCTCGTCAAAGGCACGCCCATGGATTTTACAGAAGCCAAACCCATAGGCAGGGATATCAGTCAGATCAAAGGAGGTTACGACCATAACTTTGTATTGAATAAACCCGGCACCCTTGCCGCGACGGCTTATCACCCGGGGAGCGGTCGTTTGATGACCGTGCATACTTCAGAACCAGGAGTTCAGTTTTATACGGGCAACTTTTTAAGGGGCGGGCATACGGATACCAAAGAGGGGAGGAACTATCAAAAACACGCCGGCTTTTGCCTGGAGACCCAGCATTTTCCGGATTCCCCCAACCAACCGGCCTTCCCCAATACCATCCTCCAGCCTGGAGAGACCTTCAGGTCAAGCACCTCCTATGGTTTTTCCGTGAAATGAGAATAGGGTATTAAACCACCCATTTCTTTTCTCCCTGGATGATCAAGACTTGGTCATCTTCCAATGCCAGGGGTATATATCCCGCCGTTTTTAGAAGGGTCTCCGTTTCCAGCGCCCCCCCTCTGAAATCGGGATGATTGATATGGGGCACGATGGATATTTCCGTCAGGCCCAGCCCATCCCACGACTGTTCAGGGGCAGCCGAAGGATCATCGCCCATGGCATCGTAAAAACGGGTGGTTGGCCCGGCCACTGCAGCCCCGGCACTCCAGCCGGCATACACACGGCCTGCCTGCACAAAATCCCGAATGACCCCGTCGGCCCCGGATGACTTCAAAATCCAGTTCAGGTAATAGGTATGGCCCCCGCCGGTCCAGATCACGTCTTTTGAAAACATCAGATTCCGGAGGGCTTCCGGTTTACCGTTCCATTCCCTGAGATCTATGGCTTCTATTTGATATCCCTCGTTCCTTAGGCGCTCACGGATATCCCGCACCCAGCCTGCGGAATCGGGGATGACATCGGCCGCATTTTCGATCAGGCCGATGCTTATATTGTTTGCATGCTTTCCGACCAGTTCTGAGAAAGACCGGTGATGGGCTTCATTTAATTGAAGCGAATAAAGGAAAAGGCGGGGAAATTCAGACATGATTTGATTTGGATTGGGCGGCAGCGATCATCAGCTCCGCCATTTTATCGGCTTCCGGGTTTCCTTTTTTGCGTAATTCACGGATGATGTTGGCAAAATCCTCTTCGTTCCGGTTCTGACTGAGTTTGAAGGAGGCCTCCTTTTTTTCGATCTCGATTTCAAAACCCGCTACCCCCCGCATCTGATTCTGCACCGACGGCGGCAACTGATCAAATTCAAGCGGCTGCTCGGAATGTTTTTCATATTTATGGGTGAGACGGCGGAGCGCTTCTTTAAGCTTTTCCCCTTCGATCAGCCGGATTCTCCCCGATACCTGGACGCTCAGGTAGTTCCAGGTGGATACATTGGCATGGCGGTACCAGGAGGACGAGATGTACTGATGCACCGGGGACATAAATACGGCGAGCACAAAAGGATGACCTGCAAAATAGGTCCATTGGGGATTGGATTTGGACATATGCCCATGGAGGATTTGAATGCCGGAAGGCAGGGTTTCCAGTTCAAGGGGGATATGTGTCGCCAGGGGGTAGGGGGACCCTTGGGAGATCAAAGTGGCGAATCCATGGTCTTGAATAAACTGATCGATGATCAGGGGGTCCTCGATTTTAAAATGGCTGGGAATATGCATAATGCAATTAAAAAAATTAAAGATTTAAGGAATTAAGGGTAGATCCTCCTTAATTCTTTAATTATTAATTATTAATTTTTTTTTGGTGTTTGACCAAAATGGTGGACTTTTTCCATTTGGGTGCGGGTATTGCTATAAGTCAGGATGTCGGTGATCCGTACCTCGTATTGTTTATCCCGGTTGAGCAATTTTATCCTGAGGGTATGCCGTCCTTTGGGCAGGCCATATTTCCAGAACAGTTCATGCCTGCGGGTAAGGAAATTGGAAGGCAGATCCACGGTTTCGGTTTTAATCTCGTCCAGGTAGATTTCTGCTTTGGCGGAATAGGCCGGGCCAAGGCCGTCCCAATTGCTGACATAACCCTTGACCACAATGCCGGTGCCCTCAAAAGGAAAGTAATACTCGTTCTCAAGGACCGTCCCGATATAGGTTTTTTGGACTGGATAGGTATTTTCAAAAGACTGCTCAAATTTCACCGGGACCGGTTTTTGCGCCACGATGCGCACCGTTCCTTCCTCGACCCAGCCTCCGTTGAGCCGGATATGCTCGATGGCATGTTTCAGGCTTACTTCATAGGCTTTGTTCAGGGAATAATCGGTTTGGGCAAATTTGAGATCTTCAGCCCCTTCCAGGCCCTGGAGCCAATAAGCCGGGATTTGCTGGTAACCCAGAATGGTACCCAGGATTCCTCCTGCGGAAGCCGGATTGCAATCCGCATCCTGCCCGCAACGGGTGGTGATCTCGATGGTCTGGGTGAAATCACCTTTCCCATACAATAATCCAATAACTACATAAGCTGAATTGATGGCAGCGTCAATGTTAAAAGGGGCATAAACCCCATCCGGGCAACCGATATCCTCTGACCATTTGTTCTGTACTTCCAGCCAGGTTTTGGTCCAGTCTTTCGGGTATTTTTTGTACCAGGCCAGCACGTCGGCAATCACCTGGTGATACCGGGTGTTGGCCGGAATGGATTTTAAGGCCTGGGATACGATATTAGGGATATTGGATGAAATAAATGCCCAGGAATACATGGAAGCAATGAAGACGCCACCATACCAACCGTCCCCGTAGTTCATGATATGCCCTACCCGGTCGCAGATCAGGGCTGCGGACTGGGACATGCCGGGGGACATCAGGCCTGCAAAATCCGCTTCGATCTGGAAATCGATGCAATCAGCATGGGGATTGTTCATCCAATGGCCGCTGTGCGGAGCCGCTATTCCATGAAGGATATTGTACCGGGCGGCCTGGTTGGCATGCCATAACTTGTACCCTTTGTAAGCAAAAGCCTTAGCAAAATGTTCTGCCGGGGCGTGCAAGCCATATTTTTCCAGCACTTCGACCCAGGTGAGGTCAAGGTAAAGATCATCGTAGAGGCCTTCGTTTGATTTCATCATTTCCGCCACATAACCCCTGTACCAAGGAAGGGGCTGATAGGACTGGATGATGGTGCCGTTGAAGCGGAATTCGACCGGCCCGCCGAAGGTGACCCCGATGGCCTGTCCTGCCCAACCTCCTTTAATTTTATCCTGGAGGGTTTCCAGGGACATGTTCTGACCCGGTAAAAAGAAAGGAAGGCATAAGCACAGGTTCAATAGAATACAAGACCTTCTGATCATAAAGTAAAAATACTATCCGGATACCATTGGCTGTATGGGATCATTGGTTAATGACTATGGAATACACCGGACGCCCAGGCTATTGGATTTTGTACAAGCCGATTTCACTTATGCACAGGGGCGCCGGCGCTTCGAGCGTAATCCGGAGCCGGTCTGTAATTATTGGGTTGTCCAGGCGAATCAGCCGGTTTGCCCCGATGGTTGGTACTGATACCAGGGCCCTCCAACCACCCTGTTCCATGATTTCAATATCGGCCCTTTCAACCCGTTGTCCCAGCTTGATATTCTCCCGCAGCTGGATCAGGTCCAATTCCTTTTTTTCAGCTAAAACAATTTCAATTTTTGCTTTCTGAACCTTGTCTGAAGTTGACCAATAAGTATAGCGGTCACCGTCCTGCATATTTTTAGCCGCATAAGCCTTGCCTCTAGTATGGGATGGGATGAGGGTGGCTCCGCGGATGAGATTGGTTTCAAACGTAGCCCGGACTTTTTCACCGAATTGCTTTAGGATGCGGACATCATTCTCATGCAGCAGCCCATTTGGCCCAGGTGCCAGCCCGAGATCCAGGCAGGCGCCCCGGCCCACGCTCTTTAAATAAAGGTCAAATACCTGGTCCGTAGATTTTTCCTTGCCGTCCTGTTCAGGATGATAAAACCATCCCGGCCGCAAAGGGACATCACATTCAGCGGGTATCCAATATTTTCCCCGATGGGTTCCTTCATTACTCATCCGGGTATTTACATTTCCGGGTACAGCAATAGACCCGGTCTCGGCTTCAGGGTTGAAGGTCGCCCAGTGTTTTTCGGCAGCAATCCCCTTTTCATTGCCTACCCATCGGACGTCTGGTCCGATATCGCTGAAAATAGCAGCCATGGGTTGAAGTTTCCGCGTGATGTTATTCCAGGTGTTTTCCCAGTCATAATAAACCGTATTGTCAATTTTTCTTATTTCCCGCTTTCCGCCGTAATAGCCATCGCCCCCATTGGCTCCATCATGCCAGCTCATAAACAGGGGCCCATATTCAGTATACAATTCGCGGAGCTGGGCTCGATAGATATCCAGGTATTCTGGCTGGCCATAATATTCGTTGTTGCGGTCCCAGGGGGAACAATACACTCCGAATTTCAGCCCGGCCTTTCTGCAGGCCTGCTCAAACTCGCGCACCATATCTCCCTTACCGTTGCGCCAGGGGCTTTTGGAAATATTGTATTCGGTCGTTTTAGTCGGCCAGAGGCAGAAGCCATCGTGGTGTTTGGCCACCAGGATCAAACCTTTTAAACCACCGGCTTTGGCGGCGGAAATAATCTGGCCGGCATCAAAATCCCGGGGGTTAAATAGGGAGGGATCGGCATCGCCAAAGCCCCATTCTTTATTCTCGAAGGTTGTGGGTGTAAAATGAATCAGCCCATAGACCTCGGTCTCGTGCCAGGCCAGTTGTCTTGCGCTGGGCAGGGCGCCAAATGGGCTTGGCGGCTTGTGGTTGTCCAGGCTGTTTATGGCGTGGAAAACAAATAGAATGATCAGAATCGGGAACTGCATGAAATGGATTAACGAGTAGTGGCCGGTAAATTAAATATTAATCTGGGAATGATTGGAGCAAATAAAGATCAGCCGCCCCCGGAATCGTTTAAGACCTGCCTGATGAAATGATTATTTTTGGAATAAATTTCAAAACCCCAAATTCCAATACATGAAAAATATTTTTTATGGCATTTGCCTTTGTATTTTGTTTCATTGTAAATCGAAGGATACACCGGTTCCTTCCGGCGGTATGGTTGCGCCGGTATCCATGTGCGGTGCACAACCCACCGACGCCGCCTGGTATTCCACTGACCAGGTGGCCCCCCTGTTTGAAGGTTTGGGTGATCTGCATTATCCGATCACAACCTCACATGCCCAAGTTCAACAATATTTTGACCAGGGATTGAAATTATCCTATGCCTTTAACCATGCCGAAGCAGCCCGGTCTTTTTATTATGCTACGAAACTGGATTCTGCCTGTGCCATGTGCCATTGGGGCTTCGCTTACGTATTGGGTCCCAATTACAATGCAGGCATGGAACCAGACAATTATCAACGGGCTTATGCAGCCGTTCAACAGGCTATAAAATATTCCGGACCGGCAAGCCCTAAAGAAAAAGCCATGATCCAGGCCCTGGCAACTCGCTACGTACCGGACCCTGTGGAAGACCGGAGAGCCCTGGACAGCGCCTATTCCGCAGCGATGAAAAAATTGCATGAAACCTATCCCGATGATTCGGAGATCGCCGCCCTGTATGTGGAATCGGTCATGGACCTTCATCCCTGGGATCTTTGGGATAAGAAAGGTAATCCAAAACCCTGGACGCCGGAGATCGTGGCCATCATCGAACGCCTGCTCAAACAATATCCCAACCATCCCGGCTTTCATCATTTTTATATCCATGCCGTGGAAGCATCATTCAATCCTGGCAGGGGCCTGGAGAGCGCGCGAAAATTTGACCGGGGCATGGTCCCGGGCGCCGGCCACCTGGTCCATATGCCCTCTCATATTTATATCCGCACCGGGGATTACCATGAAGGCTCACTGGCCAACCTGAACGCCGTAAAAATCGACAGCCACTACGTAAGCAGTTGCCATGCCCAGGGCGTTTACCCGCTGGCCTATTATCCGCACAATTATCATTTCCTCGCAGCCACCGCCACCATGGAGGGGAAAAAGGACTGGGCCCTGATGGCCGCTTATAAAATGAGGGACCATGTCAATAAAGACCTGATGCCGGATCCGGCCTGGGCGACGCTGCAGCATTATTATACCATCCCTTATTTTGTTCAGGTAAAATTCGGAGAATGGGATTCCATTCTTATCCAACCCGAGCCCTCGATGCTCCCTTATGTGCAGGCGATCCGGCATTACGCCAGGGGCTTTGCCCGGCTTGGCAAGGGGGAACTTTCACAAGCGAAAGGGGAGCTGAGCACCCTCGATTCCCTGGCCCGGGACAGCAGTCTGCAAGAACTCACCATCTGGGGGATCAACCGCATTTCGGACATTGTCGCCATCGCCTCCAAAGTTTTACAAGCCGAAATACTGGCAAAGGAAAAATCTTTTGATGCAAGCATAACACTGCTAAAAGAGGCTGTTTCCATCGAAGATGCCCTGAATTACAACGAACCTCCCGACTGGTTTTTTTCAGTCCGTCATCACCTGGGTGCGGTTTTGGTAGAAAGCGGCCACTATGACGAAGCGATCGAAACGTATAAGGCAGACCTTGCCTGGCTGCCCAGGAATGGATGGGCACAACATGGCCTTAAAAAAGCGTACCAGTTGAAAAAGGACCCAAAGGCACTGGCTGCTATTGAAAAAGACCTGCAACAAAGCTGGCAATACGCGGAGGTGAAACTGGATGGATCCAGGATGTTTTGAATCATTTAAATCAGTCTTTTAACTCCAGGTGTGAAACATAGGATCTGGCTGGCTATTTCTTTTATCCGCGTCATTTCATGGGGTCAACCGATGGAAATGTCCAACCCAGTTCCAACAAACGATAAATCAGGAAAGGCGGCAACCCTGACCAGCATATCAAGGCTCCGGAATACCATCGATTTTGACGGACAGGTCGATCCCCTGGAATGGGGTTCAGATACCCTGGACTTTGTGAGCCACTGGCCTTCTTATTCCAATAAGCCCAATACCAGGACCCGGTTCAGCATGGCTTACGATGAAAAATATCTTTATTTCTCCGCCATATGTTACGATGACCCGGGCCAGATCCAGGGATCCTATTTTGAACGGGATAAATGGGGGCTGTCCATGGAGCAGATCGCCATATTGCTGGATACCTATAAAGACCAGGAAAACGGATTGCTTTTTGTGGTTTCCCCGACCGGTTTCCGCATCGATGTGAGTGTAAGTAATGACGGGCAGGGCGAACTCTCCGTGGATCTGTCCTGGAATTCGTATTGGGAGGCCAAGGTCACAAGGAATGGGGAAGGATGGATGATGGAAGCACGCATCCCTTTCAGCAGCCTTCGTTTTCAATTGACCGTCCCCTCTGCATCTTTTCGAAATACCTGACCCTGAGTGGATTTTACCAATTTAACCAAATCCGGTTTAAAGCATCCCCCGATTATATAGCCCATGTTGCCCGCATGAAGATCGCCACTTCCCTGAATGTGAAACTGAGCATCAACACTTTTGTGCAGGTCAATTCATTGACCCGCGTCAAGGCCCTGAATTTCCGCCTCCGTTACAATACAAAGGACGGAAATGATTTTACCTGGTCTACAACGAAAGCCTTAACGACCTTGGCCTGAAAGACCCCCATCTCCCTTATTCCGAATACCGGGCCCTCCTGTTGAAGGTTGTGCATACTTTTCAGTTGTAAACGGGTTCGTAAAAAAAGATGCTCAAAGCATGTTCCTAACTTATTCTTCACGCGAGGCATATTTGGCCATGGCAAGGGAGTGAATGGACCACGGCTTTAAAACCGGTCAGGGACATTCTGCCGGCCAACTATCCAAGGAGATAGATAAAAGGTACAGGGACCAAAGTCCATAGTTTAATAGCATTCAAGTCCTTACCTTTGCTCACCCAAAATGAGCGACTCCATACACGAGATCATCAAACAACGCATCCTGGTTCTTGACGGCGCTATGGGCACCATGATCCAGAAACATGCCCTGGACGAAAAAGGATACCGCGGCGAACGCTTCAAGGATTATGCCTATGACGTAAAAGGCAATAACGAATTGCTCAGCCTGACCCAGCCCAAGATCATCCGGGACATCCACAAGGCCTACCTGGAAGCCGGCTCAGACATTATTGAAACCAATACATTCAATGCGAATGCGGTTTCGCTGGCCGATTACCATATGGAGGGCCTGGCTTATGAGTTGAACCTCTGTTCAGCACAACTGGCGAAAAATGCGGTGGAAGAATACCTGGCCTCCCATCCCTACCGTCCCTGTTTTGTGGCGGGCGCCATCGGGCCGACCAATAAAACGGCCTCCCTTTCTCCCGATGTCAACAATCCGGGATTCCGGTCCATCTATTTTGACGAACTGGTCACCATATATTACGAGCAGATCCGGGGATTGGTGGACGGGGGAGTCGACCTCCTGCTGGTGGAAACCGTATTTGATACCTTAAACTGCAAAGCAGCCCTTTTTGCCGTTCAGCAATATCTGGAGGACACCGGCAAGCTGCTTCCGCTCATGGTATCCGGTACGATTACCGATGCCAGCGGACGCACCTTGTCGGGCCAGACTGCAGAAGCCTTTTGGATTTCTGTAAAACATGCCAACCTTTTCAGTGTGGGACTCAATTGCGCACTGGGTGCCAAAGAACTCCGGCCGCATATAGAAGCCTTGTCCAAAGTGGCGGACTGTTACCTGAGCGCCTATCCCAATGCCGGCCTGCCCAATGAATTGGGGGGTTACGATCAAACCCCTGAGGAAATGGAAAGTTATATGCGCGACTTTGCGGACAACGGTTTTGTCAATATCGTGGGGGGCTGCTGCGGGACCACGCCTGACCATATCCGGGTCATGGCCCGAAGCGTGAAAGGGTTAAAACCGCGGAACATTCCCAAGGTGCCTCCATACACGGAACTGTCCGGCCTGGAGCCATTGATTTTTCACCCCGACCTTAATTTTGTCAATATCGGCGAACGCACCAATGTCACGGGGTCTAAAGCTTTCGCCCGCCTGATAAAAGAAGACAAATACGCCGAAGCCTTGTCGGTGGCGCGCCAGCAGGTGGAAGGCGGGGCCCAGGTGATTGATGTCAACATGGATGAAGGTTTGCTCGATTCGGAAGCGGCCATGAAAAAGTTTTTATTGTTGATCGCCGCCGAACCGGAAATCGCGCGCCTGCCCATTATGGTGGATTCCTCCAAATGGAAGGTCATCGAAACCGGCCTTAAATGCCTCCAGGGCAAAGGCATTGTCAATTCGATTTCCATGAAAGAGGGGGAAGCGGAGTTTATCCGGCAAGCCAAACTGGTACACCGTTATGGCGCCGCCGCCGTGGTCATGGCTTTTGACGAGCAGGGACAGGCCGATACCGTTGAACGGAAAGTGTCGATTTGCAAAAGGGCCTATGACATCCTGACCAAACAAGTGGGATTCAAACCCCAGGACATCATTTTTGATCCAAATATTTTTGCCATCGCCACCGGCATCGAAGAGCACAATGAATATGCCATCAATTTCATTGAAGCCACCCGCCAGATCAAAAAACTCTGCCCGGGCAGCCTGGTCAGCGGGGGCGTGAGCAACCTTTCGTTTTCGTTCCGCGGAAACGACCACGTCAGGGAGGCCATGCATTCGGCCTTCCTGTACCATGCCATCCAGGCAGGCATGGATATGGGTATCGTGAACGCCGGTATGATCGAAGTCTATGAAGAAATTCCCAAGGACCTGCTCAAGCTGGTGGAGGATGTTTTATTTAACCGGAATGAAAAGGCCACGGAGGCATTGATTCAATACGCCGACCGGATCAAAGGGGGCGGCAAAGTGTTGCAGAAGGATGAATCCTGGCGAAAGGAACCGGTGCGCCAGCGCCTGATCCATTCCCTGGTAAAAGGGATTGACGAGTACATCGAGACGGACACCGAAGAGATCCGGAAGGAATACCCCATGGCCCTGTCCGTCATCGAAGGGCCGCTGATGGAAGGCATGAACGTGGTAGGCGACCTTTTCGGATCCGGTAAAATGTTCCTGCCCCAGGTGGTCAAAAGCGCCCGGGTGATGAAGAAGGCGGTGGCTTATCTCACCCCTTTCATCGAAGCCCAGAAACAATCCGCCGGGGACAGTTCCAAAGGCAAGATCCTGATGGCTACCGTAAAGGGCGACGTGCACGATATCGGAAAAAACATCGTGGGCGTCGTGCTGGGCTGCAACAACTATACCATTGTGGATCTGGGGGTGATGGTACCCTGCGACAAGATCCTGGAAACTGCCCTGGCGGAGAAGGTGGATATCATCGGCCTGAGCGGCCTGATCACCCCTTCCCTGGACGAAATGGTGTATGTGGCAAAAGAAATGCAACGCCGGGGCATGAACCTGCCTTTGCTCATCGGTGGCGCCACTACGTCCAAACTGCACACGGCGATCAAAATTGAACCCCAGTATAACCTTGCTCCGGTCATCCACGTCCTGGATGCCTCCCGCAGTGTGGCTGTCGTAAGCGCCCTGTTGAGCAAGGATGAAGTGGGCCGCCAGGTTTTTATTGAAAAGACCAGGGATGAATACACCCAGGTGAGGAAATCGCGGTCGGAGCGGGAGACCACCAAAACCTACGTTTCCCTGGAGACTGCTCGCAAACAAAAACTGGGCATCGACTGGGACCGTTACGAACCTCCCAAACCAAAGTGGCTGGGGACCAAAGTCCTGCTGGATTACTCCCTGGAAGAACTGAGTGATTTTATTGACTGGACTCCTTTCTTTTCTTCCTGGCAACTCAATGGCAAATATCCCGCCCTCTTTGAAGATCCCCTGGTGGGCGTGGAAGCCAAAAAACTTTACCTGGATGCCCAAAGCCTCCTTCGGCGCATCATTGATGAAAAATGGATCAGGGCGGAAGGAATCGTGGGTATTTTCAAAGCGAACAGCCTGGAAACCGATGATATCGAAATCCGGAATGAAGCCGGGGAGGTCGTCGCGGTAGCCCACCACCTCAGGCAGCAGCGGGAAAAGTCAGCCGGCATCCCTTATTTGTCCCTGGCCGATTTTATTGCGCCGAAGTCATCCGGGAAAACCGATTATATCGGAGGTTTCGCCGTCACGGCAGGGATCGGTCTCGATGAAAAAGTCCGGGAATTGCAGGCCGGACACGACGATTACCATGCCATACTGCTCAAATCCCTGGGAGACCGCTTGGCGGAAGCCTTTGCGGAATGTATGCATTACCGGATGCGGACGGAGTGGTGGGCTTACAGTGATGAAAAGCTGACCAATGAAGAACTGATCGCTGAAAAATACCAGGGCATCCGGCCGGCACCCGGCTACCCCGCCTGCCCGGACCATACCGAAAAACAAACCCTGTTTGACCTGCTTGGCGTAGAGAGTAAAATCGGCATGAACCTTACGGAAAGCATGGCCATGCATCCGGCCTCTTCCGTCAGCGGCTGGTACTTCAGCCATCCCCAGTCTAAATATTTTGGCCTCGGCAACATCGGCCGGGACCAGGTGGAAGAGTATGCACTCCGGAAAAACCAGGATATTAGTCTTACGGAAAAATGGCTTTCCCCGCTTTTAAATTACGATGCCTGAGCAAATCAATATAAACGATCCAAAGATCCCAGGCGCATATTACGACCAGGACCTCAGTTTAAAAGACATCATCGTCAAAGGAAAGGGATTCGTCCTGCTTTTATGGAAAGGAAGGTATCTGATACTCGTACTGTCCCTCCTGACCGGAACACTGATGTATTTAAAAGCCCGGTTCCAACCGGTCACCTTTAATGCGACACTCACTTTTGCCCTGAACGAAGGGGAAAATCTGGGATACAGTTCCATCAGCGGTTTATTGGGCCAGTTTGGGCTGGGGGGCAGCGGCACCGGCAAGGTCTCCCTGGATAAGATTGTGGAATTGTCCAGGTCCATGCGCATTGTCAATGCGGCCTTGTTTGATAAGGCGGCGGTGGGGGGAACGGAAGATTTCCTCGCAAACCACATCATCCGGATCTATGCACTGGATACAAAATGGGCTGAGGCCGATGAAGCCTATAGGGATTTCCGGTTCCGCTCCGATTCACTGGCCGGATTCAGTTTGCTTGAAAACGCGGCCCTGAAAAGGGTTTATGGATTTACCGTAGGAGGGGAAAAGTCGGGTTTGCTGTCTTGCACCTATAAACCCGAAAGCACTATCTTTTCGCTTAGCTCTCAGACCGAAAACGAAGAACTTTCCCTGGCCCTCACCGACCGGATTTTTTACCACCTTTCCCGGTTTTACATCCAGCAATCCAGCGATAAACAAAAACAAACCTTCGACCTGGTGAAAGCCAAGGCGGATTCGATCTACGAAAGGTGGACCAGTTCGGAGTACGCCATCAGCAACATGGACGAGTCGGAAGGCGCTCTCTGGGCTCCAACCGACCGCACCCGGAAGACCATTCAAAGCAAACAATCCAACATGTATGCCATTGCCTACGGGGAGGCGCTGAAAAACCTGGAAATTGCGGATTACGCCCTTAAAAACAGTACGCCTTTTATCCGGGAGATAGACCGTCCATTTCCTCCCCTGGACGCCCAGGCCCCAAACCGGCTCCGTCAACTCCTTATGGGCCTGATCCTGGGCGGGGTTTTAGCCTCGGCCTGGATCCTGGGAAAGAATCTGGTCCATGAAGCAATAAAATCCTGAAGATTTCCATTTATATTTGAGTAATAAAACTACTCAATCTTGATTGAGGACCTGATCTCTTCCAAAACCCGTATTAAACTGTTGTTGAAGTTTTTCCTCAACAGCAATACGACCTCCTACCTGCGCAGCCTGGAATCGGAGTTTGGAGAATCTACCAATGCCATTCGGCTGGAACTCAATAAGATGGAAGATGCGGGTATGCTCAACTCCTTCCAGGAAGGCAACAAAAAGTATTTTAAAGCCAATCCCCTCTATCCCTTGTACCAGGAGATCCACAGTATCCTTCTTAAATATATTGGGATCGACCAGATCCTGGACAACATCCTCAAACGACTGGGCCTGCTGGAGCGGGCCTTTCTTACCGGTACTTTCGCACAGGGCAGGGATAGTGGGGTGATTGATCTGATCCTGGTCGGCCAGTTGGACAAGTCCTACCTGATCCAGCTCGTGGAAAAATCCGAAAAACTGATAAAACGCAAGATCCGTTACGTGATTTACGATAATGAGGAGGAGCTTAGGATTGGCTGGAGTTCCTTTCATCCGGAGCCATATCTGATCTGGTCCGCGCCCTACCTGGAGCCTCATCCAGTCAATCCTCAAAATGAATTAAACCCCTGATATGATTGCAGCGGCCTGCCAGAACGATTTGTCCCCGGATACCACCAAATGGTTTGCCGTCCTCACGAGGGTGAAGGCCGAAAAAGCGGTGAGCCAGGCGTTGACCCGGGCAGGTATTAAAAATTATATTCCCCTCCAAAAAGTGGTCCGGGTGTACACCCGTAAAAAAAGGACCCAGATGCTCCCGCTGATCTACCGCTACGTTTTTGTCCACATCCGCAAAGCCGAGTACGTGCCCGTGCTGGAAACCCAGCATGTGGAAGGCTTTGTCCGCTTCAATAAAAACCTGATTGCCATCCCGGACCAGGAAATCGAATGGCTCCAGCGCGTAACGGGAGAAATCAACGGGATCTCTCTTGAAAACCGGCCTTTCAGCCCCGGGGAGGCAGTCGAAGTGGTCTTGGGCAACCTGACCGGACTCAGGGGCAAACTGATCCGCTCGCTCGGTAAAAACGAGCTGTTGATCGAACTGGACCGCATCGGATTTGGATTACGTATCCAAATCGATCCGGCCCATCTCCGCAGCCTTCGGTGATCCCCGGTCATTGAAGGATATTCTTCCTTGCGATCTTCCACTGCGACAGATCGGGGGCGAAGCCATGGAAAAAATTAAAAATTAATAATTAAAAATTAAGGATTAATGGATATTTATTCGCTGAAAGAACACACCCACTATGAAGGACAATATTATAAGAGAGAAATCCTATCAGTTCTCTTTGGATTCTATCCGGATTTATAAGATACTAATTGTTGATAAGAAGGAATTTATATTATCAAAACAATTTTTGAGATGTGCCACTTCGATAGGTGCAAATATTGAGGAAGGATTAGCCGGGCATAGCAAAAGGGATTTTATTGCAAGATTCCAGATATCCTATAAAGAAGCAAAAGAAGTCCATTATTGGATCAGGCTGTTAAAAGATTCAGGATACCTGGATGAAGAAAAGGCAACGGGACTTTTAACGCATGCAGAAGAAATTATTAGGATATTAAATGCAATTTTAAAATCTTCCAAGCAGATCTCGTCTCCTTAATTCTTTAATTCTTTAATTCCTTAATTAAAATAAAATGGACATTGGAGTAATCGGCACCGGATACGTAGGCCTTGTCACGGGTACCTGCTTTGCGGAAATGGGGCATCAGGTGATTTGTGTGGACATCGACGCCCAAAAGGTCAGCCGGTTGAACCAGGGAAGGATCACGATTTATGAACCAGGGCTGGAAAACCTTTTTGAAAGGAACACCCGCCAGGGACGCCTGACTTTTACCACCGAACTGAAAAAAGCGGTTGATCACGCCGAAATCATATTTCTTGCCTTGCCTACTCCGCCGGGAGAAGACGGCTCCGCCGACCTCAGCGCGATCATCATGACTGCGGATCAACTGGGGGACCTGATTCAAAAATATACGATCGTGGTCAATAAAAGCACGGTACCTGTGGGCACCGCTGAAAAAGTGGCTGCTGTGCTGGGAGATAAACTGGATAATAATTTGTTTGATGTCGTTTCCAACCCGGAATTTTTAAGGGAAGGGGTGGCGGTGGAGGATTTTATGAAACCGGACCGGGTGGTCATAGGAAGCAGCAGCGAAAAAGCCCTGGAAAGAATGAAACATTTGTACGACCCTTTTGTACGCCAGGGCAATCCCATTCTGACCATGGACCTCAGGTCTGCGGAAATGACCAAGTATGCAGCCAACGCTTACCTGGCCACGCGCATCACCTTTATGAATGAAATCGCCAACCTCTGTGAACGGGCAGGAGCCGATGTGGATATGGTGCGCAGGGGGATTGGAAGCGACAACCGGATAGGTAAACGGTTCTTGTTTCCCGGAATCGGTTATGGCGGAAGTTGTTTCCCCAAGGATGTGATGGCCCTCATCCAGACGGCCCGGGAATTTGATTATGAAATGAATATCCTGAATTCGGTGGTCAGAACCAACCAGGATCAAAAACACATCCTGACGGCAAAGCTTGAAAAATATTTTATGCAAAACCTCGGAGGGAAGCAAATTGCCATCTGGGGCCTGGCCTTTAAACCCAATACCGACGATATCCGGGAAGCGCCGGCTTTGACGGTGATTGATGATCTGCTTGCCCGGGGAGCAAAGGTGAGGGTCTTTGACCCTGAAGCCATGGACCATGTAAAAGACAGGTATGGGGATCAAATCCAGTATGGGGAAAACGAATACGAAGTCCTGGACCAGGCAGATGCTTTGGTGATCGCGACCGAATGGAGCCTGTTCCGCGCCCCGGAATTTGATCGGATCAAATCCCTTATGAAAACGGCGGCTCTTTTTGACGGGCGGAATCTGTATGACCTGGACGATATTCCCCCTGGGTTTTATTATGAGAGCATTGGCCGAAAAACCATTTCAACCTTATAAAACAGTATGTTATGCAAATGGTAGACCTCAAATCCCAGTACCACCGCATCAAAACGGAAATCGACGAGGCGGTGCTCCATGTCCTGGAGCACGCCCAATTTATAAACGGGCCTGAGGTCAGGGAGTTTCAGCAAGCCCTGGAAAGGTACCTGGACATCCCCCATGTCATTCCCTGCGCCAATGGTACGGACGCCCTACAGATCGCCTTGATGGCCCTGGACTGCAAGCCGGGGGATGAAATCATCGTACCTGCATTTACTTATGTGGCCACCGCGGAAGTGATCGCTTTGTTGCAACTCCGTCCGGTGATGATTGATGTGGATTACGACAGTTTCAATTGTACGCCGGAACTCATCCGTCAGGCCATCACTCCCAAAACCAAAGCGATCGTGCCGGTGCATCTTTTTGGCCAGGTCGCGGAAATGCAGGGCATCCTGGATCTTGCCGGAAAACTCCACATCCCCGTCATTGAGGACAATGCGCAGGCTATCGGAGCGGACTATGTATTCGCGGACGGTAAAAAACAAAAGGCCGGGACCCTTGGCCACATCGGATGTACCTCTTTTTTCCCTTCCAAAAACCTGGGCTGTTACGGAGACGGCGGAGCGATGATGTGCCGCGACGAAGCCCTGGCTGAAAAACTGCGCACGATCGCCAATCACGGCCAACGCAAAAGATATTATCATGACCTGATCGGAGTGAATTCGCGGCTCGATTCCATCCAGGCTGCCGTGCTCAGGATCAAATTAGGTCATCTCGATGAATATTGCCGGGCCAGGCAGAACGTGGCCTATGCGTACAACGAAGGGTTTAAAGATATTCCCTTTCTCTGCACTCCTGCGGAATCCCCGCATTCCACCCATGTTTATCACCAATACACCCTCAAGGTGGTAGATGGCCGCCGCGATGCCCTGGCTTCTTTCCTCACTGCCGAGGGCATCCCGAATATGATCTATTATCCAGTCCCCCTTTATGATCAGGAGGCCTTCAAACCCTTCCGCGGCAAGGTCGATTTCCTCCCGGTGACCGACCGCCTCTGTAAGGAGGTGATCTCCCTGCCCATCCATACGGAGATGAAGGCGCACGACCAGGAAAAAGTGATCGATACGGTCCGGAGATTTTTTATTGACACGGAATGATATTGAAGGGCGAAGGGAGAAAGGCGAACGGCGAAGGGAGCAAAATGCAAATAACGCACGGAGATCACAGCCTAACCTATGAAAACTGATTGACATTGCTCGAAATCTGCCTTCCCCAAAAATTTTATCCGGAAACAAAATATACTTTTGAAATCCTGCTGGAAGAATTCCTGGACCTTTCCTGCAGTTTCAGGATGGATGCGGGATTAAAGGATTTCGAGATCAGAGGACCGGGCCTGAAAACGATAATCATCAAAAATCAGTTTTTCATCCGGTACGAAGAATCGGAAGGTTATATCAGGAAAGAAGCAATACCCGGCGCGATCATGTCCTGGTCTGACCCGGAATGGTCATTAAAAAACCTGCCGGTGATCTATGGCGAAGGAATATTGGAGGACACCCGGGAGGCTTATGTCCTTCATGCAGACCTCATCGCTTCCACTTATTTTATGCTCAGCCGCTGGGAAGAGGTCGTGGACGATCAGAAGGATGAACACGACCGGTCAACCGCTTCGCTTTCCCTGGCTTTTCGTTATCAGTTTCTCGACAGGCCGGTAGTCAATGAATACGCCGACCTGCTCTGGCTGCTCCTTTTGAAAGCGGGTTATGTCGGTAAAAGAAAACATCATATGTATACCCCGGTGGTCACCCACGATGTGGACCAACCTTATCAATGGCCGGACTGGTATACCAGCCTGAAGCATCTGGGTGGGGACCTCTTGAAAAGACGGGACCTCAGGATGTTTTCCGATAACCTCGGCAGCTTGGTCCGGACCCGTTTCTTCAACCAGCCTGATCCTTTCGATCAGCACCAATATATGCTGGACCTCGCGGAAAGGTATGGCTTGAAAGTTTATTTTAATTTTTTAATAAGCCGCAGCAGCAAGTACGACGAAGCCTTGTCCAGCCAGGACCACAGACTGGTCTCTCTGATCCGTTCCGTGGAGGATGCTGGTCACTCCATTGGTTTTCACCCGGGTTATAACCGATACCTGGAACCTGAACCTTTTAATCAGGAACTGGCTGAACTGCAAAACCTCGTCCGTCAAAAAATTAAAAGCGGCCGCCAGCATTTCATGCGGTTCAGGGTACCCTTTACCTGGAGGTTATGGGATCAGGCAGGTTTCGAATGGGAGAGTTCACTGGCTTATTCGGGCCAACCGGGATTCCGTTGCGGGACCTGTTACACTTTCACCGTATATGATTGCCTTGAAAGGAAAAAGCTTCGCCTTCGGGAAAAGCCCCTGCTGCTGATGGATGCGACCCTGGTTTTTTACCAGAAAAAACCGGTGGACTCCGGATTGACCAGGCTGAAGGACCAATGTAAAAAACACGGGGGAGAATGGGTCACCTTATGGCATAACAACCTGGTGCATCATCCCTTATTGAACGGATTTGAGGAATTGATTTATACCTGACCCTGTCGATGTTTGAATCTGTAAAAAACAAAGACTCCACCATTGCCGTCCTTGGCCTCGGTTATGTCGGCCTTCCGCTGGCGCTCGAGTTTGCAAGGCGTTTCCGGGTCATCGGTTTTGACATCAATCCGGACCGGGTGGCATTGATGCAGGGAAAAGAGGACCCGTCCGGTGAAGTCCGCGCGGCTGACTTTGAAGGCCGGGACATCCTCTTTACTTCCGTCCTGGATGACCTCCGCGACTGTCAGGTTTATATCGTCGCGGTGCCGACGGATATCGATGAAAACAAAGTGCCCGACCTCAAACCCCTGCGCACCGCCTCCGGTTTTATCGGCCAGGTGATCAAACCCGGGGACTACGTGATCTTTGAATCTACGGTCTATCCCGGCTGTACCGAAGAAGAATGTATCCCTGTCATCGAAGAGGTATCCGGACTTCGCCTGAACCAGGATTTTAAAGCGGGATATTCGCCGGAACGGATCAACCCGGGAGACAAAACGAGGCCCCTGGCTTCCATCTTGAAAATAGTCTCGGGATCGGATGAGGAAGCCCTGGAGAATATCACCGCATTGTATGGAAGCATCATCCATGCGGGTTTGCACCAGGCTCCTTCCATTAAAGTGGCGGAAGCCGCAAAGGTCATTGAAAACATCCAGCGCGACCTGAACATTTCGCTGATGAATGAACTTTCCATCCTCTTCGACTTGATGGAAATCGATACCCATGAGGTGATTGAAGCCGCGGCTACCAAATGGAATTTTATAAAATTTTATCCAGGGCTGGTGGGTGGCCATTGCATCGGGGTGGATCCCTATTACCTTTTGCATAAGGCGAAGGCGCTCGGATTGGAACCCCAGGTCATCGCCTCCGGAAGGCGGATCAACGATGAGATGCCGGCTTATATCGCAAAAAAACTGGTGCAGAAACTGCTCGCCGCCGGAAAGAATCCTATAAACTGCCGGGTGCTGATCCTGGGCGTCACCTTCAAAGAAAACGTTTCGGATATCCGCAATTCAAAAGTATCCGATTTGATCCACGAACTTCTTGAGTATTCTCTCCAGGTGGAGGCCGTGGATCCCAATGTGGACCCCGGGGCTTTCTCCCGGGAATATGGCTTCGAATTGAGCAGCCGGGAAACCCCGGTATATGATGCCGTCATCGTCGCCGTGGCCCACCGGCAGTTTCAATCGAATCCGGTCCAGTATTATAAAGACCTGCTCGACCCGGCCTTCCCACTCCTGCTGGATCTCAAGGGAATCATTTATGAATGGCGGGAGGGCTTTGAGTATTGGAAACTTTAGATTGATTAAAAAAATTAAAGGGATTAAAGAATTAAGAACTCTCCCTTAATTTATTAATTCTTAATTTCTTTAATTCTTTATTTCACACATAAATGGTTCAGGAATCCGTGACAATAATTGGCGGTGGTATTGTCGGCCTGGCCACAGCATACCAGTTGTTGCAATCCAGACCGGATCTCCGGGTCAGGGTATATGAAAAGGAAAAGTCCGTGGCCATGCACCAGACCAGTCACAACAGCGGAGTGATCCATTCCGGCATCTATTACCGCCCCGGCAGCAAAAAGGCCCTGAACTGCCTGAGGGGTTATGCAATGATGCTGCAATTTTGTGATGAACATGCCATCCCATATCGAATTTGTGGCAAGGTGATCGTGGCCACGGAAGAGTCCGAAAGGCCCGGCCTTAAAAAAATCTACGAAAGGGGAATTCAAAACGATATGAAAGGCCTGGAGCTCATTGGCCGGGACCAATTAAAGGAAATTGAACCCCACGCGGAGGGTATCGAAGCCATCTGGGTGCCCCAGGCGGGCATCATCGACTACAAATCGGTGGCCCTGAAATTAAAATCAAAAATTGAAGAAGCGGGGGGCAGGGTGATCTGCGGATCTCCGGTCACCACGATTGAGAAAAACGATTCAGGTTGGTCTGTAAAAACAGCTGAAGAAGAAACGCAAGCCGGCCAGGTGATCTCCTGCGGCGGCCTGCATTCTGATCGTCTGGCCCGCATGACGGACCCTTCCTATGATCTTCGGATCCTGCCTTTCCGGGGAGAATATTATACGCTAAGGCCCGAAGCGTATCACCTGGTGAAAACCCTGATCTACCCGGTACCGAATCCCAATTTCCCATTCCTCGGGGTGCATTTTACATCCCTGGTGCATGGGGGCGTGGAAGCGGGACCCAATGCGGTTTGGGCCCTGGGCCGTGAAGCCTATAACTGGAAAATCTTCAACTGGAAAGACACCTGGGATACCCTGTCCTATCCCGGTTTCAGAAAGCTGGCAGGCAAATACTGGAAAGACGGGATATTTGAAATGTACCGGTCGCTGTCCAAACCGGCCTTTGTAAACGCACTTCAGAAATTGGTACCGGAAATACAAAGCAAAGACCTGGCACCGGGTGGGTCCGGGGTAAGGGCCCAGGCTGTTGACCGCCAGGGAAACCTTGTAGAGGACTTCCTGTTCCGAGAAAACGATCAGCTCCTCCATGTGGTCAACGCGCCTTCACCTGCTGCCACCTCGAGTTTGTCGATCGGCAAGACCATCGCAGACCGGGTGCTTGGGTAGAGGTAGAGGTTAAGGTAGAGGTTAAGGTTAAGGTTGAGGTTGAGGTTGAGGTTAAGGTTGAGGTTGAGGTTAAGGTTGGGATATTTGCAAATTTTACGGATTTTAAAACACTACACTATGAAATACATCACCTTTAAAGAAATGTTGGTTTGGCAAAAAGCTATGCATGTGGCCACGGAAATTTTTATTCTTACCAAATCTTTACCTCGTGCAGAGGATTATGGACTTACTTCGCAAATAAGAAGAGCGGCGTTAAGCGTATCAAACAATATTGCGGAAGGATTTGGAAGGCACAATAATAGGGATAAAGCATATTATTACATTGTTTCCAGAGATTCTTCGTTTGAAACACAGAATTGTTTGGAATATGGGCTCAGAGTTGAATATTTTAAAAAAGAGGAAACAAATAAAATTTGCGAATCCTTAAATGAGGTCATTCATGAATTGAATAAAATTATTAAAACTCTAAAAGGTTAAGGTTAAGGTTAAGGTTGAGCCGTTAACCTCAACCTCAACCTCCACCTCCACCTCACCCTCAATCTTAATCTTAGCCTCAACCTCAACCTTAGCCTTAGCCTCAACCTCATCCTCAGCCTCAACCATGATCCATCCCTCCTCCTACATCGACCCCGGAGCTATCATCGGCGAAGGCACGCGCATCTGGCATTTCTGCCATATCATGCCCGGAAGTGTGATTGGAAAGGAATGTTCCCTGGGGCAGAATGTAGTGGTAATGCCCGGAGTGCGGCTGGGTGACCGGGTCAAAGTGCAAAATAATGTCAGCATCTATACCGGAGTGACCTGCGAAGACGAAGTTTTTCTCGGCCCCTCCATGGTCTTTACCAATGTAATCAATCCCCGCAGCGCGATTGAAAGGAAAGATGAATATCAGAAAACCCTGGTCCGTAAAGGAGCTACCATCGGCGCCAATGCCACCATCCTATGCGGGATAGAGATTGGGGAATATGCCTTCATCGGTGCAGGGGCGGTCGTCACCCGCGACGTTCCCCCCTATGCCCTGGTCATCGGTAATCCGGCATACCAGGCAGGGTGGATGAGCAGGGCCGGGCATAAACTGTTTTTCGATAACCAGGGATTGGCTACTTGTCCGGAAACAAATCAGCTTTACCGGCTGGAGAATGACAAAGTGCATCCCATACCTTAATTCTTAATTCTTTAATTTAATTCTCCAATGTGCCGCCTGGCTGGCTTTATTGACCCCGGTCTCAAGCTTACCGATCTGATCCGGATGCGGGACAGTATGTACCGGGGCGGCCCTGATGACCAGGGAACCTTCGTGGATGAAGATTCCCGGGTTTACCTTGGGCACAACCGGCTGTCCATTATTGACCTGGGCCCCGGGGGCCACCAGCCCATGTCGGATGAAGGTGGACAAGTCCATTTGATTTATAACGGCGAGGTGTACAACTATGTAGCGTTGCGGGATGAACTCACCGCGCTTGGACATAAATTTAAAACGCGATCGGACACGGAAGTCATTCTGCAGGCATACCTTCAATGGGGTAACATGGGTTTCAGCAGGCTGAACGGCATGTTTGCCCTCGCGATCTGGGATAAAAGGAAAAATTCGATGATCCTGGCCAGGGATCATGCCGGCATTAAGCCCCTGTACTACGCTGTCCGGGGCGGGAACCTGTATTTCGCTTCTGAGATCAAGGCATTCCGGGCCCTGCAGCCGGACTGGCCTGAAGACAAAAACTGGAAAATCTTTTTCCTGGCCTTCGGCCATATCCCTGCCCCCCGCACGACACTGCAACAGGTTCAATCCCTGGCTAAAGGTTCCATACTGGAGTTTGAAATCGGCCAGTCCAGGATTAAGCTGCATAGCTTTATTCCCGGTCATGATATAAAAGAAAAGGTTGCACCCGGTGAAGCGGCTTTAAGGGTCCGCTCGACCCTGGAACAGGCGATTCGAAGGCACCTGATCTCAGACGCCCCATTGGGCATCTTCCTTAGTGGAGGCATTGATTCAAGCCTGTTGACCCTCCTGGCAAAACCCTGGGTAAAGGAGCATTTGCATACCCTCTCCGTCCACTTTAACGAATCCGGATATTCCGAAAAAAAATACCAGGACCAGGTAGTTCAAATGGCCGGCTCCAGGCATCATGAATATGTCGTAACCTCCGCGGATTTCGATCTGCAACTGCCCGATGCGCTGCGAGCCATGGATCAGCCGAGTACCGACGCGATCAATGTGTATATGATATCCGGCTATGCGCACCGGGCCGGGCTCAAATCGGTGCTCTCAGGAATCGGTGCTGATGAATTGTTTGGAGGTTATCCTTCCGTGAAGAATTCCAGTTGGTGGCAATGGCTGGTAAAATGTCCTGGCCCTGTTCTGGAATTAGCAACGCTCGGGACTTCGGACCGTTACCGTAAAATAAAATTTGCGACTTTAAAAAACAGCACCGGAGAATATTTGTTTTACCGGGGATTACATACCATAGACCGGATAGCGGACATCCTGGAAGCGGATGAAACAGAGGTCCGACACCAGCTCGACAGCATGCAGACGGCCTCCTGGAACGGGGAGGACCGGTTGGAAAAAGCCAGTTGGCTCGAATACCATGCCTATATGCACAACCAATTGCTGAAAGATGCAGATTATATGAGCATGTGGCATAGCCTGGAGATCCGGGTGCCTTTTCTCGACAAGGAATTTGTAGAACTGGTCAATACAATGCCCTCCGATATCCGGTTCAAACCCGGACAGCCTAAATTTCTGCTCATTGAATCCTGTAAAGATATTCTGCCCGAAGCCATTTGGAACCGGCCCAAACAGGGATTCACCCTTCCTTTTGAATTATGGATGAAAACAAGTGAGCAGGTCAGGCCCCAGACCCCTAAGGAGGAAAAATACTTTCAGGCGTTTAAGCAGGGCAGGCTCAGCTGGGCCCGGTATTGGGCGATCAAAATGGCAGGAAGCTGGAAGTTGGAAGCTAGGAGTTAGGAGTTAGAAGCTGGAAGATAGGAGCTGGAAGCTGGGGCAATGGCTCCCGGCAGCATATCATGAAACAACATATCTGATAATTATACTTGCAAAGCAATTCGACAATTCGACAATTCAACAATTCAACAACCCGGACGGCAATCATCACCGGCATCGGAGGCCAGGACGGCGCCTACCTCGCTAAATACCTGATATCATTGGGTTACCGGGTGACCGGCATTACCCGGTCTCTCACCACTTTCCAGGATTTCAGGCTCAAATACCTGGGCATCCTGGACCAGGTCCGGCTCATTGAATGTCGGGAAATGGATAGGGCAAGCCTGGTCGGCATCCTGGAAGAAGTCCGTCCGGAAGAAGTGTACAACCTGGCCGCGCAGAGTTCGGTCGGCCTTTCTTTTGAGCAACCCTATGCCACGGTACAATTCAATATTCTGAGCGTTTTGTCCTGGCTTGAAGCCATCCTGGAAACCAACAAAGCCGTTAAATTCTACCAGGCTTCCAGCAGCGAAATGTTTGGAAACATTGACAGGAATAAACTGCCCCTCAGAGAAAACCTGATGTTCCATCCGGCCAGCCCTTACGGCATTTCGAAGGCTGCGGCCCATTGGTTGGTGGTCAATTACCGGGAAGCCCGGAAAATGTTTGCAGCCAATGGGATCCTGTTCAATCATGAATCGGCGCTCCGTGGCATGAATTACGTGGTAAAAAAAATCATCAACCACCTGGTGAAAATAAAGCTGCAATGGACAGATCAGCCTTTGACGGTGGGCAATACGGCCATCCGCAGGGACTGGGGTTACGCGCCTTATTATGTGGCAGCCATGCACCGTATTTTACAGCACCATTCTGCCGATGATTTCCTGGTTTGTTCCGGGAATGTCATGTCCCTCGATGACCTGATCGACAAGGCTTGCAACCGGCTCGGGCTTGACAAGGAGCGGTATGTCAAAACCGATCCGGCGCTGTACCGCCCCAACGAACTCTTTGAAATCTATGGCGATCCTTCCAAGGCAAGGCTGGAACTGGGATGGAAATACGAGCTGTCCAACGACGAATTGATCGCGAAACTTATAGAGGACGAAATCGATTTTATCCATTGGGAATCAGCCCACAGGAAGGCATGACAGAAGTGGTCCATTTTCAACGAAAACCCAGGCCCTTCGGCAACTACAGTCTTGAAAGTTATTTTAAAAGTATCCGCGAACTGGCGCCTGCCGATATCCGGATAAATCTCAAAATATCCCGGTTTGAGTCCAGAGGCCTCTGGCGCAGGATCTATAATGTCATCGAAGCGGCTTTTTCGCAAAAACAGGTAAACCATGTGACCGGCGATGTGCATTTTTTGACCCTTTTGATGAACCGGAAAAAGACCTTGCTGACCATACTCGATTGCGGAAGGCTTAAAGAACTGAGCGGCATCAGGTTAAAACTGTTTAAGTATTTCTGGTTTACCCTTCCTGCGAAAAAAGCGGCTTTTATCACCGTGATTTCATTGGCGACCCGGGATGATCTGTTGCAGCACATCCATTACGATCCGGCCAGGATCAGGGTGATTTATGTAAATATCCCCGACCTGTACCGTCCCAGCGAGAAGCCATTTAATGAGGCCAGGCCATTGATATTGCAGGTCGGCACGGCCCGGAATAAAAACCTGGAAAGGATCATACCCGCCCTGGAAGGATTATCCTGCCGTTATCGCATCCTTGGCCCGCTGACGGAAGCGCATTCCGCGTTGTTGAAAAAACATAAACTGGAATACGAACATATTGACAGGGTGGATACGGATGCGGAAGTGTTTGACTTGTATAAATCCTGCGACATCGTATCCTTTGCCTCCACGGTGGAAGGTTTTGGCATGCCAATCCTCGAAGGAAATGCCACGGGCCGGGTCGTGGTTACGGGAAATACCTCCTCGATGCCGGAGATAGCTGCGGATGCCGCTTGCCTGGTGGACCCCTGGGATATTGAATCCATTCGCAATGGTTTCCGGAAGGTGATTGCTGATCCGGATTACAGGAATCAATTAATCAGGAATGGATTTGACAATGTGAAACGATTTAACGGGAACCTCATTGCCGGCCAATATTTCGAACTGTACCGGGAACTGGCCCGGAAATCACTATCATGATTCAAAAGATTGTTATCTGGCTGAGGAGCCAATACCGCCTGTCTGCTTCATCCGGCGCCGTAAGGGATATCGCAAAACTAATGACCGGATCACTGCTGTCCCAGGTGGCACCCATCCTGGCTGCACCTATCCTGACCCGTATTTATCAGCCTTCGGATTATGGTTTAGTGGGTCTGTATATAAGTATATCTGGACTGATTGGCCTGGTAGCCACTTTACAGTTTAATCAAGCCATCGTGGTTGCCAAAAATGATGAGGAAGCGGTGAATCTCATAACGCTTTGTGCCCAACTCCTGGTAGGTGGCAGCATCCTGTCTTTTCTGTTGATCTGGGGGCTGATGTTTGCGGGAATCGTCCCTCCCCTTCCGTTTTCATTTAATTATTTCTGGTTGCTTCCGTTTTCGGTTTTATGCACAGGGCTGGCCTCGGTTTTCGGAAGTTATGCGCTTCGGATCAGGCAAATAAGATTGATTTCGTCCGGCAATATACTGACTGCCATGGTATCCACTTTTTGTTCCATTGGATTTGGACTTTGGTTCCGTAACCTTACCGGCTTATTTCTTGGCCTTTGGCTCAGTCAGTTTGCAAACAGTGTGTACTTGTTTTCCGGTACGATATATAAAAACCCTGCCTTCTTGTTCAAAAAGTTGTTTCTGAATCAATGGGCTACCGCTAAAAAATATGCCAATTTTTTCAGGTTCAGTTTACCCGCTTCCTTCATAAATAATTTTACCCATCAGGTCCCTGTTCTGATGCTCAATGCCTGGTCTTTACCCGCTGCCGCGGGCAGTTTTAATTTGAGCAGGCGGATGCTTGGGCTGCCGATGGCAGCGGTTTCAGGCCCGATTGGGGAAATATATTTTCAAAGGGCTTCCAAGGCATACCGGGAGAAGGGCGGTTTTTCCAGGATCTTTCTATGGACTTTAAAATCATTAAGCCTGTTTTCGATCCTTCCCTTTGCCCTATTGATCCTGTTTGCACCTTGGTTATTTGTATTTATATTCGGGGAAAGCTGGGAAGAAGCCGGCCAGTTTGCCCGGATCATGGGGCTTATGTATTTTTTACGTTTTACTACCAGTCCCCTCAGCCGGACCATGCTCATCGTGGATAAACAGTATATCACCCTGTTGATTGATCTCTATCTTTTTATATCCAATGCCCTGATCTTTTATATTTCCCTGTATCTACTGGGATCTGTATCTAAAGCAGTGTTGTTTTATTCCCTGAATTACAGCCTGCTAAGTCTTTTCAGCCTTTGGATAAGTTATAAATATTCAAAATCGGAAATGGAGGGGAATTCGGATGCTGCCCGCCTCCCGCTTACGAACAACCATAAAGACGCCACACAACCATGAATACCTTTGCCCTCATCGGCGCCGCCGGCTATGTGGCGCCCCGCCACCTGAAAGCCATCAAAGACACTGGAAATGTCCTGGTGGCAGCCTTCGACAAATTTGATTCCGTCGGGGTCATGGACAGCTTCTTTCCCGGTGCCGATTTTTTTGTGGAATTCGAACGTTTTGACCGTCACCTGGAGAAAAGAAAACGGGAGGGAAAAAAACTGGATTATATAAGTGTATGCTCCCCCAATTACCTGCACGACGCCCATATCCGGTTCGGACTGAGGCAGGGGGCCGATGTGATCTGCGAAAAACCCGTCGTCCTCAATCCTTGGAATATCGACGCCCTCAAAGAAATAGAAACCGAAAGCGGCCATCGTGTGAACACCATCCTGCAACTCAGGTTGCATCCGAAAATCGTCGAACTCAGAGACAGGATATTGAAGGGACCTCCGGATAAAATTTATGATATCGATCTCTGTTATATCACCGCCCGGGGTCATTGGTATTATACCAGCTGGAAAGGCGATATCACCAAATCCGGAGGCATTGCCACCAATATCGGGGTGCATTTTTTTGATGTCCTGGGCTGGATCTTTGGTCCCGTTCGGCAGAATACCGTGCACCTGCATACCCATGACCGGGCGGCCGGTTTTTTGGACCTGGAAAAAGCCCGGGTACGCTGGTTTCTGAGTATTGAAGCATCCACGCTGCCCGAAGAAATTAAGGAGAAAAACGGCCGCAGTTACCGCTCCCTGACCATCGAAGGAGAGGAAGTTGACTTTTCGGAAGGGTTTACGGAACTGCATACATTGTGTTACCGGGATATCCTGGACGGGAAAGGTTATGGGCTGGAAGACGCCCGCCCCTCGATCCAAACCGTCTATGAGATCCGAAATGCGGCGCCGGCCGGACTGAAAGGGGATTACCATCCCTTTGCAGCCAAGCCATTGACCAAACACCCTTTTAATTTGTGATGATTGTGGTGTCCCGCCAAGACACAAAGAACACGGCGATATCGAAGAAATGATTTTTTATACTTCTTTTTTTCTTTGTGAGCCTTGTGTCTTCGTGGGATCCAATGGTGTGAACCCGCAATAATGATCGCCACCATCCTCGGAGCCAGGCCCCAGTTCATCAAAGCCGCCGTGGTTTCCGCCGAATTAAAAAAACTGGGTATAGAAGAGTACATCATACATACGGGTCAACACTATGACGCCAACATGAGTGAGGTTTTTTGGAAGGAGCTCGAACTTCCATCGCCAGCAATCAACCTGAATGTTGGATCTGCCAGCCCGGGCAAACAAATCGCTCTCATGCTCGAGCGGCTGGAAGCCTATTTAATGCCTTTCCTGGACAAGATCAGGCTGGTCCTCGTTTACGGGGATACCAACTCGACCCTGGCCGGTGCCTTAGCCGCAGCCAACCTGGGCATCCCGGTGGCACATATCGAAGCCGGACTTAGAAGTTTTGACAAAACCATGCCGGAGGAAATCAACCGGGTGCTGACCGATCACCTGTCCCGGATATTTTTCTGTTCCTCTGCACAGGGCGTAAAATGGTTGAAAAGGGAAGGCATCGACGATCAGGTATATGAAGTGGGTGATGTGATGGCAGACGCCCTCACCCGTTATTTGCCTCTTGCAGAAGAAAAAATCAGGCTCGAAAATATTTTACCCTTCGATGCCGGTGAACAATTTATCCTTTTGACCATCCACCGGCAATCCAATACAATGAGCAAGGATAGGCTGGCCAGCCTGATCGAAGCTGTTGGAACCCTGGGAATGCGGGTTTTCTGGCCGGTTCATCCCCGCAGCCAGCAAGCCCTGAAGGACTTAAAACTGCCAAATAATATACACCTGGCCGGGCCCTTGTCATACCTTGAAATGCTCAAGGTCCTGAACCATTCCTATAAACTGATCACCGATTCGGGGGGGCTGCAAAAAGAAGCTTATTGGCTGAAAAAGCCCTGTATCACCCTGAGGACTGAAACCGAGTGGGTCGAGACCCTTGAAAACAAGTGGAACCGGTTGGCCCCGGATACGGAAAGCCTCCGGTCTGTATTTGGGCATGGACCGGAAGCCGGCAGCTGGAAACCATTATATACTTATGCCGAGCCGGCTTCTAAAGCCATTGCCAGGATCCTGGGAGAAATATATGGGTAACATTTCCCTAAAAGGATAAGAAAACAAATGCGATGAGAGGCTACAAGAAAAATACGGGTTAAAGCCAATGGAATAAAAATTCCTTTCTCCGTGCCCTCCTATCCTCCGTGCGCCGAACGCCGTCTACTCCTGGCCTCCTTGTGCCGATTGCCCCATTTCAGGATGTTCCATAAAATCTTTTAACTTTAGTATATATATTTTGCCATTTTATGAAATTCAGAGTTTCGCTTATTCCAAATGAAAATGGGGGATTTACTGTCTATGTCCCTGTATTAAAAGGTTGTATTAGTGAAGGCAATTCGAAGGAAGAAGCTCTTCAAAATATTAAAGAGGCTATTGAATTGTACCTTGAAGAAGTGGAGGATGAATCCTTATTAGAGGAATCATTCACTGAAGAGATTAATATATGAAGTATCCCTCTCTATCGTATATAGAGATTGTAAATGCACTTAAAAGAATGGGCTGGATAGTGGTTCGACAAAAAGGCAGTCATATCCGTTTGCATAAAGGAGTTCATGGAGAAAGATTAAAGCTTACCGTACCAGCGCACAAGCCAGTCCAGCCAACTACTTTAAAAATTATTTTGACAGCAAGGTGAAATTGAGTTAGAGGAATTGTTAGATAACTTATAGAGATAAAGCAACTTCATTAATTTTTGGGTCCCTGTATGCCCTGCCCAATATGGAAGTTATTGACAGAACTGGTCAGGCAGGGCCTGCACGGCTTAACTCCGTGATCTCCTAACCTCCGTGTGACGATCAGGTACTCATCCCCAACCCCTGCCTTTAGGCTGGGGCTTAAACCCAGCAGCAGGATTGGGCTTTAGCCCTGAATATTCACTATTATTAATAAAACCTCCGAGTGAGAACTGACGAAATCACCATCACGCCGGACTCCGTGGAAAGGCATTATTGGATGGATCTTTGGCGTTACCGGGAATTGTTTTATATCCTGAGTTGGAGGGACCTCAAGGTGAGGTATAAGCAGACGGTCCTGGGCTTGGCCTGGAGTGTACTCCGGCCGGTGTTGACCACCCTGGTCTTTTACATCGTCTTTAATAATATCGCCAAACTCGAATCGCCGGGGGCGGCCCCGTATATCCTTTTGGTCTTTGCCGGCATGGTGCCCTGGCAGTTTTTCGGCAATGCCCTGAGCGAGGCCAGCAACAGCCTGGTGGGCAATTCAAACCTGATCTCCAAGGTCTATTTTCCCAGGATGATCATCCCGGCCAGTTCCGTAATCACTTCCCTGGTCGACTTGTTGATCTCCCTGGTGATCCTGGTGATCCTGTTTATCTATTTTCAGTACCTGCCGGATCTGAAAGTATTATTGCTTCCCGTTTTTATTTTGATGGCTTTTATAGCCGCTTTCGGCACAGGCCTGTACCTGACAGCCCTGAACGTCAAATACCGGGACTTCAGGTATATTATCCCGTTTATTATCCAGTTTGGATTGTACATCACACCGGTCGGATACAGCAGCGCCGTCATCCCGGATCAATACCGCCTCTGGTATTCCCTGAATCCCATGGTGGGCGTCATCGACGGATTCCGTTGGTGCCTCCTGGATGAACCTTTTTACAGGGATGGGTTTTTGATCTCACTGGCCATTTGTTTGTTTTTTTTATGGATTGGGATCCGGCATTTCAGGAGGACGGAGAAGAGTTTTGCGGATGTCATTTAGTGGTCAGTAGTCAGTAGTCAATAGTCAATAGTCAATAGTAAACAGTCAATAGTCAGTTACTTAGCCTCAACCTCAACCTCAACCTCAACCTCAACCTCAACCTCAACCTCAACCTCAACCTTAACCTTAATCTTAACCTCAATTGCCCGTCATAACCGCCGAAAATCTCTCTAAAAAGTTCGTGATTGCCCACGAATCCAGGGAGCGTTATACCGCCCTGCGGGATGTGATGGCCCGGGGAGTGAAAAAGATTTTTTCTTTCCCCGGCAGCTTATGGTCCGGAAGCACCTCCAGGGCAACTAAGGAAGAATTCTGGGCCCTCAAAGACCTGAATTTTGAGATCAACCAGGGGGATCGCGTTGGCATTATCGGGAGGAACGGGGCGGGTAAGAGCACCCTCCTGAAAATCCTCAGCCGGATCACCCCGCCTACTGAAGGCAAGGTGACGATCAAAGGCCGGGTCGCCAGCCTGCTTGAGGTGGGCACGGGTTTCCATCCCGAACTCACCGGCCGTGAAAACATCTTCCTCAACGGCGCTATTCTTGGCATGAGCCGGGCGGAGATCCGGAAAAAGTTTGACGAGATCGTGGCTTTCGCCGAAGTGGAGAAATTCCTGGATACACCAGTGAAACGGTATAGCAGCGGTATGTATGTGCGGCTGGCTTTTTCGGTAGCGGCCCATTTGGAACCGGAGATATTGATAGTTGATGAGGTATTGGCCGTCGGTGATGCACAATTTCAAAAAAAATGTTTGGGCAAGATGGAAGATGTGAGTAAGAATGAGGGAAGGACAGTGTTGTTCGTGAGTCATCAATTTGAATCTCTAAGAGCATTTTGTAATACTGGAGTATTATTAGCTAACGGAATTTTGGCTAGTCAAAGTTCGTTGGAAGAATGTATCGAGGTTTATCAACGCAGTACAAATGTTCAAAGAAACTGTACATACACCAATGATGATGGACTATTTTTCAAAAAAATGATTTTAAAGGAAGATCAAATTCAAATTGGCAATAGCATAACAATTAAAATTGCACATTCGTTAAAATATAATCCGAATAATCTGATAATTGCAGTAAACATAAAAAATGAATTTGGCGAGACCATAACTCAAATATTAAATGTTGATAATAAAGTCAATTCCATCAGTAAGCCCGGTGAGTTTAACATAGAAATTCAAAACCTAAATTTTATTCCAGGGATTTATAATATAGCGCTATGGGTTGGGTTTGATATGATAAATGAGATTGAAAAAATTGATAATGTTTTGCAATTTGAAGTTTCAAATCAAAATTTTTCGGACAGACATACCCCATTTTCAAAGTCTCTTAAAACTTTTCACAAATCTAAATGGGAAAGCTTCTAAATAAATTTTCAAAATTTTGTCAATGGTTTTTATTAACCTCGAGCATTAAAACCTCATTAAAGCTTTTGGGGAAAAGTAATGGTCAAGAAATTAATTTCCAATTTCATGGTAATGACCTTTTCTTACGAAAGAATGAAGCTGATCTGGCAGTCTTTGAGTCTGTGTTCCAGCACAAACATCACCGAAGTGTGGTTAAATTATTTAACGACTATTACGTTATTGTGGACTTAGGTTCAAACATTGGACTAACTTTAATTGATTATGCCGAGGAGTATAAAAATGCAAAAATTTATGGGGTTGAGTTGGATTTCGACAATTATGAAATAGCAAAAAAGAACATTAATAGTTTTAGAAATATTTTTTTAATCAATGCGGGTATATGGAATGAAGATGGCTGGGTTCATTACGAAGGGAAGGATCCACAATCATTTGCTATAAGTGATTCAGCTATTGGGACCAAAGTTCCATCCATCACAATGACCTCCCTGATCAAAAAGTTTGGATTAAAAAAAATAGATTATTTGAAAATGGATATCGAAGGAGCAGAATATCAAATATTTAAGAAAGATATCGACTGGCTCTATCTTGTAGAATGTTTAAACATTGAAATCCATGACACAATCGAAATAAAGAAAGAAGATGGTATTTCAATAATATCTGAAATATTAAAAGGAAAGGGATTTAATGTTTTCACGAACAGCAATCATTGGTCATCAATAAGCGCATATAAATGATTATTGATGCTTTTTTAATGAGCAGCGAGACAGATCTTTTAGATTTAAGATTGAATTATTACAAAGACTATTTTGATTTTTTTCTTATATTAGAATCTTCTTTTACATTTTCTGGACAAACCAGGAATCTGGTTTTTCCAAATGTCAAACATAAATATTTAAAATTTGAGGATAAAATTATTTACGTACCAATTAATGAATTCCCAAAATTTTCTGATTCTTGGGGTATCGAATTTTATGTAAGAGATCAAATCCGAAAAATTTCTATAAATAAATTCTCCGATGAGGATTTGATAGTTATATCTGACGTTGATGAAATAATAAATATCGAAAAGATAAATTTGAAGGCTACAAAAGTGCCAACTCTTATTAAGTTAGACACCTACTATCATTTTTTGAACATAAAAGCATCTGAAGTTATTAATGTGAATTTAATTACGCCTTTAAAATTTATAAAAAGTATTGATATTGGTAATAGGTATACATATTACCAATTTGTTGTTCAACAAATAGAAAATAATGGTTGGCATTTAACGTATATGTTTGAAGGAAATATTGATGCATATCAAAAAAAAATAGAAGCCTTTTCTCATCAAGAATTAAATTTAGCTAAATACAAGAATAAGGAGAACATCAATAATTGTTTGAAATATGCTTTGGATATATATAATAGAAAATGGGTCAAATACAAGTTTGTAAATATTTCCAATGAATTCAGTGCAAACTTTTTAAAGGTTATCAGAGATTTAGGTTTATTGAATAAATGGACTACAAAAAATTTAAATTTATTAAACCCCAGATATTGGCTCAACCTAACCTCTCTGGTAATGTACTATAGAAATCAGTTTTGGTTTTACAGGAATTCATTTGTGAAAAAATCCAAAATCTATCCTTTCTACCGTTTTGTTAAACAATTAATTAATTTTTAATGATAACAATCGGATTATTAGCATACAATAAGCCACAATTTATTTCCCGGGCAATTAATTCAGTTCTCAATCAAAACTTTAAAAGTTTTAGTTTAATTATTTCAGACGACAGTAGTAACAACGATGTTGAAAATATTGTTAATAGTAAATATTCAGACGACAGCCGAATAACATATATCAGAAGACCAAGGATTGGAATGACAAATAATTTTGTCGCAACAATGTTAACTTGTACTACAAAATACTTCATCTGGCTTTGCGATGATGATTATCTTTCTGAAGATTATTTGGAAAAAACAATAACATTTTTAGAAGAAAATAACGAATATGCTCTAGTAACAGGAACTACTAGGTTCTTTGATGGAAATGGTATTTTAGACAGACATGAATTTCTTAACCTTGAAGATGATAATCCTTCAAAAAGAGTAATAAACTATTTCAGAAAGGTTAACAGCAATATTATTTTATATGGGGTAATGAAAACTGCGGAAGTAAAGCATTTCATTTATCCCGACATCTTTGGCGCTGATTTATTCTGGAGCAGTCAGGTTGTCTGCTCTGGCAAAGTAAAAATATTAGGTGACACCTTTTTCTATTATAATCTAGAAGGTATCTCCTCTGACACACAAAAATTAGCAGAATATTACAATAGAAATCAAAAAAAGAAGAACCCATACCTGATTGTTAGAAATGTAGCTTTTAACATGATTATAAAAAGGAAAGGGGCATTTAGGAAATTGAAATTTATTCAATCTAAATTACTTTCCTTCAGGGTATGGCTGATTTTAAGAGATAGATTTTGCCTTACAAAATTAGAGTCAACAATAAGACAAAATTTAAAACTCAGGAGTAGATGGAAGTTTATTTTTAGATGAAGAAAATTCTGTTAGTTTCTCATAGCCAAAAACTTGGTGGGGCAGAAAGATGTTTATATGAATTAGCATCTGGCCTAATGAAGCAATATGAGGTAATAATAACATTGCCGTCCAAAGGAGAAAATTTCCAAATGTTTAATGAACTTGGATGTAAATTGATTTTTGTTTCTTATCCATGGTGGTTACACTTTTCTTATGAAAAAATTAGTTATTATAAAATTATTCGAAAAACATTTAGCCAGTTATATGCTATTTTAAAGTTCTGTCTGTACATTTTAAAAATTGAACCAGCGTTTATAATTTCAAATACTTCAACTGTTGCTGCTGCCGCATTGGCCTCAAAAATCCTTGGTAAGAAACACTATTGGTTTCTACATGAATTATTAGATGAAGATCATGGACTGAAATTCGACTATGGATGGAAATTCTCAACGATAGTGATTTCGCATACAAGCAAAAAGATATTCGTAAATTCCAAGTTTGTAAAAAGTAAATTTGGGACATTTATTAAGGAGGAAAAACTTCAGGTTATAAATATGAATGTCCCAAAACCTTCGATAACTTTAGCTCAAGAGAATAATTTAGATCCGCGGGTAATAAATCTATATGTGATAGGCCAGATACAATCTGGAAAGGGGCAGCTTATGGCTATAAAGGCTCATCAAATTTTACTGAAGAAAAATTATATATCCCGACTTACTATAATTGGATCAGTATCTGATAAAGATTATTTTGAATTGATCACAAATTACATTGATTCAAATTCTATCACAGCAGTCGAATTCAAGTCTTTCGCAATCCATCCTTTTCAACATATTGCAAGCAATGCTATTGGTTTAATGTGTTCAGAATTTGAAGCATTTGGAAGAGTAACAATTGAATTCATGAAAGTAGGTATACCGGTGGTTGGTTGTAATTCAGGCGAAACTAAAAATATTATACAGGATGGATATACCGGGTTACTTTTTATGAAAAATGATGCGTCAGATCTAAGTGCAAAGATACTGGCTCTTGTTACCAACAGTGATATGAAGAATGAAATAGTGAAGCGAGCAAAACTTTTTGCTGAAGAGACCTTCAATGCAACAGATTATTTTCAACAGATTCATAGAGTTTTAAATGCATGATGAATAATATTAAAAGCAAGTTAGCAGGATTATTAAACCGTTTCCCATATATAAAAACGCTTTATAAATTCAGATCCGACTATTATAAAAATTCCTGTTATGAACCAGGCCATTATTATTCGCCAATAGTGAATATGGATGACATAAAAAGGAACGAAATTCAAATTTGGAAAAATAAATCAGTTGAGGTTATACCGGGAATAAATTTAGATTCTGAAGAACAACTTTTGCTACTAAATGAATTTGGTAAGTATTATCAGGGGATTCCGTTTAGTGCTATAAAGCAGAAGAATAGAAGATATTATTTTGAAAACGATCTTTTCTCATACACAGACGGTATAATGCTTTACTCATTTATAAGGCATTTTAAACCTAGGCGTTTAATTGAAGCCGGGTCTGGTTTTACATCTGCTCTATTTCTTGATGTTAATAGCATTTATTTTGAGAAATCAATAAAGCTAAGCTTTATAGAACCGTATCCTGAGCGCCTATATTCACTGATATCTGAAGAAGATAAGAAAAATACGGAAATTATAGTTGACGGGATTCAATCAGTAGATGAATCATACTTTGAACAATTGAAGGAGAATGATATACTGTTTATTGATGGCTCTCATATTTCAAAAACAGGGAGTGATGTCAACTTCGTACTTTTTGAAATTCTTCCTAAATTACATTCCGGTGTATTGATACATTTTCATGACATATTTTATCCATTCGAATACCCTAAAGAATGGGTGTATGGAGGCTTCAATTGGAATGAAATATATTTAATTCATGCTTTCCTTATGAATAATGCGGAATATAAGATAAAATTGTTTGCCCATTATTTACATACTCATCACCCAGAAGCATTTAGAGAAATGCCTTTATGTTATAAAAATTCCGGAGGTAGTTTGTGGCTGCAGAAAAAATAAACTACAAATTATTATAATTTATTTTGAAGACTATACCTGTAATTTCTGTATTAATGGTTTCTTATAATTCTGCACGTTTTATTAAGGATTCAATACAAAGTATTTTAAATCAATCATATGTAGATTTTGAATTAATCATATGTGATGATAACTCTACTGATAATACCTGGGAAATAATTTCAGAGTATAATGATACAAGAATTCTAAAGATAAAAAATGAAGTTAATATAGGCGAAAATGCAAACCGGAACAATGCAATTTCATTATCAAAGGGGCAGTGGTTAATTTTTATAGATGCTGATGATATTTTGTATGATTATGGCCTTGAAATATTTGTTAGGCATGTCACTAATAATGAAGATTGCGGTATGATCATAGCAAGACCTTGGGACGAAAGAATACGTTATCCTTTTAAAATATATCCACTACAGTTTTATCAATTTGAATATCTCGATAATTCTATAATTGGCAGAAATTTCACCAAGGTTCTGTTCAAGAAATCCGCCATTATTGAAACAGGATGTTTTGACAATATGCAAATAAAGATGGGGGATGCATATATTCAATATAAAATTGGGATGCTTTATCCGTCAATCATTATTCAAGATGGATTGAGCTGGTGGCGAAGGAGAAAGGGGCAAGCATCTGAAAAACTTATCCAAAATACTGACCTTTTTATCATAGATAGTTATAAGTATTTAGTACCTCTTTTAGCTAACAAAAATAATCCTCTTAATAATGAACAGAAAGAAATTGCACTCAATAATCTTTATGGAAGTTATTCTCGTTTTGTCCTTAAACTTTTGATTACCTTTAAATTTTCAAAGGTAATTTCACTTTTGAAGATTCATCCTATTCCTATAAAATATTTCAAATCAATATTAAGGCCTCAAAAGCGAGATTATTTTAGAAATTATTCGGGTGAAAATCCACTTGTATAAGAAATAATGTTAATAAAAAAATCGATAGAATTTTATAAGAAGCACAAAGGTAAAGGACTTACAAGGAAAATCCTGTTTTATTTAAATAAAAAGCTGACATTTCCTATTGGCAGAGTTTTACGTAGTAGGTTATTTTTTAATAATTCAACTGTTATAATAGGAAGAAATGTTATAATTCATGGACTTTCAAATAGGGTTTTTTGTGGGATGAATGTAAATATTTATGACAATGTTATTATTGAGTTTGGATCAGAAAGTGAATTAGTGGTTGGGGATAATTGTTTATTCTCTTATGGAGTAGTGATAGCAGTAAATTCTAAAATAAAAATTGGAAATGACGTTCAGATTGGCGAGTATACATCTATTCGTGACACCACTCATCGTTACGACCGTAAAGATGTTCCAATGAAGATTGCAGGGGATACTTCTGATCCTATCAGCATAGGTAATAATGTGTGGATAGGGAGAGGCTGCTTAATATTGCCGGGTACTATTATTGAAGACGGAGTAGTAATTGGTGCTAATAGCGTGGTTAAGGGTGCTTTAAGAAAAGATGGTATTTATGCAGGCAACCCTTGTCAATTTATTAAATTGAGATTTTAGTTGTTAAATAATGAGTTTAAGTTCAATTCAATAACAATCAATTATTTCTAGTGAAAATTATAAAAATATTAATTATAGGAACCATTCAAGTATGGTCATTGGAGAGAGGATCTACAAAAAACATCTTAATAGTTTTGGGATCGAAACAGAATTATTCACAGCCGAGGATATATTTTATTATTACTTCAATGAAAGTCTTTTTAATAAACTCCAATACAGATCTGGACTTTCAAAAAATATCTACGCCATTAATGATGATATATACAAACTAGTCGAAATGGATAAGCCAGATCTGATCTGGGTATTTAAAAGAATGGAATTGTTGCCTTCTACTTTGAGACAACTAATAAAGCAGGGAATTATACTAGTGAATTACAATCCAGACAATACTTTTTATTTCAGTAGCAGGGGTTGTGGAAATATAAATGTGACCCGGTCGATCAGCCTGTATGATATCAATTATACTTATGACCGCGGTGTTCAGAAAACCATCTTGTACCAGTTTAAACTGCCTTGTTTTATATTTCCGTTTGGCTTTGAATTATCATCAACCTCGTATGAGCGATGTACCAAACAGGAGGAAGTGCTCAAACCCTGCTTCATTGGTAATCCTGACAAGTATCTGGTGCATTTTCTGGAAAAAGTCGCCGATTCAATACCTTTGCATGTTTATGGTAACCACTGAGACCGCCATACTCACCATCAAGTAATCACTGTGCATCCTCCAGTGTATGGAGAGGAGTTCTGGAAAGCATTCTATAGATATAGGGTTCAATTGAGTTTAATGCGCCCATACAATCCAACATCGCACAATATGTGTTCCTTCGAAATTCCGGCGGAGGGAGGTATTGGTCTTTATCCGGATTGATCACAGAGAGTATTTCGGCAACGACAACTTGGTCACTCTATTCACCGATACCGAAATCTGCCTCAAACAGGTAAATGTCATTTTGAATATGACACTCCAGGCCGCTTTAGATCTGGGTCGCAGAGCCCGAAGACTCTCCTTGAGCAAAAGATATGATTATTTTAGCAGAACAAGGAAGTTCTTAAGCGATATCAACGAATTTCGGATTTGAAGAAACTTTGTATCCTCCATTTTCAGCCGGTGGAGAAATACCCACCCGCTTTTAATCTCACAAGACTACTTGCTGCAACCCATATGCAACATGTTGAAATTCATTTGATCACTACTGATGCTGGGAACGGAAAACAAAAAATGTATATTCCAAATGTTAATATTCACCGTGAGGCGAAATGGCAAAGTGACATGAGCAGGACTTCACGATTGTTCTTATATCTAAGGTTTTTCATTTGTGCCTTTCTTCGGTTGTCAAAGGTGAAACCTTCGGCTTTGTTATATTATGAAACGGTATCAGCGGCTGCTCCTTATTTTTATAATAGATGGCTGAATTCCTCCTGCAGGATATTTATTCACTATCATGAATACATCAGTCCTGGGGAATATTCTTCGGGCCCGATTTTTAACCGGTGGCTACACCGGTTGGAAAAACATTTATATAAGAAATCATATTGGGTTTCGCATACCAATGAAGACCGGATGCGACTTTTTATAAAAGATTTGGGAAAGGATGCGCCAACAAAAACTTATATACTGCCCAATTACCCGCCTGCGTCGTGGGCGAAGACAGGCCCTGTGACCATCAAGGATGGGTTAAACAGGATTGGATTTGTGTATGTTGGAGCGCTCAGTTCTGAAACCATGTATTTCAAGGAGATGGCTAACTTTATTTCTTCGAGACCTTCTGAGTGTTATTGGGATATTTATAGCGATAATTACTCCCCCGAGATCATTCAATATCTGGATTCTGTTGTTCCCCGGAATATTCATTTTAAGGGTTTTGTCAAATATGATCAACTTCCTGACATTCTTCCAAAGTATAGAATCGGTTTAGTGCTGTATAAGGGGCATATACCCAATTACACATATAATATTCCCAATAAACTTTTTGAATATCATGTATGTGGTCTTGACGTATGGTTTCCCAAGCAGATGGTTACCTCGGATACATTATCTACCAAGGGGACTTATCCGAAAATCAGTTCTGTGGATTTTGAGAAACTGGAAAGGATATCCTTGTCTGCAATGGTGGACCGCTCCGGCTTAGAATACCGGAAGAACGAGTTTATTTGCGAAAATACCTATGAACCTCTGATTCGGGAGCTATTGAATGAAAAGAATGCATTACGCATAACCCCATAGAAGACGGTACCATGGACCTGATCAAAATAAACCTGGGATGTGGTCATGTAAGACCTGCGGGGTGGATTAATACTGATTCCTCCTGGAATGCCAATCTTCAAAGAAGTCCCTTTTTGAGAAAAATTGTGGTTCCTCTATTTAAGCATGTAGTCTATAAGAACCATAATCTTACCTATATGAATCTTAACAGAACGTGGAAATGGGGAAATGATTCAGTGGATATTGTATATGCCTCTCACTTGTATGAACATTTAACCCTTGATTCCGCCCGGTTAATGTTAAGGGAAAGCTTTCGTTGCTTAAAGCCTGGAGGGGTGATCAGATTGGTTGTCCCGGATTTATTTAAACTCTGCAAAAAATACATTTTAGAATTTGAAAATCAAAACTCAAAGGCCTCAGAATCATTATTGTGGGCATTGAATTTGCACAGGGAAGGGCAATATGGTAAATTGAATTTTTTGAAAAAACTGATCTTCGAAATTCAAGGATACCCCCATCAGCATAAATATATGTACGACAGCAGGAGTTTATCAGAGAAGCTGCTTCATGCCGGTTTTATGGATTTAAAAGAATGCAGGTATGGCCAGAGTGTATACATGGAGAGTTGTATTAAAGAGGTGGAAGGGAATGTGGAATCCTATTTGTCTGTTTACCTGGAGGCGCTTAAGCCATTTTGAAATAGGAAATGAAGAATGATTAAATTTTCTATTTGCATTCCTCATTTCAATAGGTTTGAATACCTAAAAAAATCCCTGAAAACCCTTGAACTCCAATCATACCCTGAACTTGAAATCATTGTAGGCGATGATTGTTCGTCTGATGAGACCAAACTGGGTATTCAGGATATTCAATTAACCTTCAGGCATAAACTGGTATATCACCGTTTCGAATCCAACCAGGGATATGATCGCAACTTTAGAAAATCAATAGAACTTGCCAGCGGACACTATGCGATAGTGATCGGTAATGATGATACCATAAATCCAGACTTTTCTCTTCTTAAATTGGCGGATTTTATAGAAAATAACGGTTTTCCCGAATTGGGATTTTCCAATTTCCTGGAAGATGAAATTAAACGAAAATTTGTGCAAAGGGCAGCCGCAACCGCCATACTCGGAAGCGGTTATGGTGTGGCCATGAATTATTATTCCTGTTTCAGTTTTGTGGGCGGAACGATTTGGAAAAAAGAGAGTTTTGACCGGTTTAATTCGGAAAGTCAGGACGGAAGTATTTATTCACAGATATATCTGGCCGTTTTGATGATTTCCCGAGGATGCCGTTTGTTTTCAATAAAAGAACCGATGGTCATTAAAGACCTGGTGCTGGAGAATCAAAAGGAGAGGAACTCGTACCTGCAGACTATTGCCAGGAAATGGACCGATTATAAGCCGTTAAACGGCGGTTTACATTCGGTGATTCACGTTTTAATAGAAGGATTAAGAGCGGCGGGCGTCCTGAACCAAGCAAGGACTTACCTTGTATTCAGGAGAATATATACGTTGACCTATCCCTATTGGTTACTGGATTACAGGACTCATGGAGCCTTTCCTGCTGCAGTAGGCCTAATGCAAGGTATGGTGCCTCACCGGAGCCCGGATATTGGGTTGTTGAATGGCATGCAAACCATTCGGCTTTGGGTATGGTACAGCCTGGCCAGCCTGGCTGGACTAGTGACTCCATTGTTTATTTTTACCCGCACCAAAAGTCTTTTGTATAAAATGGTCAAAAGAAGATAGAAAGCATGATGAGAATGATGATCATTGGTGAGTTTGGCGTCGGGTCCCTTGAAGGGTCGTATTATAGAGCGGCCTTAAAATCTGGCTTCGTTATAGAAGTCTTTGAACCCCTGAAAGAACAGAAAGCCTTTCTAAAAGGTGGATCGGCCGGACAATTGATACACAAATTTTTACCAGTCGATGCCTGGAGCAAAAAGATGAACAGAAAATGGGTCTCCAGGGCCATTTCATTTGGACCCGATGTGATTTTATGTTTTACTAATACCAGGGTTTTGCCGGGGGCATTGGCCAGCATCAAAGCCTTGCGACCAAAGGTTAAATTGGTTTGGATCTGGCCGGATCCTCCTCTTAGCCTGGAAACCCATACGATTTTAAATGGGCGATTGGTTGATCTCACCGCTACTTTCAGTTCATCCAGTGTTGCGGTTTTGGATAAATTGGGTTTCTTCAATGTCCGTTGGATTCCCCTTGCGGCAGATCCTGATTTGCATGCAATGGAAGTTAGGAGCCAAGGGTTTTTGCGGGACATCGGATTTGTTGGGGGGTGGCGGCCGGAAAGAGAGGAGGTTTTAAGCGCAATTTGCGAGGCCTTTCCGGATCTCGTCATTGAGATTCACGGACCTTACTGGAAAAGGGACTGCAAAAACAGGCAGGTAAGGAAAAGAGTAAAAGGACCAGGGCTTTATGAAAAGGACCTGGCCACCTTTTTCAATACTACAAAAGTAAACCTGAATGTGATGGATCAAACCCATTTTATGTCTGCCAACATGAGATTTTTTGAAATTCCTGTCGCCGGGGGACTCCAGCTCAGTTCCGCATGCCCGGAAATGGAAGGTTCATTCCATAATATGAAGCATGTTATCTATTTTTCAGAGGTTCATAAAATCACGGAACAATTAAAATGGATTTTTAACCACCCGCTGGAAGCGGATAAGGTCCGAAGGGCTGGAAATAAAATGGTAATGGGTAAGCACACTTATATCCAAAGGTTTGACTTGATTTTAGAGCACCTCGGATTAAAACAGGATAAGACTTGATTCATGGGGAAGAGTGAGGTCAGCCTGACCGAAGCAAAAGGATTTATAGGACATTCAGCACAACCGCAGATTCTGTTGAATGATGTGTTGAAATTTCCGGTGTCCCTTTTATTGCTCTTATTGCTGGGAATTTATTGGATTACCGGAAACGAAGTGCCGGTTATTTTCTCATTAGCTGTACTGTTGTTTTTATACATGATCTCAGGTTTGGGCCATAAACTCATCATTCCTGAAGCGATGGCCTTTTATATCATTATGATATACCTTCTTTTCCCTCTATGGGGATATCAAAGGTATCCCGCCCAACATCCCCTTTCCACCTTGTTCGATGTTTATATGAGGGTGCCCAGGGAGGAATATTTTGAATTTGCTATTCCTGCCGTTATTCTTTTTATTTCAGCCATGTTCAATGCGCAGCGAAACAATGATATCTCATTTACAAGCTCCCTGTTTACCAGCGCCAGGACCAGGTTGGCTGGGGTCCAACAGGTGGGTGTGGTTTTGATTGTAACCGCATTGATGGCCTATTTCCTGGGCCCTCGGATGCCTTCCGGTTTACAATATGTATTGCAGCTTGGTTTCCTGGCGATCATCCCCGGCCTCTTCTATTTATACTTTCAACCTGGGCGTGGCCTGGGAAAAACTGTGATGGTCCTGACGGGCCTGGCGTGGTTGTTTTATCTGGCCATTAAATCCACTATGTTTACCCTGATCGTCTATATGGGCATCGCCTCCCTGGGTTTCCTTTTTATTGGAAGGAAGATCAGCATGGCTGGTAAAGTGGCTGTATTCTCAATACTCTTGATCGTTGGGCTGGTTATGCAGTACACCAAGGCCAACTACCGGAATTTGATTAGAGTGAATAAGGCCGAAAGCGGGGATATCCGGGTATTCAGCAGGTTGTTTTTGCAAAATCTGGTGAACATTGATCAGGCGGTATTGGACGGGGCATTTTTTCCTATTTATATGCGAGGAAACCAGGGATATCTTTTGTCCAGGGTCATGGAGCATGTACCCGGTCGCAAACCTCACGATGGAGGAAGGTTATTAGGCAAAACCCTGGTTTCAAGTTTTATTCCGCGTTTGTTTTGGCCCAATAAACCTGAAGCCGGGGGTAGGTTTAACATCGAATATTATACCTCTTTGAAATTAAGCCGGCGGACTTCCATGAATGTCGGCCCGATCGGTGAAGGTTATGGCGCATTCGGCAAATGGGGAGGTATGCTCTATATGATTTTTTTCGGGACCGCACTGGGGCTGGCCAACCGGGTATTTCTCAACACCTGCACAAAGCTTCCCCTGTTATTGTTCTGGCAACCGCTTGTCTTTTATGAGGTGATATATTGTATGGAGAACGACAGCATGCAGGCATTTAATTCGCTTATAAAAATTGCCTTTTTGTTATTTATCCTTAATAAAATTTTCCCGAAACTTTTCAAGGGCAAGCCATTGGATTCCTATGCGGGGTATGGGGATGGAGGGTTCCCAAAACTTCAACGATTGGATTGAGCAGGTTTTATAATTTTCTTATCCGTTCAGACCGCGTTATACTGGTATACGGATTGGTTATCCTTTGTGCGACCTGTAGGATCTCCCGACCCGCGCTTTTACCGGAAGGGGACGGAAAGACCGGGCAGGCCATTGGGTTGGAATTTTTCCCTAATGCTGATCAACCGGATCGGGATATTACCCATGAATTGCAGGAAGCGATGGATGGACTTTCGGTTTACCCAAGAGGCTTTAACCAGGGTAAGAAATCCTATTCCACCGTTCATTTGAAAAGAGGTAAATATTTTATTTCCGAAACCCTGATCCTCCGTGGAAAGATCGGGTTTCGGATCATCGGTGAAGATCCGCAACATACCATTTTGGAATGGAGGGGAAAAGAAAAGGATACCATGCTTTGGGCTGACGGTTCGGCTTACTTTAAGGTATCAAACCTGACTTTTCACGGTGGATTTCGGACCGGCATGGAAGGGATTGGTATTCATTGGGCCACCCGGGCTTCAGGAGGGGTAAACCATTTCGCATCTTTAAATATTGAAATTAATAACTGCCGGTTTACCGGGGGCATGGACGTTGGCGTGGGGGGCGGGTCTTATGCTTCAGGGGATTGGACCGGAGCAAACGACAGCGAGGTGACCATCCGGTATTGCGAATTTGACGGTTGTGCCTCCGCGGGAATCAGGATTGCCGGATTCAATGCACTGGATTATTGGATATGGAATTGCAGATTCATGAATTGTGTTATAGGAGTGGACTGCAGGCATGGGAATTACCATGTGTACAATTCTTATTTCAGACAATCCGCTCTGGCAGATGTGCACAACACGGGAGGATATTATACTTCTTTGAGAGGATGTTTTTCTGAAAACAGCATGGCCTTCTCCGTTGATGGGGGGAGCAGCAGCAATCCGTTTAAGCGTGTTTTTGAAAACAATATTGTGAAACAACCTAAGGAATTGCCCATTCAATATCATCATATTGGGAAATTAAGTCTTTACGGTAACCGGATTGACCGCTCCCAGGCAGATACCCTGAACCGGAAGAATCCAGTAAGGAGCCCGGACCCCCAAATGGATCCTTCCCCGGTTTCCGTCACCTACGGCAGCTGGTATCCTTCCATTTTCACGATTTTATCCTTGAGGAATAAATTCTTTTATGCTGCCCCCTTTAGGTTTTCATCGGCACACCCGAGCATGCTTTATCAGGCGGACGATAAAGTGGGTCATACCGTTTCCTCGGAGGGACTTGAGTCTTTTGAAAAAACAGGAATTCAGGCCGTTCCAGTCCTAAAAGAAACCGTATTCCGGGTGCCGTTAAATTCAACAACGGATGAACTTCAGGCGATTATACAAAGGGCATCTGCATCCGGTATAGAAAATCCGGTGGTTCAGTTTGAATATGGAAGGTATGCCTTAAACAAATCTGTTTTCATTCCTGCCCACAGCCGAATCAAACTAAGGGGAGAAGGACTGATTTACTCAAGCATGTTGGTAATCGAGAATCCCGAGATCTTTAAAGGGGAGGCCCTGTTTATTGTCCGTGGTCCGACAAATGTCAGCATTCAGGATTTACATATAGTCGGGAATACAACTCGAGGAGGGAGCAAACTCATTGGAATTGATTTCAGGAATGTAGATACCAGGAATGCGCGGGTGGTCATGGATCAGCTGTACTGCCCCGCTGAAACCAGCGTCTTTGTAGACCGTTACAATTATACTTTATTTGAAAAGAACAACTCCTTTTTCAGCGATGGCAATATCATCATTGGGGGAGATGAACAAAAAGCAGGCAGGGGCACCTTAAGGTTCCATGCATTTGGAGGGCAATATGCCGGAACGCAGGTTTTCAACGGGGCCAGGGCGGTATTTAAAGATTGCTGGTATGAAGGGAGCCGCAAAATTCCGTTAAGCCTGGTTGGGGACGGGGAGATCCTGATTGATGGAGCGATGTGCGCTCCGAATAAACTGGACAGTACGACCACGATTGCCATTGAAGGTTTCCGGGGAAAGGTCACACTGGCCAATATGTATATGTATGGGTCGATTCTTCTAAAACCATCCATGGACTCAAAGATTTTCCTTTGGAATATAAACATGAACCAGGTGGCCAGGCCAAGCCTATTTGCACAAGAAACTTATCCAGGTCAAGTGGCCATCGCGGGCATCACTACGGACTGCAATTTCCCTGGGGAGCTGGATTGTGGCGGGTTTAAATCCTATGAAGACCGCTTCCATAATATTTCCGATAAGAATGCTTTCATTTTATCCAATATGGAGCCCGGTATGAATGTAATGCCGGTTGAAGGATTATTGCCTGGTGATTTAAACCAGATCTCCGTTTCGAGAGTTTCCATGGAAGGGATGGGGATTGGTTTGAAATTTTCTAAGTGAATAGAAGTTTTCTTTTTTTGATTTGCGCAGGTTGTTGATTTTCACCGACTGGTACCCACCTGCATATAAGGCCGGAGGACCAGTCCAGTCCGTACATTTAATGTCCCGGCAGCTTGGAGGTACTTTTCACCAGAGAATCGTGACCAGGGCTTATGATTTGGGTGTGCATGCCCTTCTTCAGGGAATACGGCCTGATTCCTGGCTCAGTCAGGAATCAGGAGTGGAAGTATATTATGATTCATTAAAACCTGGCCGTTTGTCGCACTTGGTTCACCTAATAAGTGAATATGACCCGGACGTGGTCTACCTCAATAGTTTATATTCGGTAAAATTTACCTTCTATCCCATCCTGGCTCATCGGTGGTTAAAACACCGTTCCAGGATCATCGTGGCCCCCAGGGGTATGCTTAAGGAAAGTGCGCTGCGGTTGAAGTTTATTAAAAAGTTTCTTTTTATAAAAGCCGTAAGAGGGATGCAGCTTCAAAAGGGCATTGAGTTTCATGGGACGAATGTCAAGGAGGGGGAAGAAATCCGGAAAGCATTGGGGGGAGTGCGCGTGCACATCATCGGGAATCTGGCCAAGGAAATTAAATCGGAATGGGTTCAAATCGGAAAATCCAGAGGTCAATTAAATATTATTACGGTATCGAGGGTACACCCCGTCAAGAACCTCCATTATTTCCTCACAATTCTTAGGCAACTGGCACAACCAGTTAAATTCAGCATTATAGGGAATGTGGAAGACATGGAATACTTTCGGAAATGCCAGGAGATTTTATCTCAATTGCCGGTACATATCCATGTGGATTTTCTCGGGGACATTCCTCATCATGAAATATCTCCGAGGTTGGAGTCCAATCATCTTTTTGTGCTCCCTACCTTAGGAGAAAATTTTGGCCATGCCATCCTTGAGGCATTGTCATCAGGGCGCCCCGTCCTCATCAGCGACCAGACCCCATGGAGAAACCTGGAGGAAGCTAAGGCGGGTTGGGACTTGCCCCTCTCAGATCCCGGGCAGTGGCTCAAGAAATTGGAAGAAGCTGCATCCTGGGATCAGGAAGAATTCGATGCCTGGTGCCGGGGAGCCCAGGAATATGCCAGGGTACATACCAATACAACGGAGCTGATTGAAAAGTATAAAAAGATGTTCAGTGAATCATGAAATTTAAAAGTTAAAATAGTGTTCCACTCTGACCTCTGACCTCTGACCTCTGACCTCTGACCTCTGACCTCTGACCTCTGACTTCGATGACTATTCTTGGCCTCAACGCGTATCATGCCGATTCTTCCGCAGCCCTTTTCATCGATGGCCGTCTGCAGGCAGCCGCCGAAGAAGAACGTTTCACCCGGATTAAACACTGGGCCGGCTTTCCCATGGAATCCATCCGCTTTTGCCTCAGGGACAAGGGCCAGCAATTAAAGGACTTGGATTTTATCACCATAGGGAGGAATCCTAAAGCCAAACTTTGGAAAAAAATCCTGCTCCTGGTGCGGCAGCCCGCCCTCTTGCTGAACTTATCTGATCGGGTAAAAAACCAGTCGGTAATTTTTGATCTGAAACAGGCCCTTGCAGGGGTGGATGGCAGCCTCGACCTGCTTTCAATAAAAAAGCGCCTGATGCTGATTGAACACCACCGCAGCCATCTGGCCTCTGCTTTTTATCCCTCCCCTTTTGAACAGGCTGCCGTCCTGTCTTTGGACGGATCCGGTGATTTTACTACCACCATGAGGGCTATTGGGAAAGATTACAAACTGCAGGTCCTGGACAGTGTGGACTTTCCGGTGTCCTGCGGGCTGTTCTATACGGCTTTTACCCAATTCCTGGGCTTTCCGAATTACGGGGATGAGTATAAGGTGATGGGCCTCGCCTCCTATGGACAGCCGAGGTATGCAGACCAGGTGAAAAAATTATTGCGGTTTCTTCCCAACGGGCTGTTTGACTGGGACCAGGCTTATTTTGTACATCCAACACAAGCCGGCTTCAGGTATGAAAATCATGTGCCCCGGGTAGGCGATCTTTACTCCGGCAAATTTGTAAAGCTGTTCGGCCCTCCCAGGCAAAAAGAAGAAGAGCTGAGCGCTTATCATAAGGACCTGGCGGCATCGGTACAGCGGGTGACGGAAGAACTTATCTTCCACATCGCCTCAGACCTGAGAAAAAAGACAAATTTGGACAATCTCTGCCTGGCCGGAGGGGTGGCTCAGAATTCCGTGGCCAATGGTAAATTGACGGATGCGACAGGATTCAGGCAAGTCTATATCCCTTCCGCGGGGCACGATGCCGGCATTTCCATGGGCAGCGCCATGTATGCCTGGCACCATATCCTTGGCCACAAAAGAACAGAGCCGGTGCGCCATGCATACAACGGTGCACATTTTTCGAACGCGGATATCGAACAATTGCTCAAAAGCAAGTCGGTGGAATTCCGGAAATACGAGGATGAAGAGTTGTACGATATCGTCACGGATAAATTGATCGAGCCCGGAGTGGTGGGTTGGTTTACGGGAAGGGCCGAATTCGGCCCCCGCGCCCTGGGTGGCCGATCCATCCTGGCCGACCCGCGCAATCCCCATGCCAAGGAATTGCTCAACCTCAAAATCAAAAGGAGGGAAAGCTTCCGCCCTTTTGCACCGTCCATCCTCAAGGAATACACCTCGGAATATTTTACCCGGAACGGAGAGGTGCCTTTCATGGAAAAGGTATATCCCATAAGAGAAGATAAAAGAGCGCTTATCCCCGCAGTCACCCACGTGGACGGCAGCGGGAGGCTCCAGACCGTGGATAAAAACACCGCTCCGCGCTATTACAAGCTAATCGAACGATTTCGGCAAAAAACGGGACTGCCCATCCTGCTAAATACCTCTTTTAATGAAAACGAACCCATCGTAAACACCCCCGGTGAGGCGCTGGATTGTTTTTTACGGACGAGGATGGATATGCTGGTGATGGAGAATTGTGTGGTAACCAGAAGTTAGCAGCTGGAAGTTAGAAGCTAGGGCGTTTTGGTCTGGCATTTCCGGGGATTTAGTAGACCCTCCCCAGCTTCCAGGTTAGAAGCCCGGAGTTAGAAGCTAGGGCGTTTTGGCCTGGCAGTTCCGGGGGGTTTAGTAGACCCTCCCCAGCTTCCAACTTCTAGCTTCCAGCTTCCAGGTTAGAAGCTCGGAGTTAGAAGCTAGGGCGTTTTGGCCTGGCATTTCTGGTGATTTAGTAGACCCTCCCCAGCTCCCAACTTCCAGCTTCCAGGTTAGAAGCCCGGAGTTAGAAGCTAGGGCGTTTTGGTCTGGCATTTCCGGGGGTTTAGTAGACCCTCCCCAGCTTCCAGCTTCCAACTTCCAGCTTCCAGGTAGAAGCCCGGAGTTAGAAGATGGGGCGTTTTGGTCTGGCAGTTCCTGGGGTTTAGTAGACCCTCCCCAGCTTCCAGCTTCTAGCTTCCAACTTCTAGCCTCCAGCTTCCAGGTTAGAGGCTCGAAGTTAGAAGATAGGGCGTTTTAGCCTGGCAGTTCCTGGGGTTTTGTGGTTCCTCCCCAGCTACCAGCTACCAGCTACCATCTACCATCTTCGAGCTTCCAGCTTCCAGCTTCCAGGTTACCCGCTTCACTAAAAAAGTGACAGAAGATCGAAAAATGAATAAGAAAACAACAGGATGGCCAGGCTCCATCGCCCCAACTTCCAGCTTCCAAGTTAGAAGCTAGGGCGTTTTGGCCTGGCATTTCCGGGGGTTTTGTGGTTCCTCCCCAGCTACCAGCTACCAGCTTCGAGCTTCCAGCTTCCAATTTATAACTTCCGTTTCACAGTGACCATTTCCATCATCACTCCCTCCCTGAACAATGAAACGGTCATCAGGGACTGCCTTGAAAGCGTCCGAACCCAGGATTATCCAGAAATTGAACATCTACTCCTGGATGGTGGATCGATGGACAGGACCCTCGAAATTGCAAGATCCTTTCCTCACCTGGCAGATATCCTTTCCGGAGCGGATGAAGGCATCTATGACGCAATCAATAAAGGAATAAACAGAGCGGCGGGCGAAGTGATCGCTGTCCTGAATGCCGACGACTTCTATCTCCAGCCGGGTGTTATTTCCCGCGTGATGAAATCCTTTAGGGAGGGAAAAGTGGACTCCGTTTATGGAGACCTCATCTATGTGAGCAGGAAAGACCCATCCAAAATCATCCGCACCTGGAAATCCGGCCCCTTTCAAAAAGAACTTTTTTTACAAGGTTGGATGCCGCCGCACCCGGCTTTCTTTTTGAGAAAGGACTGTTATTTGAAATATGGTTTGTACCGGAAGGAGTTGAGCATTTCTGCAGATTATGAATTGATGCTCCGAATGCTTTATCTCCATAGCCTCCCTTGCGACTACCTGCCCGAAACCCTGGTGGCCATGCGTACGGGGGGCGCAAGCAACCGCTCTTTCAAGGCCCGCTGGCTGGCTAACCGGCAGGACCGTGCTGCCTGGACAATGAATGGATTGAAGCCGGAGTGGTTGACGCTGTGGAAAAAACCTCTGAGTAAGTTGAAGCAGTATCTCTAGAGAAGGAGCTCGGAGTTAGGAGTTAGGAGTTAGGGCGTTTTGGCTTGGTGGTTTCTTGGTCATTTTGATGTTTCACAGTAATAAGGGTGTCTCGCTGAATAAGAATTCTGCTGTGCAGCCAGGAGCCATCGCCCCAACTTCGAGCTCCTAACTTCTAACTTCCATCTCCCTATCTTTACCCCTTCATGGAATACCAGATTTCTGACCTGTCGCCACATTTGTTCTGGGACGTGGATCGAACCGGAGTGGAATGGGGAAGACATGAGAAAATGATTGTTGAAAAGGTGTTGATGTATGGGTTGATAAGCGATTGGAGAATAATCAATGCCGTTTATGGAAAGGAAAAGATAAAGGAAATCAGTAAAACGATCCGGTCCATGGATGAGGTCACTTTGACCTTTTTATGCACCATATACGATCTCAAACCGGAGGATTTCAGATGTTACAGACTCAGACCGTTTCAACCGAACTTCTGGGAATAATCAGGTACCTTATGCAACATCCAGACCTTAAAGAATTTAGGTTGGTTGGTGGCACGGCCCTGGCTTTACAATTCGGCCATAGGAAGTCAATGGATATAGACCTGTTTGGCGACGCTGAAGTGTCCGGAGATCAAATTTTGGAGCTTTTGAATCAATACGGGTTTGTCGTCCCTGTCACCAGATCGAAAAATATCAATATTTTTCTTTTGGATGGTATAAAAATTGACTTTGTAAAGTACAGATATCCATGGATTGAGGGATGCATTGTGGAGGATGTCATTCGAATGGCCTCTCCTGCTGACATCGGCGCCATGAAAATAAATGCCATTACGGGCAGGGGAAGCAGAAAGGATTTTATTGATTTGTATTATTTGTTGAAAAAATATACTTTATTGGAGATCCTTGGTTTTTTTCAAACGAAGTATGAAGACGGTTCGATGTTTTTAGCTTTGAAAAGCCTATGTTATTTTAAGGACGCAGACCTTCAGCAACCCCCTTTCCTATTTGAGAATATTTCCTGGCATGATATGAAACAATCTATACTAAACGAATACAAAAAAATTGTCTGAGGCATGAAAAAAGCTTTAATCACGGGAGTCACCGGCCAGGACGGAGCCTACCTTTCCCATTTTTTATTACGAAAAGGATATGAGGTCCATGGCATTAAAAGGAGGGCTTCCTTGTTCAATACCGCCCGCATCGATGATATTTATCAGGACCCCCATGTGGACAATCAGCGTTTTGTGCTTCATCACGGCGATCTCTCCGACAGCACAAACATCATACGCATCGTCCAGGAGGTCCAGCCGGACGAAATCTATAATCTGGGCGCTATGAGCCACGTGCACGTCAGTTTTGAGGAACCGGAATATTCAGCCGACGTGGACGGGATAGGTACCTTGCGGGTACTGGAAGCCATCCGCATCCTGGGCCTGGAAAAGAAAACGCGCATTTACCAGGCCTCTACCTCAGAACTTTATGGCCTGGTGCAGGAAGTGCCCCAGACGGAAAAAACCCCGTTTTATCCCCGGTCGCCTTATGGAGTAGCCAAATTGTATGCTTACTGGATCACGGTCAATTATCGTGAAGCCTATAATATTTTTGCCTGCAATGGGATTTTGTTTAACCATGAAAGCCCCCTCAGGGGCGAAACCTTCGTAACCCGCAAAATCACCCGGGCGGCCGCCAAAATAGCCCTGGGCCTTCAGGATACCCTGTACCTGGGCAATCTCGATGCGCAAAGGGATTGGGGCCATGCAAAGGATTATGTGGAACTGATGTGGAAAATCCTACAGTACCATCAGGCCGAGGATTGGGTGATTGCGACCGGAGTGACTACCCGGGTCCGTGACTTTGTACGTATGGCCTTTGCGGAGTTGGGTATTGAATTGGAGTTTCAGGGTGAAGGAAAAGAAGAAAAAGGGGTAGTGATCCGATCCAACTTGCCGGAATTCCAGCTCCCGGCAGGTAAATCCGTGGTCCGAGTGGATCCCGGATATTATCGCCCCACCGAAGTGGAACTGCTGATCGGGGACTCTACCAAGGCAAGGACCCTGCTCGACTGGGAGCCCCGCTATACGGTTCAACAACTTTGTAAAGAAATGGTACAGGCAGATGTCGCCCTGTTCAGAAGGGACCAGTTGTTGAAGGAGTCGGGGTTGAAGATCAGGAATGAATTTGAGTGAAAGGTTTCTCGCAAAAGCGCAGAGGCGCTTGAATTAGATTGCTCGCAAAGGTGTATGGATTAGTTTGCTCGCAAAGTCGCAAAGGCGCAAAGACGCAAAGAGGTTTGATTAAAATGTTTAGCGCCTTTGTACCCAAAAGGATAAAAAATCTGTGCGCCTTAGCGCCTTATCGAGAAACAAAATTCTTAGCGCCTTAGCGTCTTTGCGAGAAATAAATTCAAAATTCTTAGCGCCTTAGCGTCTTAGCGAGAAATAAATTCTCCGTGCCTTAGCGAGAAACAAAATTCTTAGCGAGAAAAATGACTGAAAACGAATTAGCCACCATTGTCGTGGACCTTTGTTATCAAATCCACACTCAGCTAGGAGCAGGGCTATTTGAATCTGTTTATGAAGAAGTATTGTATTATGAATTGATCCAAATGGGATTTAAGGTTGAAAGACAAAAGGGAATCCCGGTACGCTGGAAAGATAAAAAAATGGATATTGGCTTCAGGGCAGATTTGATTGTTGATGATAAGCTGATCATTGAAATTAAATCAATCGAAACCGTTTTACCAGTACATAAAAGACAAATGCTTACCTATCTGAAACTGACCGGTATGAAATTGGGATTACTGGTCAACTTTAATGAAGCCTTGATTAAAGATGGCATTACCAGAATCGTTAACAATCTATAAATCAGCTTTCAAACTTTGCGTCTTCGCGCCTTTGCGAGAAACACCATCAAACTTTGCGCCTTCGCGCCTTTGCGAAAAACACATCAAACTTTGCGCCTTCGAGTCTTTGCGAGAAACACGATCAAACTTTGCGCCTTCGCGTCTTTGCGAGAAACACCATCAAACTTTGCGCCTTCGAGTCTTTGCGAGAAACATCCCCTAATTTCTTCCCTCCTATGCACTAAAAACTACCTCTTATCTTTGCGCCTTCGCGCCTTTGCGAGAAACCATCAGAAGGACCTTTGAAGCCGGATTCCAAAATATATATAGCAGGCCACCGGGGAATGGTCGGTAGCGCCATCCTCCGAAAACTTAAAAGCCTGGGTTATAACAACCTGGTCTACGCCCCTTCCTCAGAACTGAACCTCCTGGACCAGGCTGCCGTGGATGATTTTTACAGGCGGGAGAAACCGGAGTACGTATTCATGGCAGCCGCCAGGGTTGGAGGGATTGCCGCGAACAACACCTACCGGGCCCAGTTCCTGTATGAAAACCTGATGATGCAAAACCACGTGATCCATGGCGCCTGGCAGCATGGGGTAAATAAACTTCTGTTTCTGGGATCCTCCTGCATCTATCCTAAACTGGCGCCGCAGCCCCTGAAAGAAGAGTATTTACTGACAGGGCCTTTGGAACCGACCAATGAGCCCTATGCCGTTGCCAAAATAGCAGGCATTAAAATGTGCGATGCCTACCGGGCCCAGTACGGTTGCCGTTTTATTTCAGCCATGCCCACCAATCTTTATGGCCCGAATGACAATTATGACCTGAAGACCAGCCATGTCTTGCCGGCCTTGCTGCGCAAGTTTATTGAAGCGGTAAAATCCGGGGCCCCTGAGGTGGTTCTTTGGGGAACGGGCACGCCTTACCGGGAATTCATGCACGTGGACGATTGCGCGGATGGCTGCGTCTTTCTCATGCTGCACTATGACCAGGAAGGCCATATCAATATCGGCACCGGCCTGGACCTTCAGATCAAAGACCTCGCGGCCCTGATTGCCGGGATTACCGGGTACAAGGGAAAAATAGTACATGACTCCTCCAAGCCGGATGGTACCCCCCGCAAGCTAATGGATGTGAGCCGGATCAATCAGATGGGCTGGACCGCAAAAATCAAACTCGAAGACGGCATCAAAATGGTATTCGAAGAAATCAAGGATCAATTTTAAACCTTGGTTTTTTCTCAAACCTCAAACCTTCTACTAATGTATCACGCAATAATCATGGCCGGCGGAGCAGGAACCCGCTTCTGGCCGCTCAGCACAGAATCCAAACCCAAACAATTCCTGGATATCCTGGGTACCGGAAAGACATTTATTCAAATGACCGTCGCGCGCTTTGAAGGCTGGATACCTCCTCAAAATATCTATATCGTCACCAATGAAAAATACCGGGGCCTCATCAACGAACAATTGCCGGACCTTCCGGATGACCAGATCATTTGTGAACCCAGCCGCAACAATACGGCACCCTGCATCCTGCTGGCAGCCTTGAAAATCAGAAAGAGAGACCCCGAAGCCACCTGTCTATTTGTACCCTCAGACCATCTGATCCGGGATACGGATGCATTCCGGGAAAATGCCCTGGAAGCCCTGGAATACGCCTCCAGGCATGAGGCCATCGTCACCATCGGCATTATACCGACCCGGCCGGAGACGGGCTACGGTTATATCAAAATGGAAGAAAACCAAGACGGCTCAGTGAAAAAAGTCGAACAGTTTGTGGAAAAGCCCAACCTGGATTCGGCCAAATTTTATCTGAGCTCCGGAAAATATCTCTGGAACGCGGGTATGTTTGCCTGGCATGTCAATACCATTATCCGGGAGTATCATTCACTGGCTCCAGGTATTTATAAGATTCTTAGCCATGGTGAAAGCCATTACAATACCGGAGCGGAAGAAGCTTTCCTGGCCAGCCAGTATCCCCTCACCGAAAATGTATCCGTCGACTTCGCAATCATGGAAAAATCGGCGCACGTTTATACGGTCCCGGCCGGCTTTGACTGGTCAGACCTGGGCATCTGGTCCTCCGTCTATGAAGCCAGTGATAAAGATAAACAGGGCAACGTATGCATTGGCGGTAAACTGTTGCAGGAGGAGGCCGCCAACAACCTGGTCACCCTTCCTCAAGGCAAGCAGGCCATTATCCGTGGCCTGGAAGATTTTATTGTGATCGACAGCGGGGAGGCTTTGTTGATTTACCCGCGGAAGAATGAGCAGGAGATTAAAAAGAGCGTAGCGGCGGTTTAAACCACCGCCGTCGTTCCGGAGCATCAAAACATGCACATCCTCTTCATTCCCTCCTGGTTCGAAACACCCCAACATCCGGTAAAAGGTAAGGCGATGAAGGATCTGGCTCTTGCCCTAGCCAGGGAAGGGATCAAAGTCAATGTTCTGTTCCAGACTGGCGAGAAACTTCCCCCGGTCAGCCTGGCAGGACCTGGAGTGGAGATCTGGTATTCTTTTTTCCCGGGCAGGGGCCAATTGTATCCGATTTGGAATGCGGGTTCCCTCCGGTCGTATTTAGGCACTTTTAAAAAATATTTGACTTTGCACGGCCGGCCTGACCTGGTTCACATCCACAGCTATCCCGTACTTGCCATCGCACACCTTCTTAAAAAAAAATACGGCATCCCATTTTTGTATACCGAACACAGTTCTAAAATTGCCGAGAAGAAAATCAATATTTTGGAACAATTTCTGATCAAGCGATATCTTGGAAAACAGGCGCCCGTATTTGCAGTCAGCCGGTACCTCAAAGAAAGTTATGCTGAATATATCCATAACGACATCCACGTGATGCCCAATACCATTGATTTTAAAGTCTTTAAACCTGGCCGGACGGCTTTTCCCCGGCACCTGATGATGGTAAATACCCTCGACCAAAACAAACAAGTGGGTCTTGGGATCAAAGCTTTTACCAAGTGGCAAAAGGGATACCCCGACGCCTGCCTGCACATCATTGGTGATGGCCCGGAACGGCACAACCTGGAACAGCTGATACATCAGCTTGGCATGAAGGGGAAGATCCTGCTTTGGGGAGAAAAGAAGGTGGAGGACTGGTTGCCCTTATTGCAATCCGCATCCTGTTTTCTCCTGATGAGCCGGTCCGAATCTTTCGGAGTAGCCGCCCTGGAAGCTCTTGCCTGCCGGGTGCCTGTAGTTGCCCTCCAGAACAGGGGGATTGACGAATTCCCCCATGTACCCGGCCTTCAAATTCTGCCGCTTTTTTCCAATGAATTGGATATCAGTCAAAGGATTGATCAGGCCATTAGGGAATTCGATAAGGGGCAAATGGGGCTGACCCGTGCTGAGCTCCTGGCCCGGTTTGATTTTCCTGTGGTGGCCGGCAAATACCTGGAAATTTATAAACAGTTCCTGAAGCCTTTGGCCTGAGACCGGTGACAAAAGTCAAAATCCTATTCATTTCCTATTATTATCACCAGCAAACGCTGACGGCTACCCGGAATTATTATTTAAGCAAGGCTTTGGCCGATGCCGGGTATGAAGTTCATGTTATGGGCAGGATGGCGTCCGACCTGGTCTTGCCGGATAAGATTAAAATGCATCCGGTATCTGCCTGGGATTATCGCAGGATCCTGATGTTTTTTGGAGTGAGGAATGGAGTGACTTCCTCCGTCGTTCGTCCGGGCCGCTGGATCCGTTGGGGATACGAATTGCTGCTGACTCATCCCTTCAACAAATGGCTGGCCGAAGGAGGGGGCTTTTATTTGAATAAGGCCAGGCGTACCGGATTGGAGATTCTCGGGCGCCACGGCATCACCCATCTCTTTTCTTCCTATCGCCCCATGGCGGACCATTTTATCGCGCAGGACCTCAAACATAAACATCCCGGCCTGGTCTGGATCGGGGATTTCAGGGATGTGCTTTGGATGGAGAAGGAAAACCCTCATTACCAGGAAAAATGGATCCGGTCCCTGATCCGGGATATGGATCACCTGACTGCGGTGACCCGTGGTGTGGCAGAATTCTGGGCCAGTGTTTACTGCAAAAAGGCGGAGGTCATTTACAATGGACTTCCCGGTAAGGCGGTGCAGGCAGTGCCGCGGCAGAGCCCATCTGAAAAATTCATCATCAACTACACGGGCATGATCTATACCCTCCTCCAGGGGGCTGGGGTATTTTTTGACGTATTAAGAGAATTGTGTGCAACGGAAGACCGGTTTTCGGAATCGCTTTCGATTCAGTATTCCGGTTTGCATGCCAACTATTGGCGAACCTGGATGAAACAGCATGGGTTACTGGACTGGGCCAGCATCCGTCATCAGCTGCCGGTGAACGAAGCCCTTGAAAAACAAACCAACGCCCAGATCAACCTCGTCCTCACCTGGGCCACCCTCGACGTCAAGGGAATCATCCATGGGAAATTCAACGAATACCTGATGGCGCGCAAACCCATCCTCTGCCTGATTGAAGGGGACCGGGATACGGAACTTGAAGGAATATACCGCAAGTTGCCCAATAGTCTTCTTGCCTATAACCGGGAGGAGGACAAAAACCTGATCCGGCAGTTTATTCTCCGGCATTACAGGCAATGGAGGCAAAACGGAAGGGTGGAGGAAATTCCCCAGGAAGTCCTGGATTCCTACGACTGGTCAAAACAGATCAAGGGGATTGAAGCATACCTGTCCAAAAGCTTTAATTCTTTAATTCTTTAATTATTTATTTAAAGTTGACCGTACTGATCGTCACCTTCACCTATCCTCCGGCCATGAGCGTCAATGGGTTCAGGCCCCGGTATTTTGCTAAAGCCATGGCGGAACAGGGCTGGAAAGTCCGGGTTTTGACCAGGCATTTCAGCGGAAAGGAAACCAGCGCGGAAGAATACCGCAAGCCCTTGAGCACGGCATTTTCCATCAGTGAAGAGGGTGCGGTGCATGTGTACAGGACCCCCTTTAAAAATTCCTGGTTTACGTATTATGAAAAGGGGTTCCTGAGGCGGACCGGTTTATGGAAGGCGGTTTACCTGATCCAATTGCTTGCCGGGCGCACCTGCCAGGAATCCTATAATGCCTATTTCAGGAAATACCTGGCCCAGGTACTGGAAACCAATAAACCGGATATCATCCTGGTAGAGTCCGGGCCGACTAACCTGGTCCGGCTGGTTTCTAAAACCGCTGTAAAATACGGGATGCCCTATGTCATTGATTTCAGGGATCTTTATTATCATGAAATGTACCGTGATTTCGGCCTTTTGCCATTTAATAAAAAGGTTAAGATTCTGTTGGAGAAATGGTATATGCGCAGAAGCATAACATCGGCTCAGTTGGTTTTCAGTCTTAACAAAGAGTGGTTGGATATACTCCATATTCCCACGGATAAAAGATTAATGATCTCCAATGGATTCGACAGTGAAATATGGAATGAGATACCTCCTCAAAAGGAGTTTGAAGATTTTACCATTTCCATTATCGGAACCTTGTACCCAAGGGAATTCATACATGCCTTCCTGGGCTCCCTAAATGTGTTCCTTCAAAATCGTCCGGAAAAGGTAAAAGTAAAATTTATTGCACCAGGATCAAAGGCGTTGGTAAATCTTATCAGGGAAACCCTTCCATTTGAACAGGTGGAGGTTGTTGAATCAAGATTGCCGTATAGGGAAGCCATTGTGATCATGGCGAAATCTCAAATTTTGATGTATCACGGGTGGCCGGGGTACAAATGTTACATTAGCACCAAAGTCTATGATTATCTGAGGTCCGGAGCAAAAATCCTGATCGTGCCTTCCGATGAAAACGGGCTGGACCGGTTGATCGAAGAAACAGGTTCCGGGGCCTCCTGTTCAACGGCAGCCGAGGGAGCTGCGCAACTGGAAAAATGGTATTGCGAATGGCTTGAAGGTAAATTGATCCGCAGAGGAATAGATACAGGCCAACAGGATATTTTTTCCCGGAATTCTCAGAGCCTGATTTTGGTTAAAAGTCTAAGAAATTATGTAGAATCACATCGAATCCGTTTAGGGAGGGATTAAATGTGTGTTTCACGGTTGGATCAGATTTTGTGAACATTCCCAGCAGGTACCGTTTCATTGAATTTATGGCAACCATTGCCCGTCAATCCATTTATACCTATAGGTTTCGAATTTTGGGCTACGGCTTAAATATATTGTTGAGGCCCTTTAAGAAAACATTGCCCTCTGCCTGGATTGTTATTCACAACTACGATCATAACCTTTCAATATGTGTGAATCCGGTTGAGCATATTGGAAGCACTATATTTTACACTGGTTTTTATGAGGCTAAGGAGATATGGGCTTTAAAAAGGCTAATTAAACCCAAGGAAGTGATTTTGGATATCGGAGCGAATATCGGAGCCTGGACTCTGATATTGGCAAAGTTGGTCCCTGAAGGTCGGGTTTATGCCTTCGAGCCCTCTTGTTTTTATAAGCAACTCAATTGGAATATACAATTAAATCGTGAAATTAAGAATATAGTAGCCCAGAATATTGCCCTAGGTGCATATCCCGCGCAAGCGACCATCTCAAATCCAAACACTGAGCATCGGTCGAGCATAATTAATTATGGAAATCTAAACTTAAAATTAGATCCTGATCAATCCCTGATGGGAGATCGAATCCGGGTTATAACTCTTGATGACTGGGTCAGGCAGGAAAAAATTTCCAGACTGGATTGGATAAAATTAGACGTGGAAGGTATGGAGCTCATGGTTTTGTTGGGCGGGTTAGATTCACTTATAAAATTCCACCCTAATTTGTTGGTTGAAATTAATGAAAATACTCTTGGCAACTATGGCTCTACTGCTTTGCAACTCAGTTCATTTTTGATGCAAACAGGATATCGTTTTTTTTATCGGGTGGGTAAAAAGGGAGTTTTGAAAAAATATGATTCAATGTCCACTTCGATGGGGGAATCCTTCAATTTGATTTGTTCGTTCAGAGCATTGGACTGATATGGCCCATATTTACCATATACCTTCTTGGTGGCCATCGCGAAAACATCCTGCCACTGCCTTGTTTATATCTGATTTAATTGCATCGATCCAGGTGTCCCAGCCTCAACATTACCATACGGTTGGCTTGCATGCCCATAAAATTAAATGGATATCGCCTCATCACCTATGGAGAGACCTCCATGCATATTTCAAGGATGAAACTCCACTGCAACCCAGAGGCTCAACTTTTATAGAGTTATTCGAATTATCAAAAACAATTGGGCTTAATCCAATCACAAGGCTAAACTTTATTCATACACTGATCCGAAAACATATTCATTTGGTTGGAGGAATGAAATGCAGACCTGATTTGATACACGTGCATGTTTCATTTCCATCTTTACCCGTTGGATATGAATTATCAAAACAATTCGGAATTCCGTTTATTCTTACTGAACACTCATCTCGGTTTCCCGACCCGCGTTTTGAATCATATGGGTATGACCGTGAAACCCTAAATAAATATTTTTTGCGGTCATCAGCAAATATCGCAGTCAGTGCTGACTTAGCTAAAAAATTCGGATTTTATGATATTCAGGATATGCAAGTTATTCCCAATTTAGTATCCTGGGCTCCTCCTGAAATTAGAATCCCAGGGCCTCCTTTTAGCTTTATACTCATTTCCCATTACCTTGATCCTCGAAAAAGAATTGATTTACTGATTGATGCCGTCCATTTACTTCGATCATCCGGAAAAGAGTTTATTGTCAGAATGGTAGGAGAGGGCCCGATGAGGAATCTTTATATCGAAAAGGTAAAAGCAGCAGGTATTGCTGACGTAATCCAATGGTATGGCCATGTGAGCGATGGGCATAAACAAGAACTATTGTCTGCTTCACATTGCTTGGTTGTATGTAGCGACTATGAAACTTTCGGAGTCACGGTCATTGAAGCAAATGCTTTCGGCATCCCGGTACTTGCCACCCGGTGTGGAGGGGTAGAGGAAATCATTTCGTCCGTGAACGGGAGACTGGTTGACAAGGGAAATTCGATCCGACTGGCGGAAGGGATGGAGTGGATGATGAGGAATTACTCGTATTTTGACCGGAAAAGAATTCAACAAGATTGTTATTTGCGTTTTTCAGCAACCCGGATTGCAGAAAAATACCTCAATGTATATGATGAGATACTCCTAAAAAACAAATTATCTTAAGATTACCAACTTACCAATTCCTTTGGTAAAAAACCGACGGGCGTCCTGTCCGCCGGAATCCTCGAAGTCTTCAAACGAGGAATACGATTTCCCCTGATTATCTTTCATGACTACCCGGTACAGATAAGTGCCGTTTGCCAGTTTGTTGCCATACTCATCGTGCCCGTCCCAGGCGCCTTCGGTGAGATGGGTGCCTTCCCGCAAAGGCCCTAAATCGAATTCGGTCAGTTCCCTTACCACGCGGCCATTTACGGTCAGGACCTGGATTTTAAAAACCGCTGGTTTTTCTCCGGTCAAAGTATAAGCAAAGCGGCATTGGGTACTGAATGGATTTGGATAAGGCAATACTGCTGAGACCGTGTTTTCGGTGATCACTTTAAAATCGATTTCATAAGGCACGCGACCGGCTTCATTCCTTGACCGATCCCTGGCCTGGACCCTCAGGGTATAGCTGCCGGTTTGCACAAAACCGGGCCGGTAGGTCACCGAAGCCTTGCTGCCGGAGACCGAAAGGGTATATTCCCTGGAGGGGATCCGAATGAACTGATCAGAACCCGGATATTTCAGACTCAGCGCGATTTGGGCGGTATCCTCCGGTGAGAAGAGTTTATTATCGCTCAGATCGATCTGGATAAAGGGCTGCCGGGATACAATTTCATTGTTTAATATCTGCCTACCGTCAAATAGGACCGATACCGTTGGCGGCACCAGGTCATCCGCGACGTAAAAGGAAATACTGCCGGTATTGTTGAGAAGGGTAGTTTCCTGCAAACCGTTTTTCGACCTCGCATCGATGACCAGGGACTGCAATTTGGACCTCTGGTCGGTGGAAAAGGAATTGGAAATGCTACGCTTCTGGCCGGCGCCCAGAGGTCCTGTACTCAAAGTGTCCCTGGTAGTGATATTTTGGGGATCAGTGAGTGAGAAGGTCACCCGGATGGAATCGGTGGGATAATCTCCAACGTTTTCCAATGAGAAACGGATCCTGGCATCCTCTCCGCGGTCCACGGTGTCCTTGTAAAACTCATAGTCTTCATTTGAATTCATTGCTAGGTCAGCATAACCTGTATAATATACGCGCCAGTATTCCATATTAAGGGAACCGGATTTGGATGTATCCGAGGCCTGCCATTCAAATTTCAAGTAAGGATAGGAGTTCGGATCTATTCCCGTTAGATCAACCAGACTCGCCGAAGTTTTGATCAGAGTATCAAAGGCTTGATTATTTTTTCCTAATACTACCATTGTATTTTCAGTATCCATTCTTTCATCGTTGACCGACCATTCAAATTTTTGCCAATGAATTGAAGGTCCAACCAGCTGTGATTCAAATGTGCCAAAGGATCTGCTCAAGGGTAAGGAAAAAGAAGATCTGACTTGCAAGCCATCCGTTGATACTTTTTCATCTATAACCTCATGTCCTTTTCGGAACGCGAAGACATATGGATAGGAAATCAATTCGGTTGCAAGACTTCTAATTAGCGTTGCGCCATGTGACTCAAAGGCCTGAAATAGATTTTTACCGAGTATGGTGGAATCATGAGCCCAAAATTCAGGATAATAGCTCGCTCCCGGCTCAATGTGATTTATTACTATTACATATTGTCCGTCCTCTATACCGGTTTCCAAAAACCGTATCAGATTACTTCTTTCTTCTATGGTATTTTTTTCCATAGGGAAATAATACCCCGGGGCAGGAACATCAAATACATTTAAAGCGCCATCACGGCCTCCGACCGGATTTCTGATCATTCCAATTTTTGGATCCCAAATTGTGAGAATGAATTCAGAAAGAAAATTTCTGTTGTTCCGGGTATGCCTGATTCCGTTGAATAATACTTTAGAATATTCCGCTGGATCTAAACTTTGGTTTATACTTGATGCGACAATGCTTATTTGTTCTGGACTGTTTTCCCAACGATGATGAAGGGTGTCGAAAAAGATAAGTTGACTTTGGGGGTTTTGATTAAATTGATAGTCATGAGACTGGTTCCAGCCTGGCCCCTGCCCCGGTAGGAAGATGAATGAACTTTCATTCCAGATCAAAGGCCGGTTGGTGCCTACGGTATCCGCTGCAACCCGCCAGTAATAAACCGTATTCGGAGAGAGGGCCAGGCCCGGCCGCCATTGGATCATCCCGCCCCGCTGATGCACCGTGGCTGAGCGTTTTAAGGAAGAGGAAAAAAGCCGGGCGGTGTCCATTTCAAAATAATAATCCGACTCCGGACTGAACGCATTGGATGAATAAGCTTTAAGCACCAGGTCGGCATCACTGATGATCCCGAAATTTCGGGGATAGATCGGCCGCGCTTCATTGCTATAGATCGCGAAGCTGATTTCCGAATGACCTGTGTTATCGCGCAATGGATTGTTGTTTTCGGCAAAAGGGGCGGGCAATTCCTGGAAATCATTATCGGGGTCCAGGAAACATCTCAGCGTATTGATCCCTACGGCGTTTGGAGGCATTGGCAGGCTGAAGCTCACCGTTTCAAACGTTCCTTTCAGCACGACGCTGAAGCGATACTCCAAGGTGCCGCCTCCCGGCACACCGTGTTCGACCTTGATCCCTACCGGTTGATCTGAATATTTTCCGATATTCCAGATATCCACCTTGAAACGGATGCTATCCTGATCCGATTGAACATTGGCCGGTTCAAACCTGAAGCTGGAATAGTCAAAGGTAAAATCCGGGCTTTCATAATAATTCAGCTGTACCGCCGGATCCCCGTGAAAAGTTAATTGTTGATTAAGAGAATAGGTGGGAAAATCCCTCAACCGGTCAAATTTTCTAAGGGATTCCCTGTGAATATTCCCAATCGATCCTACGTATTGTTTGTTGCCGAGCAAATTGTAAAATTCATTGCCATAATTGGAGAGGGCGTAGGGATATCCGAACCCCGAAGAGGCAATATACCCTATGGTGCCCTTCGGGGAGAGTACAAAGGATTCACTTAGACTGATGCCGGTGGTATGCATGTTCCCGGTAAGACAGCCCAGGGAAAAACTCAGCGGGTATTTTCCTTCATTATCAAACAGGGCCGGGTCATCCAGCCCTATTTCTGTTGCACTCGTAGCTCCATGTCCTAAATATACCTTCAAGGCAACCCCGTTGTTGATTGCATTCTTCACGATTTCAGACAATCCGCCCTGTACCGGATCGGAGGAAGTTTTGGTTACCGTGGTCACCTGGGCATGAAATGCGTTGCCTTCTATTTTTTCTTTCATGCTTTCCAGGTAGGCGTCAAACCGTTCCTGGGGACTGCCGCCTGCCATATGCAGCACTCTTTTCCTCCAATACAGGTCTTCGTTGGCCGAGGGATTTTTCAGCTTGCCCTCGTATTCCTTCACTTTGTTGAGATAAGTGATGACTTCTTCATTTTTCGTGGCGGCTATCCTTCCGAAAGGCAATACCGGAACTGAGCTGTTGTGAGAGGCGAAAATGAGGTTGTCAGATCCGGGATATCCAAAGGTCGGGATCAGGTGGAGATGTCCGTATAGATTGATGTTGTTATTTACCCTCAGGTCCCTGTAGTTGATCGCCCTTCCGACCAGAAGAAGGTATTTGGGAGCCGCCCATTTCCTGGCGATGAAATTTCCGAAATTTCTAAGGCCCATGACATGCCTGGGGATGCCGTAGGCAAACTGATCATAGATCTCATCCACATCCACGGTCCTCACTCGGAATCCCCCCCCGGCTGAGGATTGGCGATAAGAAGCGTATTCCTGGGTACTGGTAAGGAGCGATTTGTGGTGGATTAGGATGTAATCCGAATTCGGGTCGGAAAGAAGGGGAGCGAGCTCAATTTTAGCGAGGTTTCCAACAGGGGAAGCCGCAGCGGCCTCCAGGATATAAACCTGGCCGCTATCCGCAGACTGGGGCAACTCTATATAATCCTGATTGTCTTCGCGGATCGCCTGCGTCCAGATTGCCCCGTCCGGATCAATCAGGACCGGCTGGCTTAAACCGGGGGGCACCAGGGTCTTATAAGGGCTGCCCGCTGACTTCAGGACCTCACCCACCGCCAATGGTTTGCCGGGCTGTTTGGGGTAGACCAAGCGAATATTGGATAGTACAAAATAATCCAGGGGGCTGTCGAGTCCTTCAATCTTCAGGTTTATATTCCCGGAGAGGGTCTCATTCGGGATATCCAATTCGTAATTTTTTACCTGGTAGCCCCAGAATGAATCAATGACCTGAACGGCATCGTTGATTGAAATCCTGAGGTTATGCTGTCGGGCATTGGTTGCCAGCCGGATCCTGAGTTTACCATTTATATTGCCTGTATAAGGCGAGGCGGCGGGGATCACCTGAATATAATTCCGGGATTCCCCGTTGCCAAACCCTTCGCAGGCATCGTAGGTGGAGTATGAAACGGTATTTTCAAAATCGTACCGCTGATCAAAAGGCAAGCGGTGGAATTCATAAAGGCGCTCAACCCACACGTAATCCGGGGCGGACAACATGGTATTCGATGGCCTTAGCGTCACCCTCCTGGTCGCGTTGCCCGGAGCCACCCAGGTCAGGAAATAAGCCATGGAATCGGTATAAAGGCTGTATTCCGGGTTGAGCATATCCCTGGCCGGGTTGGAAAACAGGAAGGCATCCATATCCGATCTGTTTTTTATCCCCCAGAACTGCAGGAAATCCCCTTCCGACCAGGCCCCGGTATTGGAGACATACAAAGGGACTTCCCGGCCCATCCTCCACAACTGAAATTGTGCCCCGTTGATTTGGCCCGCGGGGACTCCCGCCTGAATGAGGTCATTATAACGGATCTGATAAAGGCTGTCCTTTGAAATATAAAATTTGAAGTAGGTCTGATCGTACCTGATCCATTCGGGTCCATACAGGGTATCCCCCGCCTGAACCATCTGGGCTTTCAGCCACCCCGGGAGGCATTGAAAGATGCAAATCAATCCTAAGAGCCGATACGTCTCAGAAGCATTCATCCGGTATTAAACGAATTTAAGGTAGTTTTGGTTTTGTGGTATTTGCAGACATCAATTGCCTTTTATTTATCGGAGCCTGCCTGGCCCAGGTTTTTTTTCTCGGTTATTTTATCCGCCCCCTGCGTAAAAATACGGTGCCCGTTTCAAAGTCCTCCCCGCCGCTGAGCATCCTGATCGTGGGGCGCAACGAAAGGTCAAATCTAGAGAAGTTATTGCCCCTCCTGGTAAACCAGAAATACCCTGATTTTGACATTCATCTTGTGGATGATGCTTCCGAGGATGGCACCGCCGACATGGTCAGGGATTTAATACCCCGGTTTCCATCCATCCGTCTGCAGGTCTTGCCCAGGCATTGCGGGAAAAAAAAGGCCCTGGAGACAGGGTTGATGCAACTGGACCGGGAACTGGTCCTTCTGACCGATGCCGATTGCCTGCCGGCCACCGACCAATGGATATCCCTGATGGTGGAATCGCTTGATCCAGGGTACGATGTCGTTTTGGGATATTCTCCCTATGAACAGCGGGAGGGACCATTGAATCAGGTGATCCGTCTTGAAACCGCGTACACGGCGGCGCTTTATTTTGGTTTTGCAAGGAGAAATTTGGCTTATATGGGCGTGGGCAGGAACCTGTTGTACCGGAGAACTGCCCTGGTCCATGCTTTTAATCTGAATGCCCAAAGAGGACTCAAATCAGGGGATGACGACCTTACCATCCAGGAATTGTCCGGGCAGGGGAAAATAAATTTCCGTTATGATCCGCCTTCCTGGGTTTACAGCCTGCCAGAAAAGAACTGGAAGGCCTGGTTGAATCAAAAAAAAAGGCATGTCGGCACTGCCCGTCATTATCGACTCCGCCATCAGGCTTTGCTGCTGATGTGGTACGGGTCACTCGCAGGTACCTGGGTGTTCGGCCTGGTGGCTGCCTTTCATTTTCCCCTGATGCTGCTGGTGTGGGGGGGGTACAAGGGGGTCAGTTTCAAATGGATCGTCCGTTCCATGCTGGAGCTCTTCGGGGTTTCGCTTTCGCCCAGTAAATGGCTTGGGGCCGAGGGCCTATATGTAGGGGTTTTACTGTATCTTTTGCCTTTCAGCACATTCAAAAAATGGGACAAATGGTAAACTTTTGGGCTTCCCATTTGTTGGCTGCTTAGTAAATTGGCCAATTCAGGCCGGAGATCATGTCCATAAATGCCCAATATTCGATTTCGGACCTTTCCCATTATACAGGGATCAAACCTCACACGATCCGGATTTGGGAGAAGCGGTACAATTTGCTGGCTCCCAAAAGAAGCTGTACCAATATCCGCGGCTATGACGGTTGCCAACTGAGGAAATTGCTCAACATCAATACCCTGCTGCATTCCGGGTGGAAAATTTCACACATCAGCCAGTTGTCGGAAGAGGAAATGGATGCCGAAGTGCGCATGGTGATGGACCGGAGTGAAGGAAGCAGCAAGATCGATTTCCTGATCAACGGGCTTATGGTACATATGCTGAATTTCGATGAGCAGCGGTTTTCCCAGGTATTTACACAGGCCGTGGAGCAATACGGGCTGAAAAACAGCATTGTTGAAATCGTCTATCCTTTTCTAAAGAAGATCGGCGTCCTTTGGCAAATCGATGATATTTCCCCGGCCCAGGAACATTTTGCATCAGCCATCCTCCGGAGGAAAGTCCTTTCGGAGATTGACCGGATGCCCCAGGCAGATCATTCGAAAAACCGGATCGTCCTTTGCCTGCCACCCGATGAATTCCATGAATTGCCCCTCCTGCTTGCCCATTATATACTGCTTGAAAAAGGGATAAATACGGTTTATCTCGGAAGCTCGGTACCGCCTGAAATGGCTGCCGAAACGGCGAAACAAACCAAGTCGGGCTTTTTATTTACGCTCTTTATGTCCGGTGCCCCCGCGGAAAAAATCAAAGGCTACCTGGAAACGATCCATGAAAATGCCCCTGATCTCAAAATCTATTTTTCCGGCTCCCCGGAGACGTGTAAAAAATCGGGCCTGAATGACCGGATTTTCAGCCTGGAAGGCATCGAAGCCTTTGAACGGTTTGCCGCATCCCTGCAATGATCAAATCCTTTATGCCTTCGTAAGGATCAGGGCAGTATGATTTCTTTTACGATGACCCTGGTATTCACGCTGTCCAGGACCTGGGTATAGGCGAGGTATAAGGTGGAATCCTTCGATTCAATCACCGGGAAGCCGCTTTTTCTTATTGAGGAGGTTTCCGCCAGTCGATGATCCGAGAGGACCTGACCATCCGGTGAGAGTATAGTCAGTTTAATCAGCGCATCTCCCTGGTTTATTTCATCCGTTTTTTCCAGCTGACTGACAGCCACCCTTCCCGCATCGATCCAGGCGATGTCCACCCTTCCGGAGGTATTCGCGGATGGGATTTCCACGGGCTGGCCATAAGTTTCTCCTGCATTGTTTGAAAAGATTGCTTTGACCGCGGGCCGTCCACCGGCTTCCGTGTACCAGGCAATGGCCAGTTGGTTTCCCCTGCTGCAAATGGTAGGGCCGTTGACTGGGCATCCTCCGATCTTCCAGTGGTCTTCAAATACGGGTTGGGGCGTGGTCCACTGTCCGGATACATATCGTACGCTGTAAATGTCCCTTTCTTCCTGTTCATTGCGGTTCCTGTAGATGATTACCGGTCCCCGGCCCGTCATGGCCGCATCCGTCTGGCAGCATTCACATACGCGGTCATCGATCACCTCGTTGTGACTGATTTCACCACTTACGGAGACGAGGGCGGCGCGTAGATTCATAGCACCTTCATGTCCCATATGGCCTTCATGACCAGGCTCGTCCACACCCGGATTCATTTGGCTGCCGTCCAGCCAGGTAACCAGGATTTTATCAAAAGAGAAGGGAAGCAGGGTGACGAATCCATGTTCAGCCGGCACTGTATCATGCAGTCCTTCGAAAACCTTGAAATGGGCCCCCTGATCAACGGAGAGGGCCAGTTTCACATCATAATCATAGGTTTTGCCGCCGGGCCTCTTTTGGAGAAAATGGGCCA
>JAKQHS010000021.1 GCA_029557915.1 Bacteroidota bacterium | reverse complement strand
ATTTGAATACCAGGTTAACGAGTTGGGTGTTAAAACCGATGGGGTAAGGGGTGGAAAGGAGAGCGAATTAAATCCTATCTATGCTCAGGCAAAAAATCAGCACCGTAATTCGTTGTATTTCTTTTATACTGCGTTAGGAATTGCCGCAATTGACGCGACACTCACTCTGGCAGAAGGAATAAGAAACAAAAGAGAATATAATAATAGATGGAAAAAGTCTACAGGGAGTTTATCCATTAAAGCTGAAGATGGACTAGTAGGGCTTGCATATAAATTAAAGTTTTAATCATTGTTGTTTTAGAAACAGGTCCTTTTATCTTTTTATAAACATAAGTTGGTTAAGATTAAAATGACCATCCAGGTTGCATATTGAACCAGGAAAGCACAATTTATTTTATAATTTACAAACCTATGTTTCCCGCTGCTCATTGGCCTTTTATGCATTAATTTTAACCATATAATGGTAAAATCTCTATCAACCCAAGAAACAACCACCACATGAAAAATCCATTCCTGTTCATTCTCCTCGCCCTCTGCGGACTCTGCAGCCTTACCTGCTCAAATCCCACAGGCAAAGAAACGGCGAAAAAAAACAAAATACCGGTCTATGCCTGGCTGGGAGGCCCGGGCACATCCACGGATGAGGAGATCAGGGAAAAATTTGAATTCTATAAAGAACAGGGGATCGATGTCCTCATGTACAATGGGGGCCAGGATCCGGAGGTCTATCGCAGGGTGGGAAAGATCGCCAGGTTGGCGGGTCTGGGTTTCCATACCTGGATACCAACCATGGTCCAGGCGAAGACGCCGGAAATAGCCGAAGAGTGGTACGCGATCAATGGCCTCGGGGAGTCCGCCCTGGTCAAACCGGCCTATGTGGACTACTATAAATTCCTATGCCCGAGCAAAGAAGGCGTCTATCGCTTCCTGGAAAATATGTACAGCCGCGTCGCCCGGGTTGAAGAGGTGGATGCCATCCACCTGGATTATATCCGCTTCCCGGATGTGATCCTGGCCCGCGGCTTGTGGGACAAATACAAACTGGTCATGGACCGGGAGTACCCGCAGTATGACTATTGTTATTGTGAGGACTGCACAGAGGCATTTAAGCAGCAGACCGGGATTGATATAAAAAAGGCGGATGACCCCTCCCAGGTGGAGGAATGGAAATCCTTCCGGTATGACCTCATCACCCGCCTGGTCAACCGGCTGGCGGACACCATCCACGCGACCGGAAAACAAATCAACGCCGCCGTATTCCCGGGGCCCGGCTCGGTTGCTAAAAAACTGGTCAGGCAAGAATGGGACAAATGGAAGCTGGACGCCTTTTTCCCGATGAACTATAATGACTTTTACCTGGAAGGCACCGACTGGATCGGCGCGGTCACCAAAGAAGCCGTGACGGCGATCGAAGGAAAAAAACCGGTGATCAGCGGTTTGTTTATCTGCCCGGACCCGGCGAAGAAGGCGAGCGAACAGGACCCGGAAAACCACGGCTTGGTTCCGGAAGAACTGGGGGAAGCCATCCGCCAATCCATGATGAATGGCGCGACGGGCATCTGTTTATTTACCCCGGAGCGTATGACTGAAAAACATTGGGTGGTTTTCAGGGAAGCTATTTACAGGAAAGCAAACATGGAATGACCAGGAGAAGACCAAAACAGGAGGGCATTTGGGCTACCTAAAGTGATTGCCACATGCTGCGCTTCCTGCGGGTGCTAAGTGGCAACCACTGGCTGCCGCACAAAAAAAGAATAACCCTGCAGGACATGTTTGGACGATTGGACGAAGCATGCAAGTCAACAACCACGGAATGTACGGGAATGGCAACCAAAGAGGCAGTAAAGCTGGTTTAAGGTCTGGGCGACGGCAGGCAGGTGAGGGCCTTTCCGGGCTTAGCTTTGGCTACCTAAAGTGATTGCCACATGCGGCGCTTCTTGCGACGCTAAGTGGCAACCACTGGCTGCCGCACAAAAAAAATGACGAACCCTGCAGTGAAGCTGGTTTAAGGTCTGTGCGACGGCAGGCAGGGGTGCTTCCAGTCTTTGCTTTCAAAACCACTTCCACCCTGAAACGCGCCAATGGCCGAACAGGCCACCCCTTTGTGTCCTTGGTGTCGTTGTGGGATCCAGGCTACCTAAAGTGATTGCCACATGCTGCGCTTCCTGCGGACGCTAGGTGGCAACCACTGGCTGCCGCACAGAAAAAAGAACAACCCTGCAGTGAAGTTGGTTTAAGGTCTCGTGTGATGGCAGACAGAGGGCCTTTCAGTCTTTGCTTTCAAAACCTCTTTCACCCTGAAACGCGCCAGTGGCCGAACAGGCCACCCCTTGTGCCCTTAGTGTCTTTGTGGGCTCCTTGCTACCTAAAGTGATTGCCACATGCTGCGCTTCCTGCGAACGCTAAGTGGCAACCACTGGCTGCCGCACAAAAAAAATGACGAACCCTGCAGTGAAGCTGGTTTAAGGTCTGTTCGACGGCAGGCAGGGGGCCTTCCAGTCTTTGCTTTCAAAACCTCTTTCACCCTGAAACGTGCCAGTGGCCGAACAGGCCACCCCTTTGTGTCCTTTGTTTCGTTGTGGGATCCAGGCTACCAAAGTGATTGCCACGTGCTGCGCTTCCTGCGGGTGCTAAGTGGCAACCACTGGCTGCCGCACACCGGAAACAACCACTTTTACTTTGGGCATCCCACCAGACCACAGCCGCCCTTTCACGGAGGCCTGGGATATTTTTATACCGTTTGTTGCCTAAAACAGTAATATCGTAAAAAAATCAGCAATGAAGTCGCTTGTGGCAATGGTTTTCATATTCGGAACTGCCCACTGCTTTGCCCAGTCCATTTTTCCGGTTTTGAGCCCGAAAGGCCGACTCGAACAAAACATAGGATCCACGATCATAACCGTTGACTATGAACGGCCGGCGGCAAGGGGCCGCAAAGTATTTGGAGAGCTGGTGCAATATGACCAGTTGTGGAGGACGGGTGCAGGGCATAGCACCAGGTTCTCATTCAGTAAGCCCGTGCAGATCGGGAATAAAAAAATACCCGGCGGGACTTATTCCTTATTAACGATTCCCGGTAAGGAATCATGGACTGTAATATTGAATAAGGACACCACCCTATACGGTCTGGGATCCTATGATGAAAAACTTGACATCCACCGTTTCAAAACAGAAGCTGAACATACGGATCGCTTTTATGAGTCCTTGACCATAGACCTGGACGTTGTACCGAACAATGCCATGGTTTACCTGGCCTGGGAAAGTACCCGGATTTCATTTATGGTGGAGACCGAAACAGACCATGCAGCGCATGAGTTTATACAAAAACATTTATTGACCTCTGCTTCAAAAGATCCGGATGAATATGCCCTGGCAGCCGAGTATTATTTTTACCTGGACAAGGATCTGAACCAAGCCTTGCTGCTCATTGATAAAGCCATTGTTATAAAAAATGAAGCCTGGTACTACCGGCAAAAAGTGGACATCCTGGAGAAACAAGGAAAATATCAGGATGCGATTGACTGCGCTGCGCATTTTATCTCACTCATTCAACGGCGAGATGACTGGGACTTAAAAACCAGGCAAGAAAATGAAAATGAATACAAAACACGAATCGAGATGCTTAAACGACGCCAAAAACAAATGGATTGAGGTTTGGGCCTGCCCCTAAGATATAATGTCGTCCGATTTCTCTGTTTCGACATCCGGAAATGGCGGGAGCAGATTGCATCCACAATTAATGCAGGCTTGTGACTAACAAATAGATTCAAATTTCCGGAATTTCAAAGGACTGGCCCGGAAGTCCATAGAAAGGTTTGAAAGATCGCCAATTCGGCGGGTGACCGGGAGAAAACCGGAAAAACGTTCGTTTAATCCTTAACTTCAGATTAAATTAAATAGTGGTAGCATGAGACATTCAATTGTTATAGCATTATTCTTCGTACTTTTTTCCTGTAATCAAAAGTCGGATGGCATAAAGGTTTTACAAACCCGCGTTGACAGTTTAGAAAAAAAATTTGCAAATACTTATATACCTGGCTTTGGCGAATTTATGAGCAGCATACAGGCTCATCATTCCAAACTATGGTTTGCCGGGCAATATGAAAACTGGAAACTGGCCGACTTTGAAGTTCACGAAATAATGGAAGCCATTGAAGATATTCAGAGATTCCAAACAGAACGAAAGGAAAGCCAATGGGTCGGAATGATTAATCCCGCTTTAGACAGCATCAACCAGGCTATTCAATTGAAAAACCCAGCCTTGTTCAAAAGCTGTTACACCCTGCTCACCAACACCTGCAACCAATGCCATAGGGAAGTGGAATTTGATTTTAATATGGTAAAGATTCCCGACCATCAACCCTTCAGCAACCAAGACTTTAAAGTGCATGAGTCAAACTAATCTGTAACTTATAATTATCCACTTTGTATGAGATGAACCGTTTATGGCACGGTCAAAACCTGTTTTTAATAATTTAATCCCTATTGCATTGCAGGACCTTGTGTGGCTGTTAAAGCAGAAAGGATTGAACCGGTTTTTAAATGGATATACGGGGGGGGAGTGATCTCTTTTTCGGTTATTCATTATACCACCGAATCCGCATCAGTTGCAATATCCCAGCGCCACCCAAATAATGATAAAAACCACAATTGTTCCGATACAGCCGCCTCCCAGTTTATAAGCGCCGTAGGACGCAATCAGTCCTCTGAAAAAATTATTCATAAAGTTTGGGTTTTTGATTCTTTGCTAAAGTTATCGGGAATTATGCTTAATCCCCTAGGTTCTACAGAATTTCCGCCACAGGCCTTCCTGCCATTTGCCGGGACGACTCCGGCCGGTGCGCTTGCCAACACCGGTGGAAATGCGGTACCTATAACGTCAGGAGAAATTTTATTTTATAATAATTTTTCGGTCCTTGTACCTGCCTTTTGTAATTTCATCCCGTCAAAAAATGAACTCCGTTTTCCCCGGGATCACCGGAATATCCTTCCTGCTGCTCGTATTCTCCTGCCGTCCCGCGCCCAAACATTACCTCGACCACAGGTGGTCCGGCGATGACGGCAACCAGATCATGATCTTTGACGGGGACAGCAGCCTCCAATGGATCTTCCATGAACCCACCCTGTCTGATACCTTCCTGGTCCGGTACCGGCTGGATCAAAGCGCCACCCCCAACCGCCTCGATCTCTATAATTTCAGCAGCGGGATCCTGAAAGGGAAAATCCTGGCCGGGATTGTGCAGCCTTTATCCCCGGACAGCATCCAGCTCGATTTTGAACCGGCGGAAACCTGGGCGGAAGCGGATAGCGTGCGGCCCAGAACGTTTGATCCGGAGCAAAGGAGGGTTTTTGTCAAGGTGAAATAAGGGCGAAGGGTAAAGGGCGAAAGGCGAAGGGTAAAGGGCGAAGTGAGCGAAACGGAAAATTCAGTAGCTGCTCTGTGGTAAATCAAGGAGGAATGCAGGGCGAATTGATTCGCCTTTTACAGGACTACCAAAGGCTTTGGTCCCCCCGTGGGGGTCAGGGGGCTAGACAGTCGAAAAGGAATTATCGGGTAAAGTTTTGGACTTGCATTTATCTCCGCCCCCACCCCCTAAAGGGGAGTCAAAAGTTTGACATTGATAAAAATCCTTTATGGTTCTCGCTCTGTGATCAATCAAGCCAGGTTCAAGGCGAAATGACTCATTATTACAGGACGGCCCTCAACCTCAACCTCAACCTCAGCCTCAACCTTTAGCCTCTACCTCCACCTCAGCCTCAACCTCAGCCTCAACCTTTAGCCTCTACCTCCGCCTCCACCTCAGCCTCAACCTTAGCCTTAGTATTCGGATCAAAACTCCGGACCATATGCAGAGCCACCACCCGGGCAAACCGGATCACCCAGGTAAAGCTGATCAGGCCACCAAGTACAGCCAGGAAGATGGAAAAGTTGATTCCGATATGAAAGACCAGGTAAAACACGGCCACCAGGGCCAGCATACCCCAGGAAAAGACTGCGTAGGACACAAACATGGATCCCATGTAAAACCCGGGCTCGGGGGTAAAATGCAGGCCGCATACCGGGCATTTCTCCGGCATCTCAAGAAATTTTGAAAAATTGAACAGGCCTTCCGTAAACATCTTCCCCTTCTCACAACGGGGACAGCGATGACCGAATATTGCTTTAATTTTATGGAGGAAGCGGGACATTGGTGCAAAGATAGGGATTCAGTTAATCAGTTAGTCAGTTAGCTAGTTAGCTAGTCAGCAAGAACATCTGCACGTTTTCTGTACTACCTTTTCCACCAACTTGCTAACTTGCCTACTTGCTAACTAACAAACATCCGAACCACCTGAGGCTGGAAGCTTTCTACAAAGCCTTCGCCTTGAAAGACGCCGATTCCATGAATCAGATCTATCATGAGAAAGCCACCTTTTACGATCCGGTATTTTCAAATCTTCCTCCCGGCGAGGTCATGAAGATGTGGCGCATGCTGTGCAGCCGGGGCAAAGACTTAATCATCGACTTCCAGGTGCTGGAAGCGGATGAACAGGAGGGAAAAGCGAAATGGACGGCACACTATACTTTTTCCGCAACTGGGAGGAAAGTGGTCAACCTCATAAATTCCCGGTTCCTCTTTGAAAACGGCAAAGTGACCACCCAAAAAGACACATTTGATTTTTATGCCTGGGCCCGTCAAGCCTTTGGTCTGAAAGGCCTTTTATTGGGCTGGACGCCCTGGTTTAAGAATAAAGTCAGGAAGGGGGCCCTGAAAGGCCTGAGCCGGTTTGAATGAGAGATTCGCAATCCGGAAGTGAACTTAAGCGGGAATAATTCCCATAAATCCGGTTTTTTTGCATTTTTTTTGCAGGTATGACTACTCAAACAGCCCTTCCCCGACTTGTATTTAAAGCCTCAGACATCGATATTCCCTATAAACGGTACGTCCTGTCCAACGGACTGAGGCTGATCGTACATGAAGATTTTAAAGCCCCCATCGCCGCGGTGAACGTCTGGTACCACGTGGGATCCAAAAACGAAAAGCCCGGCAAAAGCGGATTCGCCCATTTGTTTGAACACCTCATGTTCAACGGGAGCGAAAATTTCAATACCGATTATTTCCAGGCCCTCGAGGCCATCGGGGCCACCGACTTCAACGGGACCACCAACAACGACCGGACCAATTATTTCCAGAACGTCCCCATCGGCGCCCTGGACCAGGTACTCTGGCTGGAGTCGGACCGCATGGGCCACCTCACCGGGGCCATCGACCAAGCCAAACTCGACGAACAAAGAGGAGTGGTGATCAATGAAAAAAAGCAGGGCGAAAATCAGCCTTACGCCCGCGAAGACGATCTGTTTACCGAGGCCATGTTCCCCAAAGGACATCCTTATTCCTGGACGGTGATCGGATCTGTGGAAGACCTGGAAGGGGCATCCGTGGAGGACGTACACGAGTGGTTTAAGAACTTTTACGGCGCGGCCAACGCCTGCCTGGTGATCGCGGGCGCCATCCGGGCCGAAGAAGCCCTGGAAAAAGTGAAAAAATATTTTGGCCACATCCCCTGCGGCCCCACCATTGCGCGGCATGAATCCAACCTCCCCAAACGTACCGGCCATACCCGCCAGGAATACGAAGACCATGTCCCGGAAGCCAAGGTGTCCATGGCCTGGAACGTACCCCAGTGGGGCACCCGTGAAGCCGCGTACCTCGATCTCCTCGCGGCCATATTAAGCACGGGAAAAACGTCCAGGTTGTATAAAAAAATGATCTATGATCAACAGCTGGCCACTTCCGTAAGCGCATTCAATTATTCCAGGGAAATCGCAGGTAATTTTTATATCGAGTGCAAAGTCAAAACCGGGCATACGGTGGATGAGGTGGAATCCACCATCCAGTCCATTCTGCAGGAACTCCTGGACCAGGGTCCTTCTGAGGAGGAACTGCTCAAAGTCAAATCCCAGTATTTTGCCGGCTTCATCAAAGGCATTGAACGGATCGGCGGCTTTGGGGGAAAATCGGATGTACTGGCCGAAAGCGAGATCTTCGGGGACCACCCGGAATTTTATAAAACTTATAACGGGTTTATTGAAAAGGCCACCGTGCAAGACCTGAAGGATACGGCCAATGCCTGGCTCCGGGATGGCTCCCATACGGTGATCGCCAGGCCCTTCCCCCAGTATGCCACGGAACCTACCAGCGTGGACCGTTCCAGGCTGCCGGACCTGGCCACGACCCCGCCCTCGGCCTTCCCTACCCTTCAAAAAGCACAACTCAGCAATGGCCTTCGTGTGGTGCTCGCCAGGCGGAAAGAATCGCCCACCGTGGTTTTCAGCCTGATGATGCCCGGAGGCTTCAGCAGCGACCAGCTTAGCGGAAAACCGGGCCTGGCTTCCATCGCCATGAATATGCTGGATGAGGGCACCAGCAGCCTCAGCGCTTTGGAAATCAGCGAAAAACTCAGCCTGCTGGGAGCTTCGATCAGTTCTTTTGCGGACCTCGACCAGTCCTACCTCACCCTGAATACCCTTTTGCCCAGCCTGAGGGAAAGCCTGGATTTGTTTGCCGATATCCTCTTGAATCCTTCCTTTCCGGTACCGGATTTCGAACGGCTCAAATCCCTCCAGATTGCAGGAATCCAGCGTGAAAAAACCAACCCCATCCACATGGCCCTCCGGGTCATGCCCAAATTTTTATACGGGGACCGGCATCCTTACAGCAATCCAATGTCCGGTTCCGGCTATGAACAATCCGTATCCTCCATTACGCTGGAAGATGTTAAACAATATTATGATCAATGGATCAGGCCAGGGGACGCCACCCTCTCTGTAGTGGGTGACCTGGAAATGCCTGAACTGCTGGGCCTTCTGGAAACCAGGTTAGCCGGTTGGAAGTCCGGCAAGCCTGTGATAAAACCCAGTACCCAAGCTCCGGCCCAAAAAGGCCGCGCCCTCTACCTCATGCATAAACCGGAAACCCAGCAATCGGTGCTGATGGCCGGTTATACCATTTCCCCTTACGGCGGCATATCGGAAATCGCCAGGGAAGCGCTGGTCAATATACTCGGGGGGGATTTTACTTCAAGGATCAACCTCAACCTGAGGGAAGACAAACACTGGACCTATGGCGCCGGCGTTTTTATTCGCGACGCCATCCTGGAAAGGCCGTTTATCACCTATACCCAGGTTCAGATCGACAAGACCCGGGAATCCATTGAAGAGATCATCAAGGAATTTGACTGGATCAACGGAGGGAAACCCGTTTCCCGGGAAGAATTTGAAAAAACCCGGAACAACCAGATCATGGCCCTGCCCGGGATCTGGGAGACCAACGCCGCGGTTTCCGCCTCCCTCTCCGAACAGATCCGGTTCGGCCTTCCGGATGATTACTGGCAATCCTACAGTGAGCGGGTGCAGGCTCTGGAACTGGCCGAAGTCCATGAATTGGGAAAGGAATTGATCCGGTCGTCCTGGCTCAATTGGTTTGTGGTGAGCAACAAGGACGTGGTCCTGCCTTCCCTCAAAGAACTGGGCTTTGACGAAATCATCCTGGTGGATGCGGACGGGAACCGTTGCGAGCCTGAATCCCGGCTGGACTGAAAACGGTATAAACCTGTCATGGAGGTCGGATATGATGCCAAACGATTGTTTCACAACCATACGGGACTGGGCTATTATAGCCGCACCCTGATCCAAAGCCTGAGCGAGGCCGATCAGGATTTCAAAGCAACGCTGTTTGACGCCAGACCGGTGGCGACCGCCCAGACCGAATTGTTTTACGACCCTGAAAAATACCGGATCATAAAACCGGGCTCGCCGGCCTGGTATTACCGGAGTGTCCGGATCAATAAATATCTCGATCAAACGAGGCTCAACCTTTTTCATGGACTCAGCAATGAGTTGCCATACCGTCCCCTGCCCGCATCCATACCGGCGGTGGTGACCATCCACGATGTGCTGTTCAAGTCTTTCAAAGCCGATTTCCCCTGGCACGACCGGTGGGTCTACCAGTGGAAGACCAGGGTCGCTCTCGAAAGGGCCGACCTGGTCGTCGCCATCAGCCAGGCTACAAGAGAGGACCTGCTCCGGCACTTCAAAGTCGATGAAAAAAAAATCAGGGTGATCTACCAATCCTATGATCCGGTATTCGACCAACCGGTATCGGATAGTGAGGTGGCGGAGATCCTGGCCAATTACCGGCTACCCTCGGAATACTTGCTTTATGTCGGTTCGGTCACCCACCGTAAAAACCTGATGGTGATCCTCCGCGCCCTCCAGGCGATGGAAGAAAAAAACAGGATCCCGCTTTTGGTTGCCGGAAAAGGCAAGGACTACCAGAAACAGGCGGTGGAGTATATCCGCCGGCACGGGCTGGAGTCCCGCGTATTTTTTTTGCCGGATCTACCACGGTATGTGCTGCGCATCCTATACGCCGGAGCTCAAATGCTGATCTATCCCTCCCTGGGTGAGGGTTTCGGCCTTCCGGTACTGGAAGGCATTGCCGCCAATATCCCGGTGATCACCTCCAACCGATCGTCCCTGCCTGAAGCCGG
>JAKQHS010000015.1 GCA_029557915.1 Bacteroidota bacterium | reverse complement strand
CCTTCCAACGCAGCGTTTACGATTCGCTGGATCAGCCCCGTTAATACCCCATCCTTTCCAATTAAATCCTTGCCCTCAGTCAAACCCCGTATCGCTTCTTTTTCAAAATTCTTGTAGTCAAAACCAGACTTTTCTTCCTGGTCCTCTGATAGTTCTAATTTCTTTTTCATTGTCAAAGTTTGTTTAATTTGTTAATAAATCAATTTTAAACTTTGACACACTTTTCTGAATACTCTCTCCTCAGCCTCAGCCTTAACCTTAACCTCAACCTAAACCTAAACCTCAGCCTCCATTAATTCCTATTTCCTCCTCCCATATCTCCACCACCGTCTCCCTGCTTAAGGTCATCGTTTTTGATACCCCGTTTTTTCTGGGGGGCGTTAAAATTCATCTTGCCCCACTGATAGCTGAAATTGATGCCGAAGGAGGCAAAGGGAATTTTAAAATTGGATTCCTGGATAAAATTGTCGCCCTGGATGCTGGACTTGAATGCGCGGTAACGGTTGAAGGGAGTTACCGTATTGAAACCGAGGGAGCCTTTTTTCTTCAGGATCTCTTTTTTCAAACCGATGGAATACATGGAGAAGGAGGGAGTGGTGCCCTGCAAGGACCTCCGCGGCGAATTGAAGATCCCGAACAAATCGGCTTTCAGTCCCTTGGTTTTAAAATCAAAGGAGGACATGATGAAGGCATTGTATTGGATGCCGGCGCTGAAATTTTCCTGGGTCAGGTCGCTTTTGGTATTATACGACCCGATATTGACATTGCCCCTCAGGGTCCACTTTTTGGAAAGATTGACCGAACTGAAAGCATTCACTCCATAGGAATAGTTGTCCCCCGCATTTTTAAAAGTTGCCTCCGAGGTGCCGTCGTTGCGGATCTCCGTAAGGTTTTCGATGATGTCATCGGTGTGTTTAGCATAAAAGGAGAGGTTGACCATGGACCCTTTCAGGTAAGTGGTCAGAGCAAGTTCCAGCTGGTCGGTGAGCTCCGGCCGCAAGAGGGGATTTCCCACCGTGATGTTGCGGGTATCCTGGGCATCCTGGAAAGGATTGATGAAAAACAGGCTGGGGCGCTGGATGCGCTTGGAATAGCCCAGTTTGATCGTCCTGAAATTTTTCATCTGCTTGGAGATAGAGATATTGGGCAGGAAATTATTGTAGTCATTGGAGAAAGGATCCCCGGCCCCTGTCGTAAACCGGCCGTGAATCTTGGTATTTTCCCAACGCACCCCTGCGATCATGCTGATGGTTTTGCTTAATCCGGCCGTCATGGAAGCATAACCGGCCATGACATCCTGGCTGTATTTGAACACACTGGTGCGGCCGGCATCGGGCAGGTAAACCTGCTGATCGGGATCGAAATTAAAATAATTCAGGTCACTGTTGATGTCCCGCAACACCGATTTGGCGCCGACTTCCATTTTAATTTTTGAGGTGAAGGGATGGGTATAATCGGCCTGGAGGGTGTATTCGTTATTGATCCCATCGTTGTCGCTTTTCTGGTTGAAGTTGTATTCCGGGTTATTTTCGGTGATAAAAATATTGTCGGTGAGGCTTTGGTTGTTGGACCACTGAAAGGCAAGGCCGAATTCCTGGTCCTTCTTTTTAAAGGTTCTTCTGAAATCGGTGCTCCAGTCGAAACCGCCGCGGAGAATGTCGCTTTCGTTGATCCTGCCGTAAAGCAGTTTTTGATTCAGGATCTGGTCATCCACGGAAACATTGGTCACCGAATTGCGATCCATGCCAAAACCATTGGCCCGGAAGGTGCTTGAAATGCTGTTGAACGCATTAAAATCATAATCGGCTCCGATATTGCCGTGGTAGCCGATCCGGGAAGTGGTATTGACACCCAGTTCTGAAGTTTTGACCGTTTTGTTTCCGACAAAATTGGTCCGGTCCAAAGAGTTGGTCCCTTCCCCGGGCCATCCCCAGAAAGCGCCCCCGCCCCCGTTTAATCCAAAGCGGCCCTTGCGCACCCCGAGGTTGAGAAATAAATTATTCTGCCGGGTCCCCAGGGCGGAGTTGATGCTGCCGCTGGTTCCTTCCGCGTTTTTCTTTTTGGTAATGATGTTGATGATGCCCCCGCTTCCTTCCCCGTCGTATTTCGCCGAAGGATTGGTGATGACTTCCACGCTTTTGATCTGGTCCGCCGGGATCATTTTGAGGGCGTCCGCCACATTGGAGGAAAACATGCCGCTGGGTTTGCCGTTGATGAGGATGCGCAGATTGGTGCTTCCCCTCAGGCTGACGTTTCCGTCGAGGTCCACCGACAACATGGGTACTTTCTGCAGTACGTCCACCGCACTACCGCCCGCGGAGGTGGCATCTTTTTCCGCATTGTAAACCATTTTATCCACCCTGTTTTCAATCAGACTGGCCTGGTCTTCCACGGTGACGGTTTGAAGGGCCACGCCTTCTGCGGCCAGGAGGATGGTGCCGACCTGGGCATCGGGTTTTTTCGGGGTCAGCTCAATATTGCTGATGGTCTTGGTTTCATAACCCAGAAAAGAAATCACGATTTCGTATTTCCCGTTGGATACGTTCTCCAGTTTAAATCCGCCTTTTTCATCGGTGAGGGTGCCGTTGATGTCTTTGGTGCTTCCCACCCTGCGAAGGGCCACCGTTGCGAATTCGACGACCTCCCGGCTGGTACTGTCGATGATATTACCGGTGATCTTTCCGGTGACTGTCGGGCCGGCGGCACCTCCTCCCATGGGGAATTGGGCATTGGTCCGGGTGGCCAGGCAGCTAATAAGTGTCAAAAAAAGAAGGGTCTGCTTTATCATATTGCCGCAAAATTGAATCAATCCGGCAATGCAAACCCGTAAACTATACCATTTCGTCCTATTTGTAGATGAAAAGAATGATTTCTTCGATAAAGACAAAAAACAACGATTATGACTGTTTTATAATAGATTATATATTAAAATAATATTTAAAGCAAGTGATGGTCTATATACCCCATCATTCCATTGGGAAAACGGAGGGATCCGTCGGGTTTTTAAGCTGGTCAAGACTACCTATTTCCAGGCTTTTCTCCCGGTCCGGCAGCCAGGCGAGAATCTTTGGATTTTTAAGGGTCAGTCTCGCTTTAAGCCGTTGGTTTTCAATCACATCATCAAACCCGATCTGAAAAATTTGTTGAGGGCGGACCACGCGTACCGGACCAAAACGCTGGAGAGTATTGTTTTGTATCCAATAATGCAGGCGGGTGACCAATGGATCGGGGAGGCCCTCCGGGATCAGCCTGACAACGGGTACCAGCGTCTGATCCTCATTGTAGATTCCAAACGTGCATTGATAAACGGAGAGCCGGGCAGGAATGGCCTCGGCGTACATCAATACGGCGTTGACCTGCCGGCCTGGCGGCTTGATCCGGATCCAGGGTATTTGTTCCGGGTGATAGGGTTCGTCCAGGGACTTCAGAACCCAGCCGGTCGGAGATTCAAGCAAAGGCAGGTCTTCAAGGTTTTGCAAAACTTTATAAGTGATTACCCGGATACCGAACCGGACCGGGTCCTTAAACAACTCATCGAGTTTTTGTTTCCGGCTGGATAAGGAATGGCTCTTTAATTCCTGGTATTCCAATTGCAGGAGATCAAAAGCCAAAAACTTCCAGCCGGATTCTCCTTTCCTTTTTTCCCCTTTGACCTGCGATTTTACAACCGGGGGGCCGGTCAGTATTCCTTCGAGGACGGTGCCCTCCGGTAAAAACCCAAAAAAAGAGAGGGGGTCTTCGATCGGAGAAGGCATATATTCTTCCCCATAAGCCCAGAAATGTACTTCTGCATTTATTAAATGAACCTGCACCCGGATGCCGGAAACAAAGGGTTCCGCGATCCAGTTAGCCTCCTGAACTCCTGATCCTGATTCCGGATCTTGGGCAGATATTTCGCGGAATGGAATAGGTCTGGCGCGGGCTTCCGTTTTTTGCCAAACCGGGTCAATTAATTCCCTGAAACTTTCCGGTCCGAGGGACTGCCGATTCAACCTGAAACTCACCAGGGCCTGCTCCACCCGATACTGTTTTGAAAGGAACCGGGACAGGAACCCCTGTTCCAAAAGAGGCTTATAGGTACCAAGGACCAGTCGATGAAAAAAAAACAATTCAGGACCTGATAGTTTATCCCAAAAAGAAAGGGTCAGGGTGCGCAGGTTCTCCAATTTGTTTTTGGACTGGTCGATCTCATCCAAAAAACGGCGAAGGCTATATCCCGAACTCCGGATTTGGGGATTCCCGATGATCAGGCTGAAGGTTTCGGACCAGTCGCCCGTGACGTCGTGACTTTCTTTTATCAACCATTCAGGCAGTTTGGTGTATTCCAGAAGCCATTCGAGGAGCTGGGATCTTCGAACCAAAGGTTTGATTTTATAAGCATGAAGGAGGTCCAGGGCCAGTTTGTTCTCCATTTCTTCATTCTTTCGTAAAAATTCCTCCAGGGCAAGGATCCGGTTTTCCGGGAATTTATCCAGCAACAGGGTCCGGTACAGGGAGGCAAAATGGTCAAGCATGATATCAGTCCTCCCCGGCCCTTTCCTGATTTTCCGCAGAACGGTTTGCTTCAAAACGGTAACCTTCCCTGACCGCCTCAGCCTCGTACCCCAGGGTTTTCAGCCATTTTGAATAAGCCTCGGTGTACCCATGGGTAACCCAGATTTTCCGGGCACCGCAAGCCCTGACGACCTGGTTGAGCGAGGTCCAGTCCACATGATCGGACAAGGCAAAACCATGGTTAGCGGCCTGGTTCTTCCTAATGGTATTCAGGGTCATCCAACCGGAAACCGTGGCGGTGACCGGTGAAATCAGGCTTCTCACCCAGGGATTGTTGATTTCCGAAGCCGGTGTGAGCGTAATGCCCTTTTGGATTTCTTTTTTTGTCAGCCTGGAAGATAATGGAATGGTCTTCCTGAGTTTGAGGCCGGCCTTTCTCAATATATCCGTGGTCTGTTCTACAGAACCCTGTGTATACACCGGGATCTCCGGGGGGATCAGGTGGATCAGTCGTTGGGACTTACCCAGAGCATAGGCCAGCAATAAGGTGGATTTGCCCTGTTCCTGGTTTTTTTGATACCAATCCAATATTTCTCCGAGGATCACCGGTTGCGGCTGCCATTGGTAAACAGGAAGGGCAAAGGTGGACTCGGTGACGAGGTGGTGGCAGGGCACCAACTCATAATTTTCACAGAGCGCATCGGCTTCCGTTTTATAATCCCCGGTCACGACCCAGATCTCGTCCCGGTAAGCTACCCTCACCTGGGCCGAGCCCGGGATATGACCGGCCGGATGAAAACTAAAACGGACGCCGTTGATATCCAGGGGGATTCCAAAATCATGGGTTTGTATCTGGTAAAAACTACCCAACCGGTAGCGGAGAATGGCCGCCGTGAGTTGGGTACAGAGATAATACTGGTGGCCGGCAATCGCATGATCGCTGTGGCCATGGGTGATCAGGGCCCGGTGGACCGGCCGGTGCGGATCGATATAAACATCGGCCCGCGAACAGTAGATTCCTTTCGGGGTAAAGCTGAGCAGTGGTTCACGGTGCATGACTGAATAAGCGGTTATGGCCGTTTGTATTACCTTTGTGCGACTTAAATTAAATACATTTTCATGAAATCGTTGCCTTGGATCATAATGGGTGTCCTGACTCTTGCCGTTGCAAATCTATATTTTAAAGTTTACGACAAGTCGGGTTCCGGCCAAATCATGACCGGCTCCCCGTCCGAAGGCAACCCTCTCCGGATCGTATACGTCAATGCCGATTCCGTGCTGGAGAATTTTACCCAATTCAGGAAGGAAAAGGACGCCCTGGACAAAAAACAACTGGATATCGATACCCGGCTGGGGGTCAAAGGCCGTGCCCTCGAAAACGAAGTCGCTACCATCCAGCAGAGGATTCAGAGCGGCCTGCTTACCCCAAAAGAAATCCAGGACCAGGAACAAAGGCTGGGCGCAAGACAACAAGCCCTGCTGGCGGAAAGGGATAAACTGGCTAAGGAAATCGTGGATGAAGGCACGGCCATCAATGACCGTTTGCAGAAAGTATTGATCGAAGCCCTCGAAGGCCTCAAGAAGGAAAAAGGTTACCATTATATCTTCAGTTATGTACGGGGCGGGCAAATCCTGCTCGGAAATCCGGCAGATGATATCACTGGGGATGTGCTGGCCATATTGAATAAGACAGGGACTGGGGCTGCGATGGATACTTTGGGCGGGAATCAGTAATCCGCATTCAGGCGCAAGTCGTTGTCCACGGATTTTTTCATTCAGAGGCAAGCCCGTTGTTCGACCCGGTCTTCAGAGTTTTGCCCTGATCCCCACCATGACTCCCCTCGGCATTCCCGGCCTTAAACCCGCCGGCCTCCGGGCTACGGCGTAGACCTCATTAAACAAATTATTTATGCTGCCGAATAAGTTCAGGTGCCGGTTCAGGGTATGATCGGCGGCGAGGTCAAAGACCAGGTTGTGGTCAATGCGTTCGGTTTCGATCCATCTCCCCGACCCGGGGACGGTGCGCATGGGGCTGTTGTATTTGGCACTCAGATGAATACTGTAACGCCTACGCTCCAATCCTGCATTAAAAACGAGTTGATGTGCGGAGATATATGGCATTTCATCTCCCTTTTCCACCTTGCCCCAATCTTCGTTGGCGGCTTCAAAGGCGCTGTTGAATTCACCCCGGGTATAGGTATATGCCAGGTTGAACGGCATGCTCCAGTTTTTGCCTGAGCCGGTCAGGATCAGCCCGGCTTCGGCTTCCACACCATAAATCAAGGCCTTGCCCGCATTGAATAGGTCACCAACCCCTCCGCCCCCGGATGCCGCAAGGTCCGAACCCAGCAGATTTTTATAGTCGTTCAGAAAAACAACGGCCTGACCATTGAAAGGCCTCCGGGTAAACCGGCTGCCGATTTCATAATTGATGGCCTTTTCCGGCAGGGAGCCGTCCGCGACACCCGGAGGCGAAAACCCACGGTGAACGCCCCCGAAGACCATGGAGAAGGAATTAAATTCATACTCCAACCCGATACCTGGAATCCAGACTCCCACTTTATTGACCGCCTCTTTTAACGAAGACCCGGTGCGGGAAGGGTCCTCTTTTCCAAAGTCCTCCCGGCTGAGCGTGATCTTTTCATACCTCATGCCGGGCAAAACTTTAAGATTGCCTGATTTCAGGGTGTATTGCACATAGGACGCGGTAGCCGCAGCTTTGCTGATCCGGTTGCTTTCAGAACCCGGATTCCCCTTTTGGTGGAGTTTCATGACCCCGTTATCCATGGCATAAGCATCGTCCCACTGGAAGCGGTCTTCTTCGTCATGGTGAAACCGGAACCCGAATTCAATATCCTGCTCCAGGGCGCCATCCGAAATATTTATTCCGAGGATCCCCTGGATCCCCTTTGAAACATATTCTCTGTTGTTATTCCGTACAAACAAGGCATCGGCATTAGGGCTGGTCAGGCCCTTAAGCAGGTTGTACTGCTGAGCATAGGTGTCCGGGTCATCCAGGATGGCTGCAATGGCCGTTTTTGATCCGGTGCCGTATTTTACCTGATCCAGTTTATACCAGTTTCGTTTAAAATCCGACTTGTAGGCCGTGACCGACACGTTGAGGAAACGGGCAGGAATCATGCTGTACTTTATGGAATACTGATGTTGTTTGGTCCGTATTTGGTCCATTTGAGATCCATGATACCGCCGGTTGGGAGCGGCTTCAAAATCACCCTCGGTGAGACCGAGATAGGTTTCGTCGGCCTTGCCCTCCGACTGCCCGATTTTGATCAACACCGCTTGATAAATTTTCGCCCCGGGCGCAGTATTGAACCGCACTTTGGCCAGATAATCCTGATTGAGAAAACCCGTCGGGCCTCCGTTGTCCAGTTTCTTAAATCCATCGGCTTTGTTCTGGAAGGTTTCCACCACAAATCCTCCGTGGGTAAAAGATTGCCCGGCAGTGGCATGCACCACTCTCCTTCCAAAATTTCCGACAGAAAGATTTACCCCTGCCGCGATCTCATGGGGTATGGGCGTGGACAGGAAATTGATTGCGCCCCCAACCGTAAACGGGCCGTACTTGATCTGGCTGGATCCCTTTCTGACTTCGACTCCAAATACCCTGCCTGCTGTAGGAAAATAATAGGCGGCAGGAGCCGCATAAGGCGCCGGGGCGGCCAGCACCCCATCTTCCATGAGGGTAATCTTACTGCTTCTTTCCACGCCGGAACCCCGCATACCGATATTGGGCCGCAATCCAAAACCATCCTCTTCCTGGAGGTTCACCCCCGGGATATTGCGCAAGACCCGGTGGATGTCTGTGTAATTGAATTTCTGCAACTCGGGCAATGAAATATAATGCGCCGATCCGGGAATGTCCTTGACGTATAAACTGCCTCCCGTCATCGTCTGCCGGCCAATAATGATCTCCGGCAATTCATACAGGCCCTCCCTTAACCGGATGTCGAGGGTGGTAGCGGTTCCGACCTCGATCACCTGGCTCACAGGTTCAAACCCCACACTGGCAAACCGGATGGTATACACCGCCGGTGCCAGGACCAGCCGGTAGTCCCCGTCTGCATTGGTCACCGTATCCTTATCCGTCCCTTCCGCATATACGCTGACAAAAGCCAGTTTATTGCCGTTGAGGTCCAGGACCCGTCCCTCCAGGATTCCTGAAGACTGGGCCAGAAGCGTTTTAAACATCAGGATGCCGAGCAATGAGAAACAATACCGAAGACCCATAATCTGAAATTGGAGCGCAATGATATCTATTATTTAGATTTAATCCAAATAAGAATAACAATTTTTGGACTCTGTGATTGATCTCAGGAGCCTTCCCTCCGCCGGGCTACCCGATCCAGACCGCCTGGGGTTTTAGTGAAGCATGCCATACAATACGGCAGCCGCCACCGCACCAAGGATCGGACCCAGTACCGGCACCCAGCTATAAGTCCAGTTGCTGCCTTGTTTGTCACGAATGGGCAGGAGGGTGTACATAATACGCGGACCGAGGTCTCTTGCGGGGTTTATGGCATACCCCGTTGCCCCGCCTAAGCTCAAACCAATACCCAGGACGATGAGGGCTACCGGCAAGGCATCCAGGGCCCCGAGTTTGTATTCCGGGGATACGATGTGCAGGACGGCAAAGACCAGCACAAAGGTGCCCACCGCTTCCATCAATAAATTGTTTAAGGTATTGGGAATGGCCGGCGAAGTACAGAAGGTGGCCATTTTGGATCCCCGGTCCTCGGTGCTGTCGTAGTGGTCCCGGTATACCAGGTAAACCAGGGTAGCCCCGATCATTGCGCCTAAAAACTGTCCGATCATGTAATTAACAGCCAGGAGCCAGCTGATTTTTCCCATGACGGCCAGGGCGATGCTCACGGCGGGGTTAAGGTGGGCACCCGAATGAGGGGCTGCCACCATGACGCCGACAAAAACGGCTATGGCCCAGCCAAAAGTGATGACGATCCAGCCCGAACCATTGGCATAGGTCCGTTTTAAATTCACATTGGCTACGACTCCGTTGCCCAATAAAATGAGCATGGCGGTACCAATACATTCAGCCCAGAAAGCGGACATTTATTATAATTAAGGAATGAAGAAATGAATAATTAAAGAATGAAGGTAATGAAGGTAATGAAATGGTCATTGATTGGCTTGGGCGATCTTGCGCAGCTCTTCTTCAATAACCGTTTTGGGCATCCAGATACCCTGGTTCATCACGCCTGAAATGGTTTTAATATTTTCGATCCGCTCGACCGGATTTTGTTCGAGAAGAATGAGGTTGGCCGCCTGACCCACGGCAATATCTCCTGACTCTTTTTCCGTTCCGAAAAACCGGGAAACCTCCGAGGTACCGGCCTGGAGGATCTTCCAGGCAGGGATGCCGGCTTCAGCCCAGGATTCCATTTCGTGGTGGATGGAGAAACCCGGCACATTCATCACCTGGGGGGCATCGGAGCCCAGAAGCAGCCTGACCCCGGATTGGTGCAAGTCCAGGAGCAGTTTTTTGCGGATATCCAGGTAGGCCTTGTATTTTTCAGCCGTGTATCCGGCGGATTTAATGAGATTGGTTTTGCTCTGATGCCAGGCAAAACGGGTCCGGGAAGGCATATATGCCATCTCTTCCTGGCGCATCATGGCAGCCGGATCCTCTGGAGAAAACCAGCGGGTAAACAGGGTCTGGGTAGGGACCAGCCAGGTCCCCTTTTGTTTGGTCAGGTCTGCCAATCCTTTGATTTTATTGACATCGGCCTGGTCAGTGAGGTTAAAACCAAAAAATCCGTTTTGATTCAGGTCGGCCAGCGGCGGAGCCATCGCTTCAATGTATCCGTCGAGATGATCGATCGTAAGCTGGCCGGACTGGATAGCATGCCTCACCCCCACTTCAACGGGTACGTGACCGGCGAAAGGGATGCCCACCTGTTTCGCGGTCCGGGTCAGGGCATCGTAAACCTCCACCTTGATTCCGGGATGTATTTTTAAAAAGTCATAACCTTCCGATTGGTATTGTTTCACCAGTTTTTCTGCGGTGGACACATCGGGTACCGAATTGCCGTTGAAGGACGGACTGGAGGTGTACACGACCGGCATATTGGTAATGCCCTGTTTGGCCAGTTTTTCCTTTAAATTCAAATGGAAGGGTTGTCCCAACATCCCTCTCAGGGTGGTCACACCGCGGCACAGGTATAAAAACAGGGTTTGTTTTACCATCGACAGGTCCCCGTTGGCCTCCGGCGCCGGTATGTGCGCGTGCATCTCCGCCAGTCCCGGCAGCAGGTATTTTCCTGCGCCATCGATGGCCAGGGAAGAGGTCGGGATTTTAACCCTGCCCGCCCGGCCCAGCTCTTTAATTTTGCCGTTTTCGACAATCACGATCTGATCCGTCAATATAGTCTCCGAACCCGGCCGGATCACATTGACCCCGGCGAATACTATGGGTTGGGAGGGGGCCGTCAGGGACAGAACTTCCTGGGCATGGATTGCCGGTTTGCCCATGAACATCGTCAAAACAAGGAGGGGCCATTTTTTCATAGCATTAATTTTTTCTTCGTTCGTATATTTTTTCAATTTCCCGGGCCAGGGCCCAGTCCTTTTCCGTGACCTTATGCCCGGCGGAATGAGTGGTCAGGATGATATCCACGCGGTTCCATACGTTGTGCCAGTCGGGGTGGTGATCCAGTTTTTCACAGGCAAAGGCCACTTCGGTCATGAAGGAAAAAGCCTGGGCAAAATCGGCGAATTGAAAGCTGGCCCTCAATTGATCTTTCTCTTCCTTCCACATGGGGCTGGTTTTGATTTCCTAAGGTAGGCCATTTTTTAGTCTTTGCCAATCGGGGTTTGACTGCGCTAATCCCTACATTTGCAACAACAAATACATTACTGCTTGTCCGTAATTAAAAAACTTGCCGGTGAAACCGCTTTGTACGGACTCAGCAGTATTCTCGCCCGGCTCGTCAATTTTATCCTGGTCCCCCTTCATACGGCAGTGTTCAAGGAAAGGGGCGATTACGGGGTGGTTGGCCAGATTTACGGATGGATCGCCTTGGGAGTGGTTTTATACACGCTGCGCCTCGAAACCGCCTATTTCAGGTATGCCAGCCAGGATCCCCGCTCCGCCTCTTACCGCACCATCAAAACCAGTATTGCAGGCATTGCCCTCATGGGTTCTTCCCTGATCTTCCTGTTTTCCGGACCCATTGCCGTCTTCCTGGATATCGGCGGTTACGGTTTCCTGATCCGCCTGGCCGCGGGCATCATTGCCCTGGATGCTTTGTGCGAACTGCCTTTCGCCCGGCTCAGGCTGGAGAAAAGGCCCCGCCGGTTTGTAGCCATCAAAACCATTAATATCCTCCTCAATGTTGCACTCAATTTTTTCTTTTTATGGTGGTTGCCCGGAAGAGGAGCCGGGTCCTTTGATGAAAGCCAACTGGTTTCTTATGTCTTCCTGGCCAACCTGATCGCCAGCACAGTCACCCTGATGCTGCTTTCAAAAGAATTCCTGACGGAGGGATTCGCTTTGGACCGGAAAGAAATCAAAAAGGTATTCAACTACTCCCTGCCCTTGCTGATTGTTGGTTTGGCCGGAGTGATCGACGACGCCATGACCCGGCAATTTCTCGGCTGGCTTGCCCCGGGCACCCTGGCTGAAAAACAGATCCAGATGGGGGAATACAATGCCTGTGTCAAATTCGCAGTATTCATCAGTTTATTTGTCCAGGCTTTTCGTTATGCCGCGGAACCTTTCTTTTTCAAACACATGAACCATGAAAACGCCCGGCAGGATTACAGCAGGATCACGACCTGGTTTACCCGTTTTTTGATGCTGGGTTTTGTGGTGGTATTGCTCTACCTTGATTTTTACAAAAACCTCATTGTGCGGACGCCCGAATACCTCCGTGCCTTGGGTATCGTCCCCATCGTTTTGCTGGCCAATGTATGTCTCGGCATCTATTATAATGTGTCCAACTGGTACCGCCTCACCGATCGCACCCAATACGGCATGTATTCCGCTTTGGTTGGGGTGGGCCTTACCCTTGGATTTAACCTGTTGCTCGTCCCGAGGTATGGATATATGGGGACCGCCTGGTCCATGCTGATCTGCTATTTTGGAATGACCCTGATTACTTATATCTGGGGGCAGAAATATTATCCGGTGCCTTATGAACTCGGAAAAATAGCAGGAGCCCTGTTTTCAGGTATTGCCATTTACCTGGTGAGCTTGTTTTTGAAAAATCAATTTAACTGGTCCCCCTGGTCTCAGTTTCTCGTAAATAGTCTCCTGGTAGGAGTTTATATTTTTATTTTCTTCGGAAATTTGATCAGGGAGCAGGTGAAAAGGGTCAGGGTTTCCTGAAATCTTTTTATTAGGCCTCGCTACAACAAATTCAGATCCTTCCTCCAGAAATTGACCCTTACTCCCGCCCCGATAAACCTGCTGATATCCGAAGCGTCCTCGAGGTCCTGCCGGTAATACCCGTTCAGGTCGATAAAATAGTTGTGAAACAATTCGTAAGATAAGTTGAATCCCAGGTGACGGATATTCCGGAGCCGGCCCTGGGTGGTTTTGTTGTCGTAATCCATAATGCGGGTGGTATAGGGCTTTAGCAGGTCGCCCCCGTAATTGACCGAAGGCATGGGGTCATCGCCCCACAGGTAAGCCATCAGGTAAGCATGAATCTGCCAGCGCGGAGCGGGCTGGTATCTAAGATTTAAAAGATATTCTTTAAAATTGGCGCCCAGCGGATGGGCCAGGGCCGTGCGCTGATGCGTGTAATTGGCCGTACTGTCAAAATGCGTATAGGTATAGGGCCTTACGGAATTGTATTCGGCCTGCAGGTCCAATCTGGGAATTCCGAAGGCATCGATGTATTTTATCCCAAGCTGGCCCCCGAATTTATTCCCCCACCAGCCCTTGCCGCTGCTGAAGACTTCTTTGCGTACGAATTCGTCGATGAGCACCTGGCCATAAACGGATATTTTCCGGCCAAAGTCATACCGGCTGTTGATGCCCAGCATCACATTATCCGGGCTTCCGATGGAACCTTCGACCGAGCGATAGATGATCACCGGGTTGAGGTACTGGAATTCAAACCGATTGTTTCGGTTAAAGATGACGGTCTCAAACAAACCCAGACTCCACCGGGAGGACAACTGGGCCTGCAGGGTATGGGTGGCGGTGTATTTTTTGGGCAGGAGGACATTCCCCGCCGTGGAAGCCGTCGGAGTGGAAGCGCTTAACTCTGCAAACAGGCTTTGGTAATGCAGTTTCCACACCCGGGCTTGCAATTTGAGAAAAAAATATTCCTGGGCATATTCCGATAAAAACAGCGATCGCAGGCCGTCTCCCAGGAAATGCGACCCGTGTCCCAGCTGGATATGAAAATGCGGACTGAGCCGGAAACCCAGGTGAGCGTTGCTGATAAAAAAATCATAACCCTGGGGTTTGTACAGTTTGTCCGAAAAATATTTGTAAAAACCCGCACCGGGCAAAGCCTTGTTTTTTTCAACCTTATTCCGGAAAAAAGCCGGAAGGGATAACTGGTTTTCAAGGATCGTACTCTGGGCGTATATCTTTTGATCCAGTCCCACCCTCAGGTCTGCGCCGCGTTGGTTGGCCAGCACCCAATCGCCCGCCCCGGTTTCCCGGCCGGCCTGTACATTGAGGACCGGATTGAGCCGCAAGTAAAATTCCTTTTTATTAACTTCCAGAAAATGGGCAGGGGTCCTGTAAAAATGTTTTAATACCGGCCTGCTGCTGTAGCGATAGCCCATGGAATCCAGGCCGGTCCCTGATTTGCTCCGGACGGTATGGCCGCCATCCATCAGCCATTCGTTGTTTTCATCAAACAGGTATCTGATGTCCGCCTCGTCAGCGGGGTCCAGAACCTTCAGGCTGTCCCAGTAAAAGACCAGGTCCACGAGGTCTTTCCTGAAATAAGGCCTGACCGCGCGGTGAAATCCGGAAGGCACCCCGTATTTTATACTCATCCTTTCGATCAGGTATTCCTGCTTTGAAGACAGGGGGATCACGTTGCCCTGGGAGATCAACGGAAACGTCCATGCAAATATTGAAAACAGACCCAGGCAGATCCGGTATGAAGGACCATGGGCCTCAGGATTTGAAGTCCAGTAATTTCCCGCGAATGGTGTTTTTGAATCGTTCTTCGTCATTAAATAAAAATCGGACTTCCACCGGCAGCACAAAAATCGGTATTTTATTTTCAAGGATATAATCGCGGTGTATGGACAAGCGGGTGGCGTCCTTCTCCGTCGTCAGTATAAATTTACCAGGGCCGGGAAGCGAATCAAACTGCCTTTTGATCTGGCCCAGGTCATAATTGCTGAACCAATGATGATCGGCAAAGGGGAAAAGGTGGAGGTATTTGATTTGGGAGCGGACAAAGGCCTGCAGGTAGTCGGTGTTGGCTATCCCGCTCACCAGCAAGGCATAGTGGTCCGGGTTCCAGCGCAGGCGCAGGCCGGGATTAAAGATAAAATAGGGCGTGCCGTAATGGTATTCACTGAAATAAAGGGTCTGATGCGGAAAGGGCTTCAATTCTTCCTTGAGTTCATTTGCTTCTTCCGGAGTAAGGCCGGACGGGCATTTGGTTACGACGAGGATATCGGCCCGGCGGTAACTGGACCTCCATTCCCTCAGGCGTCCCGAAGGCAGGATATAATCCCTGGTGAAGGGCAGGTCATAGGAGGTCAGAAGGATATTGATAAAGGGTTTCACACTGAGGTGCTGGAAGGCATCATCGAGCAGAATGAGCCGGGTACCGGGATAAGATTTGAGCAGCAGCGGAATGCCCAGTTCCCGGTTTTCCGCCACGGCTACCGGCACCTCCGGGAATTTCATTAAAAACTGGAAGGGCTCATCCCCGATGCTTTTCACCGAGGGGGCTTGCTGGCCTATGCGAAAACCGGTGCTCTCCCTTTTATAACCCCGGCTCAGGATGGCCACCGGCAGGTATTCTTTGAGCCAGCGAACCAGGTATTCAATATGCGGTGATTTGCCCGTACCGCCTATACTCAGATTACCGACCGAAATGACCGGAATATCAAACCGTGCGGGCCTCAGGATCTCCTGGCGGTACAGCAGGTTCCGGATAAGGATGGCCAGGCCATACAGAAGGGAAAAAGGGGCCAGCAGCAGTTTTACAAGCGTATTCCGGATCATGGTGCAAATTTCAGGATCTGGTGTCCAATGCTGCACTGCAGGCATTTTTTTTCATCGCAATATTGGGTTTTGAGCTGGATCTGTGCCTGGCTGTGCAAGGCATGCTTCGGATTCCAGCCCAGTTTTATCCAACCGCTGATGAGGGCATTGGATTCGGCCGGGAGGTCCTGGAGATAAGCCATGGACTTCTCTTTCCGCTGGAGGTCATCCTGGCTTTCGCCGTAACAAAACAAAAGAGGCGCCACGGCATTGATCAGGATATATTGAATCGTCGACAAACCCAGTTTTTTAAACCGGCCGCTCCGGCTTTCCGATTTAAAGGAATAATGGTCGGTCCAATATCCGCCCAGGGTGACATCCAGGCTGTTTATGATTTCTTTGATGGTCTGGGCAGCCATCAGTTTTGAAAACAAATGATCGGTAGTATATATGATTTTGGCCAACTGGGCGATCCGGATCGTCGGAAAATTGGCAGGCCTCAACCTCAGGAACTTCCAATGCGAAGCGTTCATGGGACGGAGATGGTATTTGTTTTTAAAAAAAGAATACTCCGCCTGCAACCGGAGGGGATAATCTTCTTCAAACGGGCCTTCCAGCAAACCAGACTGGCCAAACAACAAAGCCTCCACGTGCAGGAGTTGGTCCTTGTGTTTCCCAATCAGGTGCAGAGGAGTGCAGGAAGCGAGCAATTCCATGGCATCCCCATTGACCTGGGTACCCAGGGCCCTGGCCAGTTTCTGAAAACATACTTCTTCCCAGTTTTGACCCTGGACATCCAGGGCCTGCCGGACGGCGACCGCTTTGGATTCGAGCCGCTCCGCCATAAGCCGGTGCGACCAGGATTCCTTGATAAAGTCGTTTACAGTATGAAACAAGCCCTCGCAAGGTACCCATTTTTGATTTTGCATCAGGTCCTCGTACTGCTTCAGCATCTGCCGGTCAACCCGCGACTGCAATTCCAGGCAGGGAATCTTCAGGCCGGCTTCGTTAAATACTTCGGCGTCCGCAGACCAGACTACATGGAGAATGACCGTATTGTACGCTTCATCGGTCTCGTGCCGGTGGGAGGTCCATTCCGAAGCGTTGAAGTGCATTTCGACATTGCCAGCCCAGGTGGTCTGCCCGATCCGGATGATGCTTTGCAGGAAATCGGGCCCGGCATGGTGGTTCCGGATACCGGGTTGCAGTACCTGCAAGGGTTCTCCCGAAGCCGTTTTCAGCAAGGAATGATCAAAACAGCGGTGCTTCCAGATATAATAAAGGAGTTCTTCAGAGTGTTTCATAGGTATTCCAAAGTTAGATCCGCGCCGCGAAAAGAATCGTGACGTTTGGCGACAGGCGCTGGCGACAGGACTAACGGAAGCGCCTGGAAAACCAATAATCTTTGAGCAGGGCGAGCGTCTTGTAAACCGTCTTTCTTACCTTCATTTTACTGGCTCCGGCTTTGAGATCGTATCTCAGCACAAGCGGGAGTTCAAGGCATACCGGTTTGAATCGGGCGAGTTTCAGCAGAATTTCCACCATACAGCTAAAGCCGGTTTCCTGGATAAACCGGTCACCATAATGGGCAAATCCCTTTTTTAACAGGGAGACCCGGTATGCCCGGTAACCGCAAGTATAATCCCTGACTCCGGGTATATGGGCAAACAGGGAAAACAAAAGCCTGGCCAGGACGCTGAATTGCCTGCGGGACCAAGGGAGGCCATGTATCCTTGCTCCCGGCCGAAATCTCGAAGCAATCACTATATCCGAACCCTGTCTGATGGCCTGGACCATGGCCGGGATCAGGTCCGGATGATGGCTATTGTCCCCATCCAGGGTGACCACGAGGTCTTCGTCCTGCAGATGGTCGCTGGCATAAGTCAAGCCTTCGCGGATCACCTTACCCAGTCCCTCGTTGACCGCATGGTCGAGACAACGAAGGGGCAGGGGCCCCTGGTAGTTTCGCACCACTTCCATCGTACGGTCAGTGCTGCCATCATTGACGATCAGGACCTCCACCTCTCCTCCTGAGGAAGCAAAAACCAGATCAAAGTTTTTTAAAAGAGGGCCGATGGAGGCTTCTTCATTATAAACAGGGATCAGCGCCAGAATTTTCTGCATGTCAAAGCCTCTCTTTTAAAATACGCAGGATCTGGTCCGCGCTGTCCCCGGTGCCATAAGGATGGGCCTTTTGTTGAAAACTCCGGTAAAACGTTTCGTCTTCATACATCCTGACCATATTTTCCAGGATGGTGTTTTGTTGATTGCCCACCAATACGGCAGTACCCGCCTGAATGGATTCCACCCGTTCAGTCAGGGTCCTCAGGACCAGGACCGGCTTATCCAGGTATGGGGCCTCTTCCTGGATGCCCCCGGAATCGGTGACAACAAAATAGGATTTGTTGAGGATCCAGACCAGGTATGGATAGGGTAAAGACGCGGTAAGCAAAATATTGGGAATAGGCTCGAGACGGTCATAGACCATTTGCCGGATATTGGGATTGGGATGCACCGGGAAAACGATTTGCACCTCCGGAAAGCGATTGGCAAATTTTTCGATAGCGGCCAGGATCCGGTCCAGGGGTTCTCCGAAATTTTCCCTGCGATGACAGGTGACCAGGATGATCTTTTTTGACCAATCGATTTGATTAAAATAATCCACATATTCCGTTTCATCCTGGCTGTCCAGGATTTCCAGGCATAAAAAAAGCGAGTCGATGACGGTATTGCCGGTGACAAAAACATCCCGGGTGAGACCTTCGGCCACCAGGTTCTCCGCAGCGGTCCGGGTGGGGGCAAAATGAAAATCGGCCAGCCTGCTGCAAAGCAGCCGGTTCATTTCCTCCGGGTATGGATTGAATTTGTCGTGGCTCCTCAGGCCGGCTTCGAGATGGGCGATCCTTACCTTATGGTAAAAGGCGGCCAGGGAACCGGAGAGCACCGTGGAGGTATCTCCTTGTACAAATACGAGGTCCGGATTTTCCTTTTCGATGATTTTATCCAGCCTCTTCAGGGACCGGGATAAAAAGGAAACCGGAGTCTGATCCGGGCGCATCAGATTGAGGTGATGGTCGGGTCTGATTCCGAAAAAAGCGGCTGTATCGTCCAATAAACCCTTATGCTGGCCGGTAAAACAAACAACGGGTTCAAAATTCTCTTCCCTCCGCATTTTAAGGATAAGGGGGGCAAATTTTATCATTTCAGGGCGGGTGCCGATGATGAAAAGAATCCTCTTTAATTTGCCGGAAGGCATAGTGGCCGCAAGATAGGCCCTAACCGCGACTTTAAGCGCTGGTAGTGCCATCAAAGGTCAATCGGATAAAAGTAGGTGGTTTGAGCTGACCAAAAAGTGTTTGCTAAATATCTATTTGATCATAAAACCCATTCAGGGATTTTATATGGGAGCCAGTTAGATAGGTTATTATTTCGAAAGAAATTATTTCACCGTGCAACCAGAATAATCAACTGTAAAGGAATAGTCTTTTACCGTAAGTCTTTGAATTGCAGAATTGGTTTTGTGGTCAGGTTTATAAGCTGACCCGGTACCGAGGTCAACAGCTACCCCGATCAGCCCCCATGATATAATTGATAAAATGAAATTTCCTGTTCTCAACGTTTTATCAAATATTTGAGTTTTGGGCTCGCAACCTTCCTGCCTGAGTTCCACCGACAATAAACGGTTCCTTGAAAATAAACCAGTAGCCGATCCCTGTCCAATTTTGTTTCCATCCACATAAATTTGGGCGTTTGGATGATCCTTGGCCAAAATGGACGCATGATACTTGCTGCCCCCAAACATGACCCCGCACCGGCTAAACAATACTGAAATCAGCAACAGGGAGAATACTCCGAATAGAAATGTTTTCATAGCATGGTATTTTTTTAAATAATTAAATCTAATATAAGAATTTTCAGAAATTTAATACTGCCCTTTTAAATTTTATTGAAATTTTCTCAGGGTTTTTAGGGATAATGATATGTTGAACTGAACCGACAATGGCGATGCCTGATCTGTTAAAAACTCAAATGCTGGTTAATCTTGAAAACCGGTACCGGCATCGGAGATGCCTGACGAATTTAGAACTTGATAATAGAAATAATCCAGGCTTCGGCGAAGCCCAACAAGTAAGAACAATATTCAGGACTAGTAAGATTATCACAGCAAAGACTTTCCATTAAGACTTTTAACCTTACTTCCTTACTGTCAATCAACAAATTACCATATCTTCTCAACTGTAGTGCTTGTCACCCATTTACTCCAATTTTTATTATAGGTATGCACACGTTGCGTTTGTCCACCCAGGCTGTCCTCCAGGGGTAAGCCAACATTAACCCATTCAAAGATGCTTCCGTATAAATTATGGACCCGGCTGAATCCCAGCGACTTCAGCTTAATCCCAATTTTTTCACTCCGGTAACCTACCGAGCAATAAACGATGACCTCCCGGTCTTCAGAAATACTGTCCAGCACGGTTTTATCCCAATGGTCATAACCGATATGAATTGCCCCAGGGATATGGCTGACTTCATATTCCGGTCTTTCCCGGGCATCAAGGAATAATACCCCCTCTGCGTCCAAGGCTTCCTCAACCGAAATAACCGGGATGGAAAAGTCCAGAATGGAGCTGATCTCTTTGTCAAATTCCGGATTAAGGACCAGGCCGCTGGGGGAAGAAGTCCTGCAGGATATGCAGGCGGCAACCAGAACTACAAGAATCCGGCAATAGAAGGATTTCAAATTCGAGTATAGTATGGACAAACTTTATCTACGTCTTCGCCGCCCTTTTCGCCCTTTGCATTTCATTCTCCCCGGCCGGCCGCTGCTGTTGTTTAAACAGTTCAAAGCGGGAAGGCTCCTGTTGCTGACGGGGATAAAAATTATCCTCGCCGTTTACATCAGCCGTCTCCAGGTAGGGATCCAGGATGATGCGTTTGACTTCTTTGGAGGTGCGGAAGACTTTGGTGATTTTTGGTTCGGGCAGGGATTTCCAGACCTCGGCCGGGTAGCGGAAATCTTCCTTGGTCCCGTCCTCATACTGGAGTTGTACGATCACCGGCATCACCAGTCCACCCTTCCGCTCGAAAGTCACTTCGTAAAAATGGTCCCCGCTGCCGAGTAATTTTTTTTCATCCTCGGACAGGTTCCGGTAAAAACGTTCATAGTCCTGCCTGGCCAGGGCGTCCGGCTCGCCGGGATCATAGCTGCTGTAAAAATCGCGAAGGGTGGTGTCCTGGTCGGAATAGTATTGTTTGATTTCCGATTCATTCCGCACCCGGGATATGTATTTCAGCGCATGGGTCTCTTGTTCGCGTTTCATTTCGGCCAGTTTGTCGGGGTTTTTGGGGTCCACCTTCAGCCATTTTACATCGGTCATGGCCAGGTCGCAGTAATCGGTGCTGTAAAACCAGCCGTTCCAGAACCAGTCCAGGTCCACCCCGGAAGCCTCCTCCATGGTCCTGAAAAAATCAGCCGGATAAGGCTGTTTGAAAGCCCAGCGGCGGGCGTATTCCTTGAAAGCCAGGTCGAACAACTCACGGCCCATGACCGTCTCCCGGAGGATATTGAGTCCGACGGCCACTTTGTGGTAGGCGTTGTTGCCCAATTGCTGGATGCTTTCGCTGTTGGTCATGATGGGTTCCAGCAGGTTCTGGTCCATTTTCATATAGTCAATGATCTGGTTGGCCGGGCCGCGCCGGCTGGGATAGTTGGGTTCCCACTGCGCTTCGGAGAGGTATTGCAGGAAGGAATTCAGGCCTTCGTCCATCCAGGCCCACTGCCTTTCATCCGAATTGACGATCATTGGGAAGTAGTTGTGGCCCACCTCGTGGATGATCACGCTGATCATGCCGTATTTGACCTGCCTGGAATAGGTGCCGTCCTTTTCACAGCGGCCGAAATTGAAACAGATCATCGGGTATTCCATGCCGATGCGGTCGGCGTTGATGCTCCAGGCGGTGGGGTAAGGGTAGTCAAAGGTGTAATGCGAATACCATTTGAGCGTATGGGCTACGGCCTTGGTGCTGTACTTTTCCCAGAGGGGATTGCCTTCCTTGGGATACATGCTCTGGGCCATCACGATGCGGCCGTCGCTTTGCGGCACGCCCATGGCATCCCATATGAATTTGCGCGAAGTGGCAAAAGCGAAATCGCGGACATTGACGGCTTTGAATTTCCAGGTCTTTTTGGTCGTTGCCCTTTTCATTTCCCTTTCTTCGGCCACCTTCTGGCTGGAAATGATCACGGGTTGCACCCTTTCGTTTCGGGCTTTGGCGAGCAGGGCGAGCTGTTCTTTGGTCAGTACTTCGGAGGCATTTTGCAATTCGCCCGTGGCGGCCACCAGGTGATCGGAAGGCACGGTGATGGCCACTTCAAAATTTCCAAATCCAACGGTAAATTCTCCCTTGCCCAGGAATTGTTTGTTCTGCCAGCCTTCGAGGTCGTTGTATACGCACATGCGCGGATGAAACTGGGCGATGGTATACAGGTAGTTTTTGTCCTCCGGGAAATATTCGTATCCCGAACGTCCTCCCAATTTCATGCGGTCGTTGATGTTGTACCACCATTTGATCCGGAAAGAATAAGTTTCTCCCGGTTTCAGGGGTTTGGGCAATTCCACCCTCATCATGGTGTAGTTGACGGTTTTTTTGAGATCGGCCCCGGTTTGGTGGTCTTTTACATATTCCAGCTTGAAGCCTCCATCGAAGGTATGGTCCAGGTTGTCGATCTGGGCTTTGGTCATGCGGGGATCCATTTTATGGGAATTGAGTTCATAGGTCTGGCTGTTTTCGGCCATCTGGTTCTGGTCGAGCTGGAGCCATAGGAAAGGCAGGACATCGGGAGAGTTGTTTTTGTACACGATGACTTCCTGACCGGAAACGGTTTGTTTTTCATCATCAAGTTCGAGCTGGATGGAATAATCGGCCTGCTGTTGCCAATACCGGTGGCCCGGGGCTCCGCCGGCATTGCGGTAATCGTTTGGCGTGGGCAACAACTGGTCGAGCTGGCGGAAGGGATCTTTGTTTATACCGGTCTGGGCGTGAGTGGCCAGAAAGCATAAACTGAAAAAGAATAAGGTAATGAATTTCATTTTTTCTGGTTTTGGCAGTATAAAATTAGCGGTTTTGCACAAAGTCAAAGCTTGTGTGCAATTTAATTAGTTAACGGGGAAACCCATTTGCTAGTCCTTTATTCCCCGGTTAAAAAACCGGATACAAACGTCATTTGCCTCTACCGTTCTTCTTCAGGGACAATTGAGTATTTTTAAACAAACTCTTCCCTTGATGAAAAGGATCCTTTATACCTGGATAATTCTGGCCTTGGCATCCGAATTGTCGGCCCAGATGGAAGCCCGGACTCCAACGCCCGAAGACTACCGGCGAGCCGCCTCCTTCCAGTGGCAGAACCTGGTCAATAAAAAAATCTTCAATGTGAATATCCAGCCGGTTTGGTGCGGCGACAGCACCGGAATGGGTTTTGTGACCCAGGACCGTGAACGGAAAAGTTTTAATAAAGTGGTCTGGGGCGTTACAAAGATCCAGGCCTGGTTTGACCAGGAAAAACTGGCCAAAGCCCTGTCCGATTCGACAAAACAAAAAGTGACGGCCTCCGACCTGGCTTTACAAAATATAAACTACAAAAACTCCTCGCATCTGGAATTCCATTTCCAGGGCAAAAGATATGAGCTGAACCTTCTGACCCACTCGCTGAAAATCCTCAACCCGCCCGCCTCCAATCCCCTGGAATCAAAATCCCCGGATGGGAAATGGATCGCCTTTACGAAAGATTATAATTTGTACATCCGTTCCACGGCCGACGGCAGCGAACGGCAACTTAGCCGGGACGGTAAAAGGCTTTATGAATTCGGCACCTTTTACGGCTGGTCGGATATCATCGAAGGGGAAAACGGGGAGAGGCCCGCCCGTTTGTTTGCCAGCTGGTCCCCGGATTCCAAATGGATCCAGACCTATCTCTGCGATATGCGGATCGCCAAAAAAATGTACCTGCTGGACTGGTCTGTGGATACCTTATTCAAACCCCGCCTGCTTTCTTATTACCGGGGCTCACCCGGGGATACGGACATGGTGCGTATGATCCCCGTGTTCTACAATATCGAAACCGGAGAGGAACAAATCAAAAACCACCTGCAAAGCACCCATACCAATCCCATCGGCTACGAATGGTCAAAAGAAAGCGGGATCGTTTACCAGGAAAATGCCATTCGGGGATACCAGGCTGTGGAATTGCACCGCTGCGACCTCCTCCGTAAAACCGAAGAATTGTTGTACCGCGAAACAAGCAAGACCAATATTGATCAATACAGCTCCATGATCCTCGAAGACCTTGGCAAGGTCCTGATCACTTCCGAAAGGGAGGGCTGGAAACAACTCTATCTGCTCGACCTTAAGACCAAGGATCTGGAATCCCTTACCAGAGGGAATTTTTATGTGAACCAGGTGTTGCACGTTGACCGGAAATACCGCCAGGTAATCTTTTCAGCCTCCGGGAGAGAAACCGGACGCAATCCCTATCACCAATATCTCTATGCCGTTGGCCTGGATGACCGGCGCATCCGATTGCTAACTTCCAATGAAGGTAATCACGACCTCTCGGTTTCCCCGGACGGTAAATGGTTTGTGGACAATGTCTCCACCCTGGACCGGCCCACACGCAGCCTGCTTAGAAGGGTAAGCACCGGAACCTCTTTACTGGAATTGTCCCGGGCCGACATCGGCGGACTGGATTCCATGGGCTTAAAACTGCCGGAGACTTTTACAGCAACAGGCAGAGATGGTCAAACGGTTTTATATGGGGCAATTTGGAAACCCAGCCGTTTTGATCCGGCTAAAAAATATCCCGTGATCGACCAGTCCTATACCGGCCCCCATACCTTTATGTATCCGCGAAACTTTATCAGCGGACTTGCCCGGTCTAACCAGGCCCTGGCCGAACTGGGTTTCATCGTCATCACGGTGGACGGCATGGGCACGGCCAACCGTTCAAAGGCCTTTCACAACGTCTCTTACAAAAACATGGGCAAAAACCTGGAGGACCACCGCCTGGCCATCCTCCAGCTTGGCAGCCGGTATTCGTGGATGGACACGACGCGGGTGGGTATTTTCGGGCACTCCGCGGGAGGCTTTGACGCAGGCCATGCCGTATTGGAATACCCCGATTTTTATAAGGTGGCCGTGGCGAGCAGCGCCGATCATGATTTCCGCATGGAAAAGGACTGGTGGCCGGAGATGTATATGGGATGGCCGGTGGATTCCACCTACCACCAGGTGTCCAACATTACGATGGCGGGAAATCTCAAAGGCAGATTGCTCATCACCCATGGGGGGATTGACGAAAACGTCAATCCGTCGGCTACCTTCAAACTGGCGGAAGCCCTGATCCGGGCCAACAAGGAGTTTGATATGCTTATCCTGCCCAGCCAGCGCCACGGTTACCAGGGCATCTTCAATGAATATTTTACAAAAAAGAAATGGAATTATTTTGTGGAGCATTTATTGGGGGCGGTGCCCCTTTGGGATATTGATATGAAGGGGGACTGAGGCCTTCCCTTCCGAACCACTGATGAATGCTTCCGATCCTGTGGTTCCATCGATTGGTCAGATATTTCAAACTGCCCACCCCAAGCTCAACAATTATTATTCTCCCATTATTTCATCCCTTACGGGACGAAATTGCCTTTCTCAAATCATCTACCCATCTTAAGTCCCTAACGGGACAAATTACCAGGCGCTCTCCATTTCTCTTTTTTGAATTCAGCCCCACAAAGCTTGATGGGGTAACAACCAAACATTGAAGATTTGACGTTTTGCACTGCCTTCATGGTTAACCCAATGAGGGATAAATTACCAGGCGCTTCTCCATTTCTCCTTTTTGAATTCAGCCCCACAAAACTGAAGTTGCATATTTGGCCGGATACGGCGCCCTACTCAGGGCATTTGATTTGCAAACTTTCCTTCCCGATAAAATCCTTAATAACTCAAAAGCATAGGAAATTTGAATCCGAGGAATAGCGGATCTCTCCCGTTTAATTTCTTAATTCCTTAATTTTTAATTTCTTTAATTTCTGCCCAATATCCGTTCCCAAAGTCCACCAAAGCCTTCAAACCCCGCCTTACCCCAGGGTGCGGATTTGACCAGCCGGCTGCTGTCTGCCGGGTCCTTTTGCAACGGATAACTGAAAGTAAAATCTCCGGGATCGGGCGCCCAGCCATGCATCGTTCCAAACCTCAGATCATGGAAATAAGGCAAGCCGTCGTCCAAAATGCTGATGCACGAATAACCCAAGGCAAATTTCTCAAGCAACCGATATTCCTTGTTTTGAGCCAGGGGAGCAGCCAGTTGTTTTTGAGCCGGGATAAAATTAAAATGCACCGGGCCGGGAGTATCGAAATAGGAAGAAAATCCCTGGAAATAACCTGAATCGGACCGGGCCACGGTACCCCACAGGATATTATTCAAAGGGCCGGGGGAAAGAAACTGGTCCCGGTATACGATGTTTTGTTTTTGCAGTTGGTCCCGGAACAAACCTTCAAAATGAGATCGGTTGTAAAAAGTCCATGCCAGATAGATCGCCGAGAGGATCAAGGCCCATCTGGCCACTTTATTTTTGAAGGGCAAGGAAAACCGTTTAAACAGGAGCAGGCAGAAACCAACAAACATAGGCAGGGTAAAAGCCGGATCGATGATAAAAAGGGTGGCATAGGTAAACCGGTGATCGCAGAAGGGTTCCAGCAAGCCGGTTCCATAAGTCGTCAGCGAATCGATAAATATATGGGAGAAGGTCCCCAGGGCCAGCAAACCCGCCCATTGCCACCAGGGGATCCTGTCCTTTCTGTAGAGCCGCGCCAGTAAAGGGCCCACAACCAGGGGAAACAAAGCCGCGAAAAAAATGGAATGGGTGAATCCCCGGTGTATCAACAGGGCTTCGACCGGATGGACAAAAGGCCCGGCAAAAATGTCAAAATCAGGAACGGTATCGGCCAGGGCCCCCCACCAGACGGCTTTTCGTCCCGCCTTTTTACCCAGGGCGAGATGTCCCAGGCAGCCTCCTAAAAATACATGGGTAAACGAATCCACCTTTCCCTCCCTTAATTCTTAATTCTTTAATTCTTTAATTCCTTAAGCGCCGCTACAAATACATCCAATTCGGCCGTTGAAGTATAGACGTTGGGCGTGATCCTGCACCCATGCACATTGGCGTAATCGATCGCTACCGTAAAGATCCCGTACTTGTCCAGTAAGGTCTTGGCCATGTCCGCCGGATTCATACCCTTTATGCCCACGTTGGCTATGCCGCAGGCCCGGGCCGGGTCAGCCGGGGTATTGAGATCAATATGCGGAAGGTCGCGGACCCTGGAGGTCCAGTAGTGTTGCAAGTACCTTAGGCGAGCTTCTTTGCGGGCCGCGCCAATCAGTTCATAAAAATCGATGGCATCGTGTACGGCCAGATCGGTATGTACCGGAGGAGTTCCCGTATGATTGAGTTTGCGGATATCGTCATCGGGAAAACCGGTATCCCCGAACAACTGCCACAGTTTGGCGATTTTTTCCCTCTTGACGTATAAAAGTCCCGCTCCAAGAGGTGCACTGAGCCACTTATGCAGGCTGCTGCCGTAATAATCCGCATGCAGATCCGGAATATTAAACTCAAAATGCCCTACACAATGAGCCCCGTCCACCAGGACATCCACGCCGTGACGGTGGGCCATATCCGCGATTTTACGCACCGGCAGGATCTGGCCGGTGATATTGATCATGTGGCAGACCATGAGCAGGCGGGTCCTGGGGGTGATGGCGCTTTCGTAGAGGGACACAATCTCCTCATCATCGGCAGGGTGAAGGGGCACGGAAACCCGATTATTGACCAGGCCAAACCTCCTGGCCTGGTACTTGAACATGTCCAGCATGGCGCCATAATCCTGGATGGCCATGACGGCTTCATCCGCCGGCCTCCAGTCGTAGCCCGAGATCACGGTATCAAGCGATTCGGTGGTGTTGCGGGTGAGGACCACTTCTTCATAGGAGGTCCCAACCAGGGCAGCTAGTTTTTTCCGGATTTCGATATTGTCTTCGAAACGGTGATTGCGCATATACCAGGATCCCTGAAAATTAACCTCCTTAACCCTTTCAATAAAAGCGTCCTGGATCTGCCGGGGCATGATGCAGTAATATCCGTTTTCCAGATTGATGTAATCCGGTTTAAGGCGGTAACCGCTGCGGACCTTTGCCCAGAAATCCTCATCGGCAGCCAGCTCCGCCGGTGGTCGGTGGGCTATACCAGCTACCAGCTTTTCCATCTGGGCTAGAAATCCGGTACTCAACAGGCCGGCTCCGCTGAGCTTTTTGATAAAATCCCGTTTGTTCATAAATAAAACCAGGCAAGTTAATCGCCTACAATATACAATGAAAACCACCCGGGTTTTAAACTACTCATTCTCCGAAAAAAGGTCATAAGCTCCTTCCAGGTTTTCCTTTACCGGCCTGACCAGGTCCGGGTCATTTTCTCCTACCCGGTTGACTCTTTCGCTCACCCGGTAAATCTCCGTGGCCTCATCCGGATAGGGGATGATCAATTGCAAGGCTTCCGAGGAGGAGAGGCTGGGATCGATCCAGAGTTTCTCCTGTTCGGGCAGGAGGATGGCCGGCATGCGGTCATGAATGGCACCCACCTTTTTATTGGAAGGCTGGGTGAGGATGGTAAAGGACTCGACGGCTTCACCCGATGGCGATTTCCAGGTCTCCCACAATCCGGCCATGGCAAAAAGTTTTCCCCCTTCCACCGTGATGCGATAAGGCACTTTTTTCTTACCTACTTTTTTCCACTCGTAAAATCCGTCGAAAGGCACCAGGCACCTTCTTTTTTCAAGGGCGTTTTTAAAGGTTTTTTCTTGCACGGTCTCTACCCGGGCGTTGATCATTTTATAACCGATCTTCGGATCCTTGGCCCAGAAAGGGATCAGGCCCCAGCGCATCGGCCGAAAATGCCGGGGGTCCTGGTTGGTGATCACCGGCAGGACATGAGTGGGTGCGACATTAAAATTGGGAAGTGGATTGTACCGTTCCAGGTCCTCGCTGTAAAAGCTTGCCTGGAACCGTTCTTCCAGTTCTTTTTCGGTTTTGGTGAGGGAGGAGCGGCCGCACATGGATGTGGAATTGTTGAATTGTCGAATCGTTGAATTGTAAGGCGGGAGGTATACAAAGATCTATCTTTAATAGGTAAAATGCGCATCAATCCTCAATCCTCAATCCTCAATCCTCAACCCTCAATCCTCATCCCTCAATCCTGTAAGAATGCTCGAGTGTGTGCCCAATTTCAGTGAAGGCCGGGATAAACAAATCATCGCCCGCATCCGACAGGGTATCGAATCGGTAGCCGGGGTGAAAGTCCTGCATACCGATATGGGTTTTGATGCCCACCGCACCGTGATCACTTTCGCCGGAAAACCGGAAGCTTGTTTGGAAGCGGCCTGGCAGTCGGTACGGATCGCCACCGGTCTTATTGATATGCGTCATCAAAAAGGAGCCCATCCTCGCCTGGGGGCCGTCGATGTTTTTCCTTTTGTCCCGTTGCAGGGTTCGGAAATGACTGAGGCCATTGACTGCGCGCGGATACTCGCTGAAAGGGTGGGAAGGGAACTGAGGATCCCGGTCTATTTATACGGAGAAGCGGCTCTCCGGGCAAACCGTAAAAACCTGGCTGAAGTCAGAAAAGGGGAATATGAGGGTTTGAATGAAAAACTTAAACTCGAAGAGTGGAAGCCGGATTTTGGCCCAACTGTTTTTAATGAAAAATCGGGCGCCCTGATTACGGGAGCCCGAAAAGTTCTGGTAGCCTATAATATAAATCTCGCGGGCGGAGACGCCGCCCTGGCCCAAAAAATCGCGCGGCAGCTCCGGGAAAAAAACGGTGGACTGAAAGCCGTGAGGGCGATAGGTTGGTGGATGCCTGCTTTTAATTGTCCCCAGGTCTCCTGCAACCTGGTCGATCTTGACCTCACGCCGCTGCACCTGGTCTTCGATACCTGTTGCAGGCTGGCGGAGGAAATGGGTACCCGGGTTACAGGCAGTGAACTCGTTGGCCTGGTCCCTGTGAAAGTTCTGACCGATGCCGCCGATTTTTACAACCAGGGGAAGACGATGACGGAAAAGGAAAAATTGGAATTTGTCAAAACCAAATTCGGCCTGAGTAGTGTCAAACCCTTTGATCCCTCAAAACAAATCATTGAGAAAGCGCTGGGCGGCTGGCAACCCGGATAAAATCGCAGGGTCTGCGATTATTCAGAAGTGGACCCCCAGTATGATGGACAATACATTGGACCTGCTTTTGTCTTCAATCCCGGAAGGCGCATTTTCTTTATAGATCCTGCTGAGACCGTGTTCGTAGGACAGACGGGCAGTCATAAAGAGTACCCGGAAACTCATGCCGGCCAGCAATCCGGCGTGAATCTCATTAAAATCCTCCACCACGATTTGGGGGTTTTCGTCAATGCCAAGCAGAAAATTGGCGGCTATGCCCCCGTGCATTTTCAGATCGGCAAATCGGTTTTTATACACATAAGAACCGACCTGGAAAGGCAGCTTAATGGACTTGAGGTCTGTGTATTCAAAATAAGGTTTGCTGAGGTCAAGGTCCACGGGAAACAGACTGGTCTTCAGGAAGTACAGCCCGGGCATCAGGAAATAATTCCCGTCGTCGATCACTACATCGAAACCAAAATGATATCCCTGGTGCCTCGGATTCCTGCCCGGCCATTGTTCGTCTGTATAGATGGTACTGAACACGCCGGTATGAAAATTGAGGCCCTGGCCGGTCAGGGGGGCCGCAAGCATCCACATTAAAAAGAAAGCGGTAGTTTTTATGTAAATCATGGCTGCAGCTGGTTCGAAGGACCGGGTCATCCCGGAAAGACCCTTACTGATTATTTGCCTAAATTTAGCCCTTAAATTCATTGCATGTTTCCCGACCTCTCTTATATATTTCATTATCTTTTTGGTACCCCCCCCGATGGAGCTGCGTCCATCATCAAAACGTTTGGCTTATTCCTCACCCTGGCTTTTCTGGCCAGTGCCTGGATCCTTTACCTCGAATTCGTGAGGAAAGAAAAACAAGGACTCTTGCATCCCAGGCCCATCATGATCAATCCTGCCGACGCGGTAAGGCCTGCAGATATCCTTATCAATGCCCTGTTTGGATTTTTTATCGGATTTAAGGTCCTCTACGCATACCATCACATGGATGAAATGAAGACTGATGCCGTAGCCCTGCTGCTGTCCCTCAAGGGAAATATGGCGGGGGGACTGATCGGCGCGCTCCTGTTTGGCCTCTTAAAATACCGGGATTATCTCAAAGTAAAAAAACAGGATTCCAAACCCATGGAAGTCCTGCTGTATCCGCACCAACAAGTGCCCGATATCACGATCCTGGCCGCCGTGTCCGGTATCCTTGGAGCAAAGATTTTCGCCTTATTTGAAGGCGAACAATCCTGGAGTTCATTTGTCCGGGACCCGGTCAAAGCTTTTCTTTCCGGCAGCGGCCTGGCTATTTACGGAGGCTTGATCGTGGCCTTTATCACAGTCTTCTATTATGTAAAGAAAAAGGGGATCAAACCCATTCAGGTCATGGATGCCGTGGCGCCGGCTTTGATCATCGGATATGCGGTGGGCCGGCTCGGTTGCCAGTTTTCAGGGGACGGCGACTGGGGGATCGTAAACCTCAATCCCAAACCTTCCTGGTTTATCTTTCCGGACAGTTGGTGGGCCTACACCTACCCGCACAATATCCTCAATGAAGGGGTGCCGATCGCGGACTGCAGCTACCGTCATTGCATGCAACTGGCGCAGCCCGTATATCCTACACCGCTCTGGGAAACCTTTTTTTCCTTTGTCATTTTCGGGATCCTGTGGTTTTTGCGTACCCGGATCCGCATCGCCGGCATCCTGTTTTTTATTTATTGCTTCCTGAACGGAGTTGAACGGTTCTTTATTGAAAAAATAAGGGTCAACGAAAAGATCCATATCGGTTCCCTGTCGCTGACCCAGGCAGAAATCATCGCTATCCTGCTGATGATCACCGGACTTGTAGGCAGTTTCCTGTTGTGGAAAAGGCATAAACCGTCTGTCGCCTCCTGATCTCACACCCTTCGCAGTGACCGCTGTCGACGAATACCGGGCCTGGGCTGAACTAAAAGGAAATGCATTGCCCCTTTTTCTCAGGCCCTGGTGGCTGGATGCCGTGTGCGGAGACAGCCGGTGGAACGTGGCACTGGTTAAAAACCATGGCGGAGAACCCATTGCTGCCCTGCCTTTTTTTCAATTTTACAAAAGAGGAATTCACGTCATCGCCCTCCCTTTTCTGACCCCCTACATGGGAATCCATATCGATTACCCGGAGGGACAAAAACTGACTTCAAGGTATGACTACGAAAAACAGGTACTCGATGGCTTGATCGACCAATTGCCCGATACTCCTTACCTGCAACAGAAGTTTTATCCTTCCCTGACCTATGGACTTCCTTTTTTCTGGAAAGGATTCCGGCTGGATTGGAGATATACCTACCATCTTTCACTGCAGGAAGAGGAAAAAACGATCTGGAACCAGATGGAAGGGGCCGTGCGTACCCAATTGAAAAAAACCTCCGGCCAGGTGGAAATCGTGGAAAGCACGGACCCTGCCTTAATGCATAAGCTGGTGACCATGACCTTCCGGCGCCAGCAAAAAAAAATGCCCTATTCCCGGGACCAGTTTCAACGGCTTTACGAATCGGTGCAAAATCAGGGAGCTGGTAAAATCTTACTGGCCGTCCTCCCCCCGAGCCAGGAACCGGTGGCCGGGATATTCATCGTGCATGACCGGGATACGGTTTACAACCTGGTGTTGGGACGCAACCACCTGCTTGACCCCGGCGGAAGCATACACAGCCTCTTGTGGAAAGCCATCCGGGATCATATCGGCCGGTACCGCATTTTTGATTTTGAAGGCAGCATGCTGGAAGGGCCTGAACACGTATTCCGTTCTTTTGGGAGCCTCCGTATCCCCGTATTGCAAATTACCCGCTACCGGAACAGGCTGTGGAAAGCGGCCCTGGCCCTGGCCGGTAAATAGGCTCCCGGTTTGATCATGACAAAATGGGCCTAAATCTTTGCCGGTCACCGGATTGAATGCCCGGACCATTCCACTTACCTTTGTCCCCCTGCCTGTTTACCCGATGGATATTCTGATTAAAAACAAGGTACTGGCTACTATGGCCGGGCTGGTGGCGCATAACCGTGCCGGCCTCCTGGAAGCCAATCAACAAGACCTGGATGCCGGGAACCTGGATGACCTTACCTTATACGACCGTTTAAAAATCGACGACCGGAAAATTGGGGCGATGACGCAGTCCCTCGAGGAAACCCTGGCCCTCCCGGACCCGGTGGGTATTGAAAAATATCATTACCATCATCCCCAGGGAATGGAGATTTACAACCGCAGCGCCCCTTTCGGTACCATCTTGATCATTTATGAATCCCGGCCGGACGTCACCGTAGAGGCGGCAGCGCTTGCTTTTAAGGCCGGAAATAAAATCTTGCTCAAAGGCGGAAAAGAAGCGAGAAACTCAAACCGCTTCCTGGTAAGTCTATGGCACCTGGCCCTGGCCGAATGCGGGCTGGATCCGGACCATATCCTCTACCTGGATTATACCCGCGAACAAACCTTTGATTTGCTCAAATCCTCAGCAGGCAAGATTGACCTGGTGGTACCCCGGGGTGGCGATCAACTTATTGAGATGGTCAAAACCCATGCCTCGGCTCCGGTCCTGGTCAGCGGCAGGGGTAACAATTTTATTTATGTACACGATAAAGCGGATCCCGCCATGGCGCTGGAGATCATCCTCAATTCAAAACTGCAGAAAATCAGTGTCTGCAATGCCACCGACAAGGTTTTGATTGACCGTCAGCTTCCGGGACTGGAAGCTTTTTCTAAACAACTCGCCGCTGCCTTGGTCTATGAAGAAGTTTCCCTCCTGGCAGACCAGAGCCTGTCCGGCCTTGGAAGCCTGTATCCTGTTCAAATCCCCGACCAGGAAAACATCTGGTATGAAGAATTCCTGGCACGTAGGATCCTGCTTGGGACCGTAAGCGGCCTCGACGAAGCCGTTCAAAAAATCAACAAATATTCCGGAGGGCATACGGCAGTGATCATCACAGCAGACCAGGAAGCCGCTGCCGGTTTTATGGAAGCGGTAGATGCCGCTTCTGTGATCCATAACGCCTCCTCGCGCTTCACGGACGGAGGCCAGTTTGGACTGGGGGCTGAACTGGCGATCAGCACGGACAAGTTGCACCACCGGGGCCCCCTGGGGCTTAACCAGCTGGTGACCAATAAATGGTATGTATATGGCAATGGCCAGATCCGAAAATAAGCTTCAGCATCCATGGTAAACAAAAGGAAACGGATTGTACTCAAACTGGGCAGCACTACCCTGACCCGGGGCACTAAACTGATTTCCAGGGGTAAACTGGAGGACATCGCCCGCCAAATCAACCAGCTTAAAAAAGAAAATGAGATCGTGATCGTCACTTCCGGGGCGATCGCGGCGGCCAAACATTATATCGAACTGCACCGGGGCAATCCGGTGGCCGTCAAACAAGCCCTTGCAGCCATCGGCCAACCGGTGCTCATGCGTTTTTACCAGGAAGTGTTCAACGATTATGATTTGAAGATCGGTCAGTGCCTGCTGACCTACCGGGATTTTGAGAATGACCTGTCCCAATCCAATACCCTCGCCACCATCAACACTTTGCTGGACAACGGGTATATCCCGGTGATCAATGAAAACGACACCATCGCCACCGACGAGATCAAATTCGGGGACAACGATAAACTGGGTGCCCTGACCGCGGTATTGCTCAAAGCCGACCTGCTCATCCTGGCTTCAGACATCGACGGGCTTTATGATGCCGACCCCCGGCAGGACCCCAAGGCCAGGCTGATCCATACCGTGAAAGACCTCTCTGAAATAGAGCATTTGCAAAACGGAGGCCTCTCTTCCCTGGGGACCGGTGGGATTAAATCCAAAATTGAAGCTGCCCGAATATGCCGGGCTCACGGAATAGAAATGTGGATTGTAAATGGGGGTAAGGACAATTTTGCCGTGAATGCCCTGGAAGGTAAAATAACATATACCGGATTCCCCGTATAATCGGTCTAATCCTCAAACAGTTCCAGCTGCACCGGCTGATTCCAGTCAAAACTCTTCCGGTGATGCTCGCATTCCCCGTGAAGCAATAAAGCCGACTTGTGTTCAGGGGTCGCATAACCTTTATTGTTGACCCAGCCATAATGAGGATATTGCTCGTGCAGCCGGCGCATATATTCGTCGCGGTGGGTTTTGGCCAGGATCGAAGCTGCCGCAATGGAGAGGTAGAGGGCATCTCCATCCACCAGGCACTGATGCCTGATTTCGCCATAGGCTTTGAATCGGTTTCCATCCACCAGGATCAGGTCAGGGGGGATGCTCAACTGGGCAAGGGCGAGGTGCATGGCCCTTACCGAAGCCCAAAGAATATTGAGCTCGTCGATTTCTGCCGGGGTACAGGAGGCCACTGCCCATTGAAGGGCTTTCTTTTCAATGATTGACCGGAGCCGGTCCCTTTCTTCAGCCTGCAATTTTTTGGAATCCTTAATTCCCGGATTCCGGAATCCCGGGGGGAGGATCACCGCAGCGGCGTAGACCGGCCCGGCCAGGCATCCCCGGCCCGCTTCATCCACTCCGGCCTCGATCAACCCTTTCTGAAAAAATGACTTCAAGTCCAGCTGTTTGCGCCAAGGTATCATTAATCTTTGTTTTATCGGGGGGAATGGGGCTAAATTTGCACCCTGTTTACATGTTAAAAAGACCGCCATTCCTGCTTTTTGCCGATGCCAAAGGCCTCACCTATGAGGACAAAAGCCTTTATGCCATGGGACGGTCGGCCTGGGATGCGGGGGAAGTGCCCCTGGAAGAATGGATTGAATTGCCGGAAGGCGGACAATTGTACACCCTCCCCGACCGCCAGGGCCTGGGTATAGATATTGCTTCCGGCGAGGTGAAAGTTTGTGAAAAAGGAAGGGCGGTTGCCGCTTTTGTACCGCCTGCTTATACGGTTCTAAGATTGTCCCCCTATCTCACCCTGCCTGAGGCCAGCCCCCTTCCCCTTTATTGTTACAGCGCGGTAGGATGGTATGGAGGCAAAATATACGTAGCCGCTACCCGGATTGAAAAGGACATCCGCCAGGAGGCCGCGGGATATGATGAAAAAAAGATATCCAGGGGCATTGCCCAACTCACTTCCGCTTATCCCAACAACAGGTTGGTCAGGCACCTTGCCGAAAACTGCGCCATGCGTTATTGCTGCCCGGCTGCCCGGAATTATTTCCTCGGCAGGTGGGAATGCCCGGTACCGGTTTCCCCGGCCTGTAATGCCAACTGCCTCGGATGCATTTCCTATATCCCGGAAAGCGAGGTCTTCCAGGCTTCCCATGACCGGCTGGCCTTCAAACCGACTGCCGCAGAGATTGTGGAATATACCGTACCCCATCTTGAAACCGCTCCTTACCCCATCGTTAGTTTCGGACAGGGGTGTGAAGGCGAACCCCTGCTGATGTGGGAAACCATCCGTGAATCCATTGTACAAATCCGGAAATTTACTTCCAAGGGATCTATCAACATCAATACCAACGGCAGCAAACCGGCTGCGGTGAGGGCTTTGTGCGAAGCCGGATTGAATTCCATACGCGTATCCATGAATTCCGCCCGGGAAACCCTGTACACCCGGTATTACCTCCCTAACAATTATTCTTTCAGGGATTGCCTGGAAAGCCTCCGGATCGTGAGGGAATACGGCGGATGGTCCTCCATCAATTATTTTGTATTCCCCGGCGTCACCGATACCCCGGAGGAATACCAGGCCCTGTGTGACCTGATCGATTCCACCGGCCTTTCCATGATCCAGTGGAGAAACTTTAATATCGATCCGGATTTTTATCTCCATAAGTTGAATATCCCGCCGGACGAGCCTTTCCTGGGCATCCTGAACATGATGAAAAAACTCCGAAAAAGGTATCCCGATTTGAAATTCGGGTATTTCAATCCGCCCCGGGAGCGGATGTTCAATTACGAGACGGACTTTGCCCATTAAAGGGTCATCCCGCTGAACGAACTTGATCCACTCCCTTCCGTCTCATGGGGATCCGGTCGCCCTCCATGAAAAATCAAGCCGGGCAAAAGATTATCGTTTAACTTTGAAATCCTCTTTTTTCCGAACATGATAAAATTCTGGTGTTTTGTTTTTGCCCTTGGATTAGGGGTCACGGCACGGGCCCAGAAAGTGACCGTTTCGCAGGAAATCACACTCCGTAACGACCTTTCTTATGATCTCGTGGGAAAGATCGACAGCCATTTTATTCTTTTCCGTGACCGAGGCACCAAATACGAAGCCAGCATATATGACCAGGAGCTTAAATTAAAAACGGAAAAGGAAATCATTCTGGCGGATAAAACCTGTCAGCTCCTGGCGTCCCTGGCCACACCCCAATCCTTTTTTATTTTTTATGGTTTCCGGCACAGGGGAGATTATTACATCCAGGCGGACCAGCTGAACGGGGAGTGCACCATCATCTCTTCGGACACCGTCAAAATATTCGAAAACGTGATCCTCAATCCCAATATCCGGTTTGCTAGATCGGAGGATCGCACAAAAATCATTTTCTTCACCGATGAAAAGGATCATGAAATGCAGGTGGCGCTTTATGATCTGACGGCCGGGAGAACGGTTTACGACCGCAAAATCTATTTCAAGGAAATTTTTCTCAAGGAGGATTTCCGGTCCCTGCTGGTATCCAATGCCGGCGAAATGTTTCTCATACTCGAAAAAAACAATTACCGCTCCCGCAAAGAGAAGCACGTATTTGAAGTCCATTGTTTTTATCCCACGGCAGAAGCGGCCCGTATGTTTGTCATCCCGGTTTTCCGTTTTGTCAGTTTTCACAGCAAGTTTGCCTACGACAATGTCAATAAACAATTGGTGGGAGGGGGCATTTATTCGCAGAAAAACCTCAACCGGGCGGAAGGGGTCTATTACCTCAAACATTCCCTGCAAATCGGAGAGGAAGAACGTTTGACGACTTACGCTTTTGAATCGCGTTTTGATGAAGAAATGACCAGGAGGTCAAGGGACAAAAACGAATTCAGCCAGTTGGAAGTCAGCGAGATCGCCCTGCGCCAGGACGGTGGCGCCCTGCTCATTATGGAAATTAAAAAAGAATTCGAACGGCGTTCGGTATACGGCAGCGGCCGGCCGCTGAACAACCCGGGAGGTTTCCGCAATTACATGCTGGTGGACTACTATTATGAAGATATGGCCTTGTTTTCAATCAATGCCGATGGCAGCCTGATGTGGTCCGATATCCTGCATAAAAAACAGTACTCGCACGACGATGACGGGGTCTTTTCTTCCTTTTTCCTTTTCAAAAATCCATCCCGGCTCCGACTGGTTTATAACGACGAGATCAGTTCCGAAAACACAGTGAGCGAATACGTGGTCCAGGCCGATGGTCAGTACCAGAGAAAGAGCGTTTTGAGTACGGAATACGTGCGCCTCCAGTTGCGGTTCAAGGATGCGGTGCAGGTATCCCACTCCTCATTTATTGTCCCTTCCCAAAGGTCGATGCGGCTCAATCTGGTCAAGATCGAATACTTATAGGATTTTGCCTTAAGCGGGACTTTCCTACCAACGACCTAATGGGTCAGCTATCTAGCATAATAAATTAATAATCAAAGTTTTATGTTTTTAGGGGTCTTTGTGGCAAAGCATTTTTTTACTTCCCGGACACCCCCACGTCCCACATCCTGGATGCGGGGAAAAATCATGCATTATTTTAGAAATAACATTTCTTTCAGCCATTTTTTGCCGAAAACAAAACCTCCTTCAGGCAGATACGCGTAAAAAATCTAATTTTACAGCCGTTTTTAAACCAAAATTCATTAGAAATGGCAATTTCCCGATTTAAAGCCCTGGACCTGGCTCAAAACCGTCCCATGCCTGCTGTCAAACTTCCGGACCAGAAAATCACCGAATATTACGGATCCAACACGTTCAACGACGACGTGATGAAATCCCTGCTGAGCCCGGACGCTTATAAGAAAATCAACGAAGCCATCCTCACCGGTTCCAAGATTGACCGCGAATCCGCGGACGAAGTGGCCGCGGCCATGAAATCCTGGGCGGTCTCAAAAGGAGCTACCCATTATACCCACTGGTTTCAGCCGCTCACCGGATCCACCGCCGAAAAACACGACGCTTTTTTCGATATCGACTTCAAAACCGGTAAGGCGCTGGAAAAATTCAAAGGCTCCGCCCTCGTACAACAGGAACCCGATGCTTCCTCCTTCCCTTCAGGAGGGATCCGCTCCACTTTTGAAGCCAGGGGTTATACCGCCTGGGACCCTTCTTCTCCGGCATTCATTATGGAAAACCTGGGGGGCACCGCCACCCTTTGTATTCCTTCGGTTTTCGTTTCCTATACCGGCGAAGCCCTTGATTATAAAACCCCCCTGCTCAAAGCCATTGCCCTGGTCGACAAAGCCGCCACGGCCGTGATGAAAGAATTTTTCGACCGCGACGTCAAAAGAGTGATCGCAACCCTGGGCCCCGAACAGGAATATTTTGTGATCGATGAAGCCCTGTTTAATGCCCGGCCAGACCTGATGATGTCCGGACGGACCGTTTTCGGCCATGCTCCGGCCAAAGGCCAACAGCTGGAAGACCATTATTTTGGTTCCATCCCGCCGAGAATCAACGCCTTCATGGTCGACTTTGAAATTGAAGCCCAAAAACTGGGTATGCCCGTGCGCACCCGCCACAATGAGGTCGCCCCGGCCCAATTTGAAGTCGCCCCGACCTTTGAAGAACTCAACCTGGCCTGCGACCACAACCAATTGCTCATGGACCTGATGAATAAGGTCGCCGCCCGCCATAAACTGAAAGTGCTTTTCCATGAAAAACCCTTCGCTGGCATCAACGGCTCCGGAAAACACAACAACTGGTCCCTGGGCACCGACACCGGCATCAATCTTCTGGGCCCAAGTTCCAAACCAAAAGAAAATCTCCGTTTCCTCGCCTTTTTTGTCAACGTGATCAAGGCCGTTTACGATAATTCCGATTTGCTGAGGGCCTCCATCGCTTCCCCGGGCAATGAGCACCGGCTGGGCGCCAACGAAGCACCCCCGGCAATCATGTCTGTCTTTGTGGGAAATACCATGAACCGCGTGCTCACTGAATTTGAAAAGAACAAGGAGATTACCCTGGAAAAAGGAGACAATGTCTATCTAAAACTGGGTGTCAATAAGATTCCATCCCTTTTGCTGGACAATACCGACCGTAACCGGACCTCGCCCTTTGCCTTTACCGGTAATAAATTTGAGTTCCGCGCCGTGGGGTCCAGCGCAAACTGCGCCCAGGCCATGACCGTACTCAATACCATGGTGGCCGACCAGCTCTTTAAGTTTAAAGCGGATGTGGACAAACTGATCGAAAAAGGCCAGAAAAAAGAACTGGCTATTTCAGAAGTCCTTCAGGGTTACATCAAAGCCTCCAGAAAAATCATTTTTGAAGGAAATAATTATTCCGAAGAATGGGTTAAGGAAGCTGCCAAACGCGGTCTGGGTAATATCAAAGACACCCCTTCCGCCCTTGAGGTCTACCTGAGGAAACCCAGTGTGGATTTGTTTGAACGCCATGGCATCTATACCGCCAAGGAATTGCACGCCCGCGTGGAGATCGAATGGGAAAATTACATCAAGAAAGTGCAGATCGAAAGCCGGGTGCTGGGCGACCTTGCCATCAACCACATCGTTTCCACGGCGCTGAAATACCAGACGCAGTTGGTGGACAACGTGCGCGGTCAGAAAGAGATCGGCATTCCCGCAAAGGTTTACCAACCCACCGTCGAAACGATCAAAAAGATTAGCGAATACATCGGCAAGATCCAAACTTTGGTCGTAGACATGACGGAGGCCAGGAAAAAAGCGAATGCCATTGAAGATGCACACAAAAGGGCGCTGGCTTATAACCAAAAGGTCAAATCCTTCTTTGATACCATCCGTTACCAGATCGACAAACTCGAGCTGATCGTGGATGACGATGAATGGCCTTTGCCCAAGTACCGTGAATTGCTGATGGTGCGATAGACAGCAATAGTCAATAGTCAATAGTCAATAGTCAATAGTCAATAGTCAATGGTCAATGGCTGGTGATTGGAAACAAAGACTTTAAAGCTAAAGCACCTTAGGATTGGAAAGTTCTAAGGTGCTTTTATTTTGAAGATAACGGGGGCGCTCCCGTGATCCCTACCCCTTTCCTGATCAGAACCTCCCGGAAGCCGGGAGGCTTAAGTGTTTGCTGTGGCGGCAGTATTACAGATCTCCGTTCGCTTCCCGATAAATCACCGCCAGGACCACCTGCCCGGTGGCTTTCAGGGCTTCCCGATCGATGTTTTCAATCTTGTCCTCCAGGGTGTGCCAATGAGCAACAAATTCATTATTGGTCGGTCGGTTGATGATATCAATCATGGGGATATTGGTCATCCTGTTTATGAAATAATGATCGTCAATGATCGCGGGGGAGACCTCGTTTACAAAATAATTTCCATAACCCATGCGCTGCGCCAGCGTCCATACTTTATCCACGAAGGCGGAAGCATATTGTACGGAAGTGCCTTCTTTGGTAAAACGCGGGGACTTTCCTCCCACCATATCCAGCAGGATCCCGTATTTAGCCTGATACCCTGCCGTATGTTTGTGCAAAGCCCAGTGCTGCGCCCCCTGGCACCAGGATTCGGGATCCGACCCTTCCCCTCCCTGGTCTTCCGCGTCAAAAAACAGGAGGTCAATACCCAGGTTGGGGATGGGATTGGCCTGAAGCTGCCTGGCGATCTCCAGCAATACGCCTACTCCGCTGCCCCCGTCGTCCGCACCGGGCAAAGGCGTGTTTTTATTTTTCATCTCGGGATCCTGATCGGCGATGAACCGGGTGTCCCAATGGGCTGCCAGGATGATCCGGGGCCTGACTTTTTCATTAAAGGAAGCAATAATATTCCGGGCCTGGAAAGATATCCCTGAAAAGGTCTTGCCTGTAAAAGGCTGCTCGATCACCCGGGCACCGCAGGCTTTCAGCCTGCCGACCATCCAGTCCCCGCAACGTTTATGGGCCTCGGTACCCGGCACTCTTGGCCCGAAGTCCACCTGGGTTTGTATATAAGCAAAAGCGGAATCCTTGTCAAAGACCGGTACCTTGAGTTTGACGGGCAGGGCGGCCGGGGTGGTGATGTTCGCTTCGTTCTTACAACCGAAATAGAACAGGGTCGAGGTGGCCAGCACCAAGCTGAATATCAAGCGCCGGCCAAAGGCATATTGTCTCATGGGATGTGCAATAATTATTCGTGAGTCCAGGTAGTTCCTTCCTTGCTGTCTTTGAGTACGATTTTAATTTTACCCAACCGGTCGCGGATCTGGTCCGATAAGGCAAAGTCCTTCCTGGCCCTGGCTTGCTGCCTAAGATCAATCAACAGTTTCATGATTTCATCCATTTGTTTCCCCTGACCATTGGACATTTCTTCGTCTTTCAGGCCGAGGATATCGTAAACCCAGAGTGCGGTCTCTTTTTTCAGGCGGTCTAGGGTCTGCGAACTGATTTGCTGAATGTCGAGATGTCCGTCTTTAAAGGAGTTGATCCGGGTGACCAGGTCAAATAAAACCGCCAGCACCTTGGGGCTGTTGAAATCGTCGTTCATCTCGGTGTATAAAGAATCCAATTCGGCCCGGATTTGCTCATCCAGGGACGCTTGCAGCCGGGTCCCCTCCGTGCCCAGGTTTCTGAGTGATCGTACGGCCTCCATCAGCCTTTTATATCCCTTTTCCGCTGCCTGCAATGCCTCGTCGGTCAGGTCCAGGGTGCTGCGATAATGGGTTTGAAGCATAAAAAACCGGACGACCATGGGTGCATAGGACTTGGAAATATGAGGGCTCTGGCCGCTGAACAACTGAGCGGGAGAAATGGTATTGCCATCGCTTTTACTCATTTTTTTACCGTTCAGCAGGAGCATGTTGGCATGGAGCCAGTATTTGGCAGGGCTGTGACCGCAACATCCTATGTTCTGGGCAATTTCATTTTCATGGTGAGGAAATTTAAGGTCATAACCTCCTCCGTGGATATCAAAGCGGCTACCCAGGTATTTGGTGCTCATCGCACTGCATTCCAGGTGCCAGCCGGGGAAACCCTCCGACCAGGGCGAAGGCCAGTGCATCAGATGCCTTTCATCCGCCTTGATCCAGATGGCAAAATCCGCCGGATGGTCCTTCTCCTCCTGTTTTTTAAGGGCCCGCGATTCATTTTGCAGCTCATCCATGACCTTACCGGAAAGTTTGCCGTAAACATCATGGGTTTGAATCAGTTTTTGAGTGTTGAAATACACCGATCCGTTGCGTTCGTATGCATAGCCATTGGCCAGGATCGTTTTTACCATTTCAATTTGTTCGACGATATGGCCGGTAGCGCGGGGTTCGATGCCGGGCGGAAGCGTATTGAACACTTCCATCATTTCATGGAATCCGTTCATATATCTCTGCACGATTTCCATGGGTTCCAGTTGTTCCAGCCTGGCTTTTTTGGATACTTTGTCTTCTCCTTCATCGGCATCGCCTTCCAGGTGGCCGACGTCGGTGATGTTTCGTACATACCTGACCTGGAATCCAAGTTGCCGCAGATAACGGTAGATGAGGTCAAAACTGACAAAGGTCCTGCAATTGCCCAGATGGACGTCGCTGTATACCGTAGGTCCGCAGACGTAAAGGCCTACCCGGCCTTCGTGCAAGGGTTCAAAACGGACGTATTCCCGGCTCAGGCTGTCGTAAATAAAAAGCTCCTGATTCATCGGGGCGAAGGTACGGATTTAAAGGTTCGGATGAGATGGGCTTGGGGAGGGGAGGAGGGGGAATTATTCCTTTTTCCCGGCTTGTGATTTTCCTTTGGGTTTCATGTGTTTAAACATTTCCACCTGTTTAAGCCGCTGTTCGGCCTGCTTAAGGGTGAGGTTATCCTTTGACAGCGGTTTCCCCTTTTCGGAAAGCACCTGGTATCCGGAGCTGGTTTTAACGATCATGGCATTTACAGTTTCCCTTTATCCATTCTTTCCATTTCCCTGCGATTGTCTTTTGCCCTAATGGTCTCCCGCTTGTCGTAGGCTTTTTTGCCTTCTCCCAGCACAATTTCCATTTTGATCAGGCCTCTTTCGGACAAATACATGCGGTAAGGCACGATCGTCATGCCTTTTTCATCCACCCGGTGCCTCAGTTTTTTAAGTTCATTTTTTTTAAGAAGCAGTTTTCTTTCCCTCAGGGGGTCGTGTACCGACCAGCCTGCGGCCTGTTTAAACGGGGCTATATGAAAATTTCGTATGTATAATTCACCATCCCTGAAGTAACAATAGGCATCATTCAGGTTGGCATTGCCTTCCCGGATGGACTTTACCTCGGCTCCGTCCAGCACGATCCCCGCTTCAAAGGATTGCCGGAAAAAGTATTCGTGCTGCGCTTTTCTGTTTTTTATCTCCATTTAAGCTCTTAATCGTTGCGGCGAAAGTAAAAAAATAACAATTTTGTACAGGATTCCGTTTCTATAATGATGTTTTTAACCAGGATCGACAGGATACGCATTCGTGTCTTTATTCTTTTGGCTGTCAGCGTCTGCCTCTATCCCGCTTGCCGGCATCACGAGTCCACCCCCGACAGTCAGACCAGGGCGGTCACCCTGAAACAAAAAGATCTGATCCTGCCCGACCGGTACAATGTAGCCTTTCTGGTGATGAACGGGGTGTACAATACGGAACTCACCGCCCCTTACGACGTTTTTCAACACACCCAGTACCGGGAAAACATCAAAGCCATGAATGTGTTCACGGTAGCGAACACCCATGATCTCATCCGTACTTTCGAAGGACTCTATATCAAACCGGATTTTGATTATACCCGCGACAAACTGCCCAAGATCGATGTCCTGGTCATTCCCAGCGCGGAACACCATACCGACTCCGATCTCAACGACACCGTCATGATCCGCTGGGTCCGGAAGACCGGGGAGAATGCGATGTTTGTCACCTCCCATTGCGATGGGGCTTTTTTGCTGGCCAAGGCGGGTTTGCTGGATGGGGTCTCCTGCACGACGTTTCCGGCCAACGTCAAAACGTTTAAAGACATGTTTCCCCAGGTTCGCGTTTATGAAAATGTTTATTTTGTTCACGACAAAAATGTGATTACCTCCTCCGGGGGAGCCCGGTCTTTTGAATCGGCGCTGTATCTTGTTCAATTGCTTTATGGAAAAGTTGTGGCCGACAAAATTGCCAAGGGCCTGGTCATCGACTGGGATCTCAATACGGTGAAAAAAGTGGTCATCCATCAGGGCAACGGTTATTCCACCTTATGAGCAGGCTGATCTTGCTGGTTTTTTTATTCGGACCGGCCGGAATGCTTACCGGCCAAAATCCCTTTGACATAAAAAAACCGGATGCTTCAAAAATCAAACCGGCAGTCAAAAAAGAAGAAGTAAAAAAAACCGAAGCCATCGATCCGGGTGCGGCCACCCAGAAAAAGACTACGCACGATTCCTTACCCGTTGCAGTTCAGACCAGGCCTGCGGAGATCGTTCCGGCCCCGGTTCAAAAAACGGGTAGGACTTCTGCCAATATATTTGATATCAAATCGGGAGGGAATCCCAATGAAGTCATCCTCAACAAGCCAAGCCAAAGCCCGGAAGGAACCCGGCCTCCCTTTCCATCCTCCCGGGACAGATCCGCTGAAACGGCCGGAGTCGACACCTCCACAGGAAGTATCCCCCCATCGTCTGAAGCCACCGGGGATCCCAACGGCCGGCCTGGAGGAGTCGATCTGGATGTCCTTCAAAAAAAGCTGAAAACCTTTGGAAACAATACCACCGATGCCCGCGGAGCGATCAGTAAGAACGCCTGGTTTTTGATCTATGTCTTTCTGTTCCTGCTGGCTGCCATCGCCATCAATTTTAACCGGTCTTATCCGGCCTCCCTGTTCAAGGCTACCTACAATCAGAATCAACTCCGGATGTTGTTTAAGGACGCCTTCAAAGGCAATCACATGATGGTCTTCGGCATCCTGTATTTTCTGTTTGTGGTCAATGCCGGGATTTTTATTTACCAGACTTTCCAGATTTTCCGGATTGCTCCGCTTTCCCTCCTGGTCGCCCTGGGGATCGTCTTGGGCATCTACCTGGTGCGCCACCTGGTTTTGTATCTGATGGGAAAAATTTTTCCAATGGAAAAAGAAACCATGTTTTTCAATTACACCATTGGAATCCACAACCTCACCGCAGGGCTCGGATTGATGCTCATCAACATCCTGCTGTCCTTTGTCGATCCGGCTTCAGGAAAGACCCTGATCCTTGTTGGAATATGCCTGATCGGTCTCCTTTACATCATGAGACAGGTGAGGGGTCTGCTGAACAACCTCCCGATCATAGTTTCAAGAAAATTGCATTTTATTATTTACCTTTGTGCCGTTGAAATCGCACCCTGGATGTTGTTGGTGAGGTATTTTTCCCTCTAAATATCCGCCTCCGCAAACCGGGTACTATTTAAAAACCAGGTAAACTTGATTTCTTGAATGAGCAGCACAGCCAAGACTTCTCCGGAAAAGTTCAAACGCATCAAAACCATACTGGTTTCTCAACCTAAACCCGAGCATTCTCCCTATGCAAATATTGAGAAAAAATACAATCTGAAAATCGATTTTATTCCCTTCAACCAGATCAGCCCGGTCACCGAAAAAGAATTCAGGAAAAGCAGGATCCGTCCGGATGAATTCACGGCCGTGGTCTTCACCAGTAAAACAGCCATAGAACATTATTTCAGGATCTGTGAAGAAATGCGGATTAAAGTCAATCCGGACATGAAATATTTCTGCCTCACGGAAGCCATCGGCAATTACCTGCAGAAATTTATCCTGTACCGTAAACGCAAGGTATTTGTGGGCACCAAAAGTATTGAAGACCTCAGCGCCTATTTTAATAAACACAAAAACGAAAAATTCCTGCTCCCCTCCAGCGACCAGGGTGCAAAAGAAGTACTGGATTACCTCCTGGGTAAAGGATTAAAAGTCACGGAAGCCATCATGTACCGGACGGTCAGTTGCAATCTTTCCCATCTCAAAGACATCAAATACGACGTCCTGGTTTTTTTCAGCCCGCTTTGCCTGAAATCGTTATATGAAAACTTCCCTGATTTCAAACAGGAAGAAACCCGCATCGCGGCCTTCGGAACCCAAACCTCCAAAGCAGTGGAAGATCTGGGTCTGAAACTGAACATCAAAGCGCCCGCCCCCGACGTTCCATCGATGAGCATGGCTTTGGAAAAATACCTGACCGTCTCCAACAAATAAAATGCCTGAGCTGGCCGGCCGACTGATTTCAACCGGTTTAATAAGCCTTTCCATCCCGGTTTTCTTTTTATGCAAGACCGCCCCAGATTCCCCCCAGGCACCCCTCCCTCTGAAAGCCGCCCGGCCGTCGGTGAGCTCCCCGGCTACAGATACCCTGAATTATGTGATGGGCAAATTTGATCCGGGCAGCAATGAACGGTTTGCCCCCGTTGAACAAAAATACGCAAGCCGTGAAGGGATGTTCCTCAGGAAAGAAACCCTGGAAGCATTTGTAAAAATGGCAAAGGCCGCAGAGACGGACGGGGTAGAACTCAAAATTCTATCGGCCACCCGCAACTTTACCAGTCAGAAATCAATCTGGGAAGATAAATGGACCGGCAAACGCCTGGTGGAAGACGGCCAGAATCTTGCCCTCACCACGCCAGATCCGGTAAAACGGGCCTTAAAAATCCTGGAATACTCCTCCATGCCCGGCTCTTCCCGCCATCATTGGGGAACCGATATGGACCTCAACGCACTGGACAATTCCTTTTTTGCAAAAGGCGAAGGAAAAAAAATATACGATTGGCTGGTCGCCCACGCCGGGAAATACGGCTTTTGCCAACCCTATACCGCCGGTCGTCCACACGGATACCATGAGGAAAAATGGCATTGGTCTTATATGCCCCTGGCCAGGCCGTTAACCGGTTTTTGCGAACGCCATTTAAAAAATGAAATGATCAGCGGTTTTCTGGGTGCTGAGACGGCAAAACAAATCAATATCTTGCAGCACTATATCCTGGGTATAAACCCGGATTGCAGATGACACGGCGGATTATTAAAGTTCCTTTGGGTACAGGATTTCATTCCCCTTTTTCCGGATCCAATGCATCAGGGAGAGCAACTGTTCATCTGTAAGATCGGGATAGGCGGGCATCCCCATATTTAACCGTTCACCCTTCTGAACCACCAGCCTGAAAAGGTCCAGGTTTAAAGCAATAGCCGAGGCTTTTAGGTCCGGGGCCATACCTGCCGCCAGAAGTCCCGGACCATGACAGCCGCTGCATTTTCCATACAAGGATTGTCCTGCTTTTGCCAAAGAATCATTCACCTCAAAATCCGGCGCATCCAGAGGAACGGGAAAATAGGGAGGAGGCAAGGGGGGCAAAGCCTTCTTGCCTTCCAGTGAAAATACGATCAGGCGGCGCATATGCTTGCCGTATTCCCAACCCAGCGCCTTGTTTCCAACGCCCGCAAAGGCGCCACCCCAACCTACCAGCAGGGCCAGGTATTGTCGTCCCTTCAACTTGTAGGTAATCGGTGGAGCTGAAATACCCAGGCCCGCATCAAAAGTCCAAAGGATCTCACCGGTGGAGGCATGATAAGCCAGGAATTTTCCATCGGCCCTGCCCTGGAAAACCAATTTACCCGCCGTGGTGAGGGTCCCCGCATTCCATAGTTCCTGCTGGGGTACGGACCAGGCCAATTTCTGGGTCACCGGATCCCAAGCCTGGAGAGAGGCCGGATAATCACGGGGCAATTTCTCAGGCGTTGTAAGTCCCACTCCGATCCCGCCCTTAAAGTCAACGGCCTGCCAGGAAGCCAGGTCTATGCCCTGGTCGGAATAAACATTGCCGTCGTGTATGGAGGGGATATAGGCCAGCCCGGTGATGGGGTTGAAGGACATGGCATGCCAGCTATGGGCTCCATGAGGTCCCGGAGTCACATAGCCGGGACCCTGTACATACCGCGCTGCCGCTATTTCAACCGGGCGACCGGTGGATAAATCGATTTCTGAAGCCCAGGAGGTTTCCACAAACGGCTTGGCTGAAATCAGTTTCCCGGTTTCCCGGTTGATTACATAAAAAAATCCATTTTTCGGCGCATGCAGGATCACCTTAGTTTTTATTCCTTCCAGCATCAGGTCAGCCAGGACGATATCCATGTTGGAGTTATAATCCCAACTCTCGCCAGGCGTGGTCTGATAATGCCACCGGTACTCCCCGGTATCGGGATCAAGCGCCAAAATGGAAGAAAGGAACAAATTGTCCCCGCCCCCGGGACTCCTGATCTTCCGGTTCCAGGGAGAGCCATTTCCTGTCCCGATATACAACAAATCAAGTTCGGGATCATAGGTGAATCCATGCCAGGCATTGCCGCCTCCGCCATGTTTCCACCATTCGCCGGTCCAGGTCCCTGCTGCCATTCTCATGGCTTCATTTTCAAATCCGTCGGCCGGATTTCCCGGGACCATATAAAATCTCCAGGCTTGTTGCCCGGTTTCCGCATCATAGGCCGTGACATATCCCCTGGAGGGCCCTTGTTCGGTGCCTCCGTTCCCGATCACCACCTTGCCTTTAAAGGCCTTGGGCGCCCCGGTAATAAACCAGGGTTTGTTCAGATCAAAGGTCCTGGTACTCCAAATCAATTTGCCTGACCCGGCATCGAGGGCTTGCAAGCGTCCATCCCAGGTAGCCAGGAATATCTTACCCCGGTAATACGACAAACCCCTGCTATGGCTCCAGCCGACCTTGCGGTGATTGCCAATTTCCTTTGCGATTTCCGGATCGTAAGTCCAGAGCGCTTTACTATTGGTGGCATCGACCGCGCGGACGACATTGCCGGTGCCTGTAAAATACAGGATACCATCAATGACCAGGGGGGTCGAAACCAGGGCGTGGTCGCGGGGCAGGTCTAAAAACCAGTCTACCTGAAGACGGGAGACATTTGAAGTATCAATATCCGTCAGCGGGCTGAAACGTCTCTCTGAATGGGTCCTTCCATAAGCCAACCAGTCTGAAGTGTTTGATTCATCGGCCAGGTCTTGTTCCCGGTCGGTTCCAACCGGTTTATTACAGGAGGGAAACCAGCCGGTCAATAGAATGAGGGTCAGGACACAATATTGAACGGAAAATTTATACATCGGGAGCGTGGATTGGTTAACGGAACAAGTTTACCGGGCGAGTTTTTTAATGTCGCTGACTTCCAGGACCTTTTTATCATACCCTTTCAGGACAGCATGGATCATGGCCATCCCGATTTCTTTTAAAGTACAGATCCGGTTGGGCGCCAGCCAGCGGATGATCGGAACCAGCCAGAAAAGGTATTTATAGGATCGAAGGGTGTTTTTAAGGCCGGCCCCCGGTTCAATAAAACCCGGCCGGAATAGAAATACTTTTTTAAAGGGAAGTTTCTGGAGGTCATTTTCCGTCCTGCCTTTTACCCTCGCCCACATCATTCGGCCTTTTTCTGTGCTGTCCGTTCCGGCGCCGGATACATAACAAAAAACCATGCCCGGATTCAGGGCAACCATACTGGATGCCAGGTAAAGGGTAAGGCTATGCGTCAATCGTGTGTATTCGGTTTCGGAAAGACCGACCGAGGATACCCCCAGGCAGAAAAAAAAAGCATCATACCCGGTACATTGCGCCTTTATTCCCGATAGGTCAAAGAAATCCGGGAGAATGATTTCAGTAAGTTTGGGATCCCGGATACCGCAGGGTTTACGGTTGATGACCAGAATGGATTCTACTGCGGTATGGTGCAGGCATTCATGCAGAACCCCTTCCCCCACCATACCCGTAGACCCGGTGACAATGACTTTCATGATTGATTATTCTTTATTTACCTTTTAAAAAAGCCAATAAGCCGGCCATATCCTCAACGGTGAGATTTCCTTCCAATCCTACCGGCATCAGGGACATTGGCTCAGACTCGAGGAGCCGGATTTCCGTCCTGGCGATCAGGGTTGCTGTTCCTGCAGCGTCTTTGAGTTCCAGGGAACTCTGGGTTTGTGCGGATATGATCCCGCTCAGTTTTTCCCCGTTCTTTTTTTCAATGGTCCAGGTTTGATATTCATCCGCAATGGAACGGTTGGGGTCCAGAATATCCGCCAGTATAAATCCGGCTTCCCGGTTGCGAATGGTAGCCAGGTCGGGGCCGATGGATTTACCCAGGGCGCCGTTTACCTGGTGGCAAATCGCACAGTGCTGCATGAATAAAGATTTCCCTTGAACCGGATCCCCTTCCATGGAAAGGGCTGCCCGGAATTTTTCGTAAACGGCATTCCTGCTTTCTTCCGGATGGCCCAGCAGTCTCCGGGAATATTCTCGAATGGAATCGGTATAACTGTTCATCAGGCGCACGGTCCTTGGCCAGCCAATCGAACTTTTCTGGATCTGGCCCGTTTCGACCGCTTTCAACAAGGCGGACATCCCGGGCGGGGATTTCATCAGGAGCTGAAGGGCCGCTTCGCGTACGGCGGGCGTAAGGTTTTTCCAGTGCTCCAGGCTATAAGCACGGGCGGCCTGGGGAGCAATATCGGTAAAGGCCTGGAGGGCGGCTTCCTGAATCTCATCCGTTTCGCCCGGCGAGAGCAGGCCCTGTATTAAAAGGACATCCGAAGTATCCTGGTTTAATCCCAGAATTTTTATGGCATCCTTGCGAAGACCGGCGGGAGAAGCGGGATCCGAAATGAATTTCCTTGCCCTCAAGGCCATCGTCGATTTTTGTTCACCCTCGGGCAGGCCCAAAACGGTAAACAATTGGACCACTGCGGCCCTGATTTCAGCAGGCTGGTTTGCCTGGAAAGAACCGGGCAAAGCGTCCCGGTATATTTTTACCGATGAAGGATCGGGTTTATTCGTTCTTATTCCCGAATACAATCCTTTCAACAAAGCCGCTTTCCACCAGGCGGACGGCTCTTTGTCTGATTGGGTAGCCAAGCCCATAGTTTGGATGATCGAAGCGGGTTCTCCTTTCAGGGCAATGCCCGCTCCCAATTGTTCGAAAAATTGTTTTCGGCCACTGGTCTCCCTAGTCCCCAGTTGGCGGACCATCTCAACGACCATATCCGGGCCAAAGCTTCCGGCTGCGGTAAGTACGGCGATCTGCACCCATCGGTCTTCAATATCCATGAACAGAATTTTACGGATGGCCCTTTTTGCTTCAGGATGGTTAAAACTGCCCAGGGTGCAAGCCAATTGAAATCGGACTTTTGAATCGGGATCCTGGTTCATGCTGACCAGAGTATTCCATAAAGACTGGACCAAACCCCCATCCTCAGCCAGCCGGATCGCATTTTCTCTTACCCGCGGGTGAGGATGTTCCAGGGCCGGCTTGAGGTCTTCGGATACGAGATTATTCATTCCCCGGAGGGTCCAAAGGGCATGGACTGTCCCTGCCGGCGACATGTTCCCGGTTCGGAGGATAGTACGTATCCCTAATGCCGCCGCGGTATCTTGTTTATCTAGAAGGAGGCGCTGGGCTTGTCGCCGCCACCATTTGTTTTTGTGATCGAGCAGCGCTGCCAGTTGTTCACCATTCATGGATCCAAGGCTTAGTTTTCCGCACCAATCCATGGGCGGGGTACCGGAGGGGCTGATGCGGTAAATCCTGCCCTGGTGACTGCCGTTGTACAAGGTGCCGGATTTATTGACTTCATCGCTCATCCATTCCGGATGTTCTATGATCTGGCGGTAATAATCCAGCACAAACAGGGCGCCGTCGGGGCCAATATAAAATTGACAGGGCCTGAACCAGGCATCCCGGGAAGCCAGGAATTCTTTTTGTTCATACACCCTGGAAGCCGTGAAGGAGGCACCCCGGTCCGCGATACGATCGGCATGCACCAGGTTGTGGACCGGCTCCGCAATGAAAGTAACATTGGAAAAACTGTCCGGAAACAACCCGCCGTCGTACCAGGTCACCCCGCAGGAAGAAGTGATCACGCCAACATCCGTGAGCAATTGATGTTCCGGGTTTTGGGTAATGGGATATACTTCACAGGCATTTCCGTGATCGGGTATGTTTTCCGTGGCATCCGCGACGAGCAGGGTGGAACTTCGCTGCAAATACCTCGCGGCTATGATTTCACTGAACAGATGGTCGGCATTGCTGGTCAGAAACTGATGGCCCCAGGGATCAAAGGTCTGACCATATTGGGATTCGCCGGCCATCATTTCCAGCAGGGATTCGTCCGGCTTAAACCGGACATTCCGGCCATTGGCGTCAGCAGGCAGGACGGGGCCTCCGGTTTTAGCAGGATAGAGTACGGCGGAACCCGTATCTCCAAATTCTTCCGGGAAAACCTTTGGATTTACCGCTCCCTGGTGTGCCAGGTAGATCCAATTGTCCAGCCCGAAAACCGGCGTGTTTGCAATGTGCTGCGGGTTTGTAAGGGCAAAACCGGTGAGCAGGATGTCCCGGATATCTGCTCTATGGTCCCCATCCGAATCTTCCAGGTAAAGCACATGAGGGACGTCTACCACCAAAAAACCTTTTTTCCACCGCATGATTCCGGTGGGCAAAACCAACTGATCGGCGAAGACCGTGCTTTTATCCGGCCGACCATCCCCATTGCTGTCCGTCAGTTTTTTTATGACTCCCGAGCCGCTTTTATCGAGGGGATAGCCGTGCATTTCGACGACATAGATATTGCCCTCTTCATCGAGGTCCATAGCCACCGGGTCGGAAATCAGGGGTTCCGCGGCGACCAATTCCATCTGGAACCCATCGGCCAGCTCAAAGGTGGTAAGGGCCTGTTCCGGCGGAAACCCGCCTGGAGCTGGTTTATTCTGTTCTTTGCAGGAAAGGATGCCGAGGCAAAATAAGAGGGAGATAAATCCGGTTTTGGTCACGCGATAAAGGTTGATCCAAAATAAATAAAAAACGGAAATATACTGCTTCAGACATCCGGTTTGGTCCGGAGACCCCTGGTTTAAGACAAAGGAAGCCAGCCTTAATTAATGTCTTTATTTTCCCTGAGCCTTGACAGGTTTGATTCCAGCTGGGCCCTGGCCCCCGGACTTGCTGCCTGGGTCAATGCTTTCTGGCCATATTTCAGGGCATTTTCGAAATCTCCCCGGGCGGAGTAAACAAACATAAATCCCAGGTTGACCAGATAAATATCTCCGTGTTTTTGCAGGCTGGCTTGCTGAATATCAAGCGCCCTTCCGGTCCTTTTCTGCGAGATCAGGGTTCTGCTATACGAGGTGTACTGAGCGGCCGTAGCCATGGTCAAGGCTTCCGTCATGACACTATCCGCCTCGGTCATCCGGTTTAATTTTTCAAAAACAGCAGCCAGGTTCCGGAGGCTGAAATAGCTTCTCTGGCCCTGGAACCCGCCGACGGCCCTCTGGCTCCAGAGCAAGGCCTCGTCCAGATTGATATTGTTGTTCAGACAATATTGGGCTGCCTGTATGAGATTGTTGCTGTTGAATCCTTTCTGGCTGGTGACCTGTTCGCGCAAGCGTGTCAAAACGATGTTTTCGACATCCACTTCTATTTTAAATGGAATGATCCATTTTTCCCAAAGCAAGGCCACGGTGCAGCTGTTGGGTTTATGATCGATAAACTCATATTTGAGCCACTCCACGTGTTGATCATGCTTCAATGGTTTTACGATGACCCGCAGGACGTCGTTTTTTTCTTCGTAATAAAAGCTTCCCCAGGCATCGTGCTGCCCTGAAAGGATGAGCAGGACGCTGTCCGGCCAGACTGCCATATGAATCCCATAGGTACCCGCCGGGACCGGCCTGCCCTCCACGAGCACGTCGTGTTCAAACCGGATGGTTGTATTTTCATTGGCTCCCGCCCGCCAGGGTGCGGTGTTTCCGTTGGTGATAAAACTGAAGGTTGAAAATCCAAAGGGCACCAGGGTTCCCCAGATCTTCCCTTCACGCCCGGAAACATCCGGCCTGGAGTAAGTGAGGGTGATGCCGGTGATCCCCACTTCCTCAGACAGGATTGCCCGCGGATTTCCTCCAACCGGTGGAAGGTCCATCTGGGCCTGGGCAGCATAAATGGAAAAAAGAAAAATCAGGACCGAATGGACCGTTTTCATTTGAATCTGCTCATTTGCTCATTTACTCAGGAGTATAAATTAAATCTGGTTTCTTTAAGCCCGAGTTGCTGAAGATAAGCCGCCAGTTCGCCGGCTTCTTCACCCCCTTTGTTTGCATGGTGAAGGAGGGAAAACCCATGGGGGCCTTTCATATAAAGATGGCTTGGGTACAATTCAAGGTATGACTTCATCCAGGCGGTTTGTCCCAGCATGGTGAGTAAAAAGATATTGGTCCTTGATCCTTTTTCCAGTAAAAAGGCGACAATGTCCTTTCTGCCAACATGCCCTGCCGCTTCGATGCCCGATTCAAAATCGCCGCCCCCCCAATCCCAGGATGCAAATACCAGGTTTGGAAATTCCGCCTGGAGGGCTTTTACCTTATCCAGATCGGAATGACAAACACCTACGAATTCCTTGACCTTTTCCACAGGCAGGCTTGCCGGTTTGGGGTTGTTCTGGCTTTGGAGCATGGCGGATGGAACCGCTAAACCCAGGGAACCGGCTGCCATGGACCGGATAAATTTCATTCTATTCATGTCTTTTGGATTTGGGGATTCTAAAGCTATTTTATTTTCAGCTCCCTTTCCCCTTGCTCCGGTGTTTTAACGAAAGCTTAACGGGACCGCTTTTAATAGGAATAAATCAGTATTTTTGCCGTTCATTAAATCAAGATAACATGGCAGAACCCATCAGAGCATATAATGTGAAAACCAAAGAAAAAAACGTGGAAATGAAGGATGCCGTCATCACCAAGACGGCTCGCGGAGGTTATATGGCCCAGGGCAATGACGGAAAAGGCAACAAACTGACCAGCCTGCTCAGCGAGGCCAAAGCCCTCCAGGCGATTCAGGACGGAGTCGCTAAAAAAGGCTGGTAATCTCTTTTACGGATTACCTAAATCATCACTTCAGAGATTGCCCGCCGTTCGGGCGAGATCATCAGCGGGCAGCGGATAAAATGCTTCCATTTTGAGCTATTATCCTGCTATCGGAATATATTATTGTGAGCAGGGCAGGTCCTGATCCTGGGATGCGTTTCCGTTTTTTCTATCTTTGGTCATGATCCTTGCCGTCTTTGGTATTCTCCTGGTTTTGGTATTGCTGATAACCTGGGCGAAGATCCATCCGTTCATTGCTTTTTTAATGGTCTCCATTCTGGCGTCCCTCCTCCTGGGAGTGAATCCGGGGCAGATTGGTGCTTCTGTGCAGAAAGGGGTGGGGGATATTCTGGGCCCGGTGTTTTCGGTGATTATATTAGGTTCCATGCTGGGTAAAATCATTGCCTCCAGCGGGGCGGCCCAGCAAATTTCCGAATCCCTGGTCACCCTCTTCGGCCAAAAAAACCTGGCTTGGGCTTTAGCCCTCACCGGATTCATCGTGGGCATACCCTTGTTTTACAACGTGGGGTTCATCCTCTTGATCCCCCTGATCTATTCCCTTGGGCAGCGGTTTCAGTTGCCGCTGGTTTACCTGGCGGTTGCTTTGTGCTCTTCCCTGTCGGTGACGCATGGGTTCTTGCCTCCCCACCCCTCGCCTACCGCCATTGTGCCCATGATGAATGCCAGCCTGGGACAAACCTTGATTTTTGGCCTGATCGCTTCCATACCCGTGATCTTCCTCGCAGGTCCTTTATTTGCAAAAAGCCTTCGCAACATTCAGGGATCGCCGCTGGCCAGCCTTAAGGTGAAGATTTTCGAAAAAGCCGAAATGCCTTCAACTGGCATCAGTTTTTTTTGCGCCTTGCTGCCGGTGGTCCTCTTGGCCCTGGGGACTTGGTTTACCTCTATTTTTGAGAAAAACAGCCCGGCCTTTGAGATTTCCAGCCTGATGGCCGATGCCAATATCGTGATGCTGCTTTCATTATTGCTGGCCTATTATTTCCTGGGCATGCGAAGGGGCGATTCCCTGGGCAAGGTGATGCAGGAGGGCATTGAATCTACCAAAGACGTATTTCCCATACTCATGATCATAGCCGGAGCCGGGGTTTTAAAAGAAATCCTGATCAGCGCGGGCATCAGTACTCAGATCGCGTCGATCATGAAAACCTCCAGTTTTTCCCCGCTGGTCACCGGATGGTTCATTGCTGCCGTGATCCGGCTCAGCCTGGGCAGCGCTACGGTGGCGGGCCTCACCGCCGCCGGCCTGATCGCTCAGGGCTTTGACCCTGCAGTGGTCAACCCCAATTTGATGGTGCTGTCCATTGGCGCGGGAAGCCTGATGTTTTCACATGTCAACGACACGGGATTCTGGATGTTTAAGGAGTATTTTAATCTGAATATCCGGGACACCATCAAGTCCTGGTCCCTGATGGAAACGATCGTAAGTTTTGCCGGATTGATCATGGTCCTGATCATGGATATTTTTGTTTAATTCCTCATTCCGAAATGATTTTTGTTGAAACCCGAATATCAGCCTGAAAAAATCAGAGACCGTTTCCTGAAAAACCAACAGGCGTATAAAAAATTCCTGGCCCGAGCCCCATTAAAAAAAGGGATTCCAAAACTGGCCGGCCTTGCTCAAGAGGTGTATGCGCGCCATGATTGTCTTTCCTGTGCCGCCTGTTGTAAAAATTACAGCCCGCGGTTCAAAGCCCCTGACCTGAAAAGGATCAGCAAATACCTCGGCATGAAAGAAACCGAACTCCAGGACCTTTACCTCAAAAGGGACGAAGACGGCGATTATGTAATGAAAACCGCCCCCTGCGCCTTTCTTGGACCGGATCACCGGTGCAGCATATATGAAAAACGGCCCTCGGATTGCCAGCGGTTTCCTTACATCGATGAAGATGTTTTCTTAAAACGAAAAGAGCTGACGCTGAAAAACCTGTCCTTCTGTCCCATTGCCCAGGATATGATGGAAAAACTGATGGAACGGTAAAAAGCGGCAGGATATATGCCAGGGGCTTACCTTTGAGCATCAAGAAACCCGCAGCATGAAACGGAAGCTCATTCTCCTCCTCTTTTCTTTTTCTATCCTGGCCTGCAACCGGGACGAAGTGGAAGGGGATCCCATCCCCGCAGACCTGACTACGCTTTTACAAGGCAGTTTTGAATCGGCGGCCCACCCCACCAGCGGCACCGTAAAACTGGCCAAAGACGGAGCCGGTAAAAAATACCTGGTATTTGAAAATTTCAAATCGGATCCGGGACCGGACCTCCGGATATGGCTGGCAGAAGATAAATCTGCAACCAACTATTCAGAATTGTCTACCACCGTTCCTTCAGGGAATTTTAAAATTGACGTACCCCCAGGAGCGGATACCAGCACCCGGACTTATGTGCTGATCTGGTGCAAAGCCTTCACCGTATTGTTCGGCAGCGCACAACTAAAATAGTCGACGGAAAAGGGTTTGGGGAAAGGCCCTACTTTCCATCTCCTTGGCTGGAAATCTTGTTCCGGATATTGTCTATCAGGCGGGACGTCACATGGGGCCGCTGAACTACATTCTTTTTAATCAGGTCCCTGAAATTCTGCTCGGTACGGAGTACCCGCTGAAATTCAGGATTTTCCTGGGCCTGGTGTAACACTTTTTGGTTTTCCTCGTCATTCAACTGGTGGTCAAGAAACATATTGACCATCCGGTGATATTCATGGATCGGATCCGGATTTCTCATACGACAAAATCGTTAGAATGCACCATTATTTATTCTTCAAGTTTGCGAGACCTGGATTTTCGCTTGTCTGAAAAACCCATGGTTTCGGCATATGCTTTTAATTTATCTTTTAACACATTCCGGGCCCGGAAAAGCCGGGAACGCACCGTACCGATGGGGACATCCAGGATTTTGGCAATCTCTTCATATGTAAATCCTTCAACGTCACACAATAATATTACTGTCCTAAAATCAACGGGTAATGAATTGATCGCATTCGTCACTTCATCCCCCATTACCGTGTTAAAAAGCTCTTCCCGCAAATCGGTATATTCCCCGATCGCACTCTCCTCACTGTCCTGATATCCTATAATATCCTCGTAATCTACATGAGCCGGAGCCTTGCTCTTCCTCCGGTATTCATTGATATACGCATTTTTCAATATCTTAAACAACCATGCTTTGGCATTAGTTCCCTCCAGGTACTTATCTATAAAGCGGTAAGCTTTAAGATAGGTTTCCTGCACGAGGTCGTCCGCATCGTCTTCATTGAGGGTGAGATGGAAGGCAAAAGTGCTCAGGGCATCAATATGGGGTAAAAGTTCTTTTTCAAATACCCGGTCGTAGCGTTTCCGTTCTTCTTCGTTCACAGGATAAAGGTGATAAAAATCCCCCATATCAGGGGGCTGGCCTTTCAATTTTGTTTACCCTGCCGGTATCCATTAAAGCGGCATTCTTCGCATTCTGAATTATTAGGTCTCCCTCCTTATTCCTTAGCGTCCGGTTGACGGAGCAATCCGGCATACACCCCCCTTTTGTCGGTGTTCGGAATAGTGCGGCTGGTATGGCAAAATCATTATCCGGGCCATCTCTTCCGGTTGGATAAGCCCCTTTCATTCCATGGTGGTTTCATTCAAATACGGGTCACCGGTCCTATCCGCATTCCGGATGATCTTTCCTGATGCGTGCCTATAAACCTTTCCTTCCTGAAGATGACAAAGACGTACTAAAAAATATGAAATTATTTTTATCAATATTTGGTTTATAGTGATTATTAATATAGATTTATTGCTTTAAAGTTTTAAAGACATTATAACCAACACGAAAACTTTCTTGGAAACTGATTTTACATCGGATCTTTCAACTTCCACCCTTCTTTCCTTAACGCTTTCATTTCTTCCATTGATCCCGGCGGGAGCTGTTGGCTTATATCGTACTCCGGAAACATCATTTATTATATATGAAACTCAAAACAGGCAAATCACAAGTCGAGTTACTCAGCCGCCATGGTCTGGGTAACATCTATTATGATCACCACACCCAGCAAAGGTCATTCCAGGCAACCAAAAACATCAAATCGGGACAAATTCTTTACCGCTTCGGACCCAAACAAATCCAGGCGAATCCGACCTATTTGACGGTTCAGGTGGGCGAAGGCCAGCACATGGTGCTCGATCCAGAATTTCTGGCGGCCATCAATCACGGTTGCGACCCCAACGTTTTTTTTGATGTAGACCACGGCGTTCTGCGTAGCGTCCGGGACATCAAAGCGGGAGAACAAATGGTTTACTTTTATCCCTCCACGGAATGGCAAATGATCCAGCCCTTCGATTGTACCTGCGGCAGTCCTAAATGCCTGGGTTACATTCAAGGGGCCCATGCCATCGAACCTGAGCTGATCCAGCGTTATCATTTGTCTTCCTACATTCAAAGCCAGCTCAAAGAAGTGCCCACCCTGGTCTAAAAAGGCCCAGCTACTAGACTTTTCATGAAATCCTTTCGCAGATTCAAGAAGCTGACGGGCAACCGGAAAATCAAGGTTTGGGTGCTTTTCCCTTATTTGAAAACCAACGATGAACAGTTGGATTATTATTATGATTTTAATCAAAGCGTCGCCGAGTATACCCGGGTGTTTGAAAAAATCAAAATGCCGTGGACCTGGCAGCCCGTGACGCTGGACCATTACCGCGAAGTCATCGAAGGCCTGCAGCAGGAACTGCACGAAGGGGAATTTTTCCCCGTGGTATTAAACCTTTGCGACGGCGATGAAATAAACGGGACGCCGGGTCTTTCCGTGGTCAAGGCCCTGGAATACAGCGGCCTGGTTTTCACCGGGGCAGACCATTTTTTTTACGAAATCACTACTTCCAAGATTTCGATGAAGGAAGCCTTCGATGCCCATGGGGTCTCCAATGCCCCCTGGAAAACGATCCAGGCGTCCAATCCCAGCCCTGCCGGTATTTTCAAAAGACTGGGTAAACCCCTTATCGTCAAACCGGCGGTCTCCGGCGGATCCCTTGGGGTAGGAATAAAAAATGTGGTGAATACCCCTTCCGAAATGAAGACGGAAGTCCTCAAACTGTTTGAAGGTTACCGGGGGTGGGAATTCGGCGCCGGGGGGGTGATTGCGGAAAAGTTTATCACCGGACCGGAATATACCACACTGATAGTAGGTTCGTATGACCGGCCTGAGGACCTTATCTACTTTGCGCCGGTTGAACGGGTTTTCCATGCCTCCCTGCCCGATCATGAAAAATTCCTTTCTTACGAACGCCTGTGGGAAGTGTACGAAAACGAAAGCAGCATGCCTTTGCAGGGTAATTTTTATGAATATAAATCACCCCCTTTTGAAATCCAGGATGCCCTGGAAGCCATCTCCTTGTCTGCTTACCAATCGGTCCGGGGCAAGGGATATGGCCGGATTGATATCCGCATGGACCAGACGAGCGGCAAATTGTACGTGCTGGAGGTAAACGCGCAATGCGGCCTGAGTGAAGATGAAAACTTTACCTCCATCGGCGCCATTCTCAAATATTCCCAAAAATCCTTTGACTATCTTATCCGGGAAATCATCCTGGACGCCCTGATCCGGTTTGAAGTGGAAGCCGGTGTCCGCGCGAATGTCCTGGTTGGCTGATCAAACCATGAACCCTGACCTTTTCCGTTCCGTTTTTAGATGAAAGTCTGTGTCTTACAGCCCGATTATTCGGCTTCTTCCGTGGATTATAAGTATTATGATCCCCCCCGGGATTTATCGCGCCTGCTTCCGGGGCATACCGTGGACCATGTCTTTCTGAACAAACTGCATACCTACGGTCAATTGAGCGGGCTTCAGCATGCAGGCTATGATATTTTTGTCAATTTATGCGAAGGGTACCTGGACTGGGATATTCCTTCCATCGATGTCATTTATGCACTGGAATCCCTCAAACTTCCGTTTACCGGGCCCACGAGCAGGTTGTACGACCCCTCGAAAGAACTCATGAAATACGTGGCGTACACCGAAGACATCCTCACTCCAAGATATGCCCTGATCGAGCGCCCGGAGGATATCCCGAAGGCTGTGGAAAAACTTCAATATCCATTGTTTGTAAAACCGGCCAAAGCCGGCGACAGCCTTGGGGTGGATGACCATTCCCTGGTCGCCAACCCGGCACAACTTCTGGAAAAAGCCCGAGCGTTGTTGCTGGAATATCCGTCCCTGCTCGTCGAAGAATACATCGCCGGGCGGGAATTTACCGTCCTGGTAGCCGCGGACCCGGCCAACGAGAAACAATGCCGTACCTTCAAACCGGTAGAATATGTTTTCCCCAGTGGTTTTGCCTATAAAACCTATGCCCTCAAAACATCGGAACTGCACCTGGAGGCCAATGTTCCCTGCCAGGACCCCGAACTCGAAAACCGGCTAAGGCTTGCCGCCCAGCGAATATTCAGGGGATTCGGAGGAATGGGGTATGCCAGGCTTGATTTCAGGGTCAACGATAAAAAGGAGATCTATTTCCTGGAAATCAATTTTACCTGTTCGGTTTTTTATTCCGATGGGTATGAGGGATCCGCCGATTACATCCTTCGTTTTGATGGCATCGGTCAGGCCGGCTTTTTGCAGCACATCATCCGGGAAGGGATTTCCAGGTACAAAGCCCAGCTTAAAAAGTATACGATGAAAGGCGATTCCATCAATGGATTCGGCATTTATGCCAACGTGCACCTCGCCGCAGGAGAAGTGATTTTCAACAACGAAGCCCGCGGCCACCGGATCGTCACCAAACAATTTGTGGACAAAAACTGGTCGGCTGTGGAAAAAGACTTATTTGCCCGGTACGCCGTGCCCCTGAGCGGACACCTCTATATTCTCTGGGATGACGACCCCTCCGTCTGGGCCCCCCAGAATCACAGTTGTGATCCAAATACCGGCTACGACGGGCTCAATGTCATCGCCCTTAAAGATATCCCTGTGGGCACGGAACTTACCCTGGATTACGCTACTTTTCTGGATGAAACCATGGAACCCTTTGCCTGCCAGTGCGGCTCCGATCAATGCAGGGGATGGATCAAGGGGACTCCCGGCAATTCGATGGAAAAAAGGGAATCCCTGAGAGACTGATCAGGCATTTTTATCCTCTGAGGGCTTGTCGCTTTTGAGGTTTTCGGTAAACTCCTGGATCTTATCGCCCACCACCTCGGAAACGGCTCGTACGGTATCCACCACATCTTCAAGCGTCTCTCCAAGCGTGGTGCCGATGGCGTCCAGAATGTTGTCATGCGGTTCAACCGGCTTGGGACTCCCGGAAATGGCCTCGGCGGCCTTTTCAAGGCGGGTATCGTCTTTCCTTGCCTCGGCGGCCTTTTTAATCTCCTCCTTAATGCGATCCTCGACGGCATGTTTCGCCTGTTCCAGTTTTAATTTTTCCTGGCGGCGTATTTCCCTTTGTTTTTCCTGTTCCTGTCTTTTTTCGAGATCCTCCCGGGTAGATCTCATGTCGTGAAGTTTTTCTTCCTTGGACCGAATGCGTTCCTCAATCATTTTGATTTTGGCCTGACGGATTTGAGCTTCCAGCTGCCCTTCGGAATTGGCCACCTTTCTTTTTTCAAATTCCAGGTCGTTGTAATCCCTTTTGATGGAGGATTCCATTTTTTGCAGGGCTTCGATAAGGCCTTCGTACCTTCTTGAAAGGCGGTCAGACCCGGAACCTTCACGCGAATCCTTGTGCCCGAATCTTTTGTCCTTGATTTGTTTGAACAGTTTATCGATCTGGTCCCAGATGTTACTCCGGTCATTGCGGTTCATCTCAATCCCCTTCAAGGCGTTTTGCAATTCCTTCAGTTCAGAAAAAAGAGGCTGCAGGCTGAGGTTGTTGGAAAGTTTATGACTTATTTCATCCAGTTTTTTCTGAAATTGATTTACATGGTCCCGGGAGGTACGGTCAAATTCCTCATCGACGGCCTTTCTCAACTTCTTCAGTTGCTCAAACAGGGCATTGGTGCCGTCACGCAGGATCTGGGCATGTTCTTTAAACAGGTTTTTTTCCCTGACCTGGTTTTGAACCCGGTCCCAGAAGGTTTTGAGCTCTTCCCAAAGCTCGTTGTCGTATTTGAGGAGTTTATCTGTTTTTTCTTTCAGGTCCCGGTATTCATTCTCAAAGCCCTGCTTTAATTTATGGGAAAGGACGATAAAATGCCATTCGGTCTGGGCCCTCAGGATGATATCTTCCTTATCCGGCTTTAAACCGGGTGATAAAAGAGACTCTGAAGCCGTAAGGGCTTTTTCTGAATGGACCGCAGATTCCGGGAAATCGAGCTCTTTTCCTATCCTCCAGTCCCTCATCATGGTATTGGCAAATTCTTCCGTCACATGGGCCTGGGGAAAAATCCATTCGTGTACAATATTTTGTTCCGGATCAAGCTGTAAAGCAACCAGTACTTTTTCGTTCTCAGTATTGGTACCCCAAAAAACAATTCTCCTTTTCATACGGTAAAATCAGGTAATCGATTAACAGTTGCGGTAAGTTAGGTTTCGTCCTCTATACTGTTTCCGCTTCGAGCGGCAGTAGTTCTTTTTTTAACATATATTCTGCGATCTGAATAGCATTCGTCGCAGCTCCTTTGCGTAAATTATCGGCAACAATCCACATATTTAAAGTCCTTTCCTGAGACTCGTCCTTGCGAAGACGGCCAATAAAAACTTCATTCCTCCCTTTTGCATATAACGGCATGGGATATTTAAAAGTTGCCAGATCATCCATCATTTGCACCCCTTCAGCCTGAGAAAGTAACTTTATTATGTCGTCCATCTCAAAATCCCGTTCCAATTCGACGTTAACGCTTTCAGAGTGACCGCCCTTGACCGGCACCCTTACCGCAGTGGCCGTCACCCGGATCCCGGGATCTCCAAGGATTTTTTTGGTTTCATTGACCAGCTTCATCTCCTCCTTGGTATACCCGTTGTCCAGGAACACATCACAATGGGGGATGACATTTTCAAAAATCGGGTATTTATAAGCCTTTTCCTCCTGGGGCACCTGCTCGCCCGAATGTTCCCGGTCGTATTGCCTGACCGCTTTCACCCCGGTACCGGTCACCGATTGATAGGTCGAAATGACCAGCCTTTTGATGCCGTATGCTTTATGAAGCGGCGCCAGGGCCACCACCATTTGAATGGTTGAACAGTTGGGATTGGCAATGATCCGGTCCCCGGCAGTGATCACCTCGCCGTTTACTTCAGGGACGACCAGTTTTTTTGAAGGGTCCATCCTCCAGGCGGAGGAATTATCCACCACCACCGTACCGACCTCGGCAAACCGGGGCGCCCATTCCAGGGAAACCGATGCACCGGCTGAAAAGAGGGCCAGGTCCGGTTTTTTTGCCACCGCCTCGGCCAGGGTATGAATCTTATATTCTTTTCCTTTAAACAGGAATTTGTTCCCGGCCGATTTTTCAGAAGCCACGGGAATAAATTCGGTCACCGGAAAATCCCTTTCTTCGAGCACCTGGCACATGACGGTACCGACTAATCCGGTAGCGCCAACGCATGCAACTTTCATATGGAGTACAATGATAATTAAGCCCGCAAATATACATGGTTTCAAAATGCAGTTTATTTTTAGGTCAGAGACTTATTATATTTAATTTTTTAATATAAGTTTTTAATTAAACACACACCCTATGAGACCACTCCATTCCCTGCTTGCAGGGCTGTTCCTGTTTGTTTGCGGCATCCGGGTTCGTGAATTTTTTTTGCCTGATATTCATAGGAATAAAACCAGGGTTTCCCCTGACCCTGTTCTCCCCTTTGATTTGCTGATCAGTGAAATCATGGCTGATCCCTCCCCGGTGGTCGGCCTGCCGCCTTATGAATACCTGGAGATCATTAACCACTCCGGAAGGACGATAAACCTCCACGGCCTGACTTTGAGTTTTGAATCCCGTGCGTTCCGGATTGACCGGGATGACCTCCTCCTGGAACCCGGGCAATATTTTATGTTCTGCGAACCGGATGCCTTTCCGGCTTTGAGTCCCTTCGGACCCGTCCTGGGACTGGAGGCTTGGCCGGGGATCCGCAACAGCCACGGGACCCTGTCCCTGTATCATCAAAACCAACTGATTCACAGGGTATCCTATACTGATGAATGGTATGGGGACGGACGGAAGAAAAATGGGGGCTGGTCCCTGGAAATGATCAATACTTCCAACTGGTGTGACCAGATTAAAAACTGGACTGCGTCCACCGATACCACCGGAGGCAGCCCGGGCAGGAAAAATGCGGCAGCGGATTCAAATTTTAAAGTGGAGCCTGCCCTGGATTCGGTAGTGGTATCCGGCGACCAAAAGATCATCGTTTATGTAAACAAGGATATCCAGGAGCCTTCTGTCTCGGATCTTGTTTTCAGTCCCCCAATGGATGAAACCAGGATCGTCCCGGGTGACGACCTTCAGTCTTTCATGATTTTGTTGCCTGCCCCGCTTTTGTCCGGCCAATTGTACCAGATTTCCATACGGCTCCGGGATTGTGCAGGCCGTAATGCCGGCGTGCACTCCTCCATTCTGACCAAACCGGAAAAGGCAGAAAGGAATGACCTGATCATCAATGAAATTTTATTCAATCCGGAAGGCCGCGGTTCTGATTTTGTAGAACTGTACAACCGGTCTGGAAAAGTGGTGTTCATCAAAGGCTGGGTCCTCGAAAACAAAATGAACAGGCAGAAAAAAACGATCGGAACCGCTGCATACCTCCTGCCTGGCGGATATCTTGTGTTGAGTCCGGATCCGGTGGATATTGCTTTCCGGTTTAAAAAAGTTCAGCCCGACGTGATGATTGCCCAGGATTTGCCGGCCCTGGCCGATGGTTCGGGCCACCTGACCATTTATTCGCAAGGCGGATTGCTGGTTGATTCGGTATATTATGAGGAAACCTACCATCATCCTTTTCTGAATTCAAAGCAAGGGGTATCCCTGGAAAGGGTCAATCCGGAAGCCGGGGCGGATCGAACCAACTGGCAATCGGCTTCCGGACTGGAAGGTTTTGGAACGCCAACCAGAAAAAATTCAGCCTCTGCATCCGTTGCCGGGAGTGAATATTTCCAATTAAAATACTCCCTTTTCAGTCCGGACGGAGACGGTTACCGGGATCAGCTTGAAATAGAGTATCGCTTGCCCCGGAACGGATACCTTGGCAGGGTCTATATCTACGATGACCGGGGGGGCTTGGTCAAAAAACTGGTCAATAATCTGTCTTTTTCTCAGCAAGGAAGCATCGAATGGGATGGCAGGGACGAGGCCGGAATGAATTGTCCGACCGGGATATATATCCTGGCCGCGGAAGCCCTGGATATGCAGGGGAATCATCTGCAAAAAAAATTAGCTGCCGTCTTATCAAGGCCGGGATAATCCTGATAAATAAATCATCTGCTCATTTCGTTGATGCAATGAAGATTAACTTTGACTCAGGAAAGCCATCTTGAAAAGAATTAAACAACTGCTGACATACCAATGGGTGGAAGGAGGGATCATCCTTTCGATGATTTTGATAACCCTGCTTTTATTATTCACTCCCAACCGGGCCACCCTGGCCGGTCTGAGCAGTCATGCTTTTGAAGCGGTGCTTCTTTTTCTGGGTTCCGCAATGGGATTTATGATACTCGACAGGCCCAAGATTATGTTTACCTGCCTGGGCATGTGTGCCATTTTATGCCTTTATTTGAAAAAAACCAGTAATTCCAGCATTCAATCCCTGTTCAGGCAGGCGGATATCGATTTCAGTCTTTGTCAAATCCTGATTAATTCCGGGGCGGACGAATACGAAAACATCAGCCGGCGACTCCTGGCCAGCAAGGCCGATATCCTCAACATTCAGGAACTCACGCCCGACTGGGCCCTGGTTTTATCTGATGGTTTGAGCGAAAACTATCCTTACCGGGCAGAAATGAACAGGGTGGACCCCTATGGCATGGTGGTTTATTCCAAATATCCGATCCTGAAAACGGATACCCTGCATTTCAGGGACACGATGGTCAATTACGACATTCCGGTGCTAAAACTTCAACTGGATATTGAAGGCAGGGCGATGAATTTTTTCAGTTGCCACGTACTTCCCAGGCTGAACACGACGGATTTTAACAGGGTCCAGCAATTTCTGAACGCCGTGACGGATTGGGTTGAGGACGGGGATACCCTTCCAAAACTGGTGGCCGGTGATTTTAATCTTTCTCCCTGGGACTTTTCGCTGCAGCAACTGATCAGTAACACCCGGCTCCAACTGAGCCAGCGGGAACCCCACTTGTTTGTGCAGCCCTTCGAACACATCCTTTATTCTTCGACCATCCGTTGCAATAAACTGGAAGAAGTAAGGACCCCCGGTGGTCTGCACCTTGGGATACAAGGCTATTACACTTTTAATCCTTCCGGGGAAGACCTCGGGGTCAACAAAAATCATTAAACCGCTTGAGCAGTAACCTTCATACCTCTAAAGAACTTAACCCCTTGAACGAATCCCTGGCCGTGCATTGCAAACCCTTTGCGGAACTGGTCGCCGCGGAACTTTATGATATCCTCCGGCTGCGGCAACAGGTATTTATCCTTGAACAATCCTGCCTTTACCTGGACACCGACGGTTACGACGAGGCGGCCCATCACCTGATGATCTATAATAAACAAAAAGACCTGGTCGCCTATTCCAGGTTGTTTGGTTTGAATATGCCCTATGCCGGCTATTTATCCATAGGGCGGGTGGTGACGAGTCCCCGTTTCCGGGGACTTTCATATGGGAGAATACTCATGCGGCATTCCATCGAACAGGTCAGGTCCATTCACGGACCTCACCCGATCAAAATCGGCGCTCAGGCCTATCTCATTGGTTTTTATTCCTCTCTTGGATTCAGAAGCACCGATCAGCGCTACCTGGAGGACGGCATTCCGCATCTGAAAATGATTTTGGATCTATGAAAAGAAACTTAATTCTGAATACCATGCATAACCTCATCGGATTATTTATCCTGATTACAGGGATTTCCTGCAATTCCAGCCCTAAAACAGACGACCCTCCGCCTTATAAATTGGTATGGAACGATGAATTCGAATACGACGGATTGCCGGACAGCACCAAATGGTCTTATAATGTGGGAGGTCATGGTTGGGGTAATAATGAATTACAATTTTATACCCTAAAAAGGCTGGAAAATGCCCGGGTGGAAAACGGCCTCCTGGTCATCGAAGCCCGTAAAGAAGAGTGGGAAGGAAACCCTTATACTTCAGCCCGCCTGATTTCTGCCCAAACCGGACTGGATAAACCTTATGGGTGGAAATACGGGAAAGTGGAGGTGCGGGCCAAATTGCCTGAAGGCCGGGGGACCTGGCCGGCCATTTGGATGCTGGGCGATCCTCAACCCCTCCAATGGCCCGATGACGGAGAAATAGATATCATGGAACATGTGGGATGGGATCAGGGCCGGGTACATGCAAGCATTCATTGCAAAAAATACCACCACAGCATCGGTACACAAAAGACTGCAAACATTTCCGTACCCGATTGTTCCCAACAATTTCACCGCTATGGGGTGGAATGGGATGCCGAAGAAATTCGCGTCTCCATGGACGACCAGGTTTATTTCAGTTTTAAAAACGAACACCATTCGTATGAATCCTGGCCCTTTGATAATAAAATGTACCTGCTCCTCAATATTGCCGTTGGCGGATTCTGGGGCGGCCAACAGGGTGTAGATGAAAACATCTGGCCCCGGAGGATGGAAATAGATTATGTAAGGGTATGGCAGAAGTAGTGGGCCCAGGCCGACCGCGAGCCATGCCTCGCCCATCCGAAGCACATCAAAAAAATTCTAAACCCTTTGGAAAAATGAAAGGACTGTACTTTATCTGGATTTCAATGGCCTGGTCCGGTTTGACCTGGGGGCAGCAATTTGCAAGACAGGTATTTATTCTATCGGATGAATTTTCGAAAGAGGCCTGTGAGGTGATTGCCGCCTGCGACTGCTGTGCTTCAGACCTTATTTTTCTGAATAAAAAAAAATTTGCCCTGGTCGACCGGTGCCTCCATCACGACACCTACCTCCGGGGTAAATATGCCCTAAAAGGAAAAAGCATGACCCTGGACTTCAGTCCGGAAGCAGTGAGCCTGCGGTATGATGAAAACACCCAACTTATAAACAAGGAAAAAAAACAGATGAGCATGTCTCCCCTGATATTGCAGATCGGTCGTTGCGGACAGGATGAGGTGACCCTCGGACATCCCACCATCAGGGAATATAAATACGGTTCCCGGCGCAAAGGAATAAATGAAAAAGAGATCCTCCGGCAAATAAAAAAGTCCAAGCCCTGGAAATGACCCCCGCCGACAGGTGGTCAACGGGTTTAATACCTTTGTAAGACCTTGTCCATATTCCTCTACGATAAAAAAAAACAGACTGCCAATTCCAAAATTCAACCTCGTGAACATTCATGAAAAATCTTAAAGAAAAAATCCGTTCCGGCGAGGCCCTGCACGGATGCTGGATCAATCTTGGGTCCACCGTATCCGCGGAAATCATCGGAAGAGCCGGTTTCGAGTGGGTCCTGATCGATCTGGAACACGGTTCGGGCAATGACCTGGCGATGTACCAGCAATTGCAGGTCCTCGAAGGCACCCCCGCAACGCCCTTGGTGCGCACCGATGAACTTTCCCGGTCAAAAATCCAACGTATCCTGGATGCGGGGGCTTCAGGGATCATGTTCCCCCAGATCCGCCAGGCAGCCATAGCAGATGAAGTATGCCGCATGATGTATTATCCGCCGAAAGGCACCCGGGGTATGGCAAAAATGGTAAGGGCTACGGGCTTTGGTAAAAATGCAACGGAGTATATTCATACTCTGGAAAACAATCTGATCGGGGTGGTCCAGATTGAAACCCCGGATGCCCTCGAGCAGGTGGACCGCATCGCCTCCCTGGACGCGGTGGACGTCCTGTTTGTGGGCCCTTCAGATCTATCCCTGTCCCTGGGCGTATTTGGGCAATTGGATCACCCGGTGTATCAAAAAGCTATAAGGGATGTGGCCCTTGCCGCTAAGAAACACCATAAAGCCACAGGGGTTTTATTGCTGGACCTTGCTGAATATGAAATGTATTTCCAACTGGGTTACCGTTTTCTGGCTTGTGGAGCCGATGCTACTTTTGTCGCGCGCGGAGCAGAAGCCATGGCTCAAGCCCTGTCGAAAAAAAGATCCGGCGATCAGGTTTAAAACTCATCTCCTTATCCCTATGCGTTTTATCCTCCGGCCAACGACCGTGCCGTCCCTGGAGTGAACCCGTCCGCTACACCAAACGATCTATACCGTTTTTATATCAACGGTAAGCCCCGGACCAGTCCAGGACTACATAGTCAACGCTTGCTTTCACCCCGTGGTTTGTCTGACTATCTGTAAAAACGACCCCAAATTCATTCGTGGGCTGAACATCGACAGCTATCCGTCTTAAATGATGATCGCCGTCCTTGAATTCGAAATTAAATCCGGCCAACAAAGCATTGCCCCTGTTGGTCTTGGGGATCCGGGCTGAATCGGTAAATTCAAACGATTGGCTGTAAACCCCCCTGAGGATTAACCCACGCGGGTGATCCCCTCTTTTCAGGATAAAATACCTTATGATGTAAGCATACCGGTCATCCTGCGGAGAGTCGTCCACAAAATCAACTCTGATCTCGCTGCGAATGGAATGATACCGGACCCCCACTTTGCGAAGGTGGTGGTTCCCGCCCTGCGTTCCCTGAAATTCAAAGCCCCGTAGAACAAAAACTTCATCCGCTGCCAGCCTGGGAATGGAGACGATGCTGTTTTGCCGGTTTGAAGAAGATCCGGAAATGCTCCGTTCACTGGTCCGGGTCAGGTGAGGGGGGGTTATTGGATAGTAGACCGCTTTAAGTTCTACCGGGTCCCGTTGATTGCCCAAAAGACCATTATCCCCGTCACCCAGGCCCAGTAAAAAACTCGACGGTTCTCCCGTTTTCCCTCCCGCTATAAGAGTTTGCACATGATGGTCTCCGTTTAAATAAGCCAGGTCGAATGCAGCAAGTGCCGGTATATCCGTGCCGGTAAGATCCAGAAAAAGGGCATCGGTTCCCCGATAACCCCATACACCGCTTCGAATGGGTATTGGTTTATAACTCATAAGGGAGATTTACTCTAAATATAGAGGATTACCTACGCATCGGGGTAAAACGCAAACATTTGTCACATGATGTGTTTGTTTTACCCGGGCCTGATGACTGCTAAAACAAAACCGGTTTTGGATTATATTAGCGCACATGGTCGTTATCGTCATGGGTTTACCCGGTTCCGGTAAAAGTTATTTTGCTTCAAAGCTGGCCGGAACGCTTGGAGGGGAATACATCAGTTCGGACGAAGTCCGGATGAAGAGGCTGTCCAGGAGAACCTACAGCGAGGAAGAAAAAGAAATGGTTTACCGGGTCATGGGTCAGATGATGTCCGAAGCCCTGTCCCTTAAAAAACCGGTGGTCCTGGACGCCACCTTTTACAGGGAATCGTTGAGAAATTATTTTGAAGAAAAAGCCGCTGCATTCGGAGAAAAATTAATGTTTATCGAAGTCACCGCCCCGGAGCACCTGATTGAAGAGCGCCTGCAAAAACCCAGGACGATGAGCGAAGCGGACCACCCCGTCTACCTGAAACTGAAAGCGGCCTACGAACCGCTGAAACGGGAACATCTCACCCTGGTCTCCTCCAACCATAATATTTCGGAGATGCTCTCGGAGGCATTGGCTTACCTTCACTCCGTCCAATGAACCGGGAACAAATTGATATCCTTTTAAAGGCCGGGAGGTTTCCTCACCCCAGTCTGATCGAAACCCATATTTCCTACGTTATCCTTGGAAATTCCCTGGCATACAAATTCAAAAAGGAAATCAAATATTCTTTCCTGGATTTTTCAACCTTAAAAAAACGCAAGTTTTATTGCGAGCGGGAAGTTTTATTGAACAACCGGTTTTCGAAAGGGGTGTACCTCGGCGTGGTCGCGGTGCGCCAGGATAAAAAGGGAATAACCGTTGATGGCCCGGAAGGTAAAATCATCGATTACGCCGTTAAAATGAAACGGCTGAAATCCTCGAACCAAATGCACCGGATGCTTGAAAAAAAACAGGTGACCCGGGCTCATATTCAGGCACTGGCTTCCACGATCCGGCGCTTTCACCTTCACACCGATGTGATCCGCGCGCCTTTCCGCCCGCGCACGTTTTCATCCAGGTTTAATGACCTGCTTTCGGTCAGCGGTTTTGTAAAGTCGGTGTTGGGCTCAAGCTGGGACGAACTCATTAAAAATGCGGTCCGCCTCTCCGACCGGTTCCTGAAACTCCATCATGATCTTTTTATAAAACGGATTAAAATGGGGTTCATAAGGGACTGTCATGGCGACCTGCATTCCCGGAATATCTTTTTATACCGCAAGCCCATCCTTTTTGATTGTATTGAATTCAACGACGATTTCCGGAAAATGGATGTGCTGGATGAGATCGCCTTTTTTTGCATGGACCTGGAAGCGGAAGGATTCTACCTGTTGAGCAAGGCCTTCACGGACGATTATTTTCACAAGGACCCCGGCGCTTTCGGCCCCCGGGAACAAATGCTTTTCACCTACTATAAAAGCTACCGAGCCAATGTAAGGGCCAAAGTGAATGCCCTGAGGGCCATGAAGGCAGAAGGCGCTCAGCGTAAAAAATACCTGGATGAAGTAAAAAAATACCTGAAATTGATGGATGGTTACCTGGAAACGCCGATACCAAAATTTCAATAACTTGTATTCTTATGCGCCTGCAATATTTGCTTCGGTGGGGTACCTGCCTCATGCTTACCGCACTGGGGACCGGGGCAAAGCCAGGCGGGCCCGCGAATTCCAAAAAAATTGAAATACGGGGGATTTACGGGAGCCCGGAGCCTTTCTGGAAAAAGGATCTTCACCTGGACCAACTCGGAGTAAATGCGGTATTTATGCACGACGGGGCGATCAATGAAAAGATCATGTCCCGCGCCAGATTAGAGGGGCTTAAGGTTTTTGCCGAGTTTGCCACACTGAATGGCAAAAATTATGTGGATCAGCATCCCGAAGCCTGGGCCATCGACCAACACGGCAAGAAAGTTGAGGCGGCCACCTGGTTTATGGGCGTCTGTCCCACAGAACCCGGCTTCAGGCGATACCGGACCGATGCGCTGAAAAACCTGTTGCGAAAATTTGACCTCGACGGAGTCTGGATGGATTACCTGCACTATCATGCCCAATTTGAAGATCCGGAGCCCATCCTTCCTGAAACCTGTTTTTGTGACCATTGCCTCTCTTTATTTCAGGCGGCTACAGGATTGCCATTGCCGGGGGGAAATACCGCTGAAAAAGCGGATTGGATCCTCCGCCATCAGGAACAAATCTGGCGAAATTGGCGATGCACCATAATTGCCGGCTGGGTGCGGGATTTTAAGAAGATCCTGAAGGAAGAGAAGCCCGGGGCCCTCCTGGGCATCTATCATTGCCCCTGGAATGACGAGGATTTTAACGGAGCCCGGCGCCGGATCCTGGGACTGGATTATGACCTGCTCCGCGAACATGCCGATGTGTTTTCGCCGATGGTCTATCACGGCCGAATGGGTAAAGATCCCGAATGGGTCAAAGAAAACATCAGCTGGTTTACCCACCGGTTGGACATCCAGCCGGACCAGTACCCAAAAGTCTGGCCCATAGTCCAGGCGCACAACGATCCCGGGGTCATCACGCCAGAGGTCTTTGAAAAGGTTTTAAGGTATGGGGCCATAGGCCGGTCCAGCGGGGTGATGATGTTTACCAGTTATTCCGTGGCTGAAGATGAGGAGAAGACGGCAATCATGAAGAAAGTTTATACGGGCTGGTAAGTCCGGCTGTAAAAATAATCATCACCGACCTGGTCGCATTTATAAGGCCATTTTTGTACCGGCTTCCGGCAACCTATTGAAGTCCTTATTACCGCCCTTTTCCCTATTTAAGTAACAAAATCCCGGCTCTTTACACTGTTTATTAAATCAATAACCGATATATGAATTTCAGAATGTCTTTAACCAGATTTTGGTGCGGTCTGCTTATTCCGGCCGCCTTCCTGTTGGTGAGCAGTTGCAAATCAACAACCGTCTTACTGGCAAACTTCAATAATGACCATATCGGATCACCTCCGGCCCCCAACCAAGCCACCGGAACCGTATCTGTCACATCCGGCGGAGGGTCCGTAATCGTGACTTCACCCAATGATACCATAAAATCAAAAAAATGGTGCGGTATAAGTCATCCATTTAATAATTCAGATCCTACTGAATTAACCGGAAACTTTACCCAGTTTGGGAAAGGTAAATACGGTCTTTTAGCCAGCCTGTATATACCGGTTACAGAGGTAGTCACGGTTCAGTTCGAAGCTTCCAAGCAAAGTCCTTTGCCATTTGGCCCATTTCTCCATCTCGATTTTATGCCTGAGGGTGACGTGCGTATTGACGATGGCACCCACCGTTTTGGACAGTTTCCGAGGAATCAGAATTTCGTATTATCAGTAAATCTGAATATAACCGATGTGGCCGCCACGGCGGAGATTACTCTCCTAGGAGCCAATGCTTCCGGGAATACCACGGTGCAAATTTCCCAAAACGTCCTTCCTCTGGCCCGTCATTTTGGCGCTGTCAAATTCTGGGTCGGATTTCAACACCGGGCTACTTTTTTTGTGGATGATATCATTGTGACCAGGAAAAATCAATAATTTTAATCCGTTAATTATTTTAATTCCTTAATTACTTCTTCACCGCCCACTTCAAACACACCGGTTTATTCACCGACAAACGTTTGCCGGCATCGGTGAGCAGGCCCGTCTCCCGGTTGATCTTGAAAACCACGACATCGTTGGTGTTTTGATTGGCGGCCAGCAGGTAATTGCCGGTCGGATCGATGGTAAAATTGCGCGGGGTCTTGCCCAGTGTGCTTTGATGGCCCACCAGGCTCAGGGAACCGTCCACGGGATTGACTTTAAAAATGCCGATGGTATTGGATTCCATCCGGTTGGAGCAATAAACGAATTTGCCGTCGGGGGATACGTGGATATCGGCTGAGCCGTAAGGCCCGGGGTAATCCGCGGGATGTCCGTTGACCGTACCGATCACTTTCAGTTTTCCCTTTTTGTAATTCATCGCGGTGACCTTTCCCGACAGTTCTTCCATAAGGTAAGCCCATTTGCCGTTGGGATGAAAATCGAGGTGGCGGGGACCCGCGCCGGCTTGCAGCTGCACCGATCCCGGTTTTTTGGAGATGATGTTGCCATCCGGCTGAAGTTTATAGATCATGACCTTGTCGATGCCCAGGTCGGGAACCATGAGGTATTTGTAGTCGGGTGAATACACGGCAGCATGCACATGCGGAGCGTCCTGCCTGCCCTTGACGATGCTGCTGCCGGAATGCTGGATATTGGTGGGATTGCCAATGGAGCCATCGGAGGCCACAGGATAATAGACCAGGTTGCCGGAAGAATAATTGCCGGCGGCCACCCATTTTCCGTTTTTATGAGTGGATACATAACAAGGATGGTTGCCCGCAGAAGATTGTGAATTTATGAGTTCGAGGTTGCCCTGGCGGTCGTCAAACCGGAAGGCGGAAACGCCCCCACCGTTCGGGTTGCCGGTTTCGGTGACTGCATAAAGATATTTCTGGTCCGGAGAAAGGGCCAGGTAGGAGGGGTTTTGGGCTGCGACTTTGTGGAGGTATTGAAACTCGCATTTGGCGCTGTTGTACCGGTAGACCTCGATGCCGTCGGAAGGAGCCGTGGTATAAGTACCTATAATCAGGAAATAATCATCCTGGGCGATTAACGGATTCATGAACCGGGTGATCAACAAAGGCATTAATAAACTGAAGTACTTCATATAAACTGGATTAAATTTCGGAATCAGAATTCCATGCCAAAGTTAAGAACCAGGGGCCACTACCTCTTTATTTCTTTGGTGGAATGCCATCCTGCCTTGGATAAAATTTGTCGGGAAGCTTCCGGCAATTTTGACCCATCTCCTGCGTTATTAAGAAACCGGTCAATATGAACCCCCTGATCGTATGGGTAATTGCATGAAACGATACTTCCTTTATTTCTTCTTTTCTTTTTCCTGGTATGTCCTGCCTGCCCAAATCAGGTTTACCCAGGTCAAAACCTTATCGGGCACCCTCACCGATATCGGCCATGCGGGGGATGGTTCCAACCGGGTGTTCATCACCCATAAAACCGGCACCATCACCATTCTGGACCAGGCATTCAATACCCTGGGTACCTTATTGGATCTATCCGGACAACTGGCCACCGACAGCGAAAAGGGTTTGCTTGGCCTGGCTTTTCATCCGGATTTTGAGAACAACGGCCACTTCTTTGTCAACTATAACCCCGCCAATACCAATCATACGGTCATTGCCCGATTTACGGCAAGCACACCCTCGGCCAATACTACCGTGAGTATCGGCACACGCAAAATCATTCTAACCATCACCGAGGCTGCCAATGCCAATCATAAGGGGGGCGACCTGGCCTTTGGGCCTGACGGATACCTCTATATTGCTACCGGGGATGGCGGGGGCGGGGGTGATCCGCAGGGGTCGGGGCAAAACGGCAATATCCTGCTTGGTAAAATCCTGAGGCTTGATATCGATACCGATCAAGCTTAGCTGGTGCCGCCTTCCAATCCTTTCGTATCCGATCCAGGGATCCGCGATGAGATCTGGGCCCTGGGCCTGCGCAACCCCTGGCGGATCAGTTTTGACCGCCAGACCCAGGATTTCTGGATTGCCGATGTGGGACAGGGTGCACGTGAAGAAATCAATTTCGAATCGGGCGGTTTTGCCGGAGGGAGGAATTATGGATGGAATTGCCGGGAAGGATTCCTTTCCTATGCAGGCTGTACCGGTAACTTCACCCAACCGATATTTGATTACGGACACTGCAACCCCTGCAGCAATACAGCCGGTACGGGAAATTCAATTACCGGAGGTTTTGTTTACCGCGGGACAAAACCCGCCAACACCCCCATGAGGGGCTATTATATCTGTGGGGATTACGTCTCGAGGCATGGATGGATGATCAAATACAACCCCGGGTCTCCGGTCGAATCCAAGACCATCAGCCGCCTGACGCCGGGTGGGGTCACCACCTTCGGGGAAATGGAAAACGGAGAAATCCTGGCCGGCCAGAGCAATGGGGTCCTCGGATTGATCGAATCCACGGAAACGGCTCTGCCCTTTAAACTGAGCCGGTTCCAGGCTCATTGGATCCATCCCAGGGTGGAGCTCCGATGGTCCAATCATACGGAAACGGATCTTGCGCACTACACTGTTGAAAAAAGCAAGGAGGGTCTCCGGTTTTTATCCATTGCCCAGGTGATCCCCAAAAAGGAGGAAAGCGCTCCCAACGATTATATCTATTACGATGAACAAATAGAAAGTGGTGAATCCTATTACCGTTTAAAACTGACGGGCACGGATCAGTCGGCGGACTATTCAGACATCGTCCGGGTCCGGGTGCCGGATAACGAAAATTCACTGGCCTTCTACCGGGCTTCGACCCGTGAGATCCTGATCCATCCCGGATCGGTTTCCGAAAATGAGGTCCTTTCCCTCTTTGCTGTTCATGGCAATCTGATAATAGAGGTACCCGGAGGAGTAAAGTCCATTGGCGCGGAAAGCCTGAATGCAGGGGTTTATATATTGGTTGTAAAGACGGAAAATGGAAGAAAGGTACAAAAACTGATGGTGTACTGAACCCGGTCCGGACCTTTGGGAATAGAGCCCTCGTCTATGATCACCCCCGCCGTAAAGATTGAATATTTATTCCTGCCCGAGCGCCGATTCAATCGCTTCAAATTCATATCCTTTTTGCATCAGATAGGAAATGACCTTTTGTTTTTTTTCATAATCCGAAAGGCCGCCGGGCAGGGATTCGTTTTTCAGCTCCGCCAGTTTCAGCAGGGTCTGCCGGTATTCCGATTCATCAATCTCGGTAAGGGCTTTCCGGATGCAGTATTCAGGGATATTGTGCATTTTAAGGGCCTGAATGATCTTGACCCTGCCCCATTGATTGTTGCGGAATTTGCCCCTGGCCAGGGAGCGGGCGTACCGCTCTTCATCGAGCAGGCCTTCGGTGATCATGGCCGAGATCAGTTCCTCCAGGTCGTCTCCCCGGAAACCCAGTTTGAGTCCCTTTGAACGGACCTCCTGGTGGCATCTTTCCTGGTAATTGCAATATTGCCTCAAAAGCTCAAGGCCTTCCCGGTTGGTCAGAACGGGTTTCATCCGGATCGTTCAGGGTTTGATGGACAAATATTGTTTGAGTGCCGTGATCACGTCATGGCCGCCGGTAAGGTAAAGGGTGCGGATGCCCAGGGTTTGGGCGGATTCGATATTTTCATAGGTATCTTCGATGTAAAGCGTCTCTTCAGGCCGGATCCCGGCATCCCGCAGCACATATTCAAAAGAAGCTGTTTCCGGTTTTCTGGCTTTGACCAGGTGGGAATAATAAAGACGGTCAAACCAGGGCTCCAGCGATGGCGCCTGGTAATTTTTCTCCATAAAAGCGTTTACCCAGGAAAGGTGCAGGCCGTTGGTATTGCTCAGGACAAAAAGCCTGTACTGCTGGTCCCGCAGTTGTTTCAAAAAATCCAGGCGTTCGGCGGGGATATCGATGAGCATGGCATTCCAGGCCCGGATCACCTGTTGGGCATAGACCTGAGGCCTGGCGTGGCGAAGGAGGGCGTTGATAAACAGTTCATCCGACAAAAGCCCTTTTTCATAATCCAGCAATACCGGTTTTAATGTTTCCATGACCTGGCCTTCCAGGTCCGGACGCCGCAACAGTTTGACCAATTCCTGCCGGGTCCGGGGGATATCGATATCGATGATCACATTCCCGAGGTCAAAAAGGATGTTTTTTATGGATGACACTTTGCAAAGGTAAATGGGAAATGCGGGAATGTACACCGGTGGGAATACCTGACAAGAGAGGCACCGGGTTTATTTGAGCATGAGTTCTCTCAAGCGGGCAATGGCTGTGCTCCTGGAGGTGGCTTCGAGGGCCAAATAGGCATTGTTGATATGTCTTTTTACGGTATTGGTGCTCACAAACAGGGTCCCGGCGATTTGCCGGTTGGTCTGTCCTTCATAAATCAATTGGAGGACTTCAAATTCACGGGGCGTGATCGGCGTGGACAGATGCCTGTTTAATTTTTCCAATTGAATACCCGGCGCCAGCTGGTTGGCCCGCTGGGCAAAATTAGAGATCGCGATTTCCAGGGTGGCCTGCAGGGTTTTTTCATTAAAAGGTTTGACGATATACCCCCAGGGTTCCACTTTTTTTGCCCTTTCCAGGGTATCCCGGTCGGCATAGGAAGTCAGAAATAAAAAGGGCAGTTGGTAATTTTTATTGATAAACTCTGCAAGCTGGATGCCGTCGGTCTCCCCGTCCAGGTTGATATCCAGGATCACCGCATCCGGAGAAGAGGTCCGGAGCAGTTGACGGGCCTCATCCACATCATAGGCGATGCCGGATACCATGAAGTCGGCATTGTTGAGATAGGTGGCGATGTGTTCGGCGATCAGGGGTTCATCCTCCACGATCAGGATTTTGCATTCGCTGCTCAAGGCATGGGTCATGACCTACCGGATTAGACAAGTTTATATTTGGTGATGTGGAGGGCGACCACGGCTCCCTGTTCGTTATAGGTTTCCACCTTCGCCTTCAGTTTCTTGGCAAAAGCCCGGATCAACTGGAACCCAAAAGAATTTCCGGCATCGGGACTCCATCCGGGCGGAAAACCAACACCGCTGTCCTTAACCCGGAAATACAGGGACCCGTTGCCATCGGGCTTGAGGGTAATGGAGAGATCCCCGTTTTCCAACGGATTGAACGCGTATTTAAGGGAATTGGTGATCAGCTCATTCACAATAAGTCCGATGGGCACCACAGTATCCACATCGAGGAGAAGGGGATGGATATCCGTATCCAGATTGATTTTATTTTTTTCGATGTGATAGGAATCAAAAAGGCTTGAAGCCAGGTGTTGGATATAATCCTTTACATTAATGCTCCGGATATTGCCGTCGCGGTAAAGGTTCTGATGGATCAGGGCCATGCTTTGCACCCGGTTTTTACCTTCCCGGATGGCCGTATAGGCCGACTGGTCGCGGATGGAGAGGGATTGAAGGTCCAGCAGGCTGGATATGATCTGCAGGTTGTTCTTGACCCGGTGATGGATTTCTTTCATCAGGACCTCCATTTCGTCAGCCTGTTTTTCGATAATCCTGTTTTTGTTCCTCTGCTGAATGAACATGAAGTATAAAAGGCAGCCGAACAATAAAAAGATCAGGCTGGCGGCGAAAAACAGGAACCTCATTTTTTTTTCATCGGCGATTTTTTGTTCCTGCAGCACCATTTCCCGCTGCAGGGAGGCGCTCAGTCTGGTCTGGTCTTCCAGTTGCTGCGATTGGATCTGGTTTCTGGAAAACAGGGCGTCTGCCAAAAGTTTTTCTTTATTCAGCAAAGAGTCCATCAACCGGTTTTCCGCATTGAGATAACGGATTTCGTCTTTGAATTTAAGGCGTGCGGAATTTTCTTCGATCCGGGTGATGGCCGATTGCACATTGAGGGCACTGCCCACCAAAAGTTGCCGGGTATACAAGCGGTAATGTTCCAGGGCCTCTTTTATTCTTCCGGCCTGTTCATAGGATTCGGCTTTGTTCAGGTTTATATTCTGCTCCAGGAGGGGAGAATTCCTGACCGGCAAGGCTTTTTTATAATGTATCTCCGCCATCGAATCCAAACCCTGGACCAGGTAATAATTTCCCAGGGTGGTTTCAAAGCGGCTGAGCAAGTTGAGGTCAGAGGAGGGGATTTGTATTTGAATTTTTTCGAGGAGGGCCATTGCTTCCGGGAACCCGGACAAGCGGATCGCACAGTTGGCCTTTTCAATGGCCGAAAAGATCCGGTCTTCGGGAAGTCCCAGCCGGCTCGCCAGATCCATGGCCTGTCCTGCAAAAGCATGGCTCCGGGCGTATTGTTTTTCACTGTAGAAAGTACTGGACAGCCGCTGGGCCACCCTCAGCATACCCAGGGAATCGCCCAGTTTTTTCTTCAGCTCCATGGATTGTATAAAAAAGGAAGGATCCAGATTAATGCTGGCGTTCAGGTTGTAAATTCTGGCCAGGTAATCCCGGATCTCATTTTCCAGGGCGGGACCAGGTTTAGGGTTCGTGCGCAAAGCATCCATAAAATTCTGGCCCGCCACATAATAGTTGCCGCGGTGAAAAAAAGCTTTCGCCAGGTCGGAGATTATTCTTGAATCGATGGAATCCGGCGTCACCTGGTTGAAGAAGGAACGGGCTGCGTTAAGATGGCGCAAGGCAGGGGCAAATTCCTTTTTATCCAGGTATAAAGCTCCGAGGGCATGGTTCAGATCGGCCCGGTGCAGGGGCTCCGCCTGGGCGGGCAGATGATTCAGGGTATTGTTTAAGATGGACAGGACGCTGTCTTTTTCCTGGTCCTGGGCGACATCCAAAGAGATCAACACTTTTTTATGCTCCTTCCAATACGCTGCCGAAATCAAGTCCTTTTGTGCCGGGCTCCGGTTGAAGCACAAGGAGGCAAAAAATAAGAAAAGGATCGATTTCATTTTAACGGCTCAAAAAGGTTGAAGCGGCAATAAAGATGGGGGGATAAAGCGGAATCCCGATCACCCAAACAGGTGAATTTCTATCAACGGAAGACTGGCCGCCGGAAGGTCAAAATGGGACCTCATCGTCTTCATTCATCCTGCTGGGCCGGGTAATCGACGTGCTGAAGGGGGTTTGGCCGGGTATGGGCATTTCCCCTTTAAGCCTGGTAAAATCAAAGGCATCCAGTTCCGTGAATTTGGCAAAACGGTCAATAAACCTGAGCTGGACCGTTTCCAGGGGCCCGTTCCGGTGTTTGGCAATAATGATCTCCACTACGCCTTTGGGCAGGTTGTCCTCCATGCCTTCCATTTCATAATAATCGGGACGGTATATGAAGGTGACGATATCGGCATCCTGCTCGATGGCGCCCGATTCCCGCAAGTCGGAGAGCATGGGCCTTTTGGCGCCGCCCCGGGTTTCCACCGCCCGGCTGAGCTGGGAAATGGCGATGACCGGGATATTCAGTTCTTTTGCCAGCCCTTTAAGCGCCCTGGAAATGGAGGAAATTTCCTGCTCACGCGTCCCCGATTTATTGTCCGAGCGTCCGCTCATGAGCTGGAGATAATCGATGATCACCATCTTAATGTCGTGGTGCATCTTGAGCCGCCTGCATTTGGCGCGCAACTCGAAAATATTGATCCCGGGCGTGTCGTCAATATAAATGGGCACTTCGGCCATGTTTTCAATGACCCGGTGCAATTTTGCCCATTCGTCGTCGGTCAGTTTGCCGTTTCGCATCTTGGTCCCTTCGATCTCGGCTTCCAGGGAGATCAACCTGGTCACCAGTTGCTGGCTGGCCATCTCCAGGGAAAATATGGCGATCGGCATTTTGTGGTCAAAAGAGGCATTTCGTGCCAGGGCAAGGGTAAAACTGGTTTTCCCCATACCTGGCCTGGCGGCTACAATGATGAGATCGGAGTTTTGCCAGCCGGAAGTCACCCGGTCCAGGGCCGTAAAGCCCGAGGGCACCCCGGTAAGGCCTTCTTCGCGTTTGGATATTTCTTCCAGGGATTTTTGTGCCCGGGCGGCCAGGGCCCCCAGGGATTCATAACCGCGGTTGAGGTTGCCCTGGGTGACGTCGTAAAGATTCCTTTCGGTTTCATCCAGAAGATCAAATACATCTATGGTTTCGTCGAATGCTCCGCTGATCGTCCCCGTGGCAATGCGGATCAGTTCGCGCTGAATATGTTTTTGAGCCACGATGCGGGCATGATATTCGATATTGGCGGCCGAGCCCACCTTATTGGACAGGTCTACCAGGTAATGGACACCGCCTGCCGATTCGAGTTCGCCTTCTTTTTTAAGTGCCTCATGCACGGTAAGCAGGTCGATAGGCTGTGTTTTTTCAAACAAAGCCAGCATGGATTTGTAGACGATCTGGTTTTGCGGTTTATAAAAACTCTCCGGTTTCAGGATATTGATGACTACAGGCAGGGCGTCCTTGTCGATCATGATGGCCCCCAAAATGGCTTCTTCCAGCGGCACGGCCTGTGGCTGGATTTTGCCATAGGTCATGATGCTTGAATCGTCCTCCAGTTTACGGGTGGTTTTCCGGGCGGAGGAGGCGTGAATATCAACTATCGGATTTGGGTTTTCCATTCTTCACCGGCAAACATAATCTTAATTAAAATATATAAATCAATTTTAATGTCTTGCCGCTGTTCAAATGTAAGACAGCGCCTTCCAATTGAAAAACAGCGAACCGGTCCTCTTCACCAGGCCAATGTGGATAAGTTGTTGGCAGACTGTGGATAAGTGATCCAAAGGAGCTTGAGGCGGTCAAACCCGTCTGATTTTCAATAAAATAACTATTGAGCAAGGGTAATAAAAAATGTTAATAAAAAATTCTAACCAGTCAAAATCCCTTAGTGAATCTGGCCGGTTTGTGTATCTTAACCATCAAATTAAACAGTATGTACAGGAGAATGATCATTGCCGGGGCAGTTATGGTTTTGATCCAGGCTTGGGTACTGGCCCAGCCCCCGGAAAGGCTGATCAAGGTAAGGGTATCCCCGGACCACAAAGACTGGACCTATAAACCGGGTGAAAAGGTTTTTTACACCATCAGTGTCAGCCGCAATGAAGAGCCGGTGGCTGACTGCACCATTCATTATGAAGTCGGGCCCGAAAAAATGACCCCGGTGAAAAAAGATTCCATGAAACTGGTTAATGGGATGGCCCGCATCGACGGGGGCAGTATGACCGGGCCGGGTTTTTCGAGATGTGTCGTCACCACCTGGATCGATGGAAAAATGTACCGGGGACTGGCCACCGCCGGTTTTAATCCCAATGATTTGCAACCCGCAATTACTTATCCCGGTGATTTTATGGATTTCTGGAACCAGGCCAAGTCGGACCTTGCCAAAATCCCCCTGGATGCAAGAATGACCCTTTTGCCTGAACGATGTACGGAAAAAACCAATGTCTATCATGTGAATCTCCAGAATTACCGGGAGGGAGGCACCGTTCGATTGTATGGCATACTCTGTGTACCAAAAAAAGAAGGCAAATATCCTGCTTTGCTGAGGGTGCCCGGGGCAGGGGTTCGGCCCTATAACGGGGATATTAACATGGCGGAAAGAGGGATCATCACTTTTGAGATCGGCATTCACGGCATTCCCGTCAATATGGATCCTTCGGTATACCAGAATTTAGGTGCCGGCCCCCTTTCCGGATACTGGGTGTACAACCTGGATGACCGGGACCGCTATTATTTCAAACGGGTCTACCTGGGCTGCGTTCGCGCCAATGATTTTATTTTCAGCCTTCCCCAGTTTGATGGCCGCAACCTGGCCGTGACCGGGGGAAGTCAGGGTGGGGCTTTGTCGGTGGTGACCGCAGGGCTTGATCCAAGGGTGAAATATCTCGGTGCTTACTATCCGGCCTTGGCGGATCTGACGGGTTATTTGCAAAACCGGGCCGGAGGCTGGCCGCATATGTTTGACAAAAACAATCCGGGTCATCACACGGAAGCGAAAATCCGCACTGCACAATATTACGATGTGGTCAATTTCGCCCGCCAAATCCGCGTCCCCGGGGTTTATACCTGGGGATACAACGATGAAACCTGTCCGCCCACTTCCATGCACCCGGTATACAATGTTATTTCAGGGCCTAAAGAACTGTGGTTATACCAGGAAACCGGCCATTGGACCTACCCGGAACAAACGGAAAAAGTAAATCAATGGTTGTTTACCCAGTTAACGAAATCCAACCAGTGAGCGAACCGGTTTTGTTTTTGTAAAAATTTTTTTTCACTGAACTTCCGACTGGAAACCGAAAGGCTGGTCCTGCGTCTTGTCAACCAGGATGACTCCCCTTTTATTTATAAATTGTACAATACACCCGACTTTATCCGTTTTATCGGGGACAAGGGTTTGTCGGATCTGACCAAAGCCGGCGAATACATCCGGGATTCCATCCGCAGCAGTTATGACCGACATGGTTTTGGTTTATACCTGATGGAATTGAAGGATCGGGCCATCCCCATCGGCCTTTGCGGTATATTGAAAAGGGATGAAAAAAATGCTCCGGACATCGGGTTTGCCCTTTTACCTGAATTTTACAGGCAGGGATATACTTTGGAAGCCGCTGAAAGCGTATTAAGATATGCCCGGGAGCGATTAAACTTGCAGGTCATCCGCGGCCTGGTCCATCCGGAAAATACCGCTTCCAGGGCCTTATTGAAAAAAATAGGAATACCCGAAGAACAAATTGTACTTTCAGTCTGAAACAAAATGGAATTACCGAAAAATTCAGATTATCTTGTAGTTAGTTTTGACTATCTTGAGCCTTTGACCAGATTAACCGATTAAAACCCGAACCATGAAAAACTTTATGAATAAACCTACCGTACTGGTAGAAACCGGGGGAATAAAAACACCGATCCGGAACTATATGGCCACCAATCTCATCACCTTTACCCCGGATTCCAATGTCATGGATGTGGTCAATGCCTTGCTTGAAAAAAGGATTACCGGCGCGCCGGTTCTGAACGACCGGAAAGAAGTCGTCGGAATGATCGATGACAAAACCTGCCTGAAATTGTTGGTCGCGTCGGAATATTACAACTCCCCCCTCTCCGAACAAACGGTAAGCAACTATATGGATGACGTGCTGACTACCGTAAAGGAAGACATCAGCATCTCTGAAGCCGCCAATATATTTCTCGAAACCAAATACAAACGCCTCATCGTCGTGGATGAAAACGGCAAACTGGCCGGGCAAATCAGCAGGCGAGATATCCTGAGAGCAATCCGGGACATCAATACCATTAACTGGAAAAAATAAAACAGATTAAGGTTAAGGTTGAGGTTGAGGTTAAGGTTAAGGTTAAGGTTAAGATTGAGGTTAAGGACTCCGGGAGAAGTTTGGATGGATATACCGGTTTTATTTTAGGATTCCTTAACGGAAGCTTGTTTCGTTATTGAAAGGACATCCTTCCAAATCCCATATATTTGGAATCAAATTTGATGTTGTACACCGGTTTTTTGTTTGCCAGAATGCGTAAGTCCTTCCATTTATTCCTAATCCTGCTCCTTGCCGGAACCGGGTTTTCCCAGGATGCCCGTCTGGCGGAACAATATTTCCAGGACGGTGAATACGAAAAAGCCGCAGTTCTTTTCAATAAATTGCTGGATCAGAACAAAAGCAACAATTACTTTTTTAACCGCCTTACGGAAAGCCTGATCTACCAGGATAAAATGTCTGAAGCTGAAGCCATTGCCAAAAAACAATTAAAAAGTTTTCCGGATGATGCCGCCAATTATGTGGTCTACGGCACCCTGCTTGAAAAAAAGGGCGAACCGAAATTGGCGGAAGAACAGTTTCTGAAAGCCATTGAAAAAGTGCCCCACGACCGGGGAAAAATCACTTCCCTGGCCGGCAGTTTTATCAACATGTCAAAATATGACCTGGCCATAGAAGTTTACGAAAAGGGCATGAAAGTGTTCAACGACCAGAACATGTTCCCTTACCTCCTTGCCGATATGTATCGCCGGAAGGGGGATGTCCCAAAAATGATCCAGTACTACCTGATCAGCCTGGATGCCGATCCGCAGCGATCCGTTCCCATTCAGTCTATTTTCCAGCGCAATTTCCAGCCTTCCGACTATACCGAACTGCAAAAACAATTGTATGCAGCCATTCAAAAAAAGCCGGCTGCCGTGCATTACCCTGAATTGCTGCAATGGGCCATGCTGCAGGTGAAAGATTACGCCGGTGCGCTCCGGCAAGCCCGGGCCCTGGACAAGATGCTGGATGAAAACGGGTCGCGGATATTCCAGATAGGCCAGATTGCCAAATCGGCCCAGGAATGGGATCCGGCCATCCGCGCCTTTGAATACATCACCAAAGAAAAAGGCCCCCAGAATTCATTTTATATCGAATCGAAAAAAGAAGGCCTGGCCTGCAAAAGAAATAAAATCAAACTTTCCGCAAGTCCGACCAGCCAGCAGGAGTTGATGGAGGTCGAACAGGATTACGAAACCTTCATCAACGAATTTGGCAAGAACAGGAACAGCGCGGTCCTCATCATCGAATATGCCGAGCTGGAAGCCCTGCACCTCAACAATATCCCCAAGGCCATACGCATCCTGGACGAACTCATCAATATCCCCAACCTCCAAAGGCCGGTCCTGGCCCAGGCCAAGCTCAACCTGGGCGATTATTACCTGATCCAGGGGGAGATCTGGGAATCCACTTTACTGTATTCCCAGGTGGACAAAGCTTTTAAGGAAGACCAGCTGGGTGAAGAGGCCCGCTTCAGGAATGCCCGCCTCTCCTATTTCAACGGGGATTTTACCTGGGCGCAAAAACAATTCGACATCCTTAAGGCGGCCACTTCCAGATACATCAGCAACGACGCCATTGATCTGTCGGTCTTTATTCTGGACAATATGAAAGGCGACAGCGTTGCGGAGGCCCTGCAGTATTTTGCCCAAGCCGAGTTGCTTGCTTTTCAAAACAAATTCGAGGAATCCCTGGATAAGCTCGATTCCATCCTTTATGTCTTTCCGGAACACGATATCCATGACGATGTGCTTTATCAGAAAGCAAAAATCTACCGTCAACTCAAACAATGGGACAAGGCCATTCCCATCTATGAAACCATCATGGAAAAATACCAGGAGGGCATCCGCTGCGATAACGCCATTTTCGAACTGGCGGAGATCTATGATTTCCAGCTAAAAGAAAAAGAAAAGGCCAAAGAACTTTATGAAAAGATCTTTATTGATTTTTCAAACAGCACTTTTGCGGTGGAGGCCCGGAAACGATTCAGGGTATTGCGGGGAGATAAGATTCAGTAGGTTGAAGAGGATTGAGGATTGAGGATTGAGGGTTGAGGGTTGAGGGGGGGCTGCCCATTATTCTTTCTCCAACTCATCAAACTCCCTGTTCAGCGCGTACCGGCCGAAAATAAACAAGCCGATACAAATCGGAATAAATACCAGGAGGATAATGATCCATTGCAGGAGGGTATTGGTGCGCATGATGCCCGCGGTCGCCAGGGAAACCTTCAGATAAGCTTGCCGGAACATAAAAAGTACCAACACGACAGCCAGGATCATCCAAAGAACCCCTAATACCTGTTTTATCTTATTCATCAGGGAATAAAGATATTGCACCGGGTGCAATAAGCAACAGGAACTATTAAGAAATTAAACTGGAAGTATATCCAGGCCTCCCAGGATCCAGGATCCTTTTTTCCAGAAGGGAAGTTCAATCATCCCCGGCAGTGGCAGCTACCTTGCCGATAGCGGCACCGGCGGCCACCTTCTCCCTGATTTTAGCCTCGATCTCATCCGCGACTTCGGGATTGTCGGCCATGAATTGTTTGGCCGCTTCCCTGCCCTGTGCAATTTTGGATCCGCCATAGCTGAACCAGGCGCCGCTTTTCTGTATGATTTCGAGATCAACCCCCAGGTCCACGATTTCTCCGGTCTTGGATATTCCTTCGCCGTACATGATGTCAAAATTTGCAACCCGGAAAGGAGGGGCTACCTTATTCTTGACCACTTTTACCTTGACCGTATTGCCCATCATATTGCCTTCCTTGTCCTTGATCGGAGACCCCTGTCTGCGTATATCCAGGCGGATGGTGGCATAGAATTTCAGCGCGTTCCCCCCGGTGGTCGTTTCAGGATTTCCAAACATGACTCCGATCTTTTCGCGGAGCTGGTTGATGAATATGCAACAGCAACCGGTACGACCTATGGCCCCCGTCAGTTTTCGCATGGCCTGGGACATCAGGCGGGCCTGTAAGCCCATTTTGCTGTCCCCCATTTCTCCCTCAATTTCACTCCGGGGAACCAGGGCGGCCACCGAATCAATCACGATGATATCAATGGCCCCGGAACGGATCAGGTTTTCGGCGATTTCCAGGGCCTGCTCCCCGTTGTCCGGTTGGGAGATAAAGAGGTTTTCCGTGTCCACGCCCAGGGATTCGGCATAATTGCGGTCAAAGGCGTGTTCGGCGTCGATGAAGGCCGCCATACCCCCTTTTTTCTGGGCTTCGGCAATGGCGTGTATGGCCAGGGTCGTTTTACCGGAAGATTCCGGACCGTAGATTTCGATCACCCGTCCTTTGGGGAATCCTCCTACGCCCAGGGCAATGTCGAGTCCGAGAGAGCCGGTAGAAATGACTTCCACGTCCTCTACTTTGCGGTCCCCGAGCTTCATGATGGTACCCTTGCCATAAGTTTTTTCCAATTTATCCACTGTCAGCTGGAGGGCTTTCAGTTTTGCATCGCGTTCGCTACTCATTATCAATTATTTATAAAATGAAAATTTAAATATAAACTGCAAATTTAATGTAATTGTAAAGGATTTCCCGCAGGGAAGTGTCATGGACCTGGTCATTTATTTTAAGAAAATGCCGGCAGCCCGTACGTTTTCCTGCGGGAAAATCTGCATTCATGCCCGTATGGCCTGTGTTTTTTCGAATTGCAGCAACTCAAAATCGTGAAGCACGATCTCGGTGACGTACCGCCTGGTACCGTCCTGGGCTTCGTAATGGCGGTGGCTCAGTTTGCCTTCGGCTTTGATCTTGGTCCCTTTGGTGAGCTGGCGCTCCACCTCCTGGGCCATATCGCCCCAGGCGACCAGCTTATGCCATTGGGTATTTTCGATTCTTTTACCCACGCTGTTCAGATAGGACTCGTTGGTGGCGAGGGTGAAGGTGGCCATCCGGGAGCCGCTTTCAAATTGTTTTACCATTGGCTCTTTTCCCAGGTAGCCGGACAGGATGACTTTGTTTGTGTTTGACATGATTAAATGTTTTAAATATTAAAAAATGAATTTCTTTTTAACCGCAACCGGTTTGCCAAAGATGTACGGGCGAAAGAAGGACAGCCGGTAATTAATCAATTACTTCCGCTTGAAACCGTCTATAAATGTTTGGAAGCGTTTGGAATCGGGTAAAGCATGCGAAACAATGCAATGCGTTTTATTCATTGAAAAGGGAAAGGATGTATAATATGCGGAAAAATATCATTGATTCCTACCTGGTGAATTTCTTACGTTCCCCGGTTAAAAAGGAACAGCCAACCACAATTTAACTAATTGATTTTCTGTCAAATAGGATAAAAGTCCAGTGTAACTTTTGTTACCGGTGGAGTCCTTTTAAACTTTCAATTTTGTATTTTGCTTCTATAATTGAATTCATGAAAGATTTTCTCAATTATAAATTGGTTCTCGGCGTGGTCCTCGGTGCGGTTGCAGGATATTTGTATTACCATTTTATTGGTTGTGCACAGGGCACCTGTATGATCACCTCCAAGCCGCTCAACAGCACCCTGTATGGAGCGTTGATGGGAGGACTGTTGGTAGGTAGTTTTAAAAAGGAAAAACAACAATGATTTGAAGTACTGGATTAATTGTTGGGACCATTACAATATTTAATGGTCTTAACAGTTTATTAAAGTACAAAAATCGTTGGATATGTTTTACCGTTCTTCTTCAAGGAGCCTGCTATGTATTTTATTTATTCTCCTGTTCCAGGCCGCTTCAGGCCAGCATGCCGTTTATAAACAGCTTATGGCCGTGGACCGGGAGCGGGCCACTACCTTGACAAGTTCCACCCTATTCTCCCGGCAGGCCGGCGGGTTCAGGTCTGATCAAGTGGCGAAGGCGGTTAAAAAATCCACTCTGGTAAAATTGAACAGGGATGAACTCCGTCAGCTCTATCATTCGAAACAACAGAGGTTGGAATTGAGCATCCCCTATGAAAGCGGCAATCTTGAACTGGAACTCATTCGCACCGACTTATTTTCTCCGGATTTTACCGTGATCAGCAATGAATCCAATGGCCAGGCCCTTCCCATAGAGACCGGGGCCTTCTACCGGGGTATTGTCCGGAATGACCCTAATAGCCTGGCTACTTTCAGCTTTTTTCCGGATGAAGCAATCGGCATTGTTGCCACGGACCAGGGGAATATCGTGGTCGGCAACTATAATACGAGCCGGAAAGAGGAGTATGTGATCTATAACGACCATGAACTCAGCCAACCTTTTTCATTTGAATGTCAGACCCCTGAAGTCGAACCGGGCAGCGAACTGGCTGAGGAAATCAGGAGATTGTCCTCGCAACTCAAGCTGGAAACCAGGGCCAATCGTTGTGTCCGCTTCTACCTGGAACTGGACAATACCCTGGTTACCGAAAAAGGCGGAGCCCAGGGGGCAGTCAACTGGATCAGCGGGGTATACAATCAAATTCAGGCTTTGTATGCCCTTGATCAGATCAGTTTCACTATTTCTCAGATCTTTACCTGGACTACCAATGATCCGTACAGCGGGTCGTCGACTTCCACGGCCTTAAACAGTTTCAGGTCAAACCGGCCAAGTTATAACGGGGATCTGGCCCATCTGATATCCCGCGGAGCTCCGACCGGCGGGGGGGTAGCTTGGGTAAACGCCTTGTGTTCAACCTATGGTTATGCTTACAGCTGGGTGAATTCTTCTTACAGCAATTTCCCCACTTATTCATGGACGGTGAATGTACTGGCCCACGAGACCGGGCATAACCTGGGTTCCCCTCATACGCATAGTTGCACCTGGTCGGGCGGACCCATCGACGGCTGCGGCCCAACTTATAATTCGGCTTATAAAGAAGGGACTTGTGCCAATGGTCCAATACCCTCTGGTGGAGGAACCATCATGAGTTATTGTCATTTACTGAGTACCGGGATCAACCTCAACAAAGGATTTGGACCCTTACCGGCTACCCTGATCACAAACAGGATCAATGCGGCCACCTGCCTGAGCGCATCCTGCACCATAAATGTTACGGTACCCGCCAATGTTAACGCCTCGGATGGCACCTACAGTGACCGGGTGGCTGTCGGTTGGACCGGCAGTGCCGGCAATTATTTCCGCGTGTACCGGAATACCACCAACAATTCGGGTACTGCCACCGCCCTGGGCTCCTGGCAAACCGCCAACACTTATGATGACGTTTCCGCAGTGGCGAATCAAACCTATTATTACTGGGTGCGGGCCGCGTCCAACAGCAGCGGCGCCAATATCAGCGCTTTCAGCACTTCCAATACGGGTTGGCGGAGTTCCGTATCCGTGACCACACCAACCTCCGTCTCTGCATCGGACGGCATCTATAGTGACCGCGTAGCCGTGACCTGGACCGGAAGCTCGGGCAATTATTTCCGCGTTTACCGCAATACCACCAACAATTCAGGGACCGCTACCGCCCTGGGTTCCTGGCAAACCGCCACCTCTTATAACGATGCCTCGGCCGCCACCAATCAGACTTATTATTACTGGGTACGGGCCGCATCCAACAGCAGCGGCGCCAATATCAGCGCTTTCAGTACTTCGAATTCAGGTTACCGCAGCGGGACAAGCGGGACGAGCTGCAACCCGCCTTCCAGCCTGCAGGCAAGCAGCATTACGACTTCCGCATTTACCATGAGCTGGGTTTCCGTGAGCGGGGCTTCCCAATATACCATCTGGTATGCATCCGGGAGTTCATGGGTTCAATTGGGCACGACCAGCGGAACTTCCGTGCGGATCACGGGCATGTCCGCCAATACCCAGTATTGTTTTGCGCTGAGATCGGTTTGCGGGACGACCAGCAGCGCCCTCTCGGGCAGCCTCTGTATCCGTACCACTTCGTCCAGCGTGGTCTCCAATGAACTGCCTTCCATAGACCAGGAAGGCACCATCAGCTTCCAGATCCAGGCCTTATCGAAAGGAAATATTTCCATTTTACCCAATCCGGTTTCCCTTTCCGGGGATTTCCAGATCAGCTATTATTCCTCTGAGGAAAGCCAGGCCGTCATCCGTGTGGTGGATATCACCGGAAAGACGATTGATGTGGTGGACAGGGATCTGTCAGTGGGTGAAAACCAGATTTCCATGGAAGCTCCCGGGGTCCCTGGAATTTATTCGGTGCAGGTACAAAATAAGACGGGAGAGAGGAGGACATTGAAGTTGGTGGTGCAGTAAGGGGTGGTTGGTGAGTGGTGGGTAGTGGGTAGTGGATGGTGCGCTTTTGCAGGGCAGTTTGCTGAATCCAAGGGAAATAGATTTGGCTTTGGTTTTTTGAAGAGGCTCTGCATGCTTCGCGCGCTCTGCGGTGAAATCATCCGCACAAGGTGATTGCCACCAAGCGACCCGCTGGCTAAGCCAGGTGACAACCACCGCTGCGCTGCCAGACTCGCTGCATTCACTGAATACTGATCACTGACCGCTGACTACTTTATATTTTGTTCCTTCGGGAACCTCCGTATTGCTCTCGAAATCCAATTTATAGCCATCCGGATCGCTTAAGGAAATCACCCACATTTTATTCCCCACGAAAGGTTCTGATGGAGACAATTCCTTTTTTAAAAACTCCTGGTACAGGTCCAGCGCGTCTTCGCAGATAAAACAGATGGTTACGCCCTGACCAGGCTTTTCTTTTGGAAGCCGC
>JAKQHS010000012.1 GCA_029557915.1 Bacteroidota bacterium | reverse complement strand
GGCGGACTTCAGGACCTGGAGATGCTGGGAGGTATTGGCCACCGACATGGATAACTCCTTGGAAAGCTCTTCCACAGACCACGCTTTATTGGAAAGGAGATCCAATAATTCCATTCGCTTGGGATTTGAAAGGGCCCGGGTGCCCCGGGACAGTTCTTTGTAAATTTTTTCTTTCAGGGATTCGGAGACCATATCTTAAAGGTTTGTACAAAAATACCCCTAAATCAAGTATTCAATAAAATAATTGAATAGAAGGGTGATGATTCTGATCAGTAGGCGGGAGGAGGGGAAGTAAATCAATACACTAAAGTCACATCCCCGGATTTCCGGTGCGTGCGTTGACCGCTCCGGCTTTGGGTGGTCACGCGGAGGGAATACAGATAGACCCCGGGCGGAACGGGTTGGTTGAACCTTCGGCCATCCCAGCCGGTTTCCAGGTTCCGGGATATAAACACCAATTCTCCCCAACGGTTGTAGATGCTCAGTTCATAAGATTGGATAGCCGGGAAGTCGGGTTTAAAAACGGGCCTGAATTCATCGTTTTTTCCATCGCCGTTCGGGGTAAAAAGATTGGCCAGATAAATGCCGGCCAGGCAGGATTCGACTTCGACTTTAAAGACCTGCCGGATGCTGTTAAAACAACGGTGACTGAGATCGGCAGTATAGGTTCCCGGATCATGGATGATGCGCATTGGATCCGAACGGCCATCCTCCCAGCGTATATTTTCTCCCAAAAGATGCATCCCGGCAAGCACGGGGGTAAATTGCCCTTCGCAAATCACCGTATCCCAAAATTGATCTTGGACTGGAAATTCCCTGCTGAAAGGGGTTACCCGGATTTGTTTGTCCCGCCGGCACTGGGCGGAATAAATCATTTCGACCCGGACCGTTTCCTGTTTGTATGCAGGGTAAACCGGCCGGGTGCTTCCATCCTGCCACCGGTAGGCCAGGGCCCGGGGCACTGATTTACCGACGTTCAGGCTGAGGGTATCGCCCACACACATGGCGGTATCCGTTAATGGGATTTCCATGGCCGTGAGGACCACCTCATCGATGGCATAATTGGCGATCAGCCCGTTAGGGAAATTGGGGTTCCTTTTCCCGGTACTCACCGTGAGGGTATTGGCATCGTTTTTAAAATTGCCGATCACCAGGTAATGCTCGGTTCCATCCGCGACAAAACAATGGCTCAGTTTGTGCCACTCGTAATCGGTATACAAGGGACTGGCGACCACGGGTTTGAGCTCCATATAATTCCTGGGGATATTAAAATCAAACAACGGGGGCTCTTTGGTGAATGCGATGTCCTGGCTGTTGGTAAACACCGTATTGACCAGCTTTTTATTCGGAAAAGTATCTACCGCCCGGAACTGCATTTCAAAATAGTATTCTTTACCCGCTTCCAGGGGTTTCCGCAATTTGGCGGCGAGGTATATCCTTCCGCTGTAGATATTATCATCGGCAAAGCCGCGGTAATAAGTCTCCGCATACCCGCACTGGCTGCCATTGATCCCTTCTTTTTTGTCGCGGATAAACCTCCACCAATCGATATAAGGGCAGAGGTTATTCAGGTCTACGACGCTGTTTTGGGGCACAAACCAATGAGCCAGGGTAGCCAGGTTCCCCGGACATGGAAGTTCCTCTTCAAAATCCCCATTGGGCACAAGATTGTCCTGGGCTGCCAGCAGGGGGCCGCTCATCCATAAAACCGTTAAGATCCAGATTCTCAGGCCTGCGTTTTTTATTACAGGCAAGTTACTGGGATTATAGGATTAGTAGGATTAGTAGGATTAGTAGGATTAGTAGGATTGGTAGGATTGGTAGGATTGTAGGATTTTTTAAACCTTTACAATCCTATAAATCCTATAAATCCTATAAATCCTATTATCCTATTATCCTTTTTTCACCAAACTATACTCATATTTCGGCTTACCCCTTTCCCCATCGGAGGTGAGGGCCGTGAACCGGAGTTTATACACATTGCCGGCAGCATCTTTGATAATATAAAAACGGTCCGTGCGAATGGCCGGTGCGGCACCGGGACCCCCTCCGGATCTCCAGTTGGGCCCGATTTTAACCTGGGATTGGGTTCCAAAATCCAGGGTGGCCAGGTTCGTTTCTGAAAAGGCCTCATAGGCAATGGCGCTGGTCAGGACCTGGGCGGTTTGTACCTGGTGGGTGTTTTGCAATACGATGTCCTGAAAATAATAGGGAACCGGGCCTGAACCGAAATTGGTGCTGTTGGTAAAGCCCGTCCAGCTGATATCCCATTTGTCTTTCTGAGCTTCAACCTGAACAAGTCCTTTCTCAAAATCGACATATTGGAAATTGAAATTATTGTCCTTGGTAATGGAAACTTCCGTAAAGGTGGCGGAACCGATGTCGGCGTGTTGCAGGGTATACCCGGCGGCCTTGCGCAGCACCCTGATTTTTTTCCATCCGAGTTCCGGAGCGGGAGTGCCTGGTCCATTGCCGAGATTGACGATATAGACCTTATTTTCCGAGTCGGTCGTGTTGATTTCGGCGAGGGCGGTTTTGCTGAGGTTGCCCGAGGGATCATCGATCCACGTGATGGCGTTGGGCACCCAGTCGGGGACCGGATCGAGGTTGATGGCGGCAAAAACGGCATTCAGAGACAGGCGGGTGGACAGACCTGCGGTGTCTGCAGCCGTAACCGCTGCCATACTGTTTTTATCCGTAGCGATCGCCATCATCCCATTGGATGCATTGAGGATGACCCTGAACTCATTCCCGGCGGCAAATCCAAGATCCCAGCCGGTGCGTGGAATGGCGACTTGCCTGTTGGCGCTGAGATCGATAAAAACCTTGTTTGGATAAGTGGCGCCTCCTCCATCCACCGTCGCCGCGCCGGAGGCGGAAATGATTTCGGCGAAGGTCAGTTTAAGACTGGGATTGGGACCCAGTATTGTTCCTGCCGGGGCTGAGGCCAGGGTAAAACCGATGTTTTCATCCCCGTCTACCAGGAGACCGGGTTTTTTGATCACTTTAATTGATTTGGCGGTCTCCCCGGCGAGAAATGGAATCGAAAGGGCGTTGGAAACGGTGGCCGGTTCTGTGGTAAAATCAGTGTCATAGACCAGGCCTTCGGCCAGGATATTGATCAGAACCGTACCGGACTCATAAGCAGGGTAAGTAAATTTTACCTGCAGGGTTATTTCATTTTCAGTGGAGGTGAAACCCAGCTGGTTGCTTTCAAACCCGATGAGATTGTCAGGCAAAGCGGGGTCGTCTTTGCAGGCTTGCAGGGCAACAAATAAAAACAAGGAAAAAAGAATTAAATGCTTTTTTGAACTAAAGGACATATTGAGATTATTTTATGATGGTATAATGAATAGTGGCAAAGAAAGACCTGCCATACCCCACCGGCCGGTTTGCCCCCCCGGAGTGCACCCCGGTACCGTTGAGGGTGGCGGTGTTGATATTGATCACGTTGAACAGGTTTCTCATCCCCAAAGTCAGCGACCCGAAATTTTTCAATTCTTTTTTCAGGCTCAGGTCGGTCCAGGAATAGGCCTCTACTTCTGCCTGACGGAGTTTTTGCTCATTGCCTTCGGAAATGATCTCGAAGTAAGGGGTCCGGCCGGTGTATTTGTGAAACAGGGAAAATGAAGTTCCCCAGCGAGCCAGAGAATAAGTCAAGGTGCCTGCAATTTCCGGAGACCAGGTAAATTCTTCCAAAATGGCTTCATTAAGACCTGCCTGGTTGTACCGTCCGGTATAGGTGCCGTTGAGGGTAAAATGGAGGGTGGGGGTTTTCCAACTCATGTTTGCGGTGAGCCCCTTGGTTTTAAAACGATCGATATTAATATAACTGATCAACAGGGCGTTGCCTGGTTTTTGACCATAGCCGATCATATTATTCACATCATTGTAAAAGCCAGTGAGGCCGGCAGTCAATTGGCTGGTTTCCTTCTGCCAAACCGTCCAGTTCCAGGATGCGGTAAAACTCTGGGACAGTTCTGCATTAAGTTCTGTATTCCCTACGATCGAATGGTTGGAATCAAAAAAGCTGAAATAAAGTTCTCTTAAGCTTGGCGCCCGGAATCCCCTGCCATAGGCCAGGCGGAGATCCTGTTGTTTTGCAAAAACCCACCGGAGGTTGAGGGAAGGCAATAAGGGAGGGGCCTGGTAGGCTGAATTATGGGTAAAACGGAGACCAGGCCGGACTTGAAGTTTTTCACCGCCTTTCCATTCCCCGGTGAGGATAAGGCCGTAATCCCCAATGGTATGGGTACCGGGTTCGATGCGCCCCCCCTTGCCGGATTCAAAATTGATATCCAGCCCGGGCAACAGGGAAAATGCGGAATTGATTTTCCAGGGCAACAGTAAACGGGTGGTGAAACCACGAAAAAAAGTGGTATCCTGGGAATCAGGGGCCAGGGACAAACGCCGGTCGCCAGTCGCTTCGTTAAAAAGGGTGGTTTGGGTTTTTCGCTGGAAATGAGTGAAAGCCACAGAACCGTTCAATTTGAACCTGTAGCCCAGGGTATGGTTCCATTGAACCTGGTTCATCCACCGGGTCGTCCGGTAATTTTGATCGATGGCTTGGCCGGCTTCAGCGGCTCCGGGGTTGTAAACATCTTCGTGCATCAGGTCAAGCCGGAAATGAGCGGTGGTTTTAGTTTTCTCCAGGCCGGCTACTCCGCCCGCGAGGTATTGGGTTTTGGGATGCCACTGAAGATCCCTGCCCATGCCTGTACCCTGCCAGCCCCCAAAAGCATTGCGGGAAAGGTCCCCTTTAAAATACCAGTCCCCCTTTTTATATCCCCCGTTCAGGCTTTGATTGTGCAGCCCTTGGGGCCAGCCGTATTCCTTTCCCACCGTCTCTTCATGGATCCTGAGGGAGAGGTCTGCCCTCCCTTCCACCGCTTTTTTGGTAATGATGTTGATTACGCCGGCCAGGGCATCGGCGCCGTAAATGACTGACATCGGACCTTCCACAATCTCAATCCGCTGGATGCTGTTGATGTCGATTTGGTTGATGTTGATTTCATTGGAACTGCCCTGGCGGCCAACCATGGGTATTCCGTCGATCAGGATTTTTACATTTTGCCCGGCCAGTCCCTGCATGGACAAATTGGAGCCCCCAAGAGCCAGGTCCTGGGAAAAACGGATATTGGTTTCGGTCGTCAATACGTCCTGCAGCCGGGTGGCTCCCCGGGCACGGATGGCTTCCTGACCAATGGTCCTGACCTGGTACACCGATCTTTTGGCTTCAAGGGGCTCAAATTCACCGGTGACTACGATCTCGGGTATGTTTTGAATGGAAAAGCTGTCCTCCACGGTCTGGGCCCGGACCAGGCCGCAAACCGATACCAAAGACAGGAGAAAAACAGGGTTTCGGAAAATCACGGTGCAAATTAAAAGGGAGGATCAATCATAAAGTACCCTAAAAGGAAATTTTATTACCCCGAAAGGTAATTTTTGCTTGTAATCTATTCTTGTATAATGCTCAGGAATTCAATTTATTGTATTTTTGAATAAAATTTTTATAAAAAATATGCCGGACCTTACTGAAAAAAATACCGTTAAAAGCGAAAACCAGACTTCGCTTTTCCAGGATGAAGGGGTATTCTTTGACCGTTGGGAAAATCATTCAGACCAGGCGGTGTCGGTGCCTTCCTTTTTACGTAAAGACCGGGTGCATTTTTATTTTGGCCTGGAAGGCCATCCCCGCCTTCATTTTGGCCCCTATATCCGCCAGATCGACGAGCACAGCGTAACCTTTTTATACAACCCCTTGCAGGACCATGCCTATGTATTGGAATTGAAACCCGGGGTCCAGTTGTACACCCTTTTTATCAGCCTGGATAAACTCCACCGCCTTTTTTCACAGGATGAATTGCCCATCCTGCACAGCGAACAGATCCAGCAAAAATTTTACCAGGACAAACCCATGAGCCAGGCTATTTTACTCACCCTGTCCGCCCTGGCCAGGGTCCAACTCAACAAATCCCTGGAACATACCTTTTATTACGCCAAGCTCCTTGAACTCGTCAGTCTTTATTTTTCGGACAAAGAAAGCGACAACAGTTCCTGTCCCTTTCTCAATGATGTCAACGTGCTGAAAAAGATCAAGGATGCCAAGGAGATCCTGATCCGGGACCTGAAAAACCCGCCTACCATCGAAAACCTGGCCCAACAGGTGTCCATTCCTGAATACCAGCTCAAATCCGGCTTCAAGGAAATTTACGGCAATACCGTATATGGTTATCTCCTGGCCCGTAAAATGGAGCAGGCCCGCCGGCTGATGGATTCATCCTCCCCCCATGTAAATGAAGTGGCTTATGCCCTGGGTTATTCCAATCCCAGTCATTTTATCGCCGCCTTTAAAAAACATTTCGGCGTGACGCCTAAAAAATACCTGATGGGCAAATAAGGACCCCGGCAGGCCTGAGGATAAAACCAAACCAGGCAATGCCTACCTTTATCAGGTGAAAATGCCGCTGAAATTGGTTTTGGTGCTGCCCTTCGCGCTCCATATTTTTTCCTGTAAAAACAAAGAAGAAGTTTCTTCCTCCAGGATCCGGGTCATTTTTGACACCGATGCCAACAATGAACTGGACGACCAGCATGCCCTGGCTTACCTGTTGTTTAACCAGGACCGGTTTGAGGTGGAAGGCGTCACCGTCAATGCCACCCGCAGCGGCGGCGGGATCGATCAGCAATACCAGGAAGCGGAACGTATACTCCGGCTCTGCAATGAGGATAGCCTGCCCTTATTAAAAGGGGCAGATGCTTCTTTCATTGAAATCCTGCCCCAACTGGATTCCGTAACTTACGATGGCAAGGATGCGGTTGAATTTATTTCCGACCGTGCCCGGGAGGAACCCACCAAAAAACTGACGATCATCGCCGTCGGAAAACTGACCACCCTGGCGCTGGCTTTTATGAAGGACCCGGGCCTGGTGTCGCGCATCCGCCTGGTCTGGCTGGGCTCCAATTATCCCGAACCCGGCGAATACAACCTGAACAACGACACCGCGGCCCTCAATTTTATCCTGAACCTTCCGGTGGATTTTGAGATCGTCACGGTGCGTTACGGCAAACCAAGCGGCACCGATGCGGTGAAAATCACGCAAAAGGAAATCAATGAATTTATGCCGGGCAAGGGTCCGAAAGTCAAAACTCCGGTGACCGGAAGGCATGGCGGGACCTATCGTTGCTTCGGGGATTATTCGGTGAGCCTGTTTGAGCACATCGATTACCACAGTGATCCCCCCTCCCGCGCCCTTTTTGATATGGCAGCGGTGGCTGTGGTTAAGGACAGTACCTGGGCGGGAAAAGTGGTTATTCCTGCACCTCTGCTGGTCGACGGTCAATGGGTGGAACGGCCGGACAATTCAAGAAAAATTACGATTTGGGAAAATTTTAATAAGGAAGCGATTTTGCAGGATTTCAGGGAGTCAATGGCGAAAGGAGCAAAAGGGTGAAGGGCGAAGGGAGCAAAAAGTAGAAGGCGAAAGGTAAAAGGCGAAGGGCGAAGGGAGCGTAAGTAGAAGTTCTTCGACAAAGTCCGGTTAACCTCCCTGTTTTTGAAAATCCGCAACCGGCCAGAACGCTTTTTTGGGTTTCAGGTCTTTGTCAAAGAGCAGGGGATAATCTTTTCTTCCGCGAACCGGAAAGTTGTCCAGCCAGCTTCTCCGGTCCGAGATGTTCCAAAAGGTCACGGAATTCAGGGTATGGCGGTATTTCCTGAACAGGTCAAAACAAATTTTATACCGCTCGATTTGCAAACTTTCCATTTGCGGGGTAAACACGCTCAAGCTGTCTTTGGGCCAGGGTTCCCGCCGTCCCTGGCCTTTGGCATAAACGGAGATGTCCAGTTCAGTGACCTGGACCTGGAGTCCCAGTTGCGAGAAGCGGTCCAGGGTTTGTTCCAATACTTCGGCGGTGGGTTCATATATGGACCAATGGCCTTGCAGTCCGACGCCATGGATGGGGACCCCTGCTTCTTTGAGAGTTTTAACAAGCTGGAAGATTTTTTCGCGTTTCACCGGGTGGGTTTCATTGTAGTCGTTGTAAAAGAGCAGGGCGTCGGGGTCGGCGGCATGGGCCCACTCAAAAGCTTTGGTAATGAATTCCTCCCCGCAGATCCTGTACCAGATGGATGGACGGTAAAATTCTCCCGGGGAATCTGAAATCACTTCGTTGACCACGTCCCAGGCATAGACCTGGTCCTTATAGCGGCTGACTACGGTGGTTATATGGTCCTTGAGCCTTTGCATCAATATTTCTTTGGTGACCGTATCCCCGGTTTCCGTCTTAAACATCCAGGGAGCCACCTGGTTGTGCCAGCAAAGCGTGTGGCCCCTCATTTTCAGGCCGTGCCTTTGGGCAAAGGCGGCAATGGAATCCCCGCCGGCCCATTGGTATTCGTTTTCCTTCGGATGAATGGGTCCCATTTTCATGGCGTTTTCAGCGGTCAGGCTGTTGAACTGGCTCAGGATCAGCCCGGCTTCATCCGTTTTTAGGGACTGGGGAGTGACGGCGGCCCCGATCAGGAAATAATCTTTATAAACCTGGGCCAAACTGACCGCATCCTGGGCAAAGGACTTCAGGGAAATGAAAGGAGAAAGCAAGGCTAAAACCACCCGAAAAAGAGGGAAACCATTTTTAAACATACTAAACATACTAATCTTACTAATTATACCAATCCTACCAATCCTACCAATCCTACTAATCCTATTAATCCTACCAATCCTACCAATCCTACCAATCCTATTAATCCTACCAATCCTATCCAAATTTAAGGACTACAAAAAGTGCGCAAGCCATGAAAAGGAATAATTCTCAAAATCCGGAAGCGACCCAATACATTTTAAGCCGGTTTTGAAACAAAAGCACCATCCCGGTCTCCATTATCCAAACAGGATTTCAAAAAATCAGTACTTTCATTCCACTAAAAACATTGGTGTACATCATGAAAAAATTTCAACTCCTTCTCCTTTTCTGCTGTTTCGTTTCTTCTATGGGACTGGCCCAAAAACAATTCAGGGCCCTTTTATTTACCAAGACCAACGGGTTTCATCATGAATCCATCCACGATGGGGTTACGGCCGTAAAGGAGCTGGCCGACCGTCATGTTTTTGATGTGGAATGGCATGAAGACCCGGGACGCTTCACCGACAACAACCTCGCCCGTTACGATGTGATCATATTCCTGAACACGACAGGCGATATCCTCAATGAAAGCCAGCAGGCGGCCATGGAAAAATTTATCCGGGCCGGCAAAGGATTTGTAGGGGTCCACAGCGCCTCCGATACCGAATACGAATGGGAATGGTATACCAAAATGGTTGGCCGCATGTTCAAGATCCATCCCCCGACCCAAACCGCCCAGCTTCGTTTCACCACCAATAAATTCCCCGGCCTTGAACTTTTCCGGGAAAGCAATCCCTGGACCGATGAATGGTATGAATTCGGCCCGGAAAAAACAACGGGCCTGAATTATATCCTGGCCGTGGACGAAAACACCTATAATACCAAAGTCCAGTGGGGCCAGAACAAGGGAGAGGGCATGGGTTTCCACCCGGTGGCCTGGTATCACGAATATGACGGGGGAAGGGCCTTTTATACCGCTCTAGGTCATGTTCCTGCGGTGTACAGGGATCCGGCTTTCCTCAACCATTTGTATGCCGGTATTTATTATGCGGCGAAGGGTAAAAAATAATAACCGGTTTCCCCTGACGCGTTAACACTGAGAATCCTGCAGGCGCAAATCCCATACCGGCCGGGTCGGTCTTTTCTGATCCGGGCCTGCTTTTTCCTGTGGACGGGACTGGCCCTCGGCCAGGAGGTTCGCATCCATTCGCACAACGATTACCACCAGGCCGAGCCGCTTTTTAATGCCCTCCGGAACCAGGCCTGGTCCATTGAGGCGGATATTTATCTGGTGGAAGATAAAATCCTGGTAGCCCACGACACCGAAGAACTGGTTTCCGCACCGGGCCTCGAGGATTTATACCTCAAGCCCATACAAAAACTATTCAAACAAAACCGGGGCCGCATCAGCAAGGTCAAGGATTACGCTCCCGTACTGATGATCGATATCAAGTCCGAGGCCGGCGCCACCCTGCCAGCCTTGGTGCGGTTGATCGAACCTTACTTAAAAATGATCCACCCCGTGAAAAGAAAAAACGGAGTTCAAATCATCATCAGCGGCAACCGGGGCTCACCGGAGAGCTGGCTTCAGTGGCCGGAATGGTTGTTTTTTGACGGCCGGCCCAATGAATCTTATACCCTGGAAGTGCTTCAAAGGGTCGGTCTGATCAGCGATTCCTATTCAAAATATAAAGAGGCTCCCGGTGAGATCTTTACTGTTGCCAACCGGGTCCATGAGCAGGGTAAATTGCTTCGTCTCTGGGGTGCCCCGGATGAAGCGCCATCCTGGGACCGCCTTAAAACCCTTGGGATGGACATCATCAATACGGATAAGGTGACGGAATGCAGGAGGTATTTTGGGGGGAGGGAATGAGAAGTAGATTCTTAATGTTCTGATAGGAAAGGGTTTCGTATTTATGTCAAATCAGTATGTTGGCATTTGTTGACTACAATCAAGTTTGGCATCCAATTCCATCCGCTCTCGCGGTATCCTTACAAGTTAAATGACGCCTGGTGAGATTCAATAGAAAATACAATGTGATTTTACCAATGCGTCCATGATCATGACATACGTTAAGGCACCCCTTTGACCCAACCAAACTACCATGGAGTATCCACAACTGTGTTTTGGGTTAAAAATTATTGAGAATACCAATCTTCTCCATTCTCCAAAGGGCCACCTTAAAAACAAAACCTCAGACTTTCACCTAAGTACTTAGGGGCTACTTGTTATTATTGTGAAGAAATTGATAAACCAATTAATTTTAATTAAAAATGAGTGCCTTCCAAATAATAATATTGATGGTAGTTGCCCTCTTGGTATTATTTCTTATGCTTATTCTTCTATCTGAACATATAAGGAGAATATTGCGCTCTGTGAAAGGAAAGGACAGAACAGGGCATTAGTATGATAGGAAAGAACGGAACAAGGTGGAATTAAGAAAAGCATACTCATTTGACTTTTTTTCTAATAAAAAACAGGGGCAGGTAAGAAAAACAGGTAAAAAAATATAAACGAAGAATGATGCAACAGATTCCCTATTTCAGCTTCTTTCTAATCTCACCTAAGTCAAAGGTCGTATAGCACCGCCCTCCAAAAGGACTCCAGGCCGAATCCTCACAGGCAAACAAACGGTCGATGAGGTGCTGCATCTCCTCCGCGCCGAGCCGCTGGCCGGCCCGGATCGACTGGTAGCGGGCATAATGCCGGGCCAGTCTCTCCCGGTGATTGGTTTTCCGGTCTGATTCTTCCAGGGTTTGCCTTAACAGGGATTCAATAAATGCCTGAATGGATTCCGTTTCCTTCCAATCCACGGGCAAGCCATGCACAATGAAGGCGTTTTGCCCAAATTCCTCCAGGTCAAAGCCCAGGGCTTTCAGGCCGGGCATCAGCTCCAGCAAGAGGGCTTTGTCGGAACCGGAAAACTGCAGGGTGGTGGGGAAAAGTATCTGCTGACTGTCTCCTTTCTGGCTTTCCAGCTTTTTCAGGCATTGATCAAAAAGGATCCGCTGATGGGCCGCTTCCTGGTCGATCAGCAGGAAACCCGAAGCAATGGGACTGATGATAAAGGACTGATGGATCTGGTAGGGCGTTTTCTCGGGGGCTGGGCTGAACGTTTCATCAGCACCCTCTTCCGGCGCGGCCGGCGCCTGGGACATATTGCTCCCAAGTACCAGAGCTTGACCGCTTTGCTCCGGTTTTATCCCTTCATATATTTTACGCCAGTCCTGCTGGATGGCCGATTCGCTGTAGTGGGCTTGGTTGATGGTTGCTTTCAGACCGGGAGGGGGTGCCGAGGTGGATAAGGTATGCACCATCCCGCGGTCCGGCTGTTCAAAGTCCAGCACGGGCTCGGAGTATTGTCCGAGTGCATGCCGGCAGGCGACGCGCAGGTATTGGTATATGATGCGTTCATCCAGGAATTTGATCTCATGTTTACTGGGGTGGACGTTCACATCAATCCTGGCCGGGTCGATATCCAGAAATAAAACATAAAAGGGATGGTCCTCTTCGCGGATCAGGGATTCGTAAGCAGCGCGGACGGCGTGATGCAGATAAGAACTTCGGATGAACCTCCGGTTGACAAACAGGTATTGCTCGCCTCTTTTTTTCCGGCAGGCATCCACGGTGCCGATATATCCTCCTATATTGACCAGGTCGGTGTTTTCTTCGATGGGCAATAGTTTGTCGCTGATGTTTTTCCCAAAAACCCCGATGATCCTTTGTTTGAGCTGGGTCCTGGGCAAAGCATACAATTCCTGATCGTTGTGGTGGAGGCTCAGTTCGATTTCGGGGTAAGCCAGGGCGATTCGTTCGAATTCGTCCAGGATATTACGGAACTCCACGGCATCCGATTTCAAAAACTTGCGCCGGGCGGGAACATTGTAGAATAAATTGGAAATCGCAAGGCTGGTGCCCACCGGCGCCTGGACCGGCTGCTGGTTTTCCACCACCGAAGCGGCGATCTGAAGCCTGGTACCAAGCTCCCGGTCCTGGAGCCGCGTTTTCAGTTCTACCCTGGCGACCGCAGCCATGGAGGCCAGGGCTTCGCCGCGAAAACCCATGGTGCGGATGAATTGCAGGTCTTCGGCTTTTCTGATTTTAGAAGTGGCATGCCTTTCAAAGGCCATCCGGGCATCGGTTTCAGACATCCCGCTGCCGTTGTCGATGAGCTGGATCAGGGTTTTGCCGGCTTCCCGGATCAGCAGGTGCAACCGGGTGGCCCCCGCATCGATGGCGTTTTCCAAGATCTCCTTGACCACGGAAGCGGGGCGCTGAATCACCTCACCGGCGGCGATCTGGTTGGCGATAGAATCAGGTAGGAGTTTGATGATGTCCGCCATAGCAGACAAAGGTAATCAATCGAGAAGCGAGAAACCAGATACGAGATGCGAGGGGCTGGGGGATCACCAGCGACCCCAGCTAAACCCAAACTTCAAAGTCAGTTCCCCATATAGCCCGGAAAAATCCGCATCATTGAATTGGTTTAGGTTGACGTTGTTGACAAAGCGATAACCGCCGTGAGCGCCCACATGACACCATCTCAATAAATTAAGCTCGGCGCCCAGCGAAGGCTGGACTACGAAAATGCGGTCAAAAGGGCCGTTGTCGGGGTCCAGTTTGCCGTTGGCCAGCATCAGGGTGAAAACCGGATGCACCGCCCGGTATGAATGAGGGGCGTAACTGACCATCGGGCCATTCCATTTCATGCGCATCCGTTCGCCTTCCGCGTAAAACCGGTCCGAGGAACGGTATCCTCCCCAGCCCAGGAATAAATCGCCTCCGAATTCCACTCCTCCGTAACCTCCGCGGAAGTAAACATTTTCATCCGCAACCTTGCCAATGGAACTGTTCCAGGCTCCCCAGGCACCGGAAAAACTCATGTTTCGCAGGAGGGTTTCTTCCCGCTGGGCCTGCAGGCCGGCCATGCAAAACAGGAACATCACAAATAGTAATAGTTTTTTCATAGAAATCATTTTATAGTTAAGACGCAGGATACTTTATGAAAAGACAGTTTCCGGGGGCCGGTGTTGCACGGAAAAAGTGTTAAAAAAAATATAAGCTTGAGGATGGGAGGGGGCCTAATCCACTGCCAGTTCCCGGGGATGCCAGAATAAGCGTTCAAAGTCGACTACCCGGTCATCTTTTACTTTCACCCCTTCTTTCTTCAGCCTGGCCGCCATGGACGAAGGCGGTTTGAAATGCATCCTACCGCTTAGCTCACCCTTGCTGTTGACCACCCGGTGCGCCGGAACGTCTTTCAGTCCATGACAGTGGTTCAATGCCCAACCGACCATGCGGGCGGAACCCAGGGATAAAAAATCAGCGATGGCGCCATAGGTCGAAACCCGGCCCGGCGGGATATGTCGGGTGACTTCATAGACGAGATCGAAATAGGAATGGGAAGACATGAGATTTTTTTGATTAAGTGATTAAGACAGAGGGTATTTTGGAGACACCCCCTGTCTTCGAGTCATCCCTCCTCCTTCACCACAATCGCCGGTGGGATCAGGTAATACAATAGCGGCGTCACTATCCGGCTCAGCAGGGTCGAACTGATCAGACCGCCAATCAGGACCATGGCAAGGGGAGAGATCAGGGGTGAATTTTCAAGCACCAGGGGGATCATGCCCCCGATGGCTGTCATCGAAGTGAGCAGGATGGGTAGAAACCGGGTCTCCGCCCCGTTCATGATGGCTTCGCGGAGTTCCATGCCCTGCTCGCGCAAATGATTGGTATAATCCACCAGCAAGATGGAGTTCTTGATCTCAATGCCCATCAGGGCAATAATGCCGATGGTGGCTACGAATGAAAGGGTTTCATTCCCAATATACAAAGCGGCCAGGGCGCCCACGATGCCAAGCGGAACGACGGATAGTACGATCAGGGTGCTTTTAAAGGTCCTGAATTCGAGGACCAGGATCGCGAAGAGGAAAAATACGGAGATCAGCACGATGGTACCCATACCCCCGAAAGATTCTTCCCGGCTTTCCTTTTCCCCGGCCGCAACGATCCGATATCCCGCGGGCAATGGAAGCTGGTCCGTTTTTTGGGAGATGTCGTTGATCAGCTGGATAGTATTGTATCCGGTTTCCACAAAACTGGTCACCGCGGTATATCTTTCCTTGTTGATATGCTGGATCAGCAGGGGGGAATCCTCCAGGCTGAAACTGGCCACCTGTTTGAGGGGCACCTGGGCGCCGCTGACCGACTGCACATACAACTGGTCAAACACTTCAAGCGCCTGCCGGGCATCCGGTTTGCCCAGGCTGATCTGGATGACTTTTTCTTTACCGTCTTCTTCAATCAGGGATCCCGTCTCCAGGCCCGCGAGGCCCAGTCTTACGGTCTGGGCGACTGCACCGGGCAATACCCCCAGCATGCCTGCTTTCGCCTTATCGATATTTACCCTCAGGTCGGTCTTGGGCGTCCGGATATCGTTGCGTATGGCTATGGTGCCTTTGGTATTGGCAATCACCTCTTCCAGGATGGAGGAATAATGTTTCAGGGTATCCAGGTTGTTGCCGATCAACCTGAATTCGATGGGTGCCGGAACGGGAGTGCCCTGCTGGAACATTTTGACTTCCACCTCCGCATCCGGTACCCCCTCGTAGTTCCGGCGGAGAGAATCCGTAAACGCGGTAATGGCGGGCACATCCATGGAAGACGGCACCTGGACCAGCAACTGGGCATAAGTCGGGGTATAGTTTTGCTGGAACACATTATAGTACACTCTTGGATTTCCTTTACCCACATTGGTGCTTACCGAGACGACCCCCGGGGTGCCAATGAGGTCCTGCTCAATCCGGCGCGCGATCCGGTTGGTTTCCTTGAGGCTTGATCCCGAGGCGGCTTTGATGTCGATGGTAAACATCGGTTTTTCCGATTTGGGGAAGAGGCTGAAACCGATTTTCGGAACCAGCATCAGGCTTCCTGCAAAAATCACAACGGTCCCCAGGAGGGTAAGTACCGGGTGTCTGAATGCCCAGCGAAGCAAGCCGGCATAAGGATCGTTGACGTATCTTTTGAAAGCCCTCATAAAAATATTTCCTTCGGGGCGTTCGTGTTTTTGCAATAAAAGGCTGGATAAAAATGGAATAATGGTCAGGGCTACAAAAAGGGAAGCCAGGATGGTCAACAACACCGCCATGGGCATGCTCCGGATAAATTCACCAGCCCCTTCAGGTAAAAAGGCGAGCGGAAGGAAAGCAAAGATCAGGGTGGCGGTACAGCCCAATACCGCGATGAATATTTGTTTGGTGGCTACGATCGCGGCTTCTTTCCTGGAATAGCCTTGCCTCATAAACCGTTCGATATTTTCCACCACTACGATCGAATCATCCACCAGCAGGCCCAGGGCGATGACCATTCCTACGATGCTCAGCTGGTTGAGGGTAAATCCGGTGAGGTGCAACAAGGCCAGGCCAATAGCCAGGGAGAGCGGAATGCTGATCAGTACGACAAAAGAAGCCCTCATGCCCAGTGGTAGCAGGGTCAGCAAGACCAGGCAAATCGCTATGGAAAAATCACGGGTCAGGCCTCCGAGCCTGCGCTGTACACTGACCGACTGGTCAAAAGCGTGCACCAGCTGCACCTGTTCCGGCAGGCGCGCCTCATAGGCTTTCAGGATGCCTTCCATCTGTTCCCTCGCGTTGATGATGTTTTTTTTGTCTTTCAGGGCCGATAGAATCCAGATGGCCGGCTTCCCGTTTTGGCGGGCTATATGATTTTGTTCGGCAAGGATGGGATATACATCAGCCACCTCGTGCAGCCTGACCAGCTGGCCTTCGTGGCCGGCGTGCACGATGAGGTTGCGGATGTCGTCCACGGTCTTAAAATCGCTGTTGGTTTTGATATTGAACCGTTTGGTGCCCAGGTCGATGGTGCCTCCCGGGATATTGATATTGTTGTAATTCACGGCCTGGATCACCTGGTTGATCCCGATGCCCATGGTGGCCATGCGGTCGAGCTTGAGCTGGATATCAATTCTTTCAACCGGTTCGCCCTGGATTTTTACCCATTTCAGGTCCTTGACCCTTTCAAGCTCGCGTTTCAATTCATCGGCCAGGTCGTTCAATTCGCGGGGGGTGGCCGTCTCGGAAACCAAAGCGCTTTGAAGGATCACCACATCCGAGGAGGAGGCTCTTTCCACGCGCAATTCCAGCAGTCCTTCCGGAAGGTTGGCACGGATTTTATTCATTTCACGGTTGACGTCGTTGTTCTTGGTATCGACATTCACCCCGTAATTAAAATCAATCTGGCAGAGCATCAATCCGTCGGAACAGGTGGAAACGATCCGTTTGACATCCCCCAGATTGTAAAGCGCCTCTTCGATCGGGTCGGCCACCAATTGTTCCATATCCGCCGGGTTGGTTCCCGGGTAGACGGCAAGGACGACAAAAATGGGAGCACCGAATGGCGGGTCCTCCCCCCGGGGCATGTTGAGCAATGAATTCAGCCCGAGGGCCAGGGCAAGAATGAATATAATGATGGTAAACTGGTAGTTTTTGACCGAGAATGAAGTCAGGTTCATTTTTAGAATTTTGAAGGATAAAAAACCGGCTTATTGAATGATCTGGACTTTATGACCTTCCTCCAGGTAGAAAGCGCCGGCGGTGATCACCTCTCCGACTTTTTCCAGGCCGCTGCTGACCGCTACCTGGTCACCCAGTATTTTATCAATGCGGACCGTTTTACGGACCGCTTTTCCATCCTCGATGACATAGATGATCCCCAATCCCTGGTTTGAAGAGACGAGGGCCTCGATCGGTATGGTTTTTAAAGAACCCATCCTGGCTGCCGCCCGGATTTCAACCTTGCACAACAATCCGGCCGCGAGTTTCTGATTTTGTCCCGGCAGGCGGATTTCAATATCGAGGGTGGCCGTGCCCGGATTGCTCATCTCCGCTACCTGGTCGACCACGCCCTGCAATTTCAGGCCGGGATAGGCTTCAAACCATACTTCTGCATGGTCGCCTTTTTTTATCCGGGCCCATTCCTTGTCTGATACCGCGGATTTTATTTTCCAATCCTGCCGGCCTGTGCCCATGATGGCGTAGACAGGCATTCCGGGTCCGGCAATCTCTCCCTGGCGAAGCAATTGTTTGACAATCGTGCCGCTCACGGGGGAACGGACTTCGGCAAATTGCTGGTTGAATTCGGCTATGCGCAGGGACTCTTTGGCCATGTCCAGGGCCGTCCCGGCATTTTGCAATTGTTCCAGGGTGGCCACACTGTCTGCATGGAGGTTGTTGACCCGGTCAAAATCCCTGCTGGTCTTTTCCACGGCCATCCTGGCCTGCCTGACCTGGGCTGAAATTTCAGATTGATTCAGCCTGGCCAGCAGGGCGCCTTTGGAGACTTTGTCTCCTTCTCCGAAATAAGTTTTTTCGATCACCCCGCCTATTTTAAAGGCCGGCCTGGACTCGAGGTCCGAGACGAGAAGACCGGTTGCCCGGATGATGCCATTGGTTTCCGTCCCGGTGACGGGGGCTACTTTTACTTTATGGATTTCCAGGGAGTCCGGATGAATTTGAACCGCCTGTTCTGTTTTTTCCCTGCCGCAAAAAACAAAAAAAAGAGGCAGGACCAGGAGGAAAGAATGGATTTTCATTTTTGGGGAATTGAAGTGGTATGAAACCATGGGGTTTGGGTTTATTGGGTTTTAATCAGGCTTTCGATTTCCGCGGCGCGGATCCAGGATTCATAAAGTGCGATGTTTTGCTGGAGCTGGGCCGATGTGATCTGGGCCTGTGCTTCCACGAGTTCGGCAGGGGTGGCCTGGCCTTCTTTGTACCTGCGCAGGATTTCCCAGTAATAGCGCTGGGACATATTTAATATTGGGCTGTAGGAATGGTATTGATCCACGGCGGAAGCCATTTGCCTTTTGGCCTGCTGCAATTGCAGTCCCAGGCTTTTGGCCGCCCAGTCTTTTTTTTCTGAGGCGGCTTTCATGCCGGCCAGGATCTCCTCTTTGCGGTATTTATTTTTTTTATTGTCATACAGGGGGACGTCAAGCTGCAAACCTGCAAGGAGGTATCCCCCCCATTTAAAATTGAAGTTTTGGGATCCAAGATCCACCTGGGCTCCAAGTTTCGGGGCATGAAATTTATTTTCAAGATCAAGGGCCAGCCGCTGAATGGCGAGGCCTTTTTCCAGGCTGTTGATCTCTTCGGTCCGGATTGAATCCGTAAAGGAAGCAGGGTCGGGCAGGGCCATCAGAGAAATGGCCCGGATGCTATCCGAGTCAGGCCTCCCGGTCAGGTAGTTGAAAAAAGCCCTGGCGTTGAGGCGCTGATTTTCCGCAGCATAGACCTGGGTGGCCAGCTTGGACTGTTCCGCCTGGATTCGCAGGATGGCCGAAGGCAGAGCGATGCCGTTTCGAATCAGGCTCTGGGTCACCCGCTCTCCTTCATCCAGTACGGTGAGCGCCTGGCGGAGGATGGATATCATGTCCCCGGCCTGGATATATTGATAGTAAGCTTTTTTTACGTCCCGTATGATATTCCTTTCAACCATTTCCTTTTCCAGTTCCTGGAGTCCGATCTGTTCCTGTCTGATCAGCCGGTTGATTTTTATCTCAGGCCTGAGAATGGGTTGGCTGATCCGGGTCCTGAGATCATAGAAATTGTTAGGTAAGAATAAAATATTCTGGTTTTCATACTGGGGGAAGTCCTGGGTCCGGGTAAGGTCGTTCAGGGCATTGCTCACGGGATTGAGCAGGTCGCCCAGTGGAAAAGAAATATCCCGTCCTCCGGCGGCAAGGGTATACGAAGTGGACAGGGTGAGTTCCGGCCCGGATTGGCGGTTTGCCAGCATGAAGCCGGCTTTTTTCTCGTCGATCAGGGCATCCTGCTCTTTAATCAGGCCGTGTTTTTCCAGGGCCTGCCGGATGTAATCATCCAGGGCATTTTGCTGGGCCTGGGCCGAAAGCCCGGGATAGAGGAAGATCAGGGCAAGGATCCAAGCCGAATTTCGAAAAGTCATAGAGTTGAATTGAGCTTAATGGGGAAAGAGGAGGGTGGTTTAGCGGAAACACTGCAGGGTTTTTATAAAAAGCCCGAAGGTTTTATCAATGAGTTTTTTCTGGTCCTGGTCCTGGAACATTTTGAAGCGCTGTTTCAGGTACAGGGATACCAGTCCGTGTACCTGCGCCCACAACATGATCGCGGTGGTATCCGGATCCAGGTCTTTTCTGAAATAGCCGTGTGCTTTGCAATCATCCACCATCATTTTTACAAGGTCAATAGCTTTTTGGCCGTCGCACCAGAGTTCATGCCTGCATTCCAGGGCTTCGAGGGGGGCGGACAACATGAACATCAGTTCGTATTCTTCCGGGTTTTTCAGGCCATACTCGATATATGCCTTTCCCAGAGCCACCAGTCTTTCAAACGCGTCCGGCACCGAAGCCACCGACGAAAGGGCTTCAAAGAGATGGGTGAACGATTCCTGGTGAAGGGCCAGCAACAGGTCATTCTTGTCCTTAAAATAGAGGTAGATCGTGGCGGGGCTGTATTCAATCCGGTCGGCAATCCGGCGGATCGATGTTTTTTCAAAACCTTCCTCCAGAAACAAGGCCCTGGCTTCCTTCAGGATCAGTTCGGTGAGTTCCTTTTTTTCCCGGTCTTTTCGGTCGGCTATACTCATAAAATTAAATTAATGATGCAAATATAATGAACAGTGTTCATTTTGTCAATAGTGATAAATCAATAGTCAACAGTTAACAGTCAATGGTCAGTAAAGCTGAAAGCTGATTACTGAAATAATCTTCCTATCTTTGCCGATTCATAATCAAAATTTTATATGGGAAAAGGTGACAAGAGATCAAAACGCGGAAAAATAACAATCGGATCCTACGGTAAAACCCGTCCGCACAAGGTAAAGACCGCGGCCAGCCCTGTTGCTGCTGCTGTAGTCAAACCGGCTCCGGTTGCGAAAGCGCCAAAGGCGGCCGCGCCAAAAGCCGAAAAAAAGAAAAAAGCATAATACATCATTGTATAGCTTTTCATGGTTATGAGGCCATTCTGAATAAGGATGGCCTTTTTCGTCTAAGTGAAGGGGTGAATTTGATTTAACCCTTCACTTAGACGACTCCGACCGGGTGGTTTTCATATTAAAGGCTGGCCGAAGCCAGGCTTCGACCCAACGTAATGCATTTTGAGGAGTACAAAAAACCGGAACTCAGCTTCGAACTAACAGGTAAGTTCATTTCGTTTTTTCTCCAGGATGGTTCTGGTTTCCGGATCGGCTTTTTGAATGGCTTGTTCTAAAAACCTCAGGGCCTTCTCCTTCTTACCGGCATGTACAAGAATATCCAGCATCGATAACACAAAAAAATGCATACCAGGATACTGATCAAGCAGTCCCCGGTAATAGCGGTTGGCTTCCCGGGTCCTTCCTGAAAGAATCAATCTACGGCCGGTTTGATCCAGAGCTTTATAATCCGGCCAACTCAGGTTATAACGGAAATAAGCATCGGGATCCCGATACATTTTTTTAACCTGATCCATGGCGGTTTTTACCGAATGCTTCCTTACCAGGGAGTCAACCAATGTGGCCAGGGGCCTTCGGTTCAGGTTCAAAGGTTTATTGTTCTCCAAAACGGCATGGAGATAATGGGTGGTATTCATGATATACTGAATCCGACCGCTCGCCGGATCTCGCCTGGATGTCGAAAAGATACCCACCAGGTGCCCGTTTTCATCCAAAACAGGGGATCCGCTGGCCCCGCCAAGAAATACCGTATCGGGCATTTCAAATTGAACCAGAAAAACAGGACCTTCCTGTTTGACCACCTTTCCCCGGAAATGGACCGTATGGTCGATCCGGTAGGGATTGCCGGTGAGGTAAACCTTGTCGCCTAAGGAAGGAAGATGAGAACCAATGGTAAGCGGATGAATTTTTTCAGGGATGGAATCCGTCTTAAAAATCAACCAATCCCTTTGAAGAACCCCGTTTTCAAATCCGTCCTGTATTTTTTCGTCCGGGTCCTCATTCAGGAGCGGCCCCGCAGCCAAACGGAGTCCGGGATTATTTTTTAAGTGCATGGTCCATCGACCGATTTTATCTGAAATAAAAACGCGGTTATTGAATTTTCTCCACGCGAGGAACAAGATGTGTTTGACGGTGACGGCAAAAACGGCATCGTCCTTACGCACCAGGAAGGCCGTGCCGGCATAGGACAAGGAGGGATCGTCGTATCCGCTTCCGTCCTTCAAAGAAAACCGGTTGACCAGGGCGATCTCCGGCCATTGGTCAAAGGGTTTGTGGATCCAGGGCTCCACCGGCTGCCCCGTGATGGCATTTAAAGAGAAAAACAAGGCAGGAAAAAACAGGATTTGGCTTTTGGCCATGATTGGTTTGCCGGGCCGGAGGCCAGGCAGGAATCCATCGAGGCTCCATTTTCCCGCGCCGGTGCAGAAAAATACCCAGGCCAGCAGCAGCAATAAAAAGGAATCGCTCATCAGATTTCCTTCCCCCATGATGAAGGTGATGACCGCCATGGTGATCATTACCGGTATGCTGGTCCAGCGCACCAGAAACCCGGTAATAAAACTCACGCCCCCAGCCAATTCGGCAATTTTTCCGGCATAGGCCATGGGGACCGGCAGGGGAAACCGGATGTCGGTAAGCCATTGAAAATAACCGGACATTTTATCCACGGAAGTAATTTCCCAACCCACCCTGATGAGTAAAAATCCTGTAATCACCCTTACCAGGACCAGTCCGGCAGGAAAAGACCCGGTCGTAAACGATTTTATCATAATTCTGATTTTTTAATGGGGACAAGATTCCGGTTGGACGGACTCCCCATGGTAAAGCGGATGTAAAATGATTGTAAAAAAGAGTAAAAATCCCCTCGTCCTGCTCCTCCCGGCCTTAGCTTTGCAAAAACATGAAACCCCGGTGGATTTATTATGCCCTGGCGCTTAGCCTGGCCGCCTTCCTCCTGCTTTCCTGGGCAGGCAACCGGTATGCGCTTGCGGACGTCGACCCGGATCAGGATGAAGTGAGGCTCCGGCTGATGGGACATGAAATATTGAAGGTCATAGGGGATGACAGTTCAAGGATATTGCCGCTCCGGCGGCTGAAGGGAACGGAATACATCCTTGGTTTTGAACGGGTATTTTCATTCGTACCCGATTCCATAGTCCGGGTCGTACGCCAACATCTGGAAGGCGTTTCCTTTTCGAGGGCTTATTTATTCCAGGTCCTGGATTGCGGGACCAGCGAAATTGTTTACAGCTTTGCCGTCGATCCCGGAGAGCATCAGCCGGTCATTCCCTGTGAAGGCCGGACCGCTCCGGAAGCCTGTTACCAGATGCGGGTGGTTTTTAAAGAGCCTCCGGCAGCCTTTAAATGGTATGGTTTCCTCCTGTTCCCCCTTTTTATCAGCGCAGGTTATTTTTTGCAAAAGAGGACAAACAAGCCATCCGGTCCTGCCGCCCACAAACCCGCTGAAGAGCAGCATACCCGGTCTTCCCCAGTCGTTTTTCTGGGCCGTTTCCGTTTTAATCCATCGGATCAGACCTTGTTTTTTGAAGAGGACGGGATTCCGCTATCCGCGAAAGAATCGGAATTGCTGGCCCAGTTTGCCCAGGCTCCCAATCAACTGATCCCCAGAGACCAGTTGATGAAAACCATCTGGGAGGATCAGGGCATCATAGTCGGCCGCAGCCTGGACGTCTTTGTTTCCCGCCTGAGAAAAAAATTGTCCGTAGATCCTGAGGTGAAACTGATAGGGGTGCATGGGAAAGGGTATAAATTGTTGATCCCGGTCGAACAGGCTTGAGCGGATAAAAGCTTCCGTTTGATTTTTCACCCTCCGCGCATCGGTATTATTTTACCAAATGGATTTTCCTAAATCGCTTTCTATTTCAAATGCAGCAATACCAGTTCCGCCTTGCTTTGATCCAGGTTGGTTAATGTGGAGGCCCCTCCCGCCGGGATCCATATATAATGCCCGGCTTTCATCATTCGTTTCTGTGACCCGCCATGCATGTCAAAACGGATAACCGAATTTGCGAGGCTGACCAGGAGATACCCCGTATCGGATATCGGCAATGCTATGGAATTATCCGCCGGAAGTTCAAGCCGGTATCCGGTCACCTGCAGTTCGTTGAAAAGCAATTGGAGGAAAGGACTCTGGATTATAGGTGGATTGGACTTTTGCCGGCCCGCAGTGAGTTCCACGTCCATGATGTGCAACCAGGAGCTGTCTGAATTCCAAACCCGGTGGATCCGGGGACTGGGGATGGGATCGTACCAGGCTTTGATCTCGTCGTAACGGACCGGGTTGACCGGCTGGCCCAGGCTTTGATTGGTGGTTATGGTCTTGCTGAGAGCAATGAAAACCGAAGGGGTTTGGTGCACGTGATATTGAGTGGTGTCGTTCGGAGCCAGGTGGACGTCCAGGATCCGCAGATATTCATTTTCGAAAACCAGGTGATGCCTGGGTTCATCCTTAACGGCCGGCTGGGCAAAGGCATGCTGGGATAAAAACAAGGTCAGTAGGACAATATTGTATTTCTTCATTTTGTGGGTTGAGGCTAAGGCTGAGGTTGAGGTTGAGGTTGAGGTTGAGACTAAGGTTGAGGTTGAGACTAAGGTTGAGGTTGAGGTTGAGGCTGAGTACCTCGCCCCTCGCCCCTCGCTTCTCATATCTCGTATCTCGTAACTCGTATCTCGTATCTCGTATCTCGCTTCTCGTATCTGGCATCTCACTTCTCCGCCCAATAATCCACCACCAGCACCTTATCGAGGTGCGGCCCGAGGACCTTGCCAAAAGCCTTGTGATCGGGATGGGGCAGATAGACTGCGCGGTCGGCCTCACTGGCATAACTCA
>JAKQHS010000005.1 GCA_029557915.1 Bacteroidota bacterium | reverse complement strand
CCCTGGACAATCTCCAGCCGGCCATGAAGGTCATCGGCGTAGTGGAAGACGCCCCGGCCGCCTCTGACTTTCCGGTAGTGTTTTTTATCAGTTATCCCACGATCGAGGCCCATCAGGAGTTCTATTTTTACAGCAAGGAATGGGGCTCTACCAGCAGCAACAACCAGCTATTTGCTTTGCTCCATTCCAGGGACCAGATGGAAGCGGCCAACCAGGCGCTCGCCTCGGTGGGCAAAGAGGAGTACAAAAAAGACCAGGTAGCCAAAAAGCATTTTGCCCAAGCCCTCTCGGACCTCCATTACAATGAAAACATAGGCACTTCCGGCAGCCATGTCATGGATAAGAAAAAATCCTGGATCCTTTCCATGATCGGCCTCCTCATCCTGGTCATGGCCTGCTTCAATTTTATTAATATGTCCAATGCGCAATCCGTGGTCCGGGCCAAGGAGGTGGGAATACGCAAGACCCTGGGGGTTGGGCATGGCCGGCTCATGGTCAATTTCCTTACCGAAACCGGGATCCTGGTAGGCCTGGCTATTTTGCTGGGCACCGGGCTTGCTTATCTCACCAGTCCCTGGCTGCAATACATCAGCCCCCTGCCGGCCGATATCTCCCTTTTCCAGGGGGGCAACCTGTTTGTTTTCCTTTCATTATTGTTTGTAGCGGTCACCTTCCTGGCCGGGCTTTATCCCGCTGCAGTCCTTTCTTCTTTCCAACCGGTCCAGATCTTTCGCGCCAATTTTGAAAAAGGGATCGGCTCTGGCGTTTTCCTGCGCAAAGTGCTGGTCGTGCTGCAGTTTGTCATCGCCTTCGGCCTGATCATCAGCACCGTGATTGCGCTCAGCCAGCTCTCTTTTATCCGGAACATGGACCTGGGCTTCAACAAGGACCTGGTCTATACCTTCGGCTTCAGCAATGATAGCGTCAGCCAGTCCAAACTGAATACCTTAAAAAACCAGATCAAAAGCCTGCCGGGTACGGAACTGGTAAGCCTCAGCAGCGACCGTCCCTCCAGCGGGAATACCTGGTCTTCAAACTGGGCCTTGCAGCAGGGGAAAGAGGATGCCCCTTTTCCCATCTCCACCAAATTTTGTGATGAGGATTACCAGGGGACTTACCGCATCAAATTGCTGGCGGGCAGGTGGTTCCTGCCATCCGATACGGCAAGGGAAGCCGTGATCAACCGGACGGCGCTCAAAAAACTGGGCATCACCGACTTCAATTCGGTCCTGGGCAATGTGATCAAGCTGGGCAACCGGACCCTTAACCTCGTAGGCGTGGCCGAAGATTACCACAGCCACTCCGCCCACGAACCGCTCGAAGCCCTGCTGATGACCTCGCGCAAGGCCTATTATTTCGTGGCCGGAGTAAAAATCAGGCCGCAGAACATCCAGGAGACGGTGGCGTCGATCGAAAAAATCTACAACAACCTCTTTCCTGAGCAAGTCTTTAAAGGCCGTTTTTACGATGAAGAGATCCAGCGTTTTTACGAGGCCGACACCCAGTTTGCCGCCTTGTGCAAAGGATTCGCCGTCCTGGCCATCCTGATCTCCTGCCTGGGTCTTTTTGCCCTCGCCTCCTTTGCCATTTCACGGCGGATCAAAGAAATCGGAATTCGCAAAGTCCTGGGCGCTTCGACCCGGAGCATCATCGGGCTGATCGGTAAAGACTTCATCCTTTTGGTGGTCATCGCCTTTGTACTGGCCACCCCCCTCACCTGGTACCTGATGAATCAATGGCTCCAGGATTTTGTGCACCGCACCAGCATCTCCTGGTGGATGTTCGTTGCGGCCATGGTCCTGGTCGTTGCCCTTGCCTTGTTTACGGTAGCCATCCAGGCAGTGAAAGCGGCGTGGATGAATCCGGTGAAGTCACTGAGGACAGAGTAGTAGTTAGCAAGTTAGCAAGTTAGCAAGTTGGCAAGTTGGCAAGTTGGCAAGTTGGCAAGTTCGTAGGCTAGCCGGGGTTTAGTTCCTAATTTGTGAAAT